>JASLXV010000021.1:0-26548 GCA_030740155.1 Dehalococcoidia bacterium | reverse complement strand
GATCTGAGCGCCGAAGGTTGGATGGTCCTCGGGCGTGGGACAGATCTCCCAGTCGAAGTCGTGGAGCAATCCGGCGATGCCCCAAGTGTCTTCGTCCTCGCCGAACTTGCGGGCGTAGCCGCGCATCGCGGCTTCCACGGTGTAGAGGTGCTTCATCAGCATCTCCGTCTTCACGTGTTGGCGCAAGAATGCGACCGTATTGTCCCGGTCCATTACGTCCATCTGATTGCCCTCCTGAGTGCCCAATTCAGTAGGATTGCCCCGGTCAAGATTGGGGCGCGAACGGGCTGGCAATAGATCGCGTTTCGCACCGCACCGCGGTGGTCAGAAACCCGCTGTGGGCCACCATCCGGTGGGCCGGCCTCACGCTGCGTTCGGTGACGTGCCAGGAGCGCAGCAGGGTCTCCACTGTCTCGACTAACTGAAAACGGGAGTCACGGCCCAGCTCCAGCACCAGTTGGTGGACCTGCAAAATGGTGGGGAGAAAGCTCAGCATTATCCCGCCCATCACCAGGGCGTCTCCAACGGTTGCCACCGCCTGCCATGGTTCCGGAACGTCCAGCACCACCCGGTCCACGCCTCGTTCGGCGATGCCCTCGTAGATGTCGCCCACGGTGACGGTCAGGTTCGAACGGTCGGCGATGACCTTATCCAGATTCTGTAGGGCCCTGGGAAGCACCGACTTGTTCACCTCGTAGGTGATTACCCGGCCGCCGGCCCCCACCGCCCGGAGCAGCGCGGCCGTGAGGGCGCCGGAGCCCAGCCCCCCTTCCACCACGGTGGCGCCGGGGAAAATGTCGGCCAGGCTGACGATATTGCCCAGGTCTTTAGGGTAGATAATCTGGGGGCCGCGGGGCATCTCCCGGACAAAATCTCCCAGGGTGGGGCGAACCGCCAGCACCACGTGGCCCCGGTCGGTTCGGTACCATCCGCCCACGGTGTGGCCGATCAACTGGGAGTGGTTTATTCGCCCCAGGTGGCTGTGGAATACCTGGTCACCGGCCAGAGTCACCATGTAACGCCGGCCTTTGCGGTCCAGCAATAGGGCTAGGTCCCCCTCTTGGAAGCAGCTCTTGTCGATGGCCGGAAGCTCGTCTGTTTCACGCATTCTCTTACCGGGGCCGGGGGCTAGCCTCCGGCCAGGGGATGTGGCCCTTATTGTACGCCATTTGCCCAGGCTTGGGGACGCTTGAAGGACGGCTGAGTGTGGCCAAGCTGAAGCCGGGTCACTCCTCTTGCGGTGTCTTGGATTGAACTCAATATTCGGTATCGCTAAAATAATACATAGAGGGGATATGGTGAGGAGCCTGCTGGGAGAGATATCGCCGGTATGCCGAAGATTCTCGTGGTTGATGATGAGGCCGAGGTTAGAAACGTCGTAGCTACGATTCTGAAACAGGCTGGCTACGACGTAGTCGAGGCCGAGCACGGGCTGATTGGGTATAGCAAAGCTCAGTCGGAAAATCCCGACCTTGTGTTGCTGGACCTGATGATGCCGGTCGTGGATGGCTTCGAGGTCTTGCGCAGGCTCAAGAAGAACCCTAGCACCTGGTCCATCCCGGTGATAATCCTGACGGCCAAGATCGACGCGGCCTCGGAGCGCGAGTGCATGCAACTGGGGGCCGCGGACTACATCAAGAAACCCTGGGGCCCCCGTGAGCTGCAGGATCGAATCGGAATGGCGTAGGGGTATCCAGATTTGGGTGAGCCCCCACAAACCGGGGACGAGGAGCCTCGGACCGATGGCAAACCGGATAGCAGTGAAGGTTCAGGCAAGGACCAGCCTCCGGAATCACTCGCTCCAGAGCCCCCGGCCGACGCTTACACGGAGTACCCAGAAAACCCAGCATTGACCCGGGCCCGGAGATTTCATATCCGCCGGTTCAACGCCGAACGTTACTTGGAGGACGGCCCCCCTGTGGAGCCGGGCCTGCGCCAACCCCCGGCTGATAGAGAGGGCGAACCTGAGGACCAAGACGAGAGCCAGCCTCCGGAGGATGAAGCAGAAAACCCTGAGGGCCAAGGTTTGGTCGAGTATGGGAAGAGGTTTCGTACTCGCCGGTTCCGGATCCGCAACGACGGGATAGACCCGGCGAGCCTGGTCTGACCAGGGTCCCGTTCGGACGCCCATAAAGGCCCCGTTTCCGGCCTCGCATGAAGCCGGCCCCCGGGCATGCCTCCCGAGCCCCTGCTGGATCGGAAGCTTCGGACGCGCTGTCGATCCCCCGGCAGCAACACCCTGGCCACCAGCATATCGTCGCTACCAATCCCTGGCACTGGGAACTGCGTCAGCCGACGGCCAGCATCTCATCGGTGCTGAAGCGGGGTGAGATCAGCCGCGGCCCCTCCTTGGTAATCAGGAACATGTCTTGTAGGTGCCAGTAGTCGACGTGGGGCTCCATGGCCAGCACCATGCCCTCCTCCAACTCGTGTTGGCCGGTGCTGACAATGTAGGGCTCCTGCTGGTGCCACCAGGTTCCCACGCTGTGGCCGGCCAGCGCCAGACGGCCTGGGATGCCGTGCTCCCGGAAACTCTCGGCGGCGAACCGGTGGATGTCGCTGGCCTTTGCCCCTACCTGGCATTGCTCGATGGTCCTGCGGTAGATGTCCAGGATTATCCGGTAGGTGTCCTTCTGCTCCGCCGATGGCTCCCCCACGACCACGGTGCGGGACTGGTGGCCGGGGTATCCCTGATAGTAGGAAACGTAGTCGTTCCGGATAATATCGCCCTTGCGGAACTTCATGCCGCCCTCTCCGCCGTAGGCGACGGTGTTTCGGTGGGAATTCAGGATGCCATGGGCCCACTGGGCGCCCCTGCTGATGCAGCCCTGGATGATGCGGCTGTGGATCTCCCTTTCGGTATCTCCCTCTTGCAACGCCGCGAACACCTCGAGGTAAGCTTCATCCAGAATGTTGGCTGCTTCCTCCAGGAGCGTCACCTCGCCGGGGGTCTTGATCCAACGGACCTGGTCCATCAGATCCGTGCAGTCCGTCATCGTCATGCGGGGTAACAGGCCCCTTATCTCTTCCCACCGGGCCGCGCTGAGGTAGGTCTTTTCGAACCCGACCCTCTCCCCTTCCAGTCCCATTTGCTTGAGGAGGTCCGCCATCCGCGAATAGGGCGACTCTGCGTAGTCGTCGCAGACCTCGATTCGGTCGAGCCATGAGTCGCGCCGGGCCAAAGGGGCCGCGAAACTGTTCAGGATCATGGCCGGCTCTCCTTGGCGCGGCCATACCAACAGCACCTCCCGGGGAGAATCGGGGAAATCGAGGTGCCGGCCCAGGGTCCCGGGGTAAGAGAACCCGGCCAGGTAGGTGAAGTTCTTCCCGGACCGGACCACCACGGCGGAATACCCGTGACGGTCCAGGAGTTCGTTCAGCCGGTCCACGTTGGCGATGATTTCCCTATGGGTCGCTGACACGGCTTTCCTCCTTCGCTAGCAGTATCCAGCCGGAGTTTAACCGACTGGGGCCCAGAGGACAATTCAACCGGCCGGCGACTCGCCAGAGCCGGTTTGTGCGCCGTTTGTTGACGGCGCTGGGTAGCGCCAGTACAATCCCGGAGCCTCGAATCGATAGAAACCGGGCCTAGGCAACCTTTTTGGAGGTGAACTGGGAGTTGGACTGGACTCTTCTGGCATTGACGAGCGCCGCCACCTTCGCTGTCGTTACAGCCTTCGACAAGCGGCTGATCGACCGGCACCTGCCCAGTCTGGCTAGCTTTTACGCCGCGGTCTGCATCACCCTGGTGGCGTCTGGCGCAGTTGTGCTAGCAGTAACCGGGGGCCCGGAGAGCGCACCCGCGGGAAGGTTGATCGTGGCCGCCCTCTCCGGGGGTTGCTGGAGCGCCGGACTGGCGATGACGTTTTGGGGCTATAAGCTGGAAGAGGCGTCCCGGGCCAGCGCGATCATCCATGTCTTCCCCGTCTTTGTCGCCATCATGGCGGTGGGTTTTCTCGATGAAGTCCTGAACGCCGGGCAATGGATAGCCATCGTGGTGGTTGTGACAGGGGCGATGACGGCCTCCTTGCGAGGCTCCGCCGGTGGCGGGCTCGGCCGGCTCACCCGGGCGTTTCCCGTGCTCATCGGGGCCAGTTTCTTCACGGCCTTGGCCCACCTGACCGGCAAGTACGCCCTTGAAGAGGTGTCGGTGGGGACGTTTTATCCAATTCGCACCTTGGTCATGGCTTTAGGGTTCTTTCTCCTGGCCAAGCCCCAGGCCTTTCGCCAGCTTGTGGTGGCCATGCGAGACCGGCGGACGCTGGTCCTGGTCGTGATATCGGAGGCCTTCCTGGCTCCCGTGGGATCGCTTACGCTCGCCGGCGCCACAAGTCTGGGACCGGTGTCCCTGGTATCCACCATGGCGGCGACACGGCCTCTCTTCGTGTTTCTCATCACCACTGCGCTCAGCACGCGCCGCATTGGGCTGCTGGAAGAGCCCCTGCAGCGGAACACACTGGCTATCAAGTCGGCATCGTTATTATTGATTGTGGGCGGTACCGTCGCGCTGACCCTGCTTTGACGCCCGGATGAGGGGCCAGGGGATACCGGCCGGTCCGTTAGCTCTCCGGACGACCACTCCCGGCATCGCCCAAGAGTTCAGGTTACCGGCGGCGGTGGGGCCGGGTCCGTCCCGGCAACTCATTCAAGAGGGGTCGCTTGGTGCTCTTTGTCTCGTGGGGCCACGAAGGGCACCAAGGCATAATTGACAGCGCCGTGTTCCGGAGGACCGTGGACTGGCCGGAGGGGTTCGCCCCTGGCGGCCACGGGGCGCCGGAGGACGGGACGGTACTAACGGGACGGTGCAACAAGGTGGGTCAACCTACTCGCTGGGCCGGCTCAAGTAGTCTTCTACTTCTCGCAGATCTTTGAATGAGTCGATGCCTTTCCAGAAAGCGGTGGCTTTGAAAGCCGCCAGCCTTCGCTCATGAGCCAGCTTGGGGAATGTATCTACCTCGTGGTCTCCCACCTCGGGCAGCTCCGATGCGATCTTGCGTTCAAACACGTAGATACCCGCGTTGACCCAAAAAGGCAGCTCAGCTTTCTCTCTGAATCCGACAACATCGTCCGCCGGAGTCACGTCAACCAATCCATATGGGCTGACCATTGGCGCCAACATCATCGTGGCCAAATGCGCCGGATTAAGAGTCAAAGAGTAACGGTGCCTATCGACTAGATCACCCAACCGTTGGGTGGTGAAGGTGTCTCCATTCAGGACTACGACTGACCCCGCATCTGCCGGCACGCTGGCGAGCCCCTTACGGGTCGCTCCGCCCCGGCCGAGGGGGGATTCTTCCACGCTATAAGTAGCACGGATGCCGAACTCACGCCCATCGCCGAAGTGGTCCCGGATAGCTTCCCAGTGGTATCCAGCAAGGAAGACCACATCAGTAATCCCTGCAGTTTTGAGCCACTCCACTTGGTGCTGTAGGATGGGCTTCCCGCAGACCGGCACCATAGGCTTGGGCAGAGAATCGGTCAACGGCCGGAGTCTTTCCCCTTTACCACCCGCCAAGATGAGAGCAAACACTTAGGGACCGTCCCAAATACCTGGATAGAGAGGTTTCCCGTTTCTGAATACGGGGCATCTCCCCCCGCCGAAAAGGTTATCCTTGCATGCCTGTCGGGGACCCGCCATCCCTAACCCGGCTGACGCACAAATGCCGCCTTCTGGCCTGCGAAAGCATCTGCGATGAAGTTGGGAGTCGGATATATGCCAACCAATCCACCAACGCGGACCACCAACCCGGTCTCCTCCAGCACTTCCCTCGCCCACGCCTCAGCCGCGTTCTCTCCCGGGTCCATAACTCCACCAGGCAAACACCACCAGCCGTTGTCAGACCAGCGGGCGAGCAGAAATCTTTGTTCCGTGGAGTCGAAGGTTATCGCGCGACATGGAGGACGCAACCTTCCGAGCTTGCCTACGCGGTCGCCGTAAATCAGTCTTGCTACGGTTGGAGCGGAAGAAGGGATTCGAACCCTCGACCCCCTCCTTGGCAAGGAGGTGCTCTACCACTGAGCCACTTCCGCTTCAGGGCCACAGCCCGCCTTCACGGGCTGGTGAATAAGGTGCCGAGGGACAGAATCGAACTGTCGACACCGGCATTTTCAGTGCCGTGCTCTACCCCTGAGCTACCTCGGCCAGGCCCTCTTATCTTAATTCTACCCGCAAGAGGCTGTCAAGAAATGGCCGGACCCCGCTCACGGGATTCTTGTTCTGAGTGAGGCGGGTATCCGTAAGCAATATGAACTATTGGACATTTTCCCAAACATGACCTCTCTCCGCCTGGTTGAGGGCCCGCCCGGCACCCGTCAGGCCCCGATGCCGGACCGGCCGGTTGATTCAAACGGGCGCTGCTCGACGCCCGGAGTCGGATGGGATCGTGGGTGTGCCCCCGGGAGGAACCGGAGCAGGGGCAGGTGAGACTGGATCCGCGGCTCCCCGGCTTGGCTTCAAATGCGAAAAATGCTGGGTGATGGCAGGAGATCGGCGGAAGGAATGGTGCCGGTATATGATGGGGCGCGGGCTGCAATTGATAACCGGTATGCCAGCGTCGTATAATACAGGCGGATGTAGTGTGCCATCTCACGTGGAGGAACGCAGCAATGGTTGAAGCTCTGACCGGGACTATGACGGTTAAGGCGGGTCATGCCCAGATGCTCAAGGGCGGGGTCATCATGGACGTGGTCAACGCAGAGCAGGCCAAGATAGCCGAGGAAGCTGGTGCCGTCGCGGTTATGGCCTTGGAACGGGTGCCCGCCGACATCCGGGCCGATGGCGGGGTCGCCCGCATGACCGACCCGGCGATAATTTGCGGTATCATGGACGTTGTGAGTATTCCGGTGATGGCCAAGTGCCGCATCGGGCACTTCGTCGAGGCCCAGGTACTGGAAGCTCTTGGAGTGGACTACGTGGACGAGTCAGAGGTACTTACCCTCGCTGACGAAGTCCATCACGTCTGGAAACACGATTTCACCGTACCTTTCGTCTGCGGCTGCCGCGATCTGGGCGAGGCCCTGCGCCGTATGTCCGAGGGCGCGGCGATGATTCGTACCAAGGGCGAAGCCGGCACCGGCGACGTGGTGGAGGCGGTGCGGCACATGCGTGCCGTGCAGGACGCCATCCGCAAGCTTCAGACCATGCCGGAGGATGAGCTGGTTGTTGAGGCCCGGAATCTGGGCGTTAGCTTGGAGCTACTCACCAAGACCCGGGAGATGGGAAGGCTCCCCGTGGTCAATTTCGCCGCCGGGGGAGTAGCCACCCCCTCGGATGCCGCTCTGATGATGCAGCTCGGCGCTGATGGAGTTTTCGTCGGTTCCGGTATCTTCAAATCCGGCGACCCGGCCCGGCGCGCCTACGCCATCGTTCAGTCGGTGACCCATTACAAAGACGCGAAAATCCTGGCCGACATCTCCAAGAACCTGGGGGAGCCGATGGTGGGCATCAGCACCCGCACGATACCCGAGGCGGAGCTTCTGGCCCCGCGGAGCCTCTAGCCGCACCGGATCATCGAGACCCGACGAATAAGATAACAACGAGGCGACCACCCAATTGACAGTAGGGGTCCTAGCGTTACAGGGGGATTTCGCCGAACATATCGCCATTCTCAGATCGCTTGGGGTGGAGGGGCGCGAGGTGAGGCTGCCGCAGCACCTGGAAAAAGTGGAGGGCCTCATTATTCCCGGCGGCGAAAGCACCACCTTGAGCCGGCTGATGAGTATCTACGGGCTCAGGGAACCGGTTACCCGGATGGCCCAGCAAGGGAAAGCCATCTGGGGGACCTGTGCCGGGATGATCATGATGGCCCACGAGATCACCGAGCAGGACCCATCCCCGCTGGGCCTCATGGATATCGGGGTGCAGCGCAACGCCTTTGGCCGCCAGGTCGACAGCTTCGAACAGGACCTGGAGATCGAATGCTTCGACCATTCTCCTTTCCATGCCGTGTTCATCCGCGCTCCGGTAATTCAATGGGTTGGCGAGTCGGTCAAGGTGCTTGCTTCGCTCCCGACTGGGCTCCCGGTGGCGGTGCGGCAAGGAAACCTGCTGGCCACGGCGTTTCATCCCGAGCTAACCGGGGACAACCGGTTTCATCGCTACTTTCTGGACCTCGTCCCCGACGCCGCGGAATGATACAAACCTTCCGCATCAACGATGTCTTGCGGTGCATCTTCCTGAATGTGCCCAAGGGGCCGAACTTGGCTTGGCCCAGGGACGGATTCTCCGGCACCGAGCCTCCGGGTAGGGGCACCCTCTGGAAGGAGACCCTGGCCCAACGCCGGAACCGGGTTACGCTGGCCCAGTGGGATGGCTCCCAACTGCTGGGCCTGGCCTCGGCCAGCTCCTGCACCGAGGCCAGGGTCTGGGAGCTTGACCGGCTGTTCTTGCCCCACGACAATCTCCGGTTCCGGGATGCATCATTTCAGCGGTATGAACCCTGGGAATCCTTCTCGCTCGAACTCCTGCGAGTGTTGATGGAAGAAGTAGGCCGGCGGCGCGCCCAACGCGTCTTCTTACGGCTTCCATCGGGCAGTCCCGTAGTATCCATGGCTCGGGCCGCCGGCTTCTTTCCCTACTTGGAAGAGACCGTGCTGGAGGGTTGGGGCCGGGGAACTGAGGCCGGCGCGGCGATACCGCCGGCGTCCCTGCGGGAGAAGACAAACCAAGAAGATCACGCGCTATTTCAGCTGGTAACCGCGGCCGCGCCTCAATCAGTCCGGGTCGCGGTGGGCCTCACTTTCAACCAGTGGATTGACACGTATGATTGCGGCCGCAGGGGAAGGACGGAGTGGGTGGCCGGAGGTGACGGCCGGATCACGGGCTGGCTGAGCCTCACCCGGCGCCGCCTGGTGACCAGGGCGGAGGCCGTGGCCCATCCTTGCAATCCAGACCTGTGGGAGGTGCTGGTGGACAGCGCCCTGGCCCGAAAGGGCCTCCTGAGGTGGCTGGTGCCCGAGTATCAGGAGCGCTTGGCCTCGTTGCTGCTCAGCCGCGAGTTTCATGAGGTTGCTCGATACACTATGCTGATCAAGACGTTAGCCGTACCCGTCGTGGATCGACGAATGGCCCCTGTGGAGGCGTAAGGTTGGTAACGGTGTCAACGATGCGAGAATTGGTGAGGCAAGAGCTGGACCAATTGCTCGATGTTCTACCCCAGAGGGTGGTGGATAGTCTAAGGGGCCGGGACGACTTAGAGGAGCTGCTGGAGGTGGTCCTGGACCTGGGTAGGGTACCCGAGGCGAGGTTTCCCTCGGGTGACGTGCCCCTGGACGCACTGGAAATCGCCTCCGAGGACCTCGAGCAGGTGATGCGGCGAGTGGGCGACTTCGGTGACGACAACCGGGCTGGCATCGAACGGACCCTGCACCGGATATCCGCCATTCGCAACCGCCGGGGCCGGGTGGTGGGAATAACCTGCCGGGTGGGCCGGGCAATCTTCGGCACCATCAAGATGATCGAGGACCTGGCTTTCTCCGGGAAGAACATACTGTTGCTGGGCCGGCCCGGCGTGGGTAAGACAACCATGCTCCGGGAGACGGCCCGGGTCCTGTCCGTGGACGCCAAGAAACGAGTCATAATCGTCGACACTTCGAATGAGATCGCCGGCGACGGAGACGTGCCCCACCAGGCCATCGGCCGCTCCCGGAGAATGCAGGTTACAACCCCGGCCAATCAGCATGCGGTGATGATCGAGGCGGTGGAGAACCACATGCCCGAGGTCATCATTATCGACGAAATGGGGACCGAACAGGAAGCCGCCGCCGCCCGGACCATCGCCGAGCGGGGGGTCCAGCTCATCGCCACCGCCCATGGCAATACCCTCGACAATCTGATCATGAACCCCACTCTGTCTGACCTGGTTGGAGGCGTGCAGACGGTCACCCTGGGCGACCAGGAGGCCCGTTACCGGGGCACCCGGAAGAGCGTCCTGGAGCGTAAGGCGCCGCCCACCTTCGACGTGGTGGTGGAGATTCAGGGATGGGATCGATTGGGCGTCCACGATGGAGTGGCCAACGTGGTGGACCAATGGCTTCGCGGCTACCCGGTAGCTTCGGAAGCCCGCTGGCTGGATGAAGATGGGATGGTGAACCGGGGCCATGATCCGGCGCGGCTCAGTGAGGCCAGGCCGGCTCCCTGGTCGCCGGATTCCGTCCAGGCGGACCGGCGTGAAGCCTTGGCGCCCGGCTCCTCCGGCGAAATGGTGCATGACGTGGATACCCGGGTCTTCCTGTTCGGCGTGGGCCGGGACAAGCTGGAGGCAGCGGTGGCCGAGACCGGCATTTCAGTGCAGACCGCCAGTGAGTTGCGTCTGGCCGACGTGGTCTTGACCACCAAGACCCATTACCGGCGCGGTTCTCAGTTGGTGCGAATTGCCGAGACCAACGGGAAGCCGGTCTATGTGCTCCGCAAGAACACCATGCCCCACGTGCAGGAGTTCCTCCGGGCCCTCTCCAAGGAGTGGGGCTTCGGCAACGGAGAACCCGGCCAGCAGGAGCAGCCCTCTGAGGAGGTCTTGGAACTGGCGATGCAGGAGGCCGAGGATGCGGCCAGCCGGGTGTTGAACGGCGAGTCCTCGGTGAAGCTCCAACCCCAGCGGTCTTACGTGCGGCGGCTGCAGCACCTGCTGGGCCACCGGTGCAACGTGGCTTCGATCAGTCACGGGCGGGACTCGGAGCGGTCCGTCATGTTCTACAAGCCCTGATGCCGGGCCATGGCGCGGCGTTGTTCATCGTTTTTGAAGGCCAGGATGGCTCGGGCAAGAGCACTCAGGCTCGCTCTCTGTTCCATCGGCTTCGCCGGGAGGGCTTCAACGCTCTGCTGACCCGGGAGCCGGGCGGTACTCCACTAGGGGAAACATTACGACGCTGGCTAAAACGGGGCCGCAACCTGGCCCTCCTCAGCGAGTTGTCCCTGTTTATCGCGGCCCGAGCCCAACTGGTGGAAGAAGTTGTCCGGCCGGCGCTGGAGACGGGTGTAACGGTCATCAGCGACCGCTATACGGCGTCTACCGTGGCCTACCAGGGTCACGGGCGCGGACTGGACTTGGACCTGTTGGATCAGCTCAACCGGGCGGCCACGGGCGGATTGTCCCCCGACCTGACGGTGCTGCTCGACCTACCCGTTCAAACTGGGCTGGCAAGAAAACGTAACCCGGAGGCCGATACGTTTGATGCCGCGCCCCTGGAGTTCCACAGGAAGGTGCGGGACGGTTACCTGGCCATGGCAGCCCAAGACCCCGGCCGCTGGCTGGTATTGGATGGGAGGCGGCCGCGGCGGGAACTCTCCCAGCAAATCTGGACAAAAGTACAGCCCCTCCTTTGAGGGAGGGGCTGCTGCCGACATATCCAGGCCGGACGCCGCTAGCTAGTCATCGGCGGGAGCCGGCTCCAGGCTAGAGATCTTCTCGCGGATGACCTCCATCATTGTCCTGACCCGCTTTAGGTCGGGGTAGGTGTTGCCTTCGGCTTTCTTATCGAATATCGTCTCCCCGTCCAGGAAGACTTCCATGATTCCCTTGTCTCGCGGAGAGATGGAGATGGCCGCGTCGGGGCCAAAGTGCCGGAAAAACTCATTCGCCATCCACGTGGCGGTGGCGTGGTGCTGTCAAGGTACGCAGTAGGTAATCTCTATATCGACTTTCCCGTACATGCTGGATCCTCCTCAAGCCAAAGTTTCAAGCTCGGCTCTATTTACCGGTCACACCGTTTCCGGCCAGTGTCATCCTTCGTTGAACGGCTACGAATGACGCTCGGTGCAAACGTTTGTGACTGATAACTATTTCATCTGAAATTTCGCGCTAGTCAACCCATATGTACGCTGGTGGTTACGAATTGCGTCAGTTGTAATGGGCGATTACCTCCTCGCCGAACCGCTTGATGATCTCTTCGGGGTTGGGGCCGATGGCCGTGATGAATAGCACGCCAACTCCCGCCTGCTCGATGGCCTTGGTCTTCTCCCGGCACTCGGCGGGCGTTCCGGCCACGGCGAACCGCTCCGCCAAGTAGTCGGTCAGCCCCAGTTCGTCGCTCAGGGCGGCGTTTCGCGTCTTGCCCAGTTGCTCGTGCTGCGCCGGCACGTACTCTCGCTGGAGATTCGCGATGGGCTCTTTGAGTTCCTCGGGAACATGTTTGCCTTCAAGGGTGAAGCGAAAGGCGTGGTGCCCGCTGGCGGCTAGGGCCATCTTGATCTCTTCGATGGCCTGCTCCCGGCGGTCGGCGACATTGCATTTGGCGAAGGCCCACACCTCCGTCGAACCCTCCGGTTTCCCGGCGGCCCGCTCTCCCTCCCGGATCCGTTCCACCGAGTCTCGAAGTACCTCGGAGGTCAGCCCGGTGTGGACCAGGACCGCGTCGGCCTCCGCCCCCGCCATGGCCAGGGTCCTGGGCCCTTCCGCCGACATGAGGAAGGGCACCACCGTGCGGGACCAGCCCACATGAATACTTCGCTTTTGGTACTCGTAAGACTCTCCCGATAGCACGGCCCGGACCGCGTCCATGTACTCTTTGACCTGGGCCAGACGGGCCGGACGGAGCCCCAGATTGAGCACCGCGCTGTCGCCGGTACCGATTCCCAGGAACGCCCGCCCCCCGGAGAGTTCGTTAACCGAGGCGATGGCCGAGGCGGTTACCGCGGGGTGGCGGGTCAGGGGATTGGAGACCGTCGGACCGAGTCGGGCCCTTTTTGTCGCCTGGGCCACCACGCTCAAGCTGACGTAGAGTTCCCGGAACAACGACTGGGACTCAGCGATGCCCAGGTAGTCGAACCCCACCTCTTCCGCAAGGCGCGCCCGCGCCGGGAGCTTGGCAAGGTTCTCGGGTAGAATGGTTACGCCGAACTTCATAGTTTCCTCCCCTACTTAAGAGCTTGTAGGCGGTGGGGGTGAACCCCCTCTAATCTCCCCCTTGAGAATGGGGAGAGGTCAAATTACTTCCTCCTTCCGAAGGGAGAGGGCTTGGATGGGGCTCAACGGAGTAGCCCCCTCACTCTCCTCCACGGCCGGCTTTGGGTGGTCCCGGCCGAGGATGCGGCGCAGCAAGAGGGCACAACCCAGCAGGAACAGGGTCGACGCCACCATCTCCAGGGTTTCTTCCACGTTGACCGCCAAGGCGTACCAGGGCTGCCTGGAGGGCAGGAAGGTCAGCTGCATCAGCTCTAACACCAACGCCGTTCCCCACAGGGCCAAGGCGGCCAGGCCCAGCCACAAGAACGCCGCTAGGTGGCGCCGGTGCCGGAGCATCAAGGTTAGCATCAACAGGGCGATCAACAGGGCGATCAACCCGAAGAGCGGGGCGAAGGCGGCCTCCCAGATATGTTCCAGCCAATCCCACATCCCCAGGGTTTGCCACACCTTGGGCCGGCCCGTTCGTGAATCTCCGCCGCCTCGTCGATGGCAAGGTACAGGAACAGGGCTCCCGTGGCCAGCCAAAGCGGCGCCTGGTACACCGGCAGGACGGCCCGGCGCCGCCACACGGACCCCAAAGCCCCCAATGCACCAAAGGCTGAGGGCCACGGCCACCAGGATGGCGCTGTGGTAGAAGGTGGGCACGTTGCGTTTCAGGGACAGGTTCCAGGTCCAATGGGAGGCAACTGCGTTCAGAGCAACGAGCACCGCCTCGACCGCAAAGAGGACGCCGAACACCCGGACCAGAACCGGGCCATGCCAGGTGCGCCCGGTTGGGAAGCGCGCCGTTGGTCTCAAGAAGTACTCCGGACCGGACCCTTACCTCGATCCCTCTTCATGGCCTTGCCTCAAAAATACTCTGGATTAGGTCACCCTGAGTGAAGCGATGGGTCTGGGGTGGTGGGTCTAGGCTGCCATGGAAAGACCCCGCACCGTATTCCTTGCCGCCTGGCTCCCCGGAATGACAGATGTAAGGCAAATCCCTCTTCATTTGCACAGGGGTTCCCAAGGGCTGGGGAGGTCCCCCTTTGCCGTCCGCGAGGAAAAGTGCAATTGGAGGACTGTCAATGAGTTCACCGAACCGCGGGCTGTTCCATAGGGGCCGGATTCAGTCGCCGGTCCGTTGCCCGGGGGTGGCGGCCCCAAGGCGCCGCAGGATAGTGGCCCGCGTCAGGTTGGCGTAAGTATAAATGCAGAGACACAGACCCAGCAACACCTCGGGTACCTCCGAGCCCTGGGGCCCGAAATCGAAGGCCTCCATCAACAGCCGGGGCAGGTTGACCGGCGTCCAGAAGTTGCCCACGCGCCAGACTAGAATCATGAGCAGGGAGGGCGCCAGGACCAGCGAGGGCAGTACCAGATCGGCGCTGGTAACCCGGCCGGAACGGTGCCAGGCCGCACGGATGGCGGCGCCGGCCAGGGCCGTCAAGCTCGCCCCGAAAAGGATGCTGGATATGACCGAGTCCACCGACTCCAAGTTGTGGAGGGTGGTCTCGCCTTGCTCGTTGATCTCGCTCAAGGCCGCGGGCGTGCCCCAGTCGAAGAGACGTTGCCCCCAACTGATCTCCTCCATGGCCCCGATCAGCAACGAGGCGGCGAGCACGGCGTGAAACAACGCCAGCCGGGGGTGCCCGGTTCCTCGTAGCATCCAGCCGGTGGCGCCGGCCATAGCGGCGCCGGCCAGGTAGGTGGCCACCGACCACCATTCACTCACCCCGTCCTCCCCGCCGAACCAGGCCACGTCTTTGTAGGCCGTCAGTGACCAGTGGGTCAACAAAGTAAAGGCCAGAACGCCGGCTACCGCGACGAAAAATCTGCGGCTGTACCGGTCGGCCGGGAGTGGCAACGGCCGAAAGGCGAGGAGCATCAACCGGTGGAACATTCCGGCCAGGTAGGCGCGGACGCGGAGGCGCCACAGGGGAAGGGTGACACCCCAGATCAGGAGCCCGGACCATCCCCAGACCCGAACCCCATGCTCCAGAGCGGCGACCCTTTCGTCAGAGAGGGGTGAGCCTCCGGCCCGGTAGCTTTCCGCCAGCCGCACCAGGCCGTCCAGCACCGGTCCGGTGAAGAACAGCAGGAATGCCCCGCCCGCCAGCCCGAAGAGGCCGATCCCCACCCATAAAGAAGCGGGGAGACCGATGGAAGGGTGGGTGAGGGAGATTGCTCGCTCTTCGGGTAGAGCCACGGTTCTCAAAGCGACGGCGCCGCGTCTTACCGGTGGGTCTTACGGGGCCCGACGGTCTTTAGGTAGCCTTCCAGGTTGCGGCGTGTCTCACCGATGGAGTCGCCGCCAAATTTCTCCATGAAGGCGTCGATCAGCACGAGGGCCACCACCGCCTCACCGATCACCCCGGCCGGGGGCGCCTGGCAAACGTCGGAACGCTCGAAGTGGGCCTGCACCAGTTCGCCGGTGTCCAGGTCCACCGAGGGCAGGGGGTTAACCAGGGAGGCGATGGGTTTGATGGCGAAACGGGCCACCAGGGGCATTCCGTTGGTCATGCCTCCTTCGGATCCGCCCAGCCGGTTGGTCTTGCGCTGCCAGGGTCGAGTGGGGTCGGTGACAGGTTCGATGACATCGTGCACCTGGGAGCCGCGGAAGCTGGCGGTGTCCCACCCCGGGCCGATGGACACGGCCTTGACGGCGTTGATGGACATCAATGCCTGGGCCACGAGGCCGTCGATCTTCCGGTCCCAGTGGACGTGGGAACCCAGGCCGATGGGCACGCCCTCGGCGATAACCTCCACCGTTCCGCCCACGGTGTCACCCGCTTCCTGGGCGGCGTCGATCTCGGCCATCATCTTGGCGGCCGCTTCCGGGTCGGCGCAGCGCACCGGAGATTCCTCCACCGCGTCCCAGTCGATGGACGGCGAGGGATTCGCCCAGACTCCTCCAATGGAGATGACGTGGCTGTGCAACTTGATGCCGAATTCCTCCAGGAAACGCATCGCCACGGCGCCCGCGGCCACCCGGGCGGCAGTCTCCCGGGCGCTGGCACGTTCCAGAACGTTGCGCACGTCCTCGAACCCGTATTTTATGACCCCCGGCAGGTCGGCGTGACCGGGCCGCAGACGGGTCACTCGCTTTCCCCGGGGATCGGCCTCCGGATTGTCGACGGGCTCGACGGCCATTGCCGTCTGCCAGTTGGCCCAGTCCTTGTTCTCCAGGGTCATGCCGATGGGGCTGCCCAAAGTGTAACCGTGCCGGACACCGGACATAATATGGGCCCGGTCCTTCTCGATGAGCATCCGGCCGCCCCGGCCGTAGCCGCGCTGACGCCGGGCCAGGTGCGTGGCTATATACTCTTCGCTGATGGGCAGGCCCGCCGGGACCCCTTCGATGATGATGACCAGCCCCTGGCCGTGGGACTCGCCCGCCGTGAAGTACCGGACCATGTTGCGTCTTCTCCGTGCCTTCGCGTCTCTGGGTCTCGAACGATTTGCCACAGAGGCACGGAGACACAGAGTTCTTGTTATATTATTCTATTGGCGCCGCCGGCGGGAATCCGGGGTGGCGCCTATTTACTCCCAACCAACCGATTGCGCGCGCGCTCTGTCTCTGCGCCGCGGTTTCTCAGTGTCTCAAATGTTTTGCCACTGAGACACAGAGTCACGGAGGACTGGTCATGTGATACCATTAGCGCCTTTGGCGAGAATCCGGGGTGGCGCTTGCGAGCGGCCCCTGACCAGCCAAAGCACATTGATTGCGTTCTCTCCGTCCCTCTGTGCCTCCGTGGCTCACAGGTGGAAGCATCGCGCCGGACCAGGCCCCTAGGCCCGTTCTCTCATGGCCCGGGTGGCTGCCTCGAGCATCACCTCCACCGGCGCGTCTTGCCCGGTCCACATCTGGAAGGAGGCCGCGCCCTGGTACACCAGCATGTGGATCCCGCCCAAGGTGCGGGCCCCGGCCTGGGAGGCCTCCCGGAGCAAAGGGGTTTCCAGGGGATTATACACCAGGTCGTTGACCAGGGCGGTTGAAGGTATTTGCTCCCGGGACAGCAGGGCGCCCGTTTCGCCGGGGCCGTGGGACATGCCGATGGTGGTGCAGTTGACGATGAGATCGGCGGAAGCCGCCGCCGCGGCGAGGGCAGCCCCTTCCAGTGGGATGGCCTGGGCGCTGACTCCGTGGACGCCGGCCACCTTGAGCAGAGCCTCCGCCCGGCTCAAGGTGCGGTTGGCGATGGTCAGATGGCCTACGCCCTCCAGTATGAGGGAAAGGGATACGCCGCGAGCCGCGCCGCCGGCGCCCAGGAGCAGCACCTGGCGGCCTCGAGGGTCGAAGCTGCCGGCGTCGCGCAACGCCCGCAGAAAGCCCGTCCCGTCAGTATTGTGCCCGCTGAGCCGCCCGCCCCGGTTGACGATGGTGTTGACCGCGCCAGCGGCGGTGGCCGAGTCGTCGAACTCGTCCAGGTAAGGGATCACCGCCTCTTTGTGGGGCACGGTGACGTTGATGCCCAGCGTCTCAGGGTCTCGAAGCCGTTGGACAAACTCCGCCACGTCGCCGGGGGCCACTTCCCAGGCCTGATAGGTGGCGTCGATGTGTAGGTGGTCCAGTGCCGCCTGCTGAAAAACGGGGGATATTGAGTGTCTTATCGGGAAGCCGATTATGCCGAGCTTGGCCGTCATGGTGGGGTATTACCCGCTACTCTCCGAGCTGTTCCAGAATCTCGTCCAAGCGCTGCCGCCGCTCTTCGAGATCTTTCAACCGTGCCTCTTCGTTCTCCACGACGCCGGGGCGGGCCTTCGCCCGGAAGTTGGGGTTGGATACCAGGGTGGAGACCCGGTTCAGGTTCTTCTGGCAGTCGTCCCGCTCCTCGCGGAGCCTCTGGGCCTCGGCTGCCAGGTCCACCACTCCTTCCAGCGGGAGCCGGATCACCAGGGGATTCACCACCAGGGTGATGCCTCGGGCGGAGTCGGACGGGGCGGAATCGCCGGAGAGAATTCGGAGCGGCTCGATCCGGGAGAGGGCCCGGATGACATCCGCCTCACCTTCGATGGCGCTCTGAAGGCCGTTGGTCTCCACCAAGGCTTCCAGGCGTTGGCCGACGGGGATACGCAGTTGGGCGCGGGCGTTGCGAACCGCCCTGATGGCCTGCATGACGAGGGAGATATCGCTCTCTGCTTGAGGGTCCAGACGGGAGCCGCCGGCCAGTGGGTAGGGCGAGATCATGATCGACTCGGCTTGATCGCCCTCCCGGGGCAGCCGGGCCAGCAGGTTCTGCCAGATCTCCTCGGTGATGAAGGGCATGAAGGGGTGCAGCACGCGGAGGGTGCGCTCCAGAACGTGGGCCAGCACCGGCAACGGGGAAGGATCGTCGCCCGACCGAAGCCGTATCTTGGCCATCTCGATGTACCAGTCGCAGAAATCGCTCCAGATGAAATCGTAGAGCTTCTGCTGGGCCTCCCCAATCTCGAAGCTCGCCAGGGACTGGTTGACCTCGGCGATGAGCCGGTCCAGGCGGGAGATGATCCACCGGTCTTCCCGGTGCTGGAGCGCCGGCAGGTTGTGCCAACCGTCGAGACCGTGCTTATCTTCAAGACTGGTTATGACGAAACGGGCGGCGTTCCAGACCTTGTTGGCGAAGTTGCGAGCCGACTCCATCCGGCCCTCGGTGAAGCGCAGGTCGTTGCCGGGCGCGGTGCCGGTGGTCAGGGCGAAGCGGAGGGCGTCGGTCCCGTAACGGTCCACAAGCTCCAGGGGGTCCACGGTATTGCCCTTGGTCTTGCTCATCTTGGCGCCGTGGGCGTCTCGGATCAGGCCATGGAGAAATATGGTGTGGAAGGGCGGCCGGCCGTTGTTTTCGATGCCCAGCATGATCATGCGGGCGACCCAGAAGAAGAGGATGTCGTAGCCGGTTTCCATCACCGAGCCGGGGTAGAAATACCGCAGGTCCTCGGTGTCCTCCGGCCAGCCCAGGGTGGAATGGGTCCAGAGTCCGGAGCTGAACCAGGTGTCGAGCACGTCTGGGTCTTGCTGGAGCTTGGAGGACCGGCACTTGGCGCAACTCGTGGCGTCATTCACCGATACGGTTAGGTGGCCGCAGTCGTCGCAGTACCAGACTGGAATCCGGTGGCCCCACCAGAGCTGGCGGCTGATGCACCAGTCGCGGATATTCTCCATCCAGTTCAGGTAGACCCGGGTGAACCGCTCGGGCACGATATGGATGTCGCCGCCGGCCACCGCGGCGTGGGCCCGGCCGGCGATGCTGTCCGGCTGGTCGTGGCGGCCCACGTGGACGAACCACTGGAGGCTTACCAGGGGCTCGATCACCGCGGTGCACCGCTGGCAGTGGCCCACCGAGTGGCGGTAGTCCTCGACCCTTTCCAAGAGCCCCAGGGTTTCGAGTTCGGCGACAACCTCCTGCCGTGCCTGGAAGCGCTCGGTCCCGGCGTACTTCCCGGCGGCGTCGGACATGTTACCGTCCAGGCCGATGACGGAAATGATTTCCAAGTGGTGGCGCTCGCCGATCTCGAAGTCCGCCGGGTCGTGGCCGGGGGTGACCTTCAGAGCGCCGGTACCGAACTCAGGCGTGATGGCGGAGTCGCCGACAACCGGGATGCTGCGTCCCATGATGGGCAGGACGGCTCGGCGGCCCACCAGGTACCGGTAGCGGGGGTCGTCCGGGTGGACGGCGACTCCGGTGTCGCCCAGCAATGTCTCCGGGCGGGTCGTGGCCACCGTGATGTGGGCGCCCTCACCCCGGCCTTCGGCCACCCCTCTCCCTGAGGGAGAGGGGCCGGGGGCGAGGGTTTCTATCGGATAGCGGATGTAGTAGAGGGTGCCGTCCTGCTCCTGGTAGTCCACTTCCAGGTCAGACAGAGCGGTGGCGCATCGGGGGCACCAGTTTACGATCCGCTCGTGGCGGTAGATCAGCCCCTTGTTGTAGAGGTTCACAAATGTGGTTCGGACCGCCTTGCCGGGACCGGGGTCCAAGGTGAACCGGAGGCGGGACCAGTCGCAAGAAGCGCCGAGCCGCTTGTGCTGCTCGTCGATGGTATTGCCGTATTTTTCGACCCATTCCCATACCTTCTCCACGAACTTTTCCCGGCCAAGCTCGTGGCGGCTGGTGCCCTCGGAGGCCAGCAGTTTCTCCACCACCCATTGGGTGGCGATCCCGGCGTGGTCCTTGCCGGGCAGCCACAGCGTGGGATCCCCGAGCATCCGGTGCCAGCGGCTCAGAGAATCCTCCAGGGCGGTGGTCAGGGCGTGCCCCAGGTGCAGCTCGCCGGTGACATTGGGCGGAGGCATGATTATGGTGAAAGGCGGCCGGCTCTGGTCTATGGGGGCGGTGAAGTAGCCCTGGTCCAGCCAGTTCTTATACACGCGCTGCTCGACACTTGCGGCGTCATAGGCGCTGGGAATCCGTGCGGAAGGGTCGCTGGTCATGGTAAGGTCCCCTTCTGGGACTCTCCTTCTCAAAGTGGGTGAGTTTCGAGGCCGGCACCGGGCGTCTTTCAGCTATCGGTTGCCAGCAAATATAACATCGAACGGCGTGGGCGTCCAAGAGTGAGGAGGCCAAAGGTTGCCGGCACTTGGGTGCTTTTCACCGGACGGGCCGGTCACTTTCTTCACCCGGGCCGCTTTTCACGCCATCGACTGGGGGATTCTATCCCATCGGGGACGACCCACTCTGGGAGGTTGCCCCATGGCCCGATCGAACCGGGGTACGACCGATGGCGAGAGGCCTGCCGATGGATGTGGAGGCGCTAGGAGGTCCGGGAAGGGCTTCGCCGGCTCGTGACTCCCTGGGGAGTTGGGCCGATGCCCTGTTGGCCCTCCTGGCCGGCCCCGGCGATCTGCTCGAGCAGGCGCAGCTGCCGGATGCCTCTCTTGGTGTCGCTGGCGACCCGGGCCGGGTCCCACATCTTGAGGCGGAGCTTGTGAAGCCAGTAGGTGAACCCTTTCATGTCGGCGAGGGAAAGAGTCCGCCGCCGGGCGACATGGGCCCATTCCCGAAATTCTTCCAGCAACTCGGCCCGTGGCGCGCCGTAGATGTGGACGAAGGCCTGTTCCTCCAAGTCTTCGCTGTCGGCATAGCAGAGGGCCAGGTGCCTCTTTCGCACACCCTCCTCCACCGATAGCTGCAACGCTTCCTCGACTACCACGCCGTACCAGTAGTTCAGGTAGGCCCGGTACTTGTTGACCCCCAGCAGGTCTTGGAGCGCTTCCGGTTTTGTTCCATCCGGAAATATTCCTCGAAAAAGCAGGCGCTCCTTCTCTTCGTTGGTAATATAGCCGGACAGTTCGGCGCAGAGCCGCTCCGCAAGCACCAGCCAATCGAACGCTTCGCCTTGAATCAGGTATTGGTAGGAGCGCCCTTGGTGCACTTCTTGCGGAAGGGTCCAGAGCGCGGCGGCCTCCAATATTGCCTGGGGCCATGGCGTCTCGGACCGGACCGCGGATCTCAGGTGGAGCACCGCTTCGGGGACCTGTTCCGTCAGGCCGGTCGCCGGGCCGGGAGCACTGTCGAAGGGCTGATGCGTGACCTGTTCCACGATCTAACCGGCTTCGGCCAGCCGGGCGTCGAACACCTTGGTCCGCGCCGGCTTCGGGGTTCGGATAAAGTTAAGGAACTGGTCCAGGGGCATGGTGTTCAGGATGTGCCGCGGCTCACACCAGGCCCGGCGGGCCACGGCCACTCCGAAGCGCCTCCGGTTCAGGTGAGCAAATTGGTGAGAGTCCGTGTCGATCACCAAGGGCACCGCCAGCTCCCGGGCCCGGTAGGCGTGGGTGTCTTTCAGGTCCAGGCGTTCCGGCGAGGCGTTGATCTCCAATACCGTGCCCGTCTCCCGGGCCGCCCGCAGGATCGCCTCCAGGTCGAACTCCACGGGCTTCCGGCGCCCCAGCAACCGGGTGGACAGGTGGCCGATGATGGTGACCGAGGGGTGTTCCATGGCCCTGATGATCCGCCGGGTCATGGTCTCACTGTCTTGCCCCATCGCCGAGTGGACCGAGGCGACCACCACGTCCAGTTGTTCCAGCAGTTCGTCGGGGTAGTCCAGCGTACCGTCGGCCCGGATATCCACCTCCGAGCCGCAGAGGATCGTCATTGAGTATTCACCCTGAAGGGACCGCAGCAGTGCAATCTGCCGGTGCAGCCGTTCGTCGGACAGGCCGTTGGCGATGCCCCGGCCCGATGAGTGGTCGGTCAAGGCCATGTACTCGTAGCCCAGGGCGGCGGCGGAGGCGACCATCGTTTCTATGGGGTCGCGGCCGTCGCTCCAATCGCTGTGCAGGTGCAGGTCTCCCCGCAGGTGGGTCTCCTCCACCAGACTGGGCAGCCGGCGCTCCAGGGCGGCTTCCATCTCCCACATCCCCGCCCGCAGCTCCGGAGGGATGGAGGGCAGGCCGAGCCGGGCGTAGAAAGCAGCTTCATCGGGGTATTCTTCCGTTACCCCGGTGGCCAGGTCGGTGATGCCGTACTCGTTCAGCGATAGGCCTTGGCGCTTGGCGTAGTCTCGCAGGCGGATGTTGTGCTGCTGGCTGCCGGTGAAATACTGGAGCATCGCGCCGAAGGAATTCTCGTCACCCAGACGCAGGTCCACCTGGATTCCGGGTTCCACCACCACGCTGGTCTTCTTGGGACCGTGGGCCACAACCTCCTGAACCATCTCCAGGGAGACCAGGGCGTCGGCCGCGTCGCCCGGCCGGGAGGATACGCCAACTAGGTCGATGTCTCCGATGGTCTCCTCCCAGCGGCGCAGGCTCCCAGCGGGGAACAGGTGAGTGATGTCGGGGCACTTCTGCCGCAGCTTGCCGATAATCTCCTCGGCCAGGGGCAGCGCCTGCCCGATGGGGGTCCGCTGGTCCTTGGTGCGCAGGGACTGAACGTGGTGAAGAATGTTCTCCGTAGCCTTCTGCCCCATCCGGGGAAGGGCGGCAATCCTTCCGTCCTGGGCGGCCTGCTCCACACCCTCGAGGGTGCCGACTCCCAACTCTTGCGCGATGAGCATGGCGGTCTTGGGGCCGATACCGGGGATGTTCATCAGGGTCATGACGCCGTCGGGCAACTCCTCCACCAGCCTGTCGTAGGTGGAGACGCGGCCCGTCTGAAGCAGCTCAAGTATCTTGTCGCTGATGGCCCGGCCGATACCCGGTATCTTCTTCAGGTCGGCGCCATCCTCCACCGCTTGAGCCAAGGGGAAAGAGAGGTGGCCGATGGTCCGGGCGGCCCGCTGGTAGGCGCGGATCTGGAACACACTGTCCCCGTTCATTTCGTGAAGGGCGCCCAGTTCCTCGAAGAGTTGGGCTATTTTCTCGTTGGTGATTGCCAAAAGAACGCCCTAACAAACCCGGTCCGGCCACCGGGCGATGTTCCCTGTTGAGCGGACCGGGCAGCCGTGACGGTGTAACGCCACGGCCGGCATTCCGGCGCACCGCATCTCAGCTTCCGTAATCGGGCCTCCCAGGGTTGAGAGATAGGGGTCAAACCGGCAGCCCGGCCGGATTCGCCGCCGCAAGGTTGGTCCAACTGCCGGATTTTCGCCCGTGGTGGACCCCAAGTGCCTCCGGGCACCCGGGATGGCCTTAAAACGCCTCACAGGCCCTGCCACCTGGGACCGAACTGGGACGCTGCCGGCTTGCTCGTTCAGATCATCCGGCCGTGTTTCCACCGTGGAGTCCGGAAAGAAGCTGGTCCATGAACGACGACAGGTACCGGACCCCACTGATAGCCTGAGCATAACCCATCCTCGTGGGCCCGATGACGCAGATCGTGCCACCGAGCTGGTCCGGTATCCCGTATCCGCTGACAATCACGCCAAATTGGTGCAGCGCTTCGGGCGAGTTCTCTTCGCCGATGTAGATGGCAACATCTTTGTCTCCGGCCGTCATGGAGAGGACGCTTTCCACCAGGACCCGTTCCTCCAACATCTCCACCAGGCCTTTCACCTGGCCGCTCTGGGAGAACTCCGGCTGGGAGAGTAAGAGCCGGAGCCCGTGGACGTAGTGTTCCTTGGAGTTGGAGGTTTCTGCCTCCCGCAGCATGACCATGGAGTCGTTCATTACCCTGCCTTCCAGAGGGGTCAATTCCAGCCGGTTTCCCTCAATTTCACTGCAGGTCAGACCGCCGAGGTGGACGTTCAGCTTTTCGGCCACCCGGTCCAACGAGTCCTGGTTTACCCCCTCGTCCATGGGCAGCAACCGGCGGAGCAGACGCGACTCCTGCAATACGATTATCAGAAGCACCAGGAATTCCTGGAGGTAGACTAGTTCTATGTGCCGGAGGCGAGGAGCGCTGGCTTGGGGTACGGTAACGATGGCCAGGTTGGCGGTGATGGCGGCAAGAATGGAAGCGCACTGCTGGCTCCAGACTTGCAGGTCCGGCTCAGTTTGGTTCAGGCGCTGGTCGATCTCCCGCCGCAGGGCGAAGGGAAGCTGCGGCAGTTCCCGCAACGACTCCACGTAACAGCGATAGCCAAGGTCCGATGGGACACCGCCGGCAGACACGTGACGCCGGGATATGTAGCCCTCATCGGTCAGTTGGGACATGGCGCTTCGTATCGTCGCCGGACTGACCTTGGTGGCAGACAGGCGGGCGATCTCATCAGAAGACACCGGGGCCGCCGTGTGGACATGTTGGTCCACCAGAATATTCAGTACGGTCCTTGCACGTTCCGACAGCATAAGTGCCCCGCGAATACCAAACTGTTCTGCCCAACAAGGCGCGTTTGCGGGCGTGTTCGGGAGTCGGCCAATCTCGACAGAGTCAAGCGTTGACCCAACCTACGTACCTTATTATACTACTATACCCAGCCGGGGCCCCAGTGCCAGCCGTTGCGGGAGAGAGGCCCAATTCTAAGTCAGCCCGGGACGTGGACGTCACTCCCCGGGAAGCGGCGCTGTAGGTGGGAGAGGATGTTTTGGTTCCGGGTTCCGGGATCGAATCCCGGGGCTCCCCAAAACAGGCCATGAACATCCTACCCTGGGCGTTCCCTCGTCCAGGCGGGAGCCATGGAGTCCCGGTGAGCAAGATAAGGTGGAGCTGCTTTCAATGATGCATCGTTTAGATGGGAACCCGGCGAATCCGCGGGACAGGTGCCGGTCATGGACATAACCTGGCTGGGACACGGGTGCTTCAGGATTCGCTCCAATGACCTGGTGGTTGTAACCGACCCCTACTCCCTGACCCTGGGACTGAGGCCGGACCCCCGGC
Source organism: Dehalococcoidia bacterium (assembly GCA_030740155.1). GTDB lineage: Bacteria > Chloroflexota > Dehalococcoidia > Lucifugimonadales > UBA3495 > CAJWBT01. The sequence goes on along the minus strand of JASLXV010000021.1, from coordinate 1,491 downwards.
CCGCCACGGTGGTCACCGTCAGTAATTCCCACATCAATCACAACAACTGGGAGGAGATTACCGGGGAGCCCCACGTGTTCAGCGCTCCCGGCGAGTATGAGTACCGTGGGATCTCCGCGCGAGGGGTGATGACGCCGCTGGCCCCGGAGAGCCCGCCGGAACGTCGCAACGTGGCTTTCAGCATCGAACTCGACAGCGTAAACGTATGTCACCTGGGAGATATTGCGCTGCCGCTGAGCACCCGCCAGGTCGACGGATTGATGCCGGTGGACGTGCTCCTCGTGCCCGTTGGGGGAGGCTGTACTCTAGATCTGGACCAGGTGCTTCAAAACATCCAGGACTTGGGTCCCAAGATCGTGATACCGATGCACCACAGTATTCCGGGCGTGGACGTGCCCCTCCAGGGTGTGGATACGTTCATGCGCCGGATGGGACTGAGTGACATTCAGCCCCAGCCCCGGCTCGTGGTGACCGCCACGAATCTGCCGGCGGACATGAAGGTGGTGTTACTCGCCCCTCAGGCCAGATTGGCCTGAGGCTCCGTTCTGGGGGCAGATTGAAGCTTGGACCCGGTGCGCGAAGGAGCGCCGGGGCTTGAATTTCCCATGGCGGCTCGAGCGCTGAGGCAGGGCCGCCGCCTCATTTATACGGCCTGGCGGCGCACGATCAGCAGCAGCGCGGCGCCGCTGACCACCGCGATGGCCCCGACGATCAAGGCCAGTTTGGGTATGGCGGTCACCCGCGGGTCGCCGGGCACGGGTAGAGAAGCAGTTGGCGTCACCGTAGGGGTGGGGACCACAGTTGGCGTGGGTGTCGGCATCGGAAGCGGATCGGTGAAGGTGAGGTCCAGGTTGTAGAAGTCGAAAGCGCCCACGAAGGTCCAGATTTCGGCGGCCTCGATGCGGCCAAAATCGTTGACCAAGTAGAACCTGACCGTGCGCCCGATGAGGTTCTCTTCTGCGGGGTTCACCTCCAGGCCGGTGTAACTGCCCGCGGGCTCCACATCCACCGGCTGGCTTTCAAAGCCGGTGGCGCAGTCGTCGATACAGGCGATCAGCTGCTTCCCGGCCGGCGCCGGGGCGCCCTGGAGGGATATCCGGCCTGAGAAGAAGTCCTGAAAGAAGGGCTGAGGCGGCCTCTCCCCCTGCTCCGGCACGGCGCCCACGGTGGCGAGGATGCTGACGAGTATGATGGATATGGTAGCCAGGAAGCCGGTGTGCCGCCGCACCTCATCCCCCTTCCGCGTCCCGCGTTGGAGCGCGTTCTCCAGCGATGTATCCGCTATCAACTGACCGCTGACCATATCCTGACCCATGATGCCGGACTTTGCGTTGCTTGCGCCAGGCAGGTTACGGGGTTTTTGAGAGAATGGGGAAACCGCGGAGACGCAGAAATAGGGAAGGGGGCCCCCCGGGTTCGAGGGCGCCCCAGCAGTGTTGAAAGGGGTTTGGGGGGTAGCGTAAAAGCCGCGGGCCCACAAATATACAGCGC
>JASLXV010000020.1:0-79993 GCA_030740155.1 Dehalococcoidia bacterium | reverse complement strand
GGACCGGTTGCTCCGCCGGTGTACGGATGGCATACCGGTATAACGTGGCTAAGGTCTCCCATGTCAGTCGATCCGCCCCGGTTGCGCCGCGCCGGGATCACCAGGGTCGCCCTCTCCCCTAGCAGTTCCACTGAACCCTGCCGGAACAGCTCTTGGAGTTTCGGGTCTTGACGGAGCGGGAGGTAACCAGGAATGTTGGTGATCTCCACCGAGGCGCCCACCGCCAGTGCTCCGGCTTTGAAGCAGCGGTCCACCACCGCGGCGTTGCTGACCACCGCCTGAGGGGTTGACGAACGGACCCGCCACTCCAGGCGAACGTCCGACGGTACGGCGCTGACCGCTTCGCCGCCCCTGGTCATGACGCCATGGATGCGTACCGTATCCTCGGCCCGGTGGGTCTCCCGGGTGGAGTGGATGGCCTGCAGGGCGAAGGTAGCGGCATTGAGGGCATTGATTCCCAGGTGGGGAGCGCTACCCGCATGGGCGCCGCGGCCCTGGAACCGCACGTACTTCACGACGTGACCGTTGCTGGTGCCCCCCAAGGCGAACTTGCTGGCGCCCATGTCACTGGCGGTGTGGCACATGATAGCCATATCCACGTCGTCGAACTCTCCAAGCCCGATCAGCTCCTGTTTGCCCCCCAGAAACTCCAAACGGCCCTCTTCCCGTAGCTGAAGCCGGCGCTCCACTTCAATGAACTCCTCGGCCGGAACGGCGAAGGGCACTATCTCTCCCGAGAGATGCTCCAAGACCTCCGGGGTGAGGAGGCCCATAACGGTTCCCAGCATCATCCCTATCTGGCAATGGTGGCCGCAAGCGTGGGCCGCGCCCGTCACCGGATCGGAAAAAGGGTGCTCCTGGACCACCAGGGAGTCCAATTCGCCGAGTATCGCCACTCTTGGTCCGGGTCCGTTCCCGGCCGGAAATCGTCCCTTGACGCCGGTGATGGCCAGGCCCGGCCGGTGCCAGATTCCCAGCTCCTTGAACTTGCTCGCGACCAGGCGCGAGGTCCGCTCTTCAGAGAACCCGGCCTCGGGGTGGGCCAATATATCTTGGGCAATGCCGACGATCTCCTTCTTTTTGCTCTCGATCGTGGCACAAGCCATCTGCTTCAATTCCGGGATGGTCAACATAAATTTCATCCGCCGTTGAAAGTTTCTTCTGAAGCCAGCGCGCGCAGGAAGGTCAGATACTCGTCCTTGCTCATTGCAGGCTGGTGCCCGGACACGATTCGACCCGCCCCGGGCGCCCCGTCCGCCAGCAGGTCCACGGCCGTGGCGGCCAAGGCCTTCGCCGCGGTGACCACCGCCAGACTGTAGTCTTCGACCACGTAGTCGGCGCCGTGGCCCAGCCCCACGGCCCCGCCCACGTAAGGGTGGAGAACCGGCATAAGTTGCCCGACGTCGCCCATGTCCGTCGAGCCGGTCCGGTGGGAAGCGTGGCCAACGTTCTCCTCGCCCACCAGGTCCACCGCGTTGGATTCGAAAATCTCCGCCAGGTTTGGGTCTTGCTTCAGGGGCATGTAGCCGGGGATGGTCTGGATATTGACACTCGCGCCCACGGCCATGGCGCCGGCCTTGAGCGCTCGGTCCACCTTCCGGTTGGCGTCCAAGATGGCCTCGACCGTGCGGCCCCGGACGAAGGTCTCCATGCGAACATCGGCGGGGACCGCGCTCACGGCTTCACCGCCCTTGGTGATGATAGGGTGAACGCGGACGGTGTCCCCATCTTGGAAGGTCTCCCGGTTGAAGTGGATTGCGGTCAAGGCCATGGTGGCCGCATTCAAGGCGTTGATTCCCAGATGGGGTGATCCTCCGGCATGGGCCCCGCGGCCGATAAACTGGATCTTCTTCGCCAGGGTCCCGTTATTGGTCCCGCTCATACAGAGCCATTTTTCGTCTGGGTTGCTGGTGGTGTGGATCATCATGGCCAGGTCAACGTCGTCGAACTCGCCCAGGCGGATCATCTCCGGTTTGCCGCCCAGGAACTCGATCTTGCCCTCGCGGTGCAACGAGTCCCGGTATTCGATCTCGATGTACTCTTCGGCGGGCACGGCCATCATCACCAGGCGCCCGCTCAGCGCCGCCAAAACGTCGGGCTGCATCAGTCCGAACATGGCCCCGAACACCATCGGAAGCTGGCAGTGGTGGCCGCAAGCGTGGGCCGCGCCGGTGTTGGGATCGGCGAAGGGGTGTTCGTTAACGATCAGGGAGTCCAGCTCGCCCAATATAGCCAAGGTGGGGCCCTCGCTCCCCCCGGTCAACTCCGCCCGGATACCGGTCATAGCCAGACCGGTGCGATGCGGGATACTCATCTCGGCCAGCTTCTTGGCCACCAGGGCCGAGGTCTTGGTTTCACGAAATCCCGGCTCCGGGTTTTGCAGAATCGTTTTCGCCAGGCTGATTATTTCATCGGCCCTTGCGTCGATTTCTTCAAAGGCCCGGCGCTTGAGTTCCTCTCGCGACGGCATGTGGCCACCCCCTGATCCGGCTTGCCCCGATTGTAGCAGAGGGTTCACGGAAAGGGTATCGCTTTGGGAAGCGGTCAGCGGTCAGCGGTCAGCAGTCAGCTATCAGCCGTCAGCAATCGGATTGGCGGGCGTTCCGGAACAGTCGCCGCCGATGGCACGACGAGCCGTTGGCTATCGGCTGACCGCTGATAGCTGACCGCCGGTGGCCTAGGTGTACAATGAGGGGTCATTGGCGAAGAAGGTGGCGATGAAGGTATTGATAGCCCCCCAGGGATTCAAAGGCGGCGTGTCCGCTCTCGAGGCCGCCAGGGCCATCGAGCGCGGGGTCCGGGCAACCGCGCCGGAGGCCGAGACGGTGCTGGTGCCGGTGGCCGACGGTGGAGACGGGACTCTGAACGCCCTAGTGGAGGGCACGGGAGGCCGGCTTTTCCGGAGCACGGTGGCGGGCCCCCTTGGGCGGCCCCTGCAGGCCGCGTGGGGGGTTATGGGGGACGGCGAAACGGCGGTGGTCGAAATGGCCTTGGCTTCGGGCCTGGCCCTCCTGGCGCCATCGCAGCGCAATCCGCGAGACACCACCACCCAGGGCACCGGCGAAATCATGAGAGAAGCCCTGGACCGGGGTTTCACCCGCATCATCGTTGGGCTGGGCGGCAGCGCTACCAACGACGGCGGGACGGGAATGGCCGGCGCGTTGGGCGCCCGGTTCCTGGACGCCGGCGATCTCCCTCTCCCCGCGGGTGGCGCCGTGCTGGCCCGGCTGGCCCGCATCGACGTGTCCGGCCTGCACCCCAAGCTGGGTGAGGCTACCATCGTCGGCGCCACCGACGTGACCAACCCCCTGTGCGGCCCCACCGGTGCCTCCAGCATCTACGGCCCTCAAAAAGGTGCGTCGCCGGCGGTGGTGGATGAGCTGGACTCGGCCCTCGGCAATCTCGCCCGGGTGGTACACCGGGACCTGGGTCAGGACGTGGCGGAGCGGCCCGGAGCTGGAGCGGCCGGAGGGCTGGGCGCCGGTCTGATGGTATTTGCCGGCGCTGAATTGAGGTCGGGGATCGACATGGTTTGCGAGGTGTTGGGGTTCGACGCCCATCTGGAAGGCGTGGACCTAGTCATCACCGGTGAAGGCCGGGCCGACCAATCAACTGTCTACAACAAAGCACCGGTGGGCGTGGCCCGGCGCGCTCTGGCCCGAGGAGTGCCCACCATCCTGCTTGCCGGGAGCCTGGGAAGAGGCTTCGAGGAGCTGTACCAGCACGGCATCGCGGGCATCATTTGCATCGCCGACCGCCCCATGCGCTTCGATCAAAGCCTTAGGCGCACGGAAGAGCTTTTGGAAGGGGCGGCCGAACGGGCTTTGCGTCTGATGCGGACCGGGGCGGGAATCAGGTTCGACGGATAGGCGCACCACTGTCGAACGATGATCAGTATATGGTGCAATTGCGGCGGAGGATCGGATGACATTTGGCAACAACAGCAACCTGACAAAGCAGGTAAAGCAACGGGCGCTGGAGCTAGGCGCAGATATCGTGGGCGTGGCTCCGGTGGACAGATGGGATGTCCCGCCACCCCCCGACGTGGAGCGAATCCCGGTGTACCCGCCGACCGGCTACGGGCCGGCCGAACTGATGCCAACGGGGCGAAGTGTGATCGTGGTTGGCCTCCGCCAGTTGGATGGGGTCATTGAGTCCAACGTGACCGACGCCAAGACTTCTTACGTTTATGGAAACTACGGCTATGTGCACCTCAACCGCGAGCTGAATTCCATCTGCTTCGACCTGGCGCGTTGGCTGGAGGCCCGCGCCTGCCGGACATTGCCGCTGGGCCCCTCCATGGGCGGGCGCTACAATCACCTGGCGGATGAGGACGAGAGCATCATCGCGCCGCTGTACGGGATCTTCAGCCTGAAGCGGGCCGCGGTGCTCGCCGGGGTGGGCCGGAGGGCCAAGAACGGCCTCGTCTCCAACCCGGTGCACGGCGTCCGGATACGGTTGGCCTGTCTCATCACCGCCGCCACCTTGGAAGGCGACCCCCTTCTGCCGGGCGACCCCTGTCCTCCGGGCTGCACGGTCTGCATGGATGTGTGCCCGATGCAAGCCATAACCCTCGCCGGCAGGGTGAACCACTTCAAGTGCGCTTCAGACTGCGGCAGAAGGGGTGCGAACTGGGAAGAGATCAAGAGAAACATGAAGGACGGCTACCCGGTAGATCTTCCCGGTGTCGACTATATTGCAATCGACCGATTCGCCATCGACGGCGCCGGCAACCGGCTGTGCAAAGTCGCCTGCCAGGCATTCTGCCCGCTGGGTGAGAACCCGGCCCCGGACGTGCTACGCCAAGCCAAGGGCTGGGAGAAGTCGAATCCGAAAGTGCCGCTAACCGGTTTCCCGAAAAGCCATAGCTAAGAATCTGCCACAGAGACACAGAGGCACAGAGTTTTTTTATTTATTCTCTGTGCCTCTGTGTCTCTGTGGCCCAATATTTCCGGGACCAATAACTGTTACCCGATGCGCTCCTTGACGAAGTCGAACACCTGCTGGGCCAGCTCAATGGAGCGGTCGGCGTCGACCCGGTCGAAGGCCTCCGAAGGAATTCCGCCGGGCAGATAGGCGGGGTACCGGGTGATCTCGTAATACTTGTCCAGCTGGCCGGCCACGCTCTTGATCGTGTCGAACATGATGTCGAACAGCTTGGCGTCCTCGCACAGATCGACCAGAGAGTGGCCCCAGATGTCCTCCACCCGGCGGTTGTAGAGGTAGGCTTTCACCGCCTTTTCCGCCGCCTGCTGGCCCATGAAGCAGGCCGTGTTGTACCTCTCGCCCTGGCGAAGAAAGGAGGCGTCATCCAGGTCTTGCTGGGCCTGGCGCAACCAGCGGGCGCCCTCGGCGAAATAATCAGGCATCGAATATCACCCGTCCGTCCTTGCAGGCCTGATAGAGTGCGGGCAGGGTTCCGCGCAACGTCTCGAACTCCTCTGGAGTATAGACCTGGGTGTCCACCGCGACGGTGGTATCGAAGTGGAAGGAAAAAAAGTCGGCCCGGCGTCCGAAGGACAGCTCCGTGTTCTGGACTACGATCAGCTCGATGCGGCTGTCGGGAGCGAAGTCCCCGGTGACCATGTCCCCCGTCAGGATCACCTTCTCCACTCCCAGGCTGGGCAGCACGTTCTGAACTCCCTCCAGCTCCCGCTCCAGCATCTCTTTTCGGAACTGGGTGAATCCGACGCGTACCGGCATGTCGCTCTCCTGACTATTATTGGCCACGGAGGCCCAGAGAACCTAATCGTAAAACTTTGTGCCTCCGTGTCTCTGTGCCCAATCCGGTGCGTGGGGGCTACCCCAACAGCACCAGGTGCACCTCTTTCGGACCGTGGACGCCGACCACCAGGGTCTGCTCGATGTCCGCCGTGCGGCTAGGGCCGGTAATGAAGTTCAGGTAGCTACCCATCTCGCCGCCTTCCCGGTGGTACTGGAGACGGCGCAGCAGGAAGAAGTCATCCAGGGTTTCTAACACGTCTTGGGGCCGCACCAAGGCGACATGCACCGGTGGGACCAGCGACACCAGCCGGCCCATTCCTTGGCGGGCCAGCAGCACCACGGTGCCGGTCTCGGCCAGGGCGTAATCCGCGCCGGTTATCCCGATTCCGGCGGCTATGATCTCCTGCCGGAGCGACTCCCTGGAGTGGGCCTCCCCATGGGCCACGGTGGTAACGGAGACGCCCAGGTCTTGGAGCACGGCGTCAACCGGCACCTGTTCGAATACTTCTTGAGCGGTCCGCACCACCCGTTCGACGCCCAGAGACGCGGCCAAAGCTCCAATGTAACCGAGGGCTTCTTCGTAGTTCGCTGGCCGGTGCACGTTCCAACCGCCTAGCTCGGCCATCCGGGCCATCCGGTCCAGGAGGACCGTATGGTCCCCGGCCACCCGGCGGCGGACCGCGGCGGCCTCGGCTTCCAGGCCGGCAAGGGTGTCCTCCAGGCGAGGATACGGAGGGACCGGAGGCGCCGCGTCCCGGCCCAAGGCCCTTCGCACCATTCTCAGAAACTCGTCCTTTGGGGTCCCCGGCGGTCCAGCCGTCTTAGGCGTCAACGTCCGACTCCCGGGCCAGCTCTCGCTGCCAGATTTCGTGGAAAGTCCGGGGTGGCAAGGCCGGCAGGTCTCGGGCCCTGGTCCAGCGGGACAGGAGGGGGAAAGGGGCCCGCCGGATCCACCGGCCTTTACTCGAGAACGGGGACGCCGGAAGCTTCAGGAAGGGCGCTTGTACAATGCGTCCCACTTTGTGGAGAAGGGACACGAGCCCCGGTCCGCTCATTAGCCGGGCGTAGCCCCGGGCCAGCAGCTTTTCGACCTCCCCCACGGCCCTCTCCTCCGGGTCCGGGCTCTCCGCCAGCTTGTGACGCAGATGCAGCAGCATTCGCGGAATGTTGATCTTCAGCGGGCAGGCTTCCCGGCAGGCCCCGCAAAGGCTAGAAGCAAAGGGCAGGTCCTTGGCCTGCTTCAAACCGACCAGCATGGGAGAGATCACGGCTCCGATGGGGCCGGGGTAGACCCAGCCATAGGCGTGCCCGCCAACCTTCTGGTACACCGGACAGATGTTCAAGCAGGCCCCGCAGCGGATGCAATAGAGGGCTTCTCGCAGCTCCGGGTCGGCGAGCAAACGGGAGCGCCCGTTGTCGACCAGCACCAGGTGAAACTCCTCGGGGCCGTCTTCGTCATCCCGGCGGCGAGGGCCGGTGATCATGCTGACGTAGCTGGTTATCCGTTGGCCGGTGGCTGAGCGGGGCAGCAGCCGGAGGAACACGGCCAGGTCCTGCATCGAGGGAATGACCTTCTCCATTCCGGCGATGGCGATGTGCATTCGAGGAGCGGAGGTGCAGAGCCGCCCGTTGCCTTCGTTGGTGATGATGACCGTCGTGCCGGTCTCAGCCACCACGAAGTTGGCCCCGCTGATGCCCAGGTCTGCCTGAAAGAACTTCTCCCGCAGCACCTCCCGGGCGGCGCGGGCCATGTCTTCGATACCGTCCATGTGGGCCAGGCCCAGCTTCTCGGTAAACAGCCGGGCCACGTCCTCCTTGCTCTTGTGCAAGGCCGGCGCCACCAAGTGAGAGGGCGTCTCCCCCGCCAGTTGGATGATGTACTCACCCAGGTCGGTCTCATATACTTCGACCCCCAGCGACTCCAGGACGGGGTTGAGGGCCAACTCCTCGGAGACCATGGATTTGCTCTTGGTGGCGATGCGCACGTTCCGGGTCCGCGCCAGGTCTGCGACGATGGCGTTGGCTTCTTCAGCGTCGGCGGCGAAGTGCACCTGCCCTCCGGCCCTGGTCACGGAGTCATAGAGGAGTTCCAGGTAATAGTCCATGTGATTCAGGGCGTGGACCTTGATCTGCCGAGCCTGTTCCCGCCACTCCTGCCAGGCCTGAGGCGTGACCTCGTCGATAGCCTGCAGCCGGGCAGTATCGAAGCCCGAGCCGACGCGCCGCAACGCCACCTGAAGTTGAGGGTCTCGCATGGAGCGCTCGGAGGCTCCGAAGAAGTCATGGGTCTTGATTTCGGCCAATTGCTGTAGTCCTTTTGCCCCGGCTATTGGTAGGAAGACCGGAGCCGGGCTTGCCCTTCTAGCGTCATCTCAAAAGGCGCCGGTGGCAACCGGCGCGGATGCTGGCATTGACAACTGCCTGGCCGTCAGCCGGCAGGCGGCGAGTCAGCCTCCCGGTCCAGGACCTGGGCCAGGTGTTGCAGCCGGATGCCGGAACCCTGGCGGCTGAGAGCGCCCCCGATGTGCATCAGGCAACCCATATCGCAGGAGACCAGGGTGTCGGCCCCGGTAGACATTACGTTCTTCACCTTGTCGGAGAGCATCCCCTCGGAGATGTGGGGGAACTTGACCGAGAAAGCCCCGCCGAAACCGCAGCAGGACTCTGCGTGGGGCAGGTCCCGCAGCTCCAGGCTGCCGACTTGGCGGAGCAGCTTCAAAGGCTCATCCCGGACCTCCAACTCCCGAAGCTGGTGGCAGCCGGGGTGATAGGTTGCCGTATCCGGATTGCTGACTCCAAGGTCCTCGACCCCAAGGACTTTGACCAGGAACTCGGAAAACTCGTAGACCTTGGCCGATAGTTCCTGGGCTTGCCGTAATAAGGCTGGGTCGTCTTTGAAGAGTTCCGGGTAGAAGACCCGCATCATGGCCGCGCAGGAGCCGGAGGGCACCACCACGTACCGGCTTTCGGCGAAGGTGCTGAGGACCCGCCGGGCCAGCAGCCGAGCCGGCCCCGTGAACCCGGAATTGTACACCGGCTGGCCGCAGCAGGTTTGGTCCAGGGGGAATTCAACGTCCGCGCCCAGCCGTCGCAACACCCGCACCACGCTTGCCCCCACCTCGGGATAGAGCTGGTCCACGATGCAAGTGACGAACAGGGCGGCTTTGACCTGGGTGTTACCGGACATTGAGAGTTCTCTCCCTCGCCAGGATAGTACGGGTAAGGTTAGCAGACCCTTGGAACCGTTGCAACCACGTCCCCCACGGCTTCAGGGTAGGTAGAAACCGTATCCAGAAATAATCCGTGGCAGATCCTTCAGCGAACGCCGCTCTCCGCGGAGTGGAAGATATTCCCAGGGGGCTGCCGGCGGTCAGGCGGCCAGGACAACGTCGAGGAGCGCCACCCGGCCCTCTTTCACCGCTGCCAGTGCATTCCTGATTGCGGGCGCCAGTATCTCCGGATCCTCTACCCGCTCCCCGTAGCCGCCGAAAGGTTCCACGAGCTGGGCGTAGTTGGGCCCCGCGATGTCCACGCCGTGGAATACCCCGGTGCCGGCGGCAACCCCTTGAGGGTAAAAATCGAGGTGGCTTCGCTTCATTACGCCGTAGCCACCGTTGTTGAAGACCACGATGAGTATTGGCAGGTTGTACTCTTGAGCCATCCCCAACGCGGGAATAATGGGGTTGTAGAGGAACGAGCCGTCTCCTTCTAGGGCTACAATGGTACGTTGCGGGGCTGCCAGCTTGGCGCCCAGCGCCAGGCCGAGGCCCAGGCCCAGTCCGCCGGTGGGATGAATATAGCTCTGGGGCTGGTTCCACCGAATCTGGCGCAGAATCGCCTGCCGGTGCATGATGGTTTCTTCAATGTAGATTGCATCCTGCGGCATCGCCTCGTTCAGCGCGGCGCACAGCCATTCCGCGTCGATTGGCTGCCGGCCCTTGGCCGTGAGAGCGGCGGCTTGATAGCCCTCCTGTAACTTGCGGTGCTCGTCCTCCCAGTGGTTCCTCCGCTCCTTCACCCGGCCGTCACCGGAGGCGGAGACTCGAAGGTCTTCGACCAGTAGCTTCAACGTGGTGGCCACATCTCCTTCGAGGTAGATGTCAGCCTGTAGGCTCTGGTACGCCATCTGGGCCTTGATGGGGTTTTCGTCTATCACCACCACGGTCCCTTGGGCGGGCCGGGAGCTGGGCGGGTACCAGGGAACGCTGCTCCCAATGACCAGGAACAGGTCCGACTGGCTCTGGAAACGCTTCACGTCGTAGCCCAAGTGGAGGGGGTGGTCCTTGGGAAAGTTGGCGTACAGGGGTGTCCCGCCCTCGACCACCGGCATGCCCATCAGCTCGGCTAGCTCCACCAGGTGCCGGAAGGCCGCCACGTCCCGCCCGGCGCTGTCGCTCACGGCCAGAGGGTTTCGGCTGGAGGCGATCAGCTCGGCAACCCGTTTTATGGCCGCCGTTTCCGGCTGAGTTTTCGGCGAGGCAGGCACCGGGCGCGTTCTGGAAGGTGAGGTCCATTCGTGGAGCATGGTTTCCAGGGGAATGTTCAAGTAGGTGGGGCCCCTCGGCACTCGTTGGGCCAACTCTCCGGCCCGGCTCAGGGTGTCGTACAGGGTCGGGGGGCTGCTCACGTGTCCGCTCCACTTCACCACCGAGTCCACCAGCCGGTTGGCGCCTCCCACGACGCCGTGGTTGCGCATCCATTGCCACCCCGGGTCGAAAGCCGGGTCTTCTCCGTAGGTGGAGGAGCCGCCGGAGCACACCAGCATCGGAACTTCGCCCTGATAAGCGGCTTCCAGGGCCATCGAAGCCTGCAGAGGCCCCACGCCGGCGTGGAGGAGGAGCGCCTGAAGCCGGCCGGTCAACCGGGTGTACCCCATGGCAAGGGCCACCGCCAAACTCTCATGCCAGCAATGGATGTATCCGGGTCCTTCGGTTTCGTCGGCCCGTTGGCGGGCCAGGGCCTCCCACACCGGCGGCCACTCGGACCCCGGTGAGGCGATGATGTAGTCGACACCCAGCTTCCGGAACGCCTCTAGAACGGCTTCTCCGCCGTCGTAAGCCTGGCTCATCGCTCAAGCCCTCCTTGGAATCACGACTTTGGAATCACGACTTTGGGAACCTGTCATTACCCCTACCGACAGCGCCGCGGGTTCCCGCCCACGGCGACCCCCATCGAAAATCAAGCCCTAACGGACCCTTGACGAAACGTCGAGCACGGACGGCTGGAAAAAGCTGGTCCCGGTGGACCGCTATCTCTGGGGTTCGACGATCACCTTCAGCGAGGACTGGGCCTCGGACGTAAGCTTGAACCCGAGGCCCGTGTCCGCCAGACCCAGCCGGTGGGTTATCATGTCGCCTACCCGCACCCTTCGGGACCGGATCAGCTCCAGCGCCGTGGCCAGGTCGGCGGGACCGGCGGCGTAGGAGGTGGTGAGGGTAACGTTGTTCCGGAAGAAGGTGTCGTTCACCGACACGGAGAGAGTGGCGCCCGGCTCGGTGGGCGCGAAGAAGAGGACCGTGCCGCCGCGCTCCACCGATTGCAGCGCCTGCTGGAGAGCCGGTATGGCCCCGGTGCAGACTACTACCAGATCGGCCAGCCGTCCTTCGTTGACTTCAAGCAGCCGGGCCGGCACATCCTCGCTCGCCCGGAAGACGGCTTCGGCCCCGAACCGCCGCGCCGCCTCCAACCGGTAATCGACCATATCCGTGGCCATTATCCGGCCTGCGCCCAGGGCTCCGGCCAACTGAATGTGCAGCAGCCCGGTGAGGCCGCTGCCCAGGACCAGAACGCTCCGGCCCGCCGGCAATGCCGCTCGCTGCTGCGCGCGGAGAACGCAGCCCAGCGGTTCGACGAACGTTGCGTCTTCGAAGGACACTTCCTCGGGCAGCAGGCACACCCCGCGGTCGACGTTGATCGCGGGAACCCGAAGGTACTCGGTGAATCCCCCCGGATCGAAGGTGGTCTGACGGAGGGTGTCGCAGACGGTGTGATGGCCGTTCAAGCAGTGGTAGCAGGTGTTGCAAGGCACGTGATGGGTCACCAAAACCCGGTCGCCCACCCGGTAGCGGTCCACTCCATCCCCAACTTGGGTAACCACACCGGCCAGTTCGTGTCCCAACACCAGGGGCGCCCGGGCGATGCGATACCATTCCATGACGTCGCTGCCGCAGATGCCGCTGGCCTCGACGCGGACCAGAAGCTCCCCAGGACCGACGGCCGGCACCGGCATCTCCTCGACCCGCACGTCCTGGTTGTTGTAATACATCGCCACGCGCATTTAGCCGTACCTCAGCAGATCAGCATAGTAAGTTGCGAGAGAAAGTTGCAATGATGGGTGAAATCCCCCGTCGGTCCCGCTTTCGTGAAGGGGATTCAGGGGGATTTCGGCGAGCCATTGTCTCGCGAGTTCCCGCGTTCTACTCATGGAGCAGCGAGACGCCCCGGCTTCGGCATTAGACCGACATCGGTACGGCGCTGAGTTCGCCGGCCTTGATACTTGTGAACATCTGATCCGCCTCGTCGACGGAGCCGTTTTCGTGGATGATGTGGCGCAACGCCCGGATCATGGCTACGGGGTGGTTGTTCTGCCAGATGTTCCTCCCCAGGTTCACTCCAATGGCGCCGTTCTGCAGGCCATCGTGTACAAACTCGAACACCTCCAGTTCGGTGTCCACCTGGGGCCCCCCGGCCATGACCACCGGAACCGGGCATCCCGTCACTATCTTGTCGAAATCCTCGGCGCACCAGTAGGTTTTCACCACTCGAGCCCCCAGCTCGGCGGCGATGCGGCAGCTCAAGGCGAGGTAACGGGCATCTCGAACCAACTCCCGGCCAACCGCGGTAACGGCCATTACCGGAATACCGTATTTTTCGCCCTCATTGACGAGCTTGCCCAGATTCAGCAGTGACTGGCGCTCGTAATCGGTGCCGACAAAGATGGAAATACCCACCGCCGCCACGTTCAGCCGGATAGCATCCTCCATGGAGGTGGTTACTCCCTCGTCCGCCAGGTCCTTCCCCACCATGCTCGTTCCGCCGGAAACCCTGAGGATGATCGGCTTGGCCTTGGCCGGGTCGACTGATGCGCGTAGCACCCCCCTGGTAACAAAAACCGCATCGGTAAAGGGGAGCAGCGGCGCCAGAGTCTTGCCGGGTTCCTCCAGCATTCTGGTGGGACCCTGGAAGTATCCGTGGTCAATTGGAAGGTACAAACAACGGCCGTCCGATTGGATCAACTGCGCCATGCGATTTGCCATTCCCCAGTCCATGTTAGTACCTCGCTTAGTTTTCGGGCTTACTTCCCCGGCGACAAGGCCGCGCGGTCCCGGCGTCAAACGGCCAGGCCCTCATGAGCGCCGCCGCCGGTCCCCAGGCACCCCTATTCTACCAGCTTCGCCACCAGGCGGCGAGGTACAGGCAGAGCAAAAGAAACAGGCGGCTTGGTTATGCCGGACTGGCAAAAGACCGGGATAAGGTTATTCGTGAAGTGTTCACCGGGGGCCTGGTTGGCCGGAAAACAACCTGCCGGCAGTGGGTCTCCGAATGGAGGATCTGCAACCGGCAAAGAAGGTGCTCGCTTAAGTGGGCGGCAAGCATGTGTACGAATTGAATGGATTTCGCCGACACAATAAAGTGGCCGTCCTCGACCCAGGCCGAGGACGGCCGCCATAACAAGCAGATTTAAGCTGATTGGGCCGGAGCCCGTGTTGCGTCGGCCCGGTTACCGGCGGACCGGCTATTCCATCACCCGTGTCCGGCATGAGTGGCAACCGCATTCCCGGCGGTTCTGGAACAACCCGCTGTATATGAGGTCCACCATCTCTTTTTCGGTCAGACTGAACGACTCACCCGTCGCCATGAACTCTCGCATGTGGTCCGACTGGTCGGCCTCTTCGTCAGGAGCAAGACTGTTACCATGAAGTATGGCTTTGCTGGCATATCCCCGCAGGACGGAGAGCTGCCGTGCCATGGCTTCCTTGTGGTCCACCAAGGTGGGATTGCTCATGATGCACCTCCTCCACTGACGCTTTCTTTACTCCTTAGCAATAAGTTTGACATGGGTATTGTTGTTTTGTATCGCCCTGAAGGGTGAGTTTTCGGGTGAAAAAAGGACTAGCCCCGGGCCTTACGCCTACAGCTCGAACGTCGGGAGGGCTACAACCGGCCCGCCTCCACGGCCAATACGATGCGGTCCTCGTCCCGCAACTGGGTAATGTCTTGGGGGGTCCGGCGTCCCGGCCACCGGGCCGGCCGCTTTGTGAAACGGGTAGAAAACTTCGTTGGCAGGCTGGCCCGCTCCATCTACTCTTCAGAAATCGACTTCCCGCGGATTGGCGAGAGGAGGGGGACGGTTGCTGGTGGGGGTTGTCTCCGACACCCATGGTTATCTTGACCCAAGGGTACCCGTGCTGCTGCGCGGCGTCGATCATATCCTCCACGCGGGGGATATTGGGTGCAACGGCATCATTGAGGAGCTGGGCCGCATCGCACCCGTCACGGCGGTCCGCGGCAACGTCGACCGGGAAGGCCCGGAGTCGCTCTATCCGTTGGACGCGACGGAGGTGTTCGCGGGCTGCAAGGTATTCATGACCCACCAGGTAAAGGTCCCGAAGGGCCTCGACGACCCGGCCATGGAAGGCTATCAATCGGGCGGTTTCGACGTAGTGGTCTTCGGGCACAGCCACATCGCCCTCGGGGAGCGCCGGGGCCGCACCCTCTTCTTCAACCCCGGGGCAGCGGGAAAAAGGCGGTTCAAGTTGGTCCCGTCCATCGGATTCCTGACCCTGGAGGGGGGCCTGACCGAGGGGATAATCGTTCCCTTGTAGCAGCTCCCCCGGCTCCGTACGTTTCGAGGTGCGCCCTTTCGAACAGGCTTCGCTAATTGCCCTGGGGACGGAACGGGCTTTCGCCTCAGCCAAGGCTCGCCGCCCGCCTCGGGCCGTCGACAATGCCTGTTTCCGGGGATTCCGCCTGCCGGTTGCCACCGGCGCCATGAGGGATGAGAATGGACGCGCCGGGGGCGGATTCCCCAGACTCCTCCAGGAAGAACGGAGGGGCTGCTGGGCAGGCCGGGAAACCCTGGGGCCGGTCCCAATCGAAGGGACCCGCCCGGCGCACTTTATTGGATTGAATCCATTTCAGGGAATGAATCAAGACTCGGGAGGACGATTGTATGAGACTGGAAGGTAAGGTTGCCCTGATCAGCGGAGCGGCCACCGGAATCGAGGGGGAGCTGATGGGCTTCGGCGGGGCCGCGGCCCGGCTGTTCGCGCAGGAAGGCGCCAAGGTAGTCCTCAGCGACATCAATGAGGAGGGAGGTCTCAAGACCGCCGAGCAGATACGGGAATCCGGTGGGGACGCCATCTTCGTCCGCCTGGACGTGACCAACGAGCAGGACTGGATCGACGCAATTCAGACCACGGTGACCCGCTTCGGCCGGCTGAACATCCTGGTGAACAACGCCGGCACCAGCGCTCGCCTCACCGTGGAGGAAACGACCTCGGAGATTTGGGACGGCCAGATGGCCCTCCACGCCAAAGGGGTATTTCTGGGAACCAAGCACGCCATCCCGGAGATGCGCCGGATCGGCGGGGGCTCGATCATCAACCTTTCGTCAATCAACGGCCTGGTCGGCGGCCCGACCAATGCCGCCTACCATGCCGCCAAGGGGGCCGTGCGCCTCTTCTCCAAGTCAGCCGCCATCCAGTACGCCGGGGACAATATCAGGGTTAACTCGGTCCACCCGGGACATATGCTCACCCCGCTGACCACCAGGGGATACGACACCGAACCGGGCCGCCGCGACACGGCGCTGGGCAGGATACCCTTGGGCCGGCTGGGAAACGCCTCCGACATTGCCTACGGCATTCTGTACTTGGCCTCCGATGAGGCGTCGTACCTCACCGGCTCCGAGCTGGTGATCGACGGAGGCATCACGGCACAATAGTGCTCTACATAAGCGGTCAGCGGGAAGGGAACCGGGCGGCCAGCACGTCGATGATCAGCCGGGCGGCGAGCTGGACCGTGATTTCGGAGCAGTCGTAGGGCGGGGCCACCTCCACCATGTCGAGCGCCACCAGGCCGCCCCGCTCCGCCAGGCTCACCAGGCAGTCTCGAATCTCGGAGTAGTACAGCCCTCCGGTTTCGGGCGTGCCCGTACCGGGCGCCTGGCTCGGGTCCATCACATCGATATCCACGGTGATGTACTGGTTCTCGGCTTTTGGGATCAGGTCGGCCACGCCCTGGGGACCGAGTTGCCGGAAACTGTTGGTGGTGATGATGAGGCTTCCGTCCCTTTGCGACTCCTCGTAGGGCCGACTTCGGGTAGGCAATTGTGGCGCTGGGATTGCTTATGCTCTGGAAGTGGCCGCCCTGGCTGGTGGTGGTCTTGACCGCCGGCGGCAGCGCTGCCCTCGGGGGCCTGGCTGACCTGACCTGACCTGATCGCACCTTCTCGCAGCTACGTGTTTGACGTCACCAAGGATATTCGCCAGGTCTGCCTCTCTCAGCGCCCCAGTTCCCACTTCACCCGCACCAACTCCCAGAACGAGGCCACGTCCTCGGGAGAGGCAATGGGCACCCGGACTTCCTTTCTGCCCCGGGGGCCGGGGGTCTCGGCCACCAGGAGGCGCAGCTCGTGGGGAACCTGCTCCGACTCCAAAATGACCGGCTCCAGCTTCCTTGACCCCACGAACATGGTGGCTCTGAGCCCGGCGCGGAAGTTGTGGACGTGGAAGAGTTGAGTGCCTTCCGAGTAGTACGCCGGGGTCCAGTGGCGGCAGAAGCCATCGTACAACGTCCGTTCCGCCACGCCGGGAAGCGCCAGCGCCAGGTCGCGAAGCTCGGTTAGCAGCGCGGCCCGGGGTTCCTCCATGGTTTGGATGATGGTCCGGACGTCCGGGCCTCCCGGAGAACCCGGTAGCGAGTCATCTAGGGTAGTCCGTCGGCCTCCCTTCTTCATGATCGAGCCCCTTCTTCGGTTCGGATCGGTTGGGCCGATTATACAATGCGGGCGCGCGCTTGGCTCCTGCCAGGCCGGTGCTCAATGACGAAAGTGGTATCCTGCTCCCCACCCAACCCGCTCATCGTTGCGTTGACCGTCAACCTCATTCGACGTCATCGGCGGTGAACAGCAACCCTTTCATCCCACTTTGGTAAAGGGGGACCGAGGGGGATTTCCACACCGCCGGGCCTGCCATTTTGTTCAGGTCGCACCAATCGACTCAGCCGCCGGAATTGACAGCCAAAACGGTTCACTATACAGTAGCAGCCGGGCCGCCATCGGACCAAAGCCCATGACCCCGGCGACACGGGCCGGCCCCTGTTCTCATGCCCGGTGGAGCACCTCTGGTATTGTCCCTCTGATATTGCTGAGGAAACCCTGAAATAAGCACAGTGAGTTAGGCGAGGAGGCACCCGAATGGAAAGGCATGTACTGCGCACCCCACTCTGCGAACGTCTTGGTATCGAGTACCCCATCTGCTTGGCAGGAATGGGCGGAAGAGGCAACGCCACGCCGCCCGCGTTGGTGGCCGCCGTCTCCAACGCCGGCGGTCTGGGAGTCATTGGCGGTTCGGGGATGAGCCCCGAGGAGATCAGCACGCGCATTCGAGAGGTTCGCGCCCTGACGGACAAGCCCTTCGGGGTGGACTTGCTCCTGCCCGCCAGGCTTGCCGAGTCCGAGGACACCCGGGCAGGAATCCGTGAGCAGCTTCAGCGTGACTATCCCAAACACGTGGCGTTCGTGCGGAGTCTGATGCGCGAGTTCGATCTTCCGGACGAATTCACCGAAAAGAAGCGGCCGGTCACCCGCAAGAACATCCAGGGCCAGGTCGACGTGGTGTTGGAGGAGAGGGTGCCCGTGTTCGCGGCGGCCCTGGGAGACCCGTCCTGGGTGGTCCCGTTGGCCCGCGAGAAAGACATCACCGTCTTCGGCATGGCGGGCTCGGTGCGCCATGCCCGGCGGCAGGTTGAGGCCGGAGTGGATATTGTCGTGGCCCAGGGGCACGAGGCCGGTGGCCATACCGGCAGGATTGCGAGCTTCCCCCTGATCCCTCAGGTCGTGGACGCGGTCTCGCCGCTTCCGGTGATCGCGGCGGGAGGCATCGGAGACGGGCGAGGTGTCGCCGCCGCCCTGGCCTTGGGCGCCGTGGGAGCCTGGGTCGGGACCGCCTTCCTGGTGGCTGAGGAGAGCATGATCCCGGACCGCCATAAGGCTGACATCCTCGGGGGAGCCACCGAAGACTTCGTGATCACCCGGTCCTACACCGGAAAGACCGCCCGAGACTACAAGAACGTGGTCATCGATGCGTGGGAGAATGCCGACCTGGACCCGTTGCCCATGCCCTTGCAGGGGGCCTTGATGGAAGACTTCGTGGAGGCGGCGTCCAAAGCGGGACGGCATGACTTGATAAACAGCCCGGCAGGCCAGATCGGCGGTATGCTCAAGGACCCCAAGCCCGCCGCCAGGATAATGGACGAACTGGTCCAGGGCGCTGTGGATGTGTTGCAACAGTTGCAGGGCGCCGTGGTGCTGGTCTAGCCCGGGGCCAGGCTCAACGTCATCCACCGTCGCCCAATTACCTAGAACCTAAGACGCCAAGCTTGCAACGAAGAGACCCCCTGTGCCCCCCTTCTAATGAGGGGGCACAGGGGGATTTTCTCGGCCAAAGCGAGACTAGGTGAGCGGACCAAACCCGGCTGGCCCGGCCCAGGCTCAGTGGGCGACCAGGTGCTCGATAGCCTGGAGCGCCGCCGTCCGGGCCCGCTCCAGAAGCTCCTTCTCGGTCAGGGTCCCAATTGGGTGGTCGACGATGGCCAAACCATAGGTTGCGTCACCCCGCATCCGGGACATGGCGTGGGCCTGGGTAACGAAGGGCTTGGTGCACAGCACCGTGGAGGGCACGCCCAGAAGCTCCGCTTCCATCGCGTCGTGCACACTGCACGACGTACAGGAGCCTCATTCGGCCGTGGCGTGAATTATCACGTCGCACTGCCCAGCCATCTCCTTGAGGATATCGGGGCCGGCGGGCCACTGATGGCTTGCCTTGCTGATCTCCACCACGCCCTTGAGGGAATAACGCTCCCCAATCGCGTCCGCGATCATGCGGAGCAGCTCATCGGCGTGGGGCTTCCGGTTGGACAGGAGGCCGATGATTTTGCCGTCCAGAGTGGTCGGGCGCTTGGCGAGGACATCCGTATTGGGAACACCCTCGTCACGAGGGTCCAGAGTCACCAACTGATCAGACCGACTAACCATTGCCGGTTCACCTCCTGAGTTGAACTTCTTTGGTCACGGAGCGGCTGCTGGCCCAGGACGCGATGAGCGCGGTGAAGGCTCCGGCCGCGCCGCCGCCGGGTACCACGGTTATCCGGCCGGGCTCCTGAACACAGCCGAGGGTGGCATCGGGGTTTTGCAGCGCCACAGCCTGGTCGATCCGGTGCCAGGCGGCCCACTGTTTCGCCGGCGCCTGGGTCTTCGTGCAAAGGAATTCCGCGATCCGCTCCCGGCTCCAGCCGGCTTCCGAGATGTAGCTCATCAGCTCGGGGCTGATCACCACCAGCACCTCCGAGATCGAGGGTCCCAGCCCCTGCATCGCGTGAGCTGAACCGCTGAAGAAGTCTTCCGGGTCTTTCCCTCCGTGGGCGCTGACCTGAAGGGGGGAGTTCGCGGCGAACGTGGTGACGGTCGTGGCGTCGGCATGAAAGCCCTTGGAGACCGCCAACGATGGCCAGGGGCTGACCTCCACGTTTTCGGCGAAGCAGAAGCTGTACTTGCCGGGGTACCCGAGGGTGCTCTGGTCCATGTCTTGGGCCGTTGAGCCGTAGAAATTGGTCTTGAGCAGGTTGATCGCCCGGCCGATGGTGGCGTTCGCCCGGTTACCGTTACCCATCATCCCGGTCCGGGCGTTCATGCCGATTTCGTTGGCGTAGGGGCCGCTGACCAGCACCAGAATCGCGATGCCATTGGTCGAAGTGCTGCTTGCGTGCAGGTTGAAAAGCGGTTCGCAGACCGCCGCCGCCGCCGCCACGACCACGGGGAGATACTCGGGCTTGCAGCCTGCCATTACCGCGTTGATGGCGACCTTCTCGGCGGTCATCCGCTTCTGGCGGATGCTTTCCACACCGATTACATCCCCGGGCGCCAATCCGGCGTGGTCCAGCATGGCCCGTACCCGCTGTTCGGTGGGTGGAATGATGGGCAGACCGTCGGTCATCCCGGCATCCAGGTAGTGCTCTTGGGCTGCATCCCAGTCATCGAACTGAAAGCGTCTGGAAGTGATTTCACTCTGTGTCATGCTGATTCCACCATCCTCCGGTCGAGTCCAACCAGGCCACGGGTTAGAAAGCTGCTGCAACTTAAGACGGAATGACTCTCGCTTGCCTTGAGGCGAACCCGGTCATTCTTGAACGGGGCTCCCCAGTCACTAACTAGTTACCATTCTTATTCGAAACTATTCAAAATTGCCCCATCCGGGAGCCTCGGCCGCCGGACCTAATCGCCGAGCCGGAACAGCGAGGCCGCGGTCTCTCCGAAGATCCAATCCTTGTCTTCCTGGCTCTTGAACCCGACTCGCTCCATGGGTAACCTGAGAGCGTTTCGGTATCCTTCGCGTCTCGCCACGGGCGGGAAATCGCTGCCCCACATCAGGCGCTTGGCGCCGAAGGCATCGATCGCCATCTCGATGAATGGAGGGGCATCCTCAAACGGGTAGGGCGCCCGGACCGGCATGGCCCGCGGAGAGATCTCCCCCAGACTCGGAACTTTCATGTAGACACTGGGATATTGGGCCAGTTCCAGCACCTTGCGGAACGTAGCATGGGGCGGTGTCGTGTCCTGCCCCCCTTGGATGCCGCCCACCCCACCCAGGTGCTCAATGATGATCTTCAGGCTGGACAACTCTTTCACGATGCTTTCAAAGCCCGGCGAGGCGAACCCATGGACCGGCCCGATGCTGCTTACCAGGATGCCCAGTTCCGCGGCTTTGCGCCAGATGGCCAGCGGGTCGTTTCCCGGGGACCGCACATCGGGACCTAGCCGGACGCCTTCGACCCCTCGCTCCACCCATTCCTCCAGCCGCTCCGAAGCGTCGGGGCTGTCGGTGTCGACAACCGCCACCACGGAGAAACGACCCGGAAAGCGCCGCATGCATTCCACCGGGTAGGCGTTATCGTACCATCCGCGGATTTGGACTATCACCGCCTTATCGACCCCGTTCCGGTTCATCTGATCCAAGAGAATCTCCACGGGCTCATACCAGGCAGGTGAGGCGTGGCAATGGGTGTCTACGACCACCATCGTCGTGCTCCTTCGCGCAGGTTGTCGAACCTGAGGTTTGCCGGGGTTCGACGTCACGGCCTTTCCCTACGAAACCAACCCCCGGTTCGTGGTTGGTTAAGGCCATTATAAATCAACCAGGCACGGGGTCAAGGACTCGATGCCCCGGCAATCCGGTAGGTCCGGTAAAGCTAGGGCTGGCATGTTGCCGTCCTCAGCCTTACCCGGTTTACTCGAAGCCGTTCTTCGCTCGGTGGGAGCGGGACTGGTGATGAGAGCAGGCCGGATTGACATACCCCGAAGCGCGGCACTAGACTTCATCCAGGAAATGATAACGAAACTGTTGGTGCCCCTGGTGGCGTTTTTATCTCTGCTGCTCCTGCCAGGGACGGCCTTTCATGTTCCCGAGGCGGCGGCCCAGGAAGGGACCACCACCACTATTAGCGGGCGAGTCCAGGTACAGGGCGCCACCGGCCACGACGGGGTGACCGTTCAGTTGGGGCTCGCCACCGCGTTGACCGCAGCCGACGGCTCCTTCTCCTTCACCGGGGTCCAGCCTGGCATCTACACCCTCTCGGCCCAAGCTACGGGCTACCCTGGCGGTCAGAGCGGCCGGCCTGGTTGTAGACGGTGGGGACGCCCTGGACCTCGGAGAGTTGCCGCTTCTGGCCGGGGACGTGAACGGCGACCCCCGCACCGGCGACCCCGGCGCCGGCGCCCACACCGCCACCCGTGCCGTCCTCCGGTGGCCTCTCCGGAGGGGCGATCGCCGGGATCATCGCCAGCGTCGTTGCTGGCCTGGCCGCCATTGCCGCCGCAGCGTTCGTGGTGATGCGCCGCCGGGGTCAGCAGGC
The DNA here is from genome assembly GCA_030740155.1 of Dehalococcoidia bacterium. Classification (GTDB taxonomy): domain Bacteria; phylum Chloroflexota; class Dehalococcoidia; order Lucifugimonadales; family UBA3495; genus CAJWBT01. The sequence continues at coordinate 58,138 of JASLXV010000020.1, read as the reverse complement.
TACCTAGGCTGATTTACCCAGTCTCCCGATAGACCGCTTTTCTCGCGGGCAATTCCCGGCCAAGGCAATCCCGCCGCCGGTGTTCGATAGGCGCCTTTGAACATAAGACGGGCGCCACCTATGCTTGGAGCGGATGGGATCAGAGATGAGGCACCCCCGACCCTTCCCCAAGAATTGTTACCGGCCTGTTACCAGTTACGATTAACCTAGTGAAGCACTTCACAAACTGGTCCCAATACCGGTTTAACCTACCAAGATTGGTAGGTAGTGGACTATCACCTCTAATGGCCAACAACGTGGAAAGCGCTGTTACAATCCAGAAATCAGGTGCAATAAAAACACCAGGTTCCACTTGGGGAACCTGTGGTCTACGCCATTCTTAACCCCCGGTTAACAACCGGACCGTACTCCCAATAAGGAGCAATACATGAGCGGCAGCAAGTTCTCCAGGCGACAGTTTCTCAAAGGGACCGCCGGCGCGGCGGCGGGCGCGGCGGCCATCGGGGGCTTGGGCTCGCTCAATGTGAAGCCGAGCCTGGCTTCACGCACGCTGGTGCCCACCAATCAGCTAATCAACCCTCTGGAGAGCTATCCCAACTTGGATTGGGAGTCGGTGTACCGGGACCAGTATTCCTACGATGATAGCTTCACCTGGGTGTGCTCTCCCAACGACACCCACGCCTGCCGGATGCGGGCCTTCGTCAAGAACGGCGTGGTCTTACGCTCGGAGCCGAACTACGACTCCGGTATCATTTCCGACTTGTACGGCAACAAGGCTACCAGCGCCTGGAACCCCAGGGGCTGCGGTAAAGGCCAGACCATGCACCGGCGGGTCTACGGGCCATACCGGATCAAACACCCCATAGTGCGAAAGGGCTGGAAAGATTGGGCCGACGCCGGGTTCCCCTCCCTCTCCGATGACCCCAGTCTCCGGGACACCTACAAATTCAACTCCCGAGGCACCGACACTTTCGTCCGCCTCACCTGGGACGAGACGTTCGACTACATCGCCCGGGTCGCCAGGTCAAACGCTGAGACCTACAGTAGCGCTGACGGCCGGCGGCGTCTCGAGGCCGATGGCTATCAGCCCGAGATGATCGACGCGACCCAGGGCGCCGGCACCCGGACCATGAAGTTCCGGGGCGGCATGGGCCTGCTGGGCGTAATCGGCAAATACGGAATGTACCGGTTCTCCAACACGATGGCCATCCTGGACACCCAGGTCCGGGGAGTCTCTCCCGAAGAATCCCTGGCCGGACGGAACTGGGCTAACTACACCTGGCACGGCGACCAGGCCCCCGGACATCCTTACGTCCACGGGCTTCAGACCTCCGATTGCGATTTCAACGACATGCGCAACACCAAGCTCCACATTCAGGTGGGCAAGAACCTGGTCGAGAATAAGATGCCCGACACCCACTGGTTCATCGAGACGATGGAGCGGGGCGCCAAGGTAGTCGTGATCTCGCCCGAGTACAGCCCCCCGGCGACCAAGGCCGACTACTGGATCTCCGTGCGGCCTGGACTCTCCGACACGTCCATCTTCCTGGCGGTAAGCAAAATCATCATGGATCGAGGGTGGCACGACGAGGATTTTGTCAAGCAGTACACCGACCTCCCTCTGCTGGTACGGACCGACAACCTCAAGCGCCTGAAACCCGAGGACGTTTTCCCAGATTACCAGCTCGGGCTTGACCGGAACGGACCCAGCTTCACCATCCAAGGACTGGAGGAGGATCAGTACCAGAAAGTGGGCGACTTTGTGGTGCGCGACAAGAACAGCGGCGCGCTGAAGCCCCTGCACAGGGAACTCCTCGGCAAGAAGCTGGTGGACAGCGGCGTGGACCCCGAATTGGAGTGGCAGGGCACGGTGAAGCTCAACGACGGGTCTGACGTAGAAGTGATGACCCTGTGGGAGATGTACAAGGTGCACCTCCGGGACTACGACCTGGATACCACGTCGGAGATCTGCGGGGCCCCCAAAGAGCTGATCGAGCGGCTGGCCGAAGACATCGCCACCATTAAGCCGGTGGCAATTCACACCGGCGAGGGCATCAACCACTGGTTCCACGCCACGTTGCATAACCGGGCAACCTACCTTCCTCTCATGTTGACCGGAAACATCGGCAAGGCCGGAGCCGGCAGCCATGCCTGGGCCGGGAACTACAAGGCGGCCCTCTTCCAGGGTCCGTCCTGGGTCGGCCCCGGGTTCAAGGGCTGGGTCGCCGAGGACCCCTTCAACCCCAACTTGGACCCCAATGCCGCGGGTAAAGACATCCCCGCCCACGGTCACGCCAAAGGCGAGGAGCCCGCTTACTGGGACCACGGCGACAAGGCCCTGATCGTCGATACCCCCAAGTACGGTCGCAAGAATTTCACGGGCGAAACCCACATGCCGACGCCCACCAAGTTCCTGTGGTTCACCAACGTCAACATCATCAACAACGCCAAATGGGCCTACGGCCTCATCAAGACCGTCAACCCCAAGATAGATACGATCATCAACCAAGATATCGAGATGACGGCCACCGGCGAGTACTCGGACTTCACCCTCCCCGCCAACTCCTGGATGGAGTTCCAGAATCTGGAGATCACGGCATCGTGCTCCAACCCCTTCCTCCAGATTTGGGGCGGCGGCGGCCTCAAGCCCGTGTTCGACTCCAAGGACGACATTCAGATCATCGCCGGGGTGGCGAAGCGCCTGTCGGAAATCACCAACGACCAGCGCATCGCCGACTACTGGAAGTTTATCTTGGAAGGCAGGAACGACGTCCACATTCAGCGGCTGCTGGACAGCTCGACCCCCCCTCTCGGGTTACAAACTGGACGACATAATGTCCGGCAAGTACGGCGAGCCGGGCGCCGCCCTGATGCTCTTCCGCACCTATCCCCGGATACCCTTCTGGGAACAGATGGAAGACAACGTTCCTTTCTACACCGACACGGGACGGCTGAACGCCTACTGTGACATACCGGAAGCCATCCAGTACGGCGAGAACTTCATCGTGCACCGGGAGGGCCCAGAGGCAACGCCCTACCTTCCCAACGTTATCGTTTCCTCCAATCCGTACATCCGGCCCGACAACTTCGGCATAACCCCCGACATGCTGCAGGCGGAAGTCCTGGATGGAGACATCCGGACCATAGCAAACAACAAGCTGACCTGGGCCGAAGTGAAATCCACCAAGAATCCCCTATGGAGTCAAGGGTTCCATTTCTATGCCCTTACGCCCAAAACCAGGCACCGGGTCCACTCCCAGTGGAGCGTGGACGATATCCACATGCTGTGGGACTCGAACTTCGCCGACCCCTACCGGAAGGACAAGCGCATGGTCGGCCTCGGAGAGCACCAACTGCACATAAATCCGAAGGCCGCTGAAGACCTGGGCATCGCGGACGGCGACTACGTCTACGTGGACGCCGACCCTGCCGACCGGCCCTACCCGGGCTGGTCCGTAGACGATCCCTTCTACAAGGTGGCTCGTCTGATGCTTCGGGCCAGATTCAATCCGTCGTATCCGTACCAGGTCATCATGATCAAGCACTCGCCTTACATGGCCACCGAGCGAAGCGTGCTGGCCCACGAGACCAGACCGGATGGGCGGGCCCTTTCCGCCGATACCGGCTACCAGGCCAACCTGCGCTACGGCTCTCATCAGAGCATCACCCGCGACTGGTCCACGCCGATGCACCAGACCGATACCTTGTTCCACAAGAAGAAGGTGGCGATGTCCTTCATGTTCGGCGGAGAGGCGGACAACCACGCCGTCAACACCGTCCCCAAGGAAACGCTGGTGCGGATTACCAAGGCTGAGGACGGTGGCCTGGAAGGAAAGGGACTCTGGATACCCGGCACGTTGGGCAATTCGCCGGCGAACGAAAACTCCTTCATGAACCGATATCTGAGGGGCGATCTGAGCCGTAATGCCTAGGCGCCAGACGCATCCGGGCCGCCAATTACAAGATTGGACTGCCGGTGACAAAGTTGGACTGGACAAAGTTGGACTGAAGGAGTCCTAGTGGTTAAAGAATTCGAACCAGAAGACCCCATGGAGTTGGTGGGAATCGCGATGCCTGATTGCGACTCCGATCAAGTCCTGGACGGCATCGTGCAGGAGTACCTGTTCATGGGGTGGTCGGCACAGCAGATCCTGCTCCTGTTCTGGTCCCCGCACTACGGTGCGACCCACCAGATATACCTGGAGAAGGGCGCGGAATACGTGAAGCAAAGGATCCGCAGTCTGGCCGAAAACTGGGATCGGGGTTGGATCAGAGGAGGAGAGATCAATGCCTGAGGTCTACAACTGGCAGCTTGGCCGCAACATGTCCTATCCCTACCAGGCGGCATCGCCGGAATTGCAGTGGGCCTTCGTTTTCAACATCAACCGCTGCATCGCCTGCCAGACTTGCACGTTCGCTTGCAAGGCCACCTGGACCTTCTCGAAGGGACAGGAGTACATGTGGTGGAACAATGTGGAGACGAAGCCCTACGGTGGCTATCCCAGATTCTGGGACATCAAGCTGCTGGAGATTCTGGATAAGGCCCACACGTCGGCCGGCAAAGATGCTTCATGGGACACGTCCCAGCGCAACGGGACCGAGCGGCCTTACGGCACCTATCAGGGTCTCACCGTCTTTGAAGGCGCCCAAGCAGAGGCGACGCCGACCGAGGTCGCTCTGGGCTACGAGCCCACGGACGATGAGTGGGCAGCTCCCAACCTCTACGAAGACACCGCCACCGGGCTCACCAGCAAGGAAGGGGACACCTCCCTGGAGTCCACAGGATTGCCCGAGCACAAGTCGTGGTTCTTCTACTTGCAGCGGGTATGCAACCACTGTTCCTATCCGGCCTGCCTGGCATCCTGTCCCAGACAAGCCATCTACAAACGTCCTCAAGACGGGATCGTTCTGATCGACCAGGAGCGTTGCCGGGGTTACCGGAAGTGTGTCTCAGCATGCCCCTATAAGAAGACCATGTACCGGCCCACCACCAGGGTCACTGAGAAATGCGTGGCCTGCTACCCCAGAATCGAGGGCAAAGACCCCTTGGCGCTGGGCCAGCCGTTGGAGACCCGGTGCATGGCGGTCTGCCCCGGCAAGATACGCATCCAGGGGTTGGTGAAGAAGAACCCTGACGGATCCTGGGCCGAGGACCGGTACAACCCGATATACTTCTTGGTCAAGGTGGCAAAGGTTGCCCTGCCTCTCTATCCCCAGTTCGGCACCGAGCCCAACGGCTACTACATTCCGCCTCGCTGGGCTCCCAAGCCCTACCTGAGGCAGATGTTCGGCCCCGGCGTCGATGCCGCCATCGAAAGGTACATCGCACCGGATCGGGAACTGCTGGCCGTGCAACAACTCTTCCGGGCCACCCAGCAGATCATCTTCCGGTACGAGATCATCGAGGGCCCAAAGGTCTTCGAGGCCGTCGTCAACGGCAAGAACTGGGAGATGTTCAACGACACGGTAGTCGGATACGGCAAAGACGACCAGGAGTTGGTCCGGCTCCAGGTAAATGAAGTTCAGTACACCAGGCCCGCGGAGCGCCCAAACTCCATCTAGGAGCTACCTCGATGGCTAACTCGCAAGAAGAAGCACTGGCACGGAGCGCCGTATACGAGCTGCTCTCGATGGCCTTTCTATATCCTGAAGAGGAAACGGCGGCGCAGGTTGCCGATGCCGCCCGGACGTTGACCCCAATGGTTTCGGCCTTGGGCTGGCCACAGGTCAAAATGGCCTTGCATGACCTGGGCGAACAGGCCGGTCAATTAACTCAACCGGCCTTCCGCGAACAGTACTCCCGGGTCTTCAGGCATATCATATCCGCCGACTGCGCGCCCTATGAGGCGGAGTACGGTCAAGCCCACGTGTTCCAGAAGTCCCATACCCTGGCGGACCTGAATGCCTTTTACGCGGCCTTTGGGGTCACTGCCAACCCGGACCATAAGGACCGGTGTGACCATATCAGCGCCGAGATGGAGTTCATGCACCTCTTGACCCTTAAGGAGGCGTATGCGCAGGAAGACGCGGACGGCGGCGAGAACCTCGGGCTCTGCCGGCGGGCTCAGGAATCGTTTCTAGCTAATCATCTCGCCACTTGGGTCGAGACCTTCGCCCAACGGCTGCTCCTTAAAGCCGGTGAGGGCGGGGTATATGCGTCCCTCAGCAAGCTACTGGAAACTCACATGAGCCGCGAATTCGGGATGTTCCAGCTAAGCACCAAGCCGGGTGACCTGGGGGAACCAACCGACGCCGATGAAGACGATCAGGAATGTTACGCTGAACCTTGGGAGGTAAAGGCCCTATGACCGCGACGAACTTTGTTGCCAGCAGACGCGCCGTTCTTACCGGTGCCCTTGTCGGCGCTCTGGCGTGGGCCAGCCGGCCGTTGCTTCCGCGTATTCGCGCCCAGGAGAAAGCCGCCGCGATCACCGCGGAGCTGGTGGACCGGGCGCCCACCGAGCCTGGTGATCCCCTCTGGAGCGGGAGGAGCGCGACTGCCATCTCTCTCAATCCTCAAAACCTGGTGTTGCCCAGCGTCCAAGAGGCGGGCACCAAGAGTATTGATATCCGCGCCCTCTACGACGCGGAACGGCTTTCCATCCTGATCGGCTGGAAGGACGCCGCGAGGAACGTAGATCTGGGCACCGTGATGCAGTACCGGGACGGCGTCGCGGTGCAGTTCCCGAAAGATCCGTCCGCCGGCCCCACGTCGTTCATGATGGGCGTGCCGGGCCTGGGTGTCTCCATCTACCATTGGAAGAGCGATTGGCAATTCGGACCCGAGTACGATGTGGATGAGGCCTACCCCAACATGTTTAACGGCTGGTATCCCTACTCCGGTGTTGAGGCCGGAGAGATACCGGAGGCCACCGACTACCTCACCAAGGGGAACAAGGTGTATCTCACCGGGGCCGCCGTGGGCAACAGCCTGTCCGACCCCGCGGCCCAGGAGGCCATCGGCCCGGTCCAGAAGATGGAGGCCGAGGGTTTCGGCACACTGGAACCCGATGAGACCCAAGACGGCAAGGGAATGGGGGCCTGGAAAGATGGCGAGTGGCGGATAGTGATCTCCATACCCCGAAAGCAGCCCCAGTTCACTTTTGAGGAAGGCTCACTGGTCCCCCTGGGCTTCGCCGTCTGGGACGGTTCCCGCAGCGAGCGTAACGGGCAGAAGGCCTTTTCCGATTGGCAAGAGACGCGGCTGGGCTCGGCCGTGGCGGAAGTGACGCCAACGAAGGCGGCTCCCACCAAGGTGGCCCCATCGACTGGGGAACCGGTAAAGCGGGTGGATGATGATGATGACGGCGTCGGCCTGCTGGTGCCCTTGCTCAGCGGCATCGGCGGAGCCGTCCTGGTGGGTGTTTCGGCAGTTATCGGGCTTCGAATGCGGCGCGCCCGTCGCGAGCGCGACGAACAAGTCTAGGCAGGAACGGGAGGGTCTCTCCGCATAATCTCAGCGCGGCTTACCTGAGCTTGGAGCGACCCTCCCGCCTCGTTTCTTCGGGCGTTCCCGGTCCCACCGGCAGGATGTTTCGAAAACCCCAATCCTCGGCCCCTCTCCGCGGCTACCCTTCGACCACCCTGGTGACGGCATGGCCTTCGCCACCCACGTACATGCTCTTGGGTCCTTCCCCTCCAGCCACCATGACCTCGATGCACTCCGGTGACCGCACCGCCGGCACCATGGTGTCCGGGGAATCGGCGAGCCACCGCCACTCCGGGCGCAACTCCTCCGCGCCGCCGAAACGGGACAGGTCTCCGAACGGCACTCGGGCGTGCAGATGGAGGTACTCACTCACCCCGGCCTTGGTCCAGTTGTAGCGGGCCAGGACCCTGGCGTGGGGCGGAACCGATGATAACCAGGCAGTGGGCGTCGTACATCTTGTGGCTATCCCTATCGCGCAGGGCGGTCCGCCGGTAGATCCGGGGCTCCGCCAGCCAGTGCCCGGTAAAGACGCTGGCCCCATTGGACATGCCGATGGCGATCCGGCGCAAGATGTGCTCCGGCGTGTAGTTCCCGGCATCGTTGATGTCGAGCATGTACCTGGCGACGAAGACGGTGACCGTGCTGGTGTCCTGATTGTATCCCCGGGACACATGGAGGGGAATCCACGGGCTGTTGCCCTCGGCTTCCGCAATGCAGGCGCTGTACTTGTGGGGCATGCCGTGGGTGTCCATGTCCGAATCGGTGGGCCGGGCATGGCCAATATTCATCATGATAAGCCGGACCGCCCGCCCTATGACGGTATTGGCGTAGGAGGGTCCGCCAGGCCCGAAACAGCACAGACCCGAGTTCACCTTTAGCTCCTTGGCGACCGGGCCGTTGATCACCAGCAGTGGAGCGTGGGGGCCCGTGGAACAGGAGACGGCGCGTAGCCGGTAGTAGGGGTCGGCCATCGCCTCCACTGCTGCAATCAGCACCGGCAGGTGCCCCGGCTGACACCCTGCCATGACCGCGTTGATGGCTATCTTCTCCACAGTGGCCAGCCCAAAACCGGGCTCAAGCACCGCTACTATCTGATCCCGCGGCTTTTGAGTCCCCGCCAGCATCCTGTCGACCCGGCTTCCGGTGGGAGGCACCAGGGGAAAACCGTCGCTCCAGTTGTACTCCACCAGGGTACGGTTAATCGCCTCGGCGGCATCCAGGAGGTCATCTCCATGGAAGGTGAGCGCTTCCTGCTCCTCGGCTTCCTGGGTACTCGTGGCGCCGGGTCCCGTGGGGACCTTGGTGAAGGCCTCCACTACCTTCGGGTAAATGGCTTCACCATAGCCGCGGATCGTATCCGGGGGTTCATTGGAGAGGATGGTAGGAACCAGGGCCAGGGGCAGGAAGGGAACGCCGATCGCCCGGCAACTGGCCCGCGCGTCCCTCTCGAAGGCTTCGGTGAAGATGCCGATCGCCGGCGTACCGTTCTTCTCCAATTCGCTCAGGTCGTGGGCAAGCCACGACGTGCAGGAGCCTCAATCCCCGGTGCTGCCGATGACGGCGTCGCACTGAGAGAGCATATCCTCGATCATATCCGAAGGCGCGGGGTAGTGGTGAACGTAGTTGTTCAGACGCACCCCGGGAAAGTCCTTCTGGATGATCTCCGCCACCCTTTGGAGGGCTACGTCGCCCCCAGCCTTGGTGTTCCAATAGAAACCGATGGTTTTGCCGGCCAGGGTGTCCAACCGGGGTGCGGGACTAACCTAACCTCACCTCCCGTGCACTTGGCAACGGGGTTCATAATCTCCAGCGTAGACATGGTTAACCTCCTAGAGGCCCAGTCTACCAGCTACATCCGGGTTTTCCCACATGATCAGATCCCTGGTGAACGAGTCAGGTCCACGGCACTCCCGGAGTGGTTGCACCTGCTGGCGCGCGTCAGGCCCGACTCCGGCGTCCGGCCCGGTGGAGCCGCCGATGGAGAAAGTGGGAAGTCTTGAGAATGAGGAGGAGCTGGGAGCGGCGGCCGAGGGGGAAGGATCCGAAGGCCGGCCGTCGCAACCGCAGGCTCGGACCTAATTTGGTGAGGGTTGATTCGGTCCAGGTCTGAGAAGTTCTGAACGGTATTCGGCCAGTCCGGCGCTACGGCTGAGGAACCCGTCCTAGCTTGATGACGGCGAGGCCGTGTCCCAAGCCGAGGGAGGCGATCGCCCCGCCCCGGAAAAACTCGCCCGAATCGAAGCTGAACGCTGCCGAGGCATGAACCATATCATAACTGCCGCCAAAGAGGGCCGCCGCGGCGAGGCCGATCCCTAAGATATCCGACATTCTCAAGGGCAGCACAACTGACAGGGAAGACCGCATCCGGGAGGGAATCAGGTAGATTTCGGTGGTGGCGCTCAAAGGGTTTTCCAAAACCTTCGCTCCTTAACACCCGTCTACCAGATATGTTGTTGGAGGTCTCGCACCAGTAATAGGTGCACATGCATTAATTGCGGTATGATATCCGACGGCTGCTACGGCGCGGGTCTAGGTTTTGGCGTGGTCGAATATCGTGGAGCCTCAGTTTTCTTCGTCAAGTAGGGGCCCAGGGGAGGTTGCCTCAAGAATGTCATTGGTACGGAAATGCCCTCCGGGCCGCCCTTCCCCGATGGACGAGAGTAAGGCGTGTGCTGCTCCATCTTTCACTAGGGTCGAAGTGAAAAGCGCCGGACGATTTTCTTACCTGGTGGTGCCGGTCGCGAGCGGCGTGGGGGATTGGTGGGAAAGGGTCGCGCTGAACCAGCCGCAGCGGCGAAGCATCTGGGCAGAGATTCTCCTCCACCACCCCAGACCCCCCGCTTCAATCGGGGTGACATATGCCAGGGCGCTTTCGAGGCAAGGCCGGGGCGAGGAGTAAGCGCGCCGGAACAAGCACGCCCGGTGGCTGATGGACGCTTACCTGAACAGTGGGGAGTTCGGAGTTGACCGCCCGGAGGGATGCCCTAGCCTCCGGTTGTCGAAGGGCAAAGGAACGTCCCAAGTAACCTTCGCACCCGGACTTCCCCTCTGACCCATGTCCCCCGGAACGCGGCCCTCTGGCATGCCTTCAGCGCTTCCGCCTCACCTGCGGTGCCGTTGGTATCCGGCCCACTCGGGAACACTCTCTGTGGATCAGCCGATTGCCTTAATTACTTGGGACCATTTGTATATATCAGAGTCAGCCTGTAATGTCAAGAACCGCGACTAATCTTCGACTTATCCTAACCAACATATCGCTGTTTGTACGAAATACGCCCATAGTATCAACTGTATTCGCCGCCTCCATATCTTCTCCAACCGGCCAGGCCGGTGTCATTCGGCGCCCCATCGATAGTTTCCGTCCCGGCAGTTCCCTGAACGGCCGGCGATCGGCTCGTCGCGCGGTAGCTCAGCACAAGGCAGGGGTGACTGTGCTACACTGGCCGAGATTTCCCCGGTCTTCTGCCCGATCCGGGAGACTTTCCAACGCCTAACCAAAGGTGCAACCATGGCCGCTGAAGAAGACAAACTGCCCCTCCCGTTGGAGGGCATCCGCGTCCTGGATGCCACTCACATCGTTGCCGGCCCTTTCTGCGCGATGATCCTGGCCGATATGGGCGCCGAGGTCATCAAGATCGAGCGCCCACCCACCGGCGAGCTTAGCCGCAACCGCGGCCCGTCCGTCGAGGGACCGGCCGGCAATGATCGAATCGGCGCCAGCTTCCTGGCGCTGAACCGCAACAAGAAAGGCGTCAGCCTGGACCTGCGGGCCCCGGCGGCCAAAAAAACTTTCGAGAACTTGGTCCGGGTCTCCGACGTTTTGTTGGAGAACTGGGGCCCCGGCGCGCTGAACCGCTTGGGACTCGGGTTCGACCACCTCCGGCAGCTCAACCCGGGCCTGATCTATGCCAGCATCACCGGTTACGGCGACAGTGAGGCCTTGCGCGGCCCCTACTCCGACTGGCCGGCCAATAACCTTTGCATTCAGGGCATGGCCGGCTGGATGGCGATCACCGGCGCCGCGAATGGGCCGCCGCTTTCCATTGGTGACAGCATGGGGGACTCGGTCCCCGGCTTGTGGACCGCCCTGGGAATCCTGCTGGCCCTGGAGACGCGGCGGAAGACCGGGAGGGGCCAGCATGTGGATATGGCTATGTACGAATGCCTGATTCCCCACACCGTCAGCAATTGGGCCACTCTCCGGGCCACCGGTCAAGCCAAAGCCCGGAGCATGGAGGCGACGATTACCGCCGGGCTAACCGTGCGGGCCAAAGACGGCTACGTCGTGATGGCCGGGGTGAGAAGGCCAGAGCACTATGCCGCTCTCTGGCGCTTGATCGGCCGGGAGGACCTGGTCGAAGACTCCCGGTATCTGGCCAAAGACATCCCGGCGGACTTCTACTTCGAGCACATTATTCCCGCCATCGAGGAATGGTCGCAGCACGTTCCCAAGCTGGAGGTGTGTCGACAGTTTACGGGAACCGGCTTCTCCGTCGGGATGGTGCAAGACGTGGCGGACCTGGACAAATGTCCCCACCTGGAGGCCCGCGGAATGTTCATGGACGCCGGCGATACCTTCGGCGGGAGTTTCACCGCGGTGCGGACGCCGGTCCAGCTCACGGACTGCGTAGAGCCGCCGAACCAGAGAGCCCCGGTTTTGGGCGAGCACAACCGGGAGGTGCTCTGCGGCATCGGCGGGATCACCGAAGAAGAGCTGGCCCAGATGGAAGCCGACGGGAGCGTTTAGCCCGCCGGCTTAATAACCTAAAGCTCCATCAGCTCGGCCGTGTCCATGAAGGTGGTCACCACCTCCGGGCCCTGCTCCCGGATGACCACCAGGTCCTCGATGTGGTAGCCCTCCTTGCCGGGCCACCTTACCCGTGTCTCGACGGCGAAGACCATATTGGGCTGCAACGGGGTATCGTCGCCGGCCGAAAGCATGGGTACCTCGTGGATGTACAGGCCTACCCCGTGGCCGGCGAAGGGCAGGCCGAAAGGGATCTCCACCTGCCGGTAGCCCTCGACCGCAACCCGGTAGACCTCGGAGGCCGGGGCTCCGGGCCGCATGGCGGCGATGGTGCTCCGGTGGACCTCCATGAGCCGCTGGTACACCGACCGCCGCTCCGGGCTGGCCCTTCCCACAACCGCGGTACGCCCGATATCTGAGTAGTACCCGGAGAAGAAGCCGCCGCAATCGGATTTAATCAGGTCGCCGAACACCACCGGTTGGTCGGTTGGGTCCGGATGGGCGTAGCCCGTGTTAGGCCCCACCGTCAGGTAGAGGAAGGCCGGGGTGTCGGCACCGGCCTGGAGTATGTTGGCGCCAAGCCGGGCCACCAGGCTGCGCTCGGTCTCCCCCGGCCTCGCCGTGGCGTAGGTGGCCATCAGTGCGTGCTCGGTGGCCACGGCGGCCCTGGCGAGCAGTTCCACCTCCGCCGGCGTCTTCACCATGCGGACTTTCTGGAATACGGGCTCGCAGGGGAGTAACTGGGCTTCGGGCAGAGCTTCTATCAGCTCGGCATGGAAATCGGCGGTCAGGAAAGACGGCTCGAAGCCCAGACGCCCGGCGGCCAGGCCCTTCTCTCGCAGGACCTCCGCCAAAAACTCGATGGGCGAATCCTCGTGCTGTACGTAGCCTCGGATGTCCGAAATCCAAGACTTCTCCCGCACGTAGCCCTCTTCATTGGTGGCCACGATGAAGGTGGGGTCCCCCTCGCGAGGCCACACCACCAGGGCCAGCCGGTCACGGATGGACCGCTGGGTCCACAGCAAGACCCCGGAGATATAGGGAACGTTCTCCGGAGACATGGCCACCACCGCGTCGAAGCCGCTGTCTGCCACCTCCCGCCTCAACGCGTCCAGGTCGCCGATAACATCAGCCATCGGGTCCTCCTTTTCGTGGGTGGGTGCCAGGGTCGGTGGCGCCAATTTTATCACGCTTGGCAGCTAACGGCGCCCCATGTGGGCGGGCGGCATCACCAGGCTCGACCTGCCAAAGCAGCCGCTCGGCGACACCTGTGACTGGTGGGAAAGTACGGGAGGACGTTCACTCGGGCCGGGTGAGGGGAATCGGATTTGACGAGCTGTGAACTCGTACCCGACTGACGACTTCATTGATTGCTTTAGAAGATCGCCCGCCAACGTCGGAGAGCAAGCCAGCAGAAGTTATGGCCTTTGGAAAGAGAACCCGAATCACCCCAGTCTACGCTTTAAGCTCGTGCATCCGGCCGACGCAATATATTCGGTGCGAGTAGGCCGAGGATGGCGGGCGTTGGGGCTACAGTAGGTTGACTCTATTTATTGGTTTTGGATTGGATCGCATGCTGGCCACGACAAACTTCTGTCGTAGCCATGGGTAACCTCCCCCACTAGCACTTGTTTCAGCCTACCCATTTACCAACCCAGGCCGCTGGACACGGTTTTCCCCCGCTTGGCCTTCCAAAGGTAGTATCGCTCGAAGAACCTCTTGGCCCACAGCCATCGCTTGCCTTCGGAGATGTCGGCGACGTTGCGCGGTGGCCGCACCGGGTTTACCTTGAGGCGCACCGCCCCATCTCCCATGTCCAAAATGCACTCGGCGTACAGGGGACGAGATTTCTTCTCGCCGCCCTCTACGTCCGCGGCGATGTTGTGCGCGACGGCCTCAGCCATCTGCTCGGTCATGTGTGCCGTCTTGAGAAAATTCACGGGCACCGGGGTCTCGTCGACCGGCGAAAACGCGACGGCAACGCCGGCGGCGTAGATGCTCGGAAACTCCTGGTGCCGGTAGTGCTGGTCCACCGGCACGAAGCCTTTGGGGTTGCCGAGGCCGGGAGATGCGATCATGGCATCGACCCCGGACAGTGGTGGAATGATGAGGGAGAATCGCGACTCGAAGACTTGACCATCGGCCAGCTCAACCGAAGAATCGGTGATCTTGGAGATGGCTGCCGACGTATGATAGCGGATGGACCGCTCTTCGAACTCTGCCTCAATGAACTGCCGAGCCCGGCCCATGCCACCGGCTCCCATGTGCCCGAGGAACGGCTCCGGCGTGAGGAAGGTCATGGGCGCCAGGTGCCGGATCTTCCTCTTCCGCATCAGATGGTCGATCTGGAAGGCGAATTCGTAGGCCGGGCCGAGGCAACTAGCGCCGGGGGCGCAACCGACCACCATGGGGCCCGGATCTTCAAGCAACCTCTTGACGGCTTCCCTGGCCTCCTCCGCTTCCGGAGGCGACATGGGCGAATGTGCCGAGCCATCGAACGGCCCGAGACCGGGGACTGCCTCGTTGGCGCTGCGGTGGCCGGTGGCAATTACCAGATAGTCGTAGGGGTACTCCTCTCCCTCGGTAACGACCTTCTGGGCCTGGGGGTCGACTCGCAGTACCGTGGCGTGGGTGAAATCGATCTTCTTGCTCGCCAGGGGCCTTTCCAGGTCAAAAGAGATTTGATCCAGGGTTTTCGACCCCATGACGACCCAGGGAAGTGACGGAACAAAAACAAACCGCCTTTCCCTGGAGATGAGGCGTATCTCACATTTGCCGGGGGCGAGGCGCCTCCGCAATTGGTAGGCGGTGGTCATCCCGCCGAACGATCCACCGATGATCACCACTCTCATCTCATTCCTCTGCTCCAGCCGCTTCGCGGGAACGATCCCGTTCCAAGTTGGAGGGAGTTTATCATCTCGTTCACCTTTCGTGCAGTAAGTGCGCGCAATTGCTCCATAGGGTCAGGAGCAGGTGTCTGAATCTGAGCCCGGCGACGCGCCGAAACGCCGGAGCATCCTCAAACCAGGCTCCACCCAAGGCCGCGGCAACCATTCCAATATTGACACAGCTTGGTCCCGTACCTATCCTGGTCCCTGTGGATGAGCTACTGAGCGATATTCGGGTCCTGGACCTAAGCTCGGGAATGGCCGGCGCCTGGGCGGCCCGGTCCTTGGCCGATTGGGGCGCCGATGTGATCAAAGTGGAGCCGCCGGCCGGCGACCCGGCACGCCGCCTGGGTCCTTTTCCCGACGACGATCCCCACCCTGAGCGCTCGCCCTGGTTCCTTTTCCTGAATGCCAATAAGCGCGGCATCACCCTGGACGCGGCCACGCCCACGGGGCATAACCTGCTGCGTCAACTACTCTCCCGCTGTGACCTGCTCATCGAGGACTGTTCAACAGCCCAGGCGAGCGACCTGAACATCCAGCCAGAGGCCCTCGCCGCCGACCATCCGGGCCTCGTCCACGTATCGGTAACACCCTTCGGGCGGACCGGCCCCTACGCCGGCTACCAGGGGACGGACATCGTCCTCCAGGCCATCGGCGGGTTCATGTACCTGAACGGCAACCCTCACCTGCCGCCCATCTACGTTCCCTGGGAGCAGGCCTCCCTCTACGGCGGCAAGGTGGCGGCGGTTTCAGCCATGCTGGCGGTCACCGGCCAGCGGGTCACGGGCGAGGGCCAGCACGTCGATGTCTCCCTGTGGGAGGCCCTGGCCTGCGAGCCGCCGATGTCCATGGCCATGTACACCTACACCGGGAGTATCCAGAAACGGGGCCGGGGCTACCACCGGAGGGTCATGGACGGCGACCTCCTGGAGTGCAAAGACGGCTGGGTTGCCCTCACCTGCGACGGCGGCCACCCCTGGGAGATGTACTCCGTCCTTCTGGATGCCCCGGAGTTGTTGGACGAGCGGTTCGGGGGCCTCGTGGGGCGGATCGAGCACCACCGGGAACTCCGGGCCATCGTCGAGCCCAAGCTGCGGGAACGCGGCAAGTGGGACCTGTTCTATCAGGGAATGGAGGAGCGCATCGTCCTCGGGCCGGCGCAGACCATCGACGAAGTCCTGGAGTGTTCCCAGCTCGAAGCCCGCCAGTTTTGGACGGCGGTTGACCACCCGGTGGCCGGACAGTTTAAACTCCCCGGTCCCGGGTTCCAGATCGAGGGTCATCAGCCCCAAGCACGGCCGGCGCCTCTCCTTGGCCAGCACAATTCCCAGGTCTACCGGGAGGAGCTGGGTTACACTAATGAGGAGCTGGTGCGGCTCCAGCATCTGAGGGTCATATGAGTTTCTGCCCGGGTTATTCACAGCTTCTCAAATCTTGCGACAAAAAGATTCCCGCCGGTCTCCCTTCGGTAAAGGGAGACTTAGAGGGATTTCGTTCACCGAGACCATGGTGAAAACCGGCAATGGCGGGCGGCTCCCCCTCGAGGGAATCCGCGTGGTCTCCCTGGAGAACATAGTTCAGCTTCCCTGGACCACGATGGTCCTGGCCGACATGGGCGCCGAGGTTGTCCGGGTGGAAAGCCTCTCGCGGCTAGACACCCGCCGCTTTCGCCCCTTCCCGGAGAACGACCCGGGGCAGCGGTTTTGGGACCGCTCCGGCTGGCACCACTACAGCGGGCGCAACAAGCAGAGCGTGACCCTGGACCTGCAACAACCCCACGGATTGGAGCTGCTGAAGCGGCTCATCTCGCTGAGCGACGTGCTCGCGGAAAATCACCGTCCGGACGTGCTGGAGCGCCTGGGACTGGGCCGCGATGTCCTGCGCCAGATCAGGCCCGACCTGGTGGTGCTGCGCAGCTCCGGATTCGGTCAGCAGGGACCCTGGCGCCAGGCGGGGGCCTTCGGACGCACGGTGCAGCCCCTCTCCGGGCTCTACGACTTGGCCGGATTCGAGGCCGGAGGTCCGGTCGGCGTCGAGGACTCCTACCACGACCTGCTCACGGGCTGGAACAACGCCCTGGCAGTTCTCATGGCGCTCCACCACCGGCGGCGCACCGGCAGGGAAGCGCTGATCGACATGTCCATGTTCGAGACAGGGGTGAACTGCATCGGTCCCGCCCTGCTGGCCCGGCAAATGGGGTCGGTCTTACCGGGCCGGATGGGCAACAGCCACCCGCACCTGGCCCCCCACGGCTGCTACCCCTGCCGCGAAGAGGACACCTGGGTGGCCATCGCGGTGGACGGCGACGCCCAGTGGGAGGGACTCTGCCGGGCCCTTGGTCAGCCGGAATGGGCTCAGGATCAGCGCTACATGGACCCTCTTTCCCGCTGGCAGAACCGTGAACTGCTGGATAGCCACATTGCGGCCTGGACCCGGCAGCGGAGGAAGTACGAGGTCATGCACCTGCTGCAGGAGCACGGGGTGCCCGCCGGTCCCGTGACCATGGCCCGGGACCTAGTAACCGACCCGCACCTGCGCGAGCGGGGGTTCATCCAGTGGTTCACCCACCCCCCGGAGCGCGCCGTGGGCAAGCGGCCCTACCCAGGGCAGCCATACCACTTCTCCGGCGCCCGGCCCGAAATTCGTTTCGTCCCCAGCCTGGGAGAACACAACCAGAGGGTGTTCGGCGAACTTCTTGGGGTGGATGACGACCAGCTCCAGGCCTACCAGGCTGAGGGGCTCCTGGGGACCGCCCCGCAATACGAGGACCTACAGCGCCCGGAGCCGCCGACGCTGGATGAGCAGGTCGACACGGAGCAACTGGCCTTCTACGACCGCGGCTACCGCGAACTCCTGGGCCTGGACGAACCCCCAGCCTAGGCCGGGTAACGCTGGCCGGAGGTTCTCGGGAAGGGCCAGGGAAACCCTTCCGAATGCCGCTTCAGGAGAGGTGTTTGGCGATCGCGCGTCTGGATTAATGCCACCGTTGGGGCGCGATATATTGCGCCTCAACACCAGGATACCCGCCCAAATTCCGAAAATATCACGGTAGGGGCGCCAAACATTGCGCGCCTGGGTTAATTTCACCGTAGGGGCGCAATATATTGCGCCCCCACACCACGGTGCCCGCCCAAGTTACGAAAATGTCAGGGTAGGGGCACCAACCATTGCGCGTCCGGATTAATGTCGCCGTAGGGGCGCAATATACTGCGCCCCCACACCGGAGTGCCCGCTCAAGTCCCGGAGAGGTCTCCTGATAATGCTCTGAGGAAATCTATGCGCCCTTCCGCAATGCGGCGGTGGCAGCCTCGTCAACGCAACAGTTCTCCTCGTCGATGGCTACGCCATAGGCATCCCGGACGTGAGCCGCCGTCACCTTCTTCAGGCGCCAGTCGGCCAGCACACTCTGCGGGTCACGACTCATGGGGTCACCCCAACCGCCGCCCGAGGGCGTGATGTGGAGGAAGACGTCGCTCTGCTTGAAGCGCTGGTTGATCTTGGAGGGCAGCATCGGGTTGCCATCATCCGGGTTCAGGTAGCTTTCGCTGGGCTGCCCCGCCTTGCCGCCATGGAGGCCGTAGGGCTGGAACTTCCGCCGGTCCGAGCGGAAAGTCACCGCCATCTCCGGCGCCAGGACCTCCCATTCCCGCAGAATGCTCAGCCCTCCCCGGAAACGGCCGGGGCCCCCGGAGTCGGGCACCAGGCCGTAACGGCGGACCCGGAGGGGGAATGAAATCTCTTCCACCTCGATGGAGACGTTGCTGAGGTTGCCCCCCGTTTCCGCCAGCCCGTCGGGACCGTCGTTGCGCGGCGTGGCTCCCCGGGTACCGTAGACATTATCGTAGAACACATTGGCCTTGCCGTCGGGCCCGTACACCCCGAAGCGGCCGGTGGAGGTGCCCCCCTGGGAGGCTGCCGGGATCTGGCCGGGAATGGCCTGGGACAGGGCCCCGAACATGGCATCCTGAATACGGTGGCCGGTCATGCCGCGGGCGGCGCAGGGGGCGGGGTGCCGCATATTGAGGATCGATCCTTTGGGGGAGATAACCTCGATGGGCCTGAAATAGCCGTCGTTGTTGGGGATGTCCACCCCCAGGGCGGCCCGCACCGCGGCGTAGGTCCAGGCTTCCGTCCAGGCTGGGGTGCAGTTGATCGCCCCGCGGACCTGGGGCGCGGAGCCCGTGTAGTCCGCGGTGAGGGAGTCGCCGTGAATGGTGACGGCAACCGTCAGCGGAATGGGGTCGGGGTCCACCCCATCGTCGTCCAGGTAGTCGGTGAAGGTGTAGGTACCGTCGGGCCAGGTGGCGATTATGGAACGGGCGATGCGCTCGGAGTAGTCCATGAGGGCATCGAAATAGAACATCAACTCCTCGCGGCCGAAAGTCTCGAGGATCTCCCGAAGCCGATCCTCCCCGATGTGGCACGCGGCCACTTCGGACCGCAGGTCGCCCAGCACCTGATCCGGAATCCGCACGTTCTTGGTGATAATGTCGACCAGCGTCGGGTTCACCCGGCCCTGCTCGTAGAATCGTACCGGCGGCAGCCGCAGCCCTTCCTGGTAGATCTCGGTGGAGTCGTGGGCCATGGAACCCGGGGCCCGTCCGCCCATGTCGGTGTGGTGCACCACCGAGCAGGTGTACGCCACGAGGTCGCCATCGGAAAACATGGGCTTGATGACGAAGACGTCCGGCAGATGCATCCCGCCCTCATACGGATCGTTCAGGAGGAAGATATCGCCGTCACGGACTTCCTCGCCGAACTTAGACACACAGGCCCCAACCGCGGCCGGGATGCTGCCCATGTGTCCGGCCACGGCCAAGCCCTGAACCAGCATGCGCCCCTGTGGGTCACAAATCGCTACTGAAAAGTCGAACGCTTGGGTCGTGGTCGGCGAGTGGCCCGTACGCTGAAGAGTGAACATCATTTCGTCGGTGATGGACGCCAGGTTATTCTTCAAGACCTCGAAGGTGATGACATCGATCTGCATCGCTTCTCCTCGGTTTCCGCTGCGAAAGCGTCTGTGAGCTTATTGGTCCCGAAGCCGCCCGGGCGGCTGCTTTTGAGTCCGAGACTCGGCTTTCTTCATAAAAACGAGGGCGTGTTGCTATTCTAGAAGAAGATTGCCCAGGGGGTCACGCCGGACGCTGAAGCCCGGAGGCACCATCACGGTGGTGTCGTACTCTTCTACGATCAACGGCCCCGGTGTAGCGCGCTCGGTAAGGTCCAGCCGGGCGACCACTGGCGTCTCCATTGATCCCGACTCCCGGCCGAAGTAGGCGAGTCGGGCGGTCTTGCCCGGCGACGTGCGATACAGGGCCTTGAGGGATTCCACGCTAACGTTGTGGTCTTCCCGGGCCGTCGCGTACCTTGCCGCCAGCCGGACGTTTACTATTTCGGTGGGGTCTTGATCCGATCTGTGCCCGAAACTCCGCAGATGCTCCTGCCAGAACGACTCTTCCAGTGCCTCGATTCGATGGCCGTCGGATGACCCCGCGGGCGCCGCCACCGTCAGTTCGTGGGCTTGATCGATGGAGCGCATGTCCGCCATGGGGCTATACTCCACCTTACTCAGGTCCACGCCTTCGGCCTGAAGCGCCGCCGCCACCCGCTCCTCTAGGCCGGCGTAAAGCCGCTCCAGATCGGCGTCGTTCATGGAGCTTGTGGGACGCATTATCGTCTGTACCTCCTCCTGCTCCAGCGGCGAAACCAGAAGCCCCAGGGCGCTGAAGAGGCCCGGCACCGGCGGGACGATGATGCGCCTGATGCCCAGGGAGCGGGCCAACTCCGCGGCGTGGACCGGTCCGTTGCCCCCGAAGGCGATCAGGTCGAAATTGCGAATGTCGCGCCCCCGCTCCGTGGTCACGGCCCGGATGATGCGGGCCATGGTGGCGTTGGAGACCATGTGAACAGCGTAGGCTGCCTCCAGCAGGGGCAGACCAAGGGGCTTGGCCACGGTTTCGTCCAAGATGCGATGGGCCTTCTCCCGGTTTACCTTGAGAGAACCGCCCAACAGATACTCCTGGTTCAGGTAACCCAGGACCAGGTTGGCATCGGTGACGGTGGGCTGATCACCACCGCCGTCGTAGCAGACGGGTCCTGGGACCGCCCCGGCCGACCGGGGCCCTACCTGGAGTGAGCCTCCGCTATCGATGGCGACGATGCTGCCGCCTCCCGCGCCCACCTCGGCAAGGTCGATAGCCCGGATCCGCAGCAGATACCCTCCGCCCTTCAAGAGGCGGGACGACGTGGAAATGGGCGCTCCGACCTCGTACTCGCTGGCGCGATGGGCCTCGCCGTTCTCGATCAAGGACCCCTTGGCCGTGGTCCCTCCCATGTCCAGGGTCACCACGTCCTTGATACCCAGACGGCGCGCCAGCGCCAACGATGCCTGGACCCCCGCGGCGGGCCCCGATTCCAGCGAGTGAATGGGCGCCTGCTCCGCCATTCTTGCCGTCATCATGCCGCCGGAGGACTTCACGATGAGGAGCGGGGCCCGGACGCCCATCCGGTCGAGTTGCTGGGTCATGGAGCGCAGATAAGAGGCCATGACCGGCATGATGTAGGCATTGGTCACCACGGTCGAGGTCCGCTCGTACTCCCTGATCTCCGGCAGCACCTCGGAGGAGACGCTCAGATACAAGTCGGGGAACTCGCGGCGCACCATCTCGGCGATTTCCCGTTCGTGGACGGGGTTGATGTAGGAGTGCAAGAGGCACACCGCCAGGGAGGTGACCCCATCCTCCAGCATCGAGCGCACCACCTGCCGCACCTCATCCAGGTCCAGCCCCGTCAGCACCTCTCCCTTGCCGTTCAGGCGCTCCGTGACCTCGCGGCACAGGTTGCGGGGCGCCAGGGGAGCGGGCTTGTCCCAGAAGATGTCGTAGATGTTGGGCATGCGCAGGCGCCGCAGCTCCAGCACGTCGCGGAAGCCCTTGGTGGTCATGAGCCCGGTCACGGCGCCGAGACGCTGGAGCACGGCGTTGGTGGCAGCGGTGGTGCCGTGCAGCACCTCGTTCACCTGCTTGGGGTTCACGCCGTGCTCTTTCAGCAAATCGGCCACCCCGTCCACCATGGCCAGTTCGAAATGGCCGGGGGTTGATAGCACCTTTTTGATTGCCAGTGACCCATCCTCACCGGCCAGAACAACGTCGGTGAAGGTCCCGCCTACATCGCCGCCAACGCGATAGTTGCTCAACTGTGCTTCTCCCAGATTGCCCGTTCCCGAAAGGCAATCCCCTGATGTCATTCCTGGCGCAGATTAAGTGATCAACGCGGTGGAAGTCAAGCCGGGAAGATTCTCAGATCGGCCTGACCTTGAAGGTACCAAGTGTCACCCCCAGTGAACCGAAGGGTCTGGGGAGGCGGAGGAGAATCCCCACCCCAGATGCCTCGCTGCCGCGGCTGGCTCGGCATGACATTCTCGTACCAATGACAGTGCCGCTTTGCCCTCCGGAACGCCGGCGTGGCTTTGCTCTTAGAAGTCTTGGCCTTGATGCCAAGCCTTGATGATTTTAGAAGGGGCATCCCATTCACCTATGGCGGATGGGATGCCCCAAAAACCACTTAATTGTGGGGTAAGGGCAACCGGTTACACCCGGTCCCCCCCTCGAGTTGACTACTTGCCGAACAGCTCCGCGATCCGCGCACCAACGATTTTGTCCTCACCCTCGGCCAGACCGAAGGTGTGCAGCGTGATCCAGTCCTGGCCATCGCGGACCCTGGTCCAGATGGGAGGATCGCCCTCTTTCAGCTTGGCCGACACGTCTTGGATCGTCATGCCGGTCACGGCCGCGTCCACACTCAGGTTCACGCCATAGGGTTGGTGCCCGATGATATTGTCGATCATATCGACCTTCACTCCGGGAATGTTTCCAAGCGGGGCTGCCATGTTCGCGCATTTCCGCTCCGCGACAGCCAGCCGGTCTTCGTGATTCATCGTTATCCAGCGGTTTACCGCCGCCACCACGCCGACCATCTCCTGACGGTCGATCTTCTGAGGTCTTCCGACCCCCCGGATGCGGCGGCCCTCATAGCTGGCGAACGCCTGCAGGGAGAGCTTGCGGATCGTCTCCGCGTTGCCCAAGGCGAGGCCAGTCGACTGGCAAGAGCCCATGTACTTGGCGGCGATGCATTGGAAATCGGCCCCCATCCTGACGTACTTCCCAAAATTCTCCAGAGGATATATCTGCCCGGCGGAGTCCACCATTACCGGCACGCCCTGAGCGTGGGCAATCTCGATGGTATCCGCCAGAGGCAGCTCCTTAGAGTCCGGGGTTTGTTCCATGGCGACGTAGTGGACCGCGGCCGTCTTGGGGCCGATTGCCTTTTCCAGGTCCTCCCGAGTTGTTCCTTCCTCAGACCCGAACTCCACCAGCGTCGCCCCGGCCAGGGCCAGGCACCGGTCATACCAGTAGCGGTGCCTCCGCTGAATGAGGATCTCGTTCTTCATGCCGGTGGTGTTCGGAAGCTGCTCAATCTTGGCGTCGTCGTCACCGGCCATGAAGGCGGCGGTCGCCAAGGTCAGCGCGGACCCCGCTCCGGAAGTGATATACGCTGCTGGAACGTTCAGCATCTTGGCGATGGCTGCACCAGCCTTCTCCTCGAGTTCCATCAGAGGTACGTAGGCGCTGTCGGCCCGATCCATCGCTTCTCTTACCTCGGGAATGGGCGTTGACCCGCCGAGGAGAGTCACGCTGCCGGTGGCGTTGATGACCGGGACCGCGCCCAGCTCTTTGTAGATTTGACCCCATTCTTGCTGCGCCATTGTCGTCTCCTTACGCGCCGTGCCAGGTAGGTTTCGCCGGCCGCTCCGTTTTCAGGCCCGGATGACCTCTTCGCCAGCTTCCGGCGCGGTTATGATAACGTCTCTCGCCGCCGGTGGCAACATCCACCTTGATATGGAGCGTTTCCTCAGCTTCAGCACGCTGGGCAGGCCCGGCCCCGTGGCCCTGGGAAGATCACGCCCCTTACGCCCTTCAGGCCGCCGGGGGACCGGCGCCTCACCTGCCGTTCGGCCAATAAGGTGGGAAAAATGAGCGCTTATTGGTAGACTGGGCAGCGAGTGCGCCGGTCCTTAGACGCTACGCTATATAATCACTAGCACCAGCGAATGCGTGGGCGTCAGGTGGGGTGATGCTCGAGAAGTCTTGGGGACCGGAGCACTGAGACGGGGACAGCTTTACGAAGACCGCTTCCCCGCTGGAGGTTAGAGGGATGCCAAAGGTCAAAG
The DNA here is from genome assembly GCA_030740155.1 of Dehalococcoidia bacterium. GTDB lineage: Bacteria > Chloroflexota > Dehalococcoidia > Lucifugimonadales > UBA3495 > CAJWBT01. Next base: position 33,842 of record JASLXV010000020.1, on the reverse strand, counting down.
CCAGTGACGGCGTGGAGCTTCACTACTACGTGGACGACTTCAGAGACCCCTGGGCCCCGGAAACGGATGAGGCCATTTTCATGCACCACGGCTATGCCCGAAGCGGGAAGTGGTGGATTCAGTGGGTGCCGTGCCTGTCACGGAAATACAAGGTAATCAGAAACGACTGCCGAGGTTGTGGACAGTCCGACGTGCCCCCCAGCGACCCCCCGTGGACCGCCGAACGCCTGTCCCAGGATTGCCTGGATATCGCCGACGATCTGGGAATAAAGAAGCTCCACTGGGTGGGCTTTGAATCCGGAGGCACCATGGGGATGTTTACCGCCATCACCCACCCCGACTGGATCAAGAGCCTCACCCTGGTGAACACCCCGTACAAGATCCTCGACAAGCCAAGGTCCCTATACAACCAGGGCACCGCTTCAATGGCGGATGCCATCGACAAGCTGGGACTCAGGCAATGGCTCGTCAACACCATGTCCAACCGGCTGGACATGGACCTGGCGGACCCCAGAATGGTGGAGTGGCACATTGAGGAGCATTCCAAGACGTCCCACGCCGGGGCAATCGCCCTTCAACTCGTCTTCCAGGCCGTCGACCTGTCGGGAGCGCTTCCCAAGATAATGGCCCCCACGCTCCTGATGACCGGCGACAAGAGCGCCAACTCTCCTATCGACGACCAGCTTTTCGTCAAGAGCCAGCTCGGCAACTGCAAGGGTTTGGTGGTCTTTCCCAACATCGCCGCCGGAATCCAACTGCATATACCCGACCAGTGCGTAGAGGCCACCCTCCGGTTCATCGACAGCGTCTAACGAGGCCCGAAGGGAAACGATCAACGCACCCCATCCGCCGCGGGGGGATGGGGTGCGTTTTGAGCTATCGCAGGGCCGGGCCGGTATCCCGCGCCGGAGACTGCCGGCGCCTCGGATTGACACGGGTGAAACCCGGTGGATGGGGATCGCCCCCCAATGCCAACCAACCCCGCGACAATCAGGCCGGGACTCGCTCCCGCAGCAGTTTTCCCGCCCCCGGAATGGACTCGTCGATTCCCAACTTCCGGAGGCAGGCCCAGAACGTGGCCTGGTTGGAGGTCACCACCGGCTTGCCGGTCTCCTTTTCAAGCCTCTCGATAATGGACGCGGCCCGGAGATTGGTACAGCTGATGAAGATGGCTTCAGCTTCCGTCCGGTCCACCCGCTTCCCAAGCTCGTACACGACATCCAGGTCGAACAGGTCCACATTCCCGACCTTTCGCCCATCCTCATAGTCGAAATTGACCACGTCGAAACCGGCGTCGCCCAGGTACTTCTTCAGCCGCTCGTTGATCTCCGGCGGGTATGGCGACGCCGCCGCAATCCTCTTCACGCCTAGCTCGTTGAGGGCATCGACGACACAACGCGCCGTGGCTACCGTCGGGATTCCTCCGGAGACCATCTCGATCTCCTCGATCATCTTCTGATCCCACCCCAGACCGTGCAGGAAGCTCCCGCTGGTGCACCCGAAGGCGATAACGTCGGGGCGGACCAGGGTGAGCAGCCGGGCCGACTCACCTACCTGGTCGTCCATTAGCTGAAGCCTCTCTTCCATCGTGGGAGGTTCCGTCGGTGGGAAGTACATTCGCATGGTATGAAGGGCCACCGACCGAGGCATCCAACCCGAGAAATCGTCTTCCATCGTGCGGTTGCGGGCTGGCACCAACAGGCCTATCCGTTTCCTCTCCGCGGTGGTCATATCACTCCTCCTCACCGAATCTGGTCCCAGTCTAGCACAATCGTCGGTGGCTGGGCACGGACGTGACGATGCGTTGTCACGCCTGCTATTTGAACATCGCCTTTCGGCGTTAGAATACGAACCAGCCGTGGCTGCCCGCCACCGCTCCCGCCATGGTCACCAGGCTCACGGCCAACAGAATCAGATGCAAACGGTGCACGATGGCGAATGTTTTGACCGGGTCTCTTTGCGCGTGTTTCTTGAACAGCCGGTGTAGGAACAGCGGCTCCGCGACGAAAAGCACGAACATGAACAATACCCAGACCATCGTCATGGCATGAACCCACCAGAACTTGGGCTCGGTATATCGACCCCACGCGTCGATAAAGTCGAGCATGTAGAAGCCTGACAGGCCGGCTAGGAGCGTTGTGATCTTGGCCTGCAATGCGAAACGTGACTCGAGCCGTTCGAAAAGGCCGACTTGATCCGCACTGGGCCCCATCTTCCGTATCGCAGGTATCAGCACGGTCGTTACCATGGCTACGCCACCGATCCAGAGCACCACCGACAGCACGTGAATAACCCTGGCCAAAGCATACTTGTCCAACATTCACCTCGATACGCTCGCTTTGATTTACCGACGCTAGAGTGGGTATCGAAACAGGGTAATCCCATTTCAACTTATCCCAATTCTGTACAGCAGGGCGAGTTCCGCGCTGCCTCAGAGGGGCGCGGGCGGGTTGGTGGCGAGGGATGGGTTGCTGTCTCCGAAGAAAAGCATCCATGCTCTCCTCGAATAGCATCGCGTGTCCCTCTCAACCGAGGTCTCTTGTCTCCACCAGTCCGGGCCTAGTGGTCAGTCAACCTCGTTTTGGCAGGATGTCATTCTGAGGAGCGCAGCGACGAAGAATCTCAGCGTAACAACGAGATTCTTCGCTTCGCTCTGAATGACAACTATCAGCAATAGGTTGACTGAGTACTAGCCCTTCCCCACCAGGTGAAGGTTACCGTACTGGTCGACCTCGGCCCGTTGCCCGGTCATCACCAGGGTGGTGGTGTCGCTCTGATAGATGATGGCTGGCCCGTCCAGGGTATTTCCTGCCGTCAGACGATCCCGGTCAAACGCCTGGCACTCGATAAGCCCGCCGGCCTGCTTGAGAAACACCTTGCGAGCGCCCAGAAATGCTCCGCCGGCGTCAGGTCCGCCGTCGGCCTGCTTCTTCGGAACCGGCCTCGGCATTCTACCCACGGCAAGGACTTTGAAGGTCACCGCGACCACCGGTTCCCGCGGCTCGCAATGGCCGTAGGTCCGCTCGTGGATTGCGTGGAACTGGGCCAGGAGCGATTCCAGGTCGGCTGCCGTCTCAGGAGCCTTCGGAACGGGCACATCCAGCTCGAAATTTTGCCCTACGTAGCGCATCTCGATCGTCGTCGAAATCTCGCGCCGTTCCTCGGGGACTTTCTCCAGGTTCAGTGCGGCCTCACCCTCGGCTTCCAGCTCGGCCAGGGTTCCGCGTATCGTTTCCAGGTTCTCGGGGATTACCCTTACGAGCCGGGTCAGGCGTAGACTTGCCTGAAGGTCGGCCATGAGCATGCCCTGGGCCGAGAACAGGCCCGGCCGTGGCGGCACGATGACCCGTCCGATCCCCAACTCCGCCGCCAACTCCGCCGCGTGCAGCGGTCCCGCCCCGCCGAAGGCGACAAGGGCGAAATCCCGGGGATCGAAACCCCGGGCGATCGACACCACCCGGAGGATTCGCCCCATGTTCGCGTTGACCACGTCGATTATTCCCTGAGCCGCCTCCACCGTCGACATCCCCAGCGGGCCCGCTACCTTTTCTTCAACGGCACGGTGGGCCAACTCGCTCTTCAGCCGCATCTGACCGCCTAGGAAGAAGACCGGGTCCAGCCTGCCCAAGACCACGTGGGCATCAGTCACCGTGGGCTCGGTTCCTCCGGCGTCGTAGCACGCCGGTCCGGGCTCGGCTCCGGCGCTCTGGGGGCCGACCTTGAGCAGGCCGCCGCTGTCCACCCAGGCGACGCTGCCACCGCCGGTGCCGCATTCCACCACATCGACGATGGGCGACCTGATGGGGATACCCGTGATGCGCCCTCCGATACCCCCGTGCTGGCCCTCCCCAATCCCAAACATGCTGAGGGTCCGGGGCTGGCCCTTCTCCACCAGGCTGGCCTTGGCGGTGGTGCCGCCCATATCGAAGGAAATAACGCTCGGAATTCCAACCTGGACGCCAAGCTCGGCCGCCGCGATCACCCCGGCCGCCGGGCCTGACTCGATGGTGGTGTGGGGGCGATGGCGGGCGCGTTCCACGGACATCAGGCCACCGCCAGAGTGCATAATGACCAGGCGGCCGGATTCACCGAGAAGCGTCTCCAACTCCGACTCCAGCTTATCCAGGTAGCTGATGAACAGCGGCCCGACGTAGGCGTCCGCGACAACGGTGCTGGTGCGCTCGAACTCGCGGAACTCACGGGACACCTCGGCGGAGATGGCGATGTACACGCCGGGAAGTTCCCGCTTCAGTATCCTCTGGGCCTCCAGCTCGTGGGCCGGATTGGCGTACGAATTGAGAAAGCAAACGGCAACCGCGTCCACCCGGTGCTGCAGAAAGAATTTCACCGCTTCCATGAGGTCCGGCTCACTGAGGGGCGCGATGACAGAGCCGTCGCTGGCGATGCGCTCCGCTACTTCGAGCCGCAGTGACCGGGGCGCGAGGGGAGCCGGCCGTTCCGAGAAGAAGTCGTAAGCGCCCGGCCTGATCTGCCGCCCGATTTCCAGAACATCCCGGAATCCCTTGGTGGTAAGGAGCGCGGCCTTGGCGCCTTGCCTCTGGATGATGGCGTTGGTGTTCACGGTCGTCCCGTGGGCGATGAATTCCAGGCCCGGAAGCCCTCGCTCCACCTTATCTTCCAGTGCCCGGAGCCCCTCCAGGAAGCAGCGCGATAGGTCTGACGGGGTAGTGGGGACCTTGATGTTGAGGGTCTGCCCGGTGTCTTCGTCGTGGAGGACGTGGTCGGTGAACGTGCCCCCAATGTCGATCCCAATGCGGTACCGTGCCATATTTAAGACCTCCCGGCGCCCGGCGCGGGCCGCGAGTTCCCGTCCGGCACCGGCTGTCTCAAGCGCCGGGTTGCTTCCTGGTCCACCTGCCCGGTTTCGGCGTCGATGGCCACGCGGTAGACGCTCCGGGCCCTCGCCAGGGAGATCTTGTCGTTGAGATAGTCTCGAAGCACCCGCTCGGAGGCTCGCTCCTCGGGCGGCCCAAGCCCACCTCCGCCGGGAGTGACCACGGACAACACGTCGCCGGGGCTGACCTCCACCAGGGTGCTCAGCCGGGACAGCAGGGTCTCATCGGGTTCGCCGGCGTTGAGCACAATACGGCAGCCCGGCGCTTCGTACCCCCCGAAGAGGCCCTGGGGGTGAATCGTATGCCGCAGCGAGTGGGTGTTGATGAAGGAGTCGTCGAGGATCTTCCAGGCCTTCCGCACGCCCAAACCGCCACGGAATTGCCCGGGGCCCTCTGAGTCGGGGACGAACTCGAGGCACTCCACGTGCAGCGGAAACTCCAACTCGGCGGCCTCGATGGGAAGGTTCGACGTGTTGTGGCAGCAGTCGACCCCGTCTTTGAAGGCAGTACCCCCGGTGCCGCCGCCGACGGTTTCGTAGTAAATGAAGTACCGTGACCCCCGTCCGGCGAAACCGATCCCATGGGAGCCATGAGATGCAGCGATGGCTTTGTGGGGCAGCGCCTGTCCCAGCGCCCCAAGCAGCACGTCGACGACCAGGGTCACAGTTTCGTACCGGGCGCCCACGGGGGAGGGCGGCCGCGGATTGACGATGCAGTTGTCCGGGGCCACCACTTTGATGGCGCGGTTGAAGCCATCGTTGACCGGGATGTCGAGGGCAATAATCCCCTTGAGGACCCAGTAAACCGCCGCCAGGGTGCCTTCCCGAGTGAGGTTGATGCCGCATTGGGCCGGGCCGCCCGTTCCGGCGAAGTCGACCAGGAAGTTCGGCTCCGGCGTGTGGGATACCGTGAGAGTGGCTACAATGGGAATCGGCTCGTCGGAGAAGTGATCATCGTCCATGAAGTCCTGGTGGGTATAGCTGCCCTCGGGGAGTTCCGCGATGGCCTGGCGGGTTCGTCTCTCCGAATAGTCCATCAGCTCGCTCATGCAGTTCAAGAGGAATCCGGCGCCGTACCGCACGCACATCTCTTTGATCCGGCGCTCTCCCAGCTTCAACGATGCGATGTGGGCCCGCATGTCCCCTTCCCGCTCACTGGGGCCGCGCACGTTGAGCAGAATAAGCTCATGAATATCGCGCTGGAGTTCGCCGGCCCGGTACAGCCTCAGGGCCGGCATCCTCAGGCCCTCCTGGTAGATCTCCCGGGCATCCCCCACCGCGCCCTGGCCGGGTGCCTTCCCTCCGATGTCCGGCCAGTGTCCGGTGTTGCCCACGAAAGCCACCAGCTGCCCCTCGTGGAACACCGGCATCATGAAGGTGACATCGATCAAATGGGATGGCCCCCCACCGTAGGGGTCGTTGATGATAAACAGGTCGCCTTCCGACATGCTCTCCACCGGGTGGAAACGTTTGATGGCATTAACGGTGCTCAGGAAGGATGACAGGTGCACGGCAATGCTGTTCTTCCCCTGGGTCACCACCCGGCCGCCGGGGTCTTGGATCGTCGACGAGCAGTCCTCCCGCTCCTTGATGTTGTTGGAGTAAGCCGCCCGCACTAGGGCGGCCCACATCTCGTCGGCGATGGAAATGAAAGCGTTGCCCACTACCTCCAGGGTAATGGGGTCTATCTGGCCACGAAATTCTCTAACCACAAACTCCCCTCTCAACAGGTGGGAACGGATCCGCAGGCGTAACTATTTCCGCCGAGGACCGCTCGCATTTGGTCCCTCGAAAGCGCCTCCAACTGTAACCGGGGCTCCAGCCCGCGTCAACGGCCCTCACCCTGCCCAGGCTGCGCCAGGGCGTCCCTCTCCTAGAGGGCGAGGGGACGAGATGGGGCGAGTTATCCCGGTATCACCTGGAAAAATAACTTGTTTGCTCAGCCTACCAGGACGCCCTCGCCCTGCCGAGGCTGCGCCAGGGCATCCCTCTCCTTCTGGGAGAGGGACCGAGGGTGAGGGCGCCCCGGGATAGCGTCTTCCCTGGGCCGTATAGTAATATGTCCCCGGGAAACTCAAGCAAGCGGCGGCGACTACAGGACGTCGCGTCAGCCCTGGCAGGTGGAGGTAGGCATGGCCAACGAGACGGAGAGCCTGATAACCGACGAACTCCGGGCGGCTCTCGGCCGGGAATTCCCCGCGGTCACCAGTTGCGATAAGCTGTCCACCAGCGAGGTGCGCCGCTTCGCTCAGGCGACGGTGGACGACAGCCCAATCTACTACGATGAGGACCACGCCCGAAACCTCAAGTACGGCGGCGTGGTGGCGCCCGGCTCCTACCCAATAACCGGTGCGCGCCGGCGGGCGTCCGGAACGCCTGACCCCCTGAAGTCGGTGTCGACCGACTCCCGCGCCGAGGAATCGGTCGAGACGACGAAAGGGATTCCGTGGCCTCCCCACCTTCTGGTCTTCCATGCCTACAGCGACCTGGAGATACATCAGCTAGCCAGGGTCGGCGACCGGATCACCCAACACCGCCGCCTGGCTGACGCCTACGAGAAGACGGGACGCAGCGGCCGGCTCCTGTTCATCGTCACGGAAAACACCTTCGTCAACCAGAACGGCGACGTCCTCTGCACCGAGCGCTACGTCGACGTGGGCGTAGAGAATTAAAGGAGCGAGAACCATGGCTCAAACAAAGAATCGGGACCTGGCCTACGAAGATGTGCCGGTGGGCGCCGATATCCCTTCCTGGTCCCTGGACTACTCGGTACCGGTCATGGTGCGCTGGTGTGCCGCGGTCGAGACCTGGCGCCGGGACCACTACGATTACGAGTTCGCGGTCAACGAACTCGGCCTGGAAAACGTGGTCGGCTCAGGTTACTGGACTCAGGCATGTTTCTACAAACTCCTGTATCACTGGGTGGGTGATGGCGGCTGGGTGTGGAAAGTCTACCATCAGCTGAGGGGCAATCTGCTTCCCCATCACACCTTCACCTTCAGCGGCAAAGTCTCCGCCAAGCGCGTCGAAGATGGCCTGGGCTACCTGGACCTGGATATTGTCCTCAGCAAAGAGGACACCAGCGTTCTTTCCTTCGGCACGGCCACCGTTGTGTTGCCGCTCCGGGGCGGCCGGCCTGTACCTTATCCTTTCTTCAAAGAGCGATAGCCCGTCATCCCTGGCTCGGCAAGACTCGGTCAAAGATGGGCCTGAATGAAACGGCATCTCTGAACCAGGCCGCTGCCAGACTTCAATAGCGCCGACGGCTCCGCGATAGGCCCAGGCGCGGCGGAAAGGAGGACCCCCGATGCCTTTGGACTTCTTGCCCCTGCCCGGAACCCCCGTGGAGGAGTTGGACACTCCCGCCCTTCTAATCGACCTCCCGGTAATGGAACGCAACCTGAAAACGCTCCATGGCTACTTCGCTACGCAGACGTCCAAGGTGAGACCTCACGTCAAGGCCCATAAGAGCCCAATCCTGGCCCACCGGCAGCTCGCTGCCGGCGCAACCGCGGGAGGAGTCTGCTGCGCCAAGGTGGGCGAAGCGGAGGTGATGGTCCACGGCGGCATCAAGGACGTTTTCATCGCCAACGAGATAGTCACCCGCCCCAAAGTTGCCCGGCTGATGAGCCTGGCCCGCGATGCCAACATGATGGTGGCCGTGGACGATCCCCAGAACGTCGAGGAGCTGTCCCAGGCCGCCCAAGCCCACGGCGTCATCCTGCGGGCGGTGGTGGACGTGAACGTCGGTCTCGACCGGTGCGGAGTCGAGCCCGGCCCTGGCGTGGTGGACCTGGCCAAGGTGGTGGCGAATGCTCCGGGCCTTCACTTCGCCGGGCTCATGGGATACGAGGGGGGGATGTGGATAGAGGACTTCGAGGAACGCTCGATCGAAACCAAAGCCCGCGTCCGGAAGCTCGTGGACTCACGGGAACTGGTCGAGAGGGCCGGGCTGCCCGTCGAGGTGGTCAGCGCCGGCGGCACCGGCACCTGGAACATCACCAGCGAGATCGACGGGGTCACCGAGGTACAGGCGGGGGCCTACCCCTTCATGGACGCCCACTACCGGTACGTGCCGGACTTCGACGTTTCGCTGATGGTACTGGCCACGGTCATCAGCCGGCCGTCCAAAGAGCGGGCCATCGTCGACTGCGGCCACAAGGCCATCGGCGTGACACTTGGCCTGCCCGAGGCGGCCTGGCCCAAGGGCGCCACAGTCGAGAAGCTCTCAGCGGAGCACGGCAGCCTGGCGCTGGAGGGCGACGCCCGGCAGCTGGCCCTGGGGGACAAGGTCTGGCTCATCCCCTCACACGGCGGCACCCCGGTCAACATTCACTCGCACTACTATTCGATCCGCGACGGTAAGCTGGAGGCGGTGCTGGAGATACCCGGCAGCGCCAGGTTTACATAACCAACGTCCGCTAGATGGATTGGGGAGATTCAAACCCGGAGCGGTCGCCTTGACGGCGGCTCGGCCGCGGGGAAATCCCCCTCGATCCCCCTTTACAAAGGGGGAGGCAGGATGGCCACGGCTTCAGGGGCCTCGGGTTGGCAAGATTTGCGACGGGAAGGTCCACAAGTCCCCCTTTGGTAAAGGGGGATTTAGGGGGATTTCGTCGCAAACCAAGCTCTCAAACTTTGAAGCGCCACGGCCGGGTTACCCGGCCAGTATTGTTCGAGGTACCATGCGATGAGCACAGGATCAGCGGGGGACCATTACTTCCAGTCGGGGCCGCTGCGGCTCCACTACCTGCGATGGGGCAACGAGGAGGCGAGGCCTCTGGTCTTGCTGCATCACGTGAGCAGCCAGGCCCACACCTGGGATGACTTCGCGAAACGCATGAGCGGGGACTACCGGGTCCTGGCCCTGGACCTGCGGGGCCACGGTGAAAGCGAGTGGGCCGGCGAAGGCAACTACACCACCGAGCACTACGCCTCCGACGTTGCCGCGCTGGTGGAGCACCTTGGCCTGCGAGAGGTCATCGTCCTGGGAGGCTCCCTGGGCGGCCGCGTGGCCCTGGTCTACGCGGGCCAGCATCCGGAGCAGGTCGCAGCCCTCATCATGGAGGATGTCGGCCCCGTCCGCCCCGCTGAGATATCCCAGAGGTTCGCCGACCGTGTCGCCGGAGGAGACCCGGAGTTCGACACGGTCGAGCAGTGGGCCGAGCACCTGCGGGGCGACAACCGGCGCACCCCGCCGGAGGCCTTCCTCAACCTCGCCCGCCAGGGCACCAGGCAGCTTTCCGGGGGAAAGTTGGGACTGAAGCGCGACCCGATGATCCAGCGAGACTTCGTGCCGCTGGAGCTATGGCAGTACGTCGAGCGCGTACCGGGTCCGTTCCTGCTCCTGATCGGAGCCGAGAGCGCCATCGTCTCCGCGGAGCACCGGGACCGCATGGTGCGGACGATACCGGGCAGCCGGGCGGTAACCTTCCAGGGCGCGGGGCACTACATCGTTCACGACAAGCTCGATGAGTTCGAGAGCACGGTGCGAGAGTTCCTTTCCAGCCACGGGTTGTGACGCCACGTCCTTCACATAATATGGCAAGCAGCCAGGGTTGGTAGCCAGCCTGGCCGGGGTCCCTTTCCGGACGGCTAACCTGCCGTCAGGACGCAGACCACAGCTCCCGAAGCCAAGCCGCGATCACCAAGGTCAATACCGCTCCCCCAGCCGCCATGATGGCAATCGCACGCGGCGCACCCATGAGGTCGGCCATAGCGCCGATCGCCAGGAGGCCCATGGGCAGCCCGTAGACGGCCATCGAGCGAACTCCCATTATTCTGCCCCGAAGCTCGGCCGGTACCAGCCTCAAGAGCAGCGAATCGACGCTCACAAGGCTGAACGATTGGCTGACACCAGACGCCAGCAGAATGGCCAGAGAAACGACCATCCAGGAAGATTGGGTGAAAACCAGGATGGTCGTGCACCAAGCCACCACCGCCAGAACCGCCACGACACCGGGCTTGGCGAACCCTCCTTTCGCGGCAAGGCCGAAGGAGCCGATGAAAGCGCCCGTGGCGACGGCCGAGGTCAGCGCCGCGAGTCCTACCGGGCCCGTATGCAGGACGTCCCTGGCGAAGACGGGCATCATGCCGTGGGTTAAGGGGAAAGCAGCCAGGTTGATCAAGAAGGCGAACAGCAGCAGTGCCAGGACCGCATCGTGCCCGCGGATGTATCCGCCCCCCTCCACCAGGCTGCGCCACACCGAAGGCGACGTTTTGACCTCCGCCGGGTTCGCCAGGCGAACCAACAGGGCGCATGTGAGCCCCAGCAGATTCACCGCGACGATGGCCATGAAGACCGGGCCCATGTCGAAACGGCTCAGCATTACGCCACCGAGCAGGGGGCCCACTATCTGGCTCGCGTCCGAGCCGGTGCGGTCCAGGGCCATGGCGTTGATCAGTTCCTCTTTTCTCATTACGTCACCCATCAACGTCTGCCGGGTGATATTGTCGAAGGCCCGGGCCAGACCGCCCACGCCCGTGAGCACGAAGACGTGCCAGAGTTCCAGACGGTCCGTGACAACGAGCAACAATATCACCGTAGACAGGACGCAAACGGTCAGCCGCACGCCGATCAGAAGCCGCCGCCGGTTGGAACGGTCCACCACCACGCCGTAGGCGGCGCCAAATAGGGTGCCGCTGAATCGCAGCGCGCCGAACAGGCCAAGCAGCAACAAGGATTCGGTCCCGGTGACGACAAACCAGGAGAGGACCAATAGCTGCATCTGCTCGGCGAACCTTACAGAGGTGCTTGAGGCCCACAAGAAGCGGTAGTTCCGCACCTGAAAGGACCGCAGGAGTCCGGCGGTAACCAGCAGCCTTAGCAACGGCTGTCCCTTCTTCGCCCCCGGCTGCAATCAGCCGTGGGGCGAGTTTTGCGTCGTCCATCAACAGGGTGGCCGTACCGGCCACCACCCGGCGCAGCGAAGCCCTCACCCGCCTTGAATCGCGTATCCAGGGAAGAGGCGTCGGAAGCGCCGGAGTTGAGTATAGCACCGAGGGGAATTCGAGGGCTGCGGAAGTGCGCCCTTACTTGCCTGCTTTTCCCCGCTTCGGGATGCGCCAGGGCAGTTCCTAGAATCGCTCTCGGGCTCGTCAGAAGCTGAAGGGGACCACCTCACCACCGGGGCCTACCACGGGGCTTGCGGTGGCAGCTAGACAGTCGCTACCTTCTTTCTGATCTCCCCCTTTGTAACGTGGAGAGGCCAAATCCCTTCTCCCTGAGGGAGAAGGTCAGGACGAGGGCAAAAAGATTGTCTTTATCAACCTGTTGGATTTTGCGTTCCGGGCATCGGTTGGCCAATGGCAACGAGCGATTCTCTGGCTTTCTTTTCGGCTGCGTCCATCATCTCTTCAACGTCGTCAAAGGGTACCTCCACGCCGGCGTGTAGAAAGAGCAGCACCACTCGTCGCACCGGTTTACCCGTGGCCCGTTGCACCGCCATCGCGTAGGCCCCAACTTGCATAGCGTACCGTTCACTGCCCTGGGCCAGCTCTTTTCCGGCCTCCAGCGCATCGGTCTTGTAGTCCACCACGGTCAGACCGTCGGCGTCCTCGAACAGCAGGTCGATGAAGCCTTCGAACAGGGTGCCCTCTAGGGGGGTACTGACGAACACCTCCCGGTGGTACCGGCCGGTGGCCACCGCCCGCTTCACTAGCGGCGTCTCCAACCCGGTCCGGCCAAGGCTTGCCACCTCTTGCCAACGGTCCGCAATGCCCTCGGCGGCGGCCTGGGCCCGGCTGATGTCCTCCAGGTTCATCCCGGTGGCCAGGTCCACAATTTGCAGCACGCTGTGAACGGCCCGTCCGAGGGTGCTGCCACCACGGCCCCGCCGATAGTGCACTTCGCCGCGCTCCGCCTCTTCCTTGTCTATCCTGGCGAGGGCGGTCACGGCCAGGCTGGCCGGCCTGGAGGCACGCCGGATAACCGCTTCGCGCCGCTGGGCCCATACCGTCCGATCGGCATCGGTATCCGCCGAGCCGTCGCCGGTCCCGTTCGGCCTGAAGGGTTCCCCCGTGGCGGGATTATCCGGGATGGAAACCTCGTTCCAGAGGCCGTCGCTCTCCGAGCCCAGCCCGCTGATGATCGCCGCCGGGGACCCCTTGGCCTGGGCCGGATGAAACAGACTGACGATCAGGTGATCCCTCGCCCGAGTGGCGGCCACGTACATCAACCGGACTCCTTCCGCCCGGTCCGCCGCGCGTTCCTGTATTTGCGCGTCCTCATACCCAGCGGTGGCAAAGGCCCCGGCGCGCACCTCCACCGACCCGGTGGTCCGGTCGAAAATGACCGGTCCGGTCCGATGACCCCGGCCGACCCCCAGGCCAGCCAGCACGACGATGGGAAATTCCAGCCCTTTGGAGGAGTGGATGGTCATGATGCGGACGGCATCCTCATCGGTCTCGAGCACGGGAGCTTCTACCATGCGGGCCCCTTCCCTGGCTTGGCCTTCGATCCAGTCCAGAAAAGCCCGGAGCGAGCCCCCTTCAACCTCGGCGAAAACCCGGGAACGCTCGACGACGAAGCGTATCCTCCGCCACCGTTCCCGAGGCCTGGCTTTCCCGAAGCAGGCCTCCACCATCCGGCGTTCCCGCACAAACCTCTCGATGAGCCGGTCCGGCGGTTCCCACACCCGATCCCGGTGGTACCGGCATAGCACCTCCAGGGCCTCCCCCACCGGCCCGCCGGCTAGGCCGGGTTCGAGGTAGTCCAACTTTCCGCCGTTTTCCACGAACTCAAGAAGCTCCACGTCGCTGCAGGCAAATGCCGACGACCGGAGCGCGGCCACCAAGGCAACCTGGTCGGCCGGGGCGTCAATGGCTCGCAAGCAACCGAGGAGGTCGCGGACGTCCTGGGTGCCCAGAACCAGGGACGGGCCTTCCACCCGGTAGGGGATGGCGGCGTCATCCAGCGCCTGCTCCAGCGAGGGCAGGCCGGTGCGGGTGGGCAACAGGATGCAGATGTCCTGATACCTGGCGGCCCGCAGTGCCGGGGAACCGGCTTCGCGCACGCTCCAGGGAGCGGATCGGATGTCGTGGACCAGCACGGCGATGGTCTCGCTCTCTTCCCGGCGGACCTCCGGCGCCGGAGCCTTTCGCACCCCACCGGCCCAGTGGACCCCAAGAGGTGGAGTGGCCCCGGGGGGCTGCCAACTGGCGGAAAGAGAGATGTAAGGGGCTTGCAGGCCGGTAGCGGCGTCGTCGGTCATCCACTTTTCGAACAGGGCGTTGACCCAGGAGATGACCGGCCCCTGGGAGCGAAAGTTCTGCACCAGTGGCGTGCTCTCCTTACCCAGGAGGGCGCGTATCCGCCCCAGGGAGGCTATGTCGGCCCGGCGAAACCGGTAGATGGACTGCTTGGTGTCTCCGACCAGAAACAGCTTGCCCGGGACGATTCGCGTGCGCGTCCAGTCCGCCGGCCCGGCATCTTCTGCATCCTCTGCCGCCGGATGGCCGGACAGGAAGAATGCGATCTCTGCCTGGATTGGGTCGATATCCTGAAACTCGTCGATCAAGATATGGCTGTAACGCCGCCGGAAATGACTCCTGACCTCCCGGTTGTCCCGAAGCAGGTCCCGGGCCCACACCAGGAGGTCGTGGAACTCCGCCTTTCCGAGGCCACGCCGCTCGCCCGCATAGCCCAGGACAAAGGTCCGCAGGCTTTCCAGCAAAGGCAGCAGCGCCGCCCGCCGGAGGCCTTCCAGTTCTTGAGCTTTCACCTCTTCCAGCTCCCGCAGGAGGTCCTTCATGGCCGTGCAACCGTTGTTTGCCGTCGCCGGATCGTCCCCCCAGTCCGGCTTCCTTCCCCTTGAAAACGACAGCTTTCCCCACCGGACCAGGACACCGAAGGCCGAGTCCCGCCAACCCTCCGCCGCGCCGAGCCGGTCTGCCAGGGCGGCCACCCGGCCGGCATGGGAAGCGAGGGGGTCATCCGGTCCGAACCGGGCGAGGGGAAGCAGCCTCTTGATCTCTCCGGCTGCTTCAACCAGGGCCTGCACCGCCCGCCCGGCCGGCTCCGCCGCCGCCGGGAACGGGTTATCCAGCAAATCGTAGCTCCGGTGAAAGTCCCTTGCGATGGTGGACAGGTCATCCAGTCGCAACCCCAGGGACAGGGCCTTCAGGATGAGGGGACCAATCTCCGCCGCTTCCAGTGCCTGGTCCAGCCATTCCTGCCACCGCCGCTCGAAATCGAGTCCGGCCCCGATCTCCTCGACGGTCTCGAAGCCGGGCGGGAGTCCGGCCTCCAGCGGCCGCTGCCGGAGCAACGAGCCGGCGAAGCCGTGCAGGGTCTGGATTGACGCCCTCTCCATGCCACGGGTTGCCTTGAGGCAGCGCTCTCTCTCGGCCTCGCCGCGGTCCGGGTCCCGGGCTAAGGTTTCCAATGCCAACCGGACCTTTTCCCCAAGCTCGGAAGCCGCCGCCTCGGTGAAGGTGATGGCGGCGATGCTGTCGATATCCGCCCGGCCGGAGGCCAGCAACTCCGCGATGCGGGTCACCAGCGCCGTGGTCTTTCCGGTGCCGGCACCGGCCTCCACGAACAGCGTCTCGTCCAGCGACCGGGCGATCCGGTCGCGCTGGGCCTGGTCGATGGGCATGACTCCCCCGGTCATTCGGCGGCCTCCTCGGTGCCGGCCGTGCCGGAGAGGTTCAGGTCAGCGAGGTTCAGATAGGGACCAAGCTCCGGGTTACCTCGTTTGCGGGCCCACAGGACCTCCCGGTTCGCCGGGCAGATGCGGTCGAAGTCGCAGAACTGGCAGTTTCGCGGCTTTCCCTCCCAGCCCGGAGGGCCCGGATTCGCCGGGAAGAGCCCCTGCTGGATGCCCGAGGCGATACCCTCGACCACCTCCAGGAACCGGTCCTCCACCTGGGCCAGCGAGACCGTCCTCCGCTCGAAACCGCCTCGCGCGGTCGCGAACCAGTAGCAGGCTTCGACATCGGCATCCGGCTCCCCGCCGGTGCCGAAGCGGGCGGCCAGGGCGTAAACCGGAAGCTGCAGGTGCCGGCCCCCGGCGAGAGGGTCGTCCTTCATGTCCTGGTAGTAGCTCGTCCCCCCGGACTTGTAATCGATCACCACGACTTTCGTGCCGCCGGCCGCTGAGTCGACGCGGTCGATCCGGCCCCGAAAACGGAGGCGGCCCCCGTCCGGCAGCGTCAACACCACCGGAGGCAGGCTGCCTGCATCGGCCATGCCGAAGGGCCGCTCGGCCCATAGAGGCCGGGAGCCCTCCTCGGACCGCCAGCGGCTATCTTCCTCCAGGAACGCGTCCAGGTCCTGCCGAAACTCTGCCTTGACCACCTGCCACAAAAGGTTCTTCCCGGTGACGCCCTCGGCTTCGGCCCGGTCGAACTCCTTTTCGCCAATGTCCTGCAACAATCGAAGATGCCCGCTGTCCCATGGCTCGCCGTAGCCGGGCAGTTCCCCCCGTTCCGTCACCGTCTTGATGAAGCGCTCCAGTATGTCGTGCAGGACCACCCCGCGGTCCAAGGACGAGATGACCAGGGCTTCTTCGGGCGGCTCCATGGCGGAGAGATTCAGAACGTCGCCCATGAAGTACCGGAAGGGACAGACGGCCCAGCGCTCCAGCCGGGTGGGGGAAACCTCGCTGTCCACGGGAAGGGACAGCCGCTGGCTCTTGCCGGCCATTTGGAACAGGCGCCCGTCCCAGGCCGTGAAGTCCGGCCCCAGCCGGCCCCGTTCCATCGCCATAAACCGGCCCACCGGGGTAGACTCCGTGGCCAGGAAATGGTCCCCCAGGCGATGGCCCTGGGCCCACCACCGGGCCACGCTCTCGACGTCATAGTCGTGGGAATCGGCCGGGGCCAACCGTTTCACGAACTCCAGGGAGTGCTCAGAGGAGTGGATGACCGAAAGCCAGGTCTGGGTTCCCAATTTCGCGATGCCGGCTGAACTCACGGGGCTGCCGTTCAGACGCCCGGCGGCTTCCAGGAACCAGGGCGAAGGATGCTGGCCTTGTCGAGCGGAGGCGCTCGTCCTGGGATAGGAAAGGACTCGCTCGCCGCCGGCGGCCAGGGCGGCCAGAAACGACCGGCGCTCCTCGATTCGCCGGTCCCTCCGCAGCGGCAGACCGGCCCCCTCGCCGACCGCTTCCCGCATGGAATCGGGCAGCATCGGGTCATCCGCCGCATGAGGCGGGAAGGCCCCTTCGGCCATGCCGGCCAGAAAAACCACGTCGAATTGCATCCCCTGGGCAGCGGCGGCCTGCGCCACGAATACCCCGGACCCGGTCAGCCCGCTATGCCCCGAAGGCACGCCCAGGGCGTCGTTCAGCGTCCGGTGAAAGCCGGCCAGATCGGTCCCCGTGGACAGGTCATCCAGCCCGGCCAGGTCTTCGACAGCACCCACGACCCGTTCATAGCTGGCGCGATGCTCCTCCGGCCATTCCTCGGGGTCGCTGGCATACTCCATCAAGAGGTCCTGGGCCCACTTTCCAAATTCCTGCCACTTGCTCCCATCGGCCGGGGGGCGGTGCCTGGAAAGCCGCCGGATGAACGCTGTGAGGCCGGCCGCGGATGACACCAACTCGCCCAGTCCCCTGAGCCGGGAGGGCGCTTCCTCGTCGATGGCCTCGGCGGCGGCAAGCTGTTGGGCCAGGCGGTCCTGGTAATGGCTGACCCGCTCCTGCCACTGGCCAGCGCCCTTCACCACTCCGGCTCTGCGAGAAACGATTTCCCACCGGACCAACTGATCCCCGGCAAGGCCGCCACCCGCGCCGAGGTTCACCGGGGTCTCGGCTATCCAGCCCATGACGCTGTCCCGGCTGAGGTCGCTTTCCAGGACGGACATGAGGGACAGTAAGAGTTTCCCTGCCGGCGTGTCCCGCAGCGGCGCCGGGTCGGGGCCGGCAACCGGGATACCGGCCAGCCGCAACTGGCTCGGGACGAGGGAAGCGTACGGGCCGGACTGCCGGTACAGCACGGCCATTCGATGAAAGGGCAGACCGCCCTCGGCCCGGCCGGCGATGTAACGCACCACCCACCTGACCTCTTCCCGGACATCCGAGGCGCTCACCAGATGATGGGCGTCGAAGCTCCCTGGCGCCGGGCCGGCGAGTTGCGCCGCTCCCAGGACAAGTTGAAATCTCGCCGCGACATCCTTGGCCACGGCATCGGGCTCCACATCTCCGGTGAGGCCGAGGATCATGGCGCACTGGCCGATTTCGCCGAGGGCGTTCACCAGGCCGGCTTCCCCCGGAGAAGGCGCCCGTGCCAGATGGAAAATGACGAGGCCCAGGTCGCGCAGGGCACTGGCCGCTTTGCCATCCCGCACCGCCGCGGCGGCGGCCCACGCCAGCTCTTCAACGCCATAGTAGCCGCCGAGCCGCTCCCGGACGGCCCGGTACCAATGGACCATCTGGGACCGGAGAGGGTCCATACCCTCCAAGCTTGATAGCTCGTCGTTGGATAACCGGTCCAGGTCTCTGAAGGTGCTCAGCAGAGAGGAGTGGAGGCTCGGATGCTGGGCGACCGGCCCCATCGGCCCATCACCGGCCAGGCGGCCGGCCAGGGCGCGGATGGCTTCCTGCTCGGCAAGCGGAGAAAGCGGTTTCTTTCCTCGCTCCGCCAGAGTGGGAGAGCCGAGGAATTCAGCCAGCCGCGCCGGGACCATGAAGCGCACGTTGACCAACCCCTGTCCCGAAGCCAGATCACGGCGGAGCGAGAGCCCCGCGTATTGGGTGGGCACGACGACGGTCACCGGCGCCAGAACGTCGGCCCTCTTGGCTTCGTCAACCAGGCTGGCCAGGCGCTCCAACGCCGGAGGGCCATAGGCTTCGAGATACAGGCGTGAATCTGCCATGGGCGGATCCCCGGTACCAGGATTCGGCAGGCGTGCGGGCCGGACAGTTGTCAGTCTAGTGCCAGGTTGAACCGGAGTCAACCGGAGGCAATGCGCCTCGGGTCGATCGCTTCTTGAATTCAGGCGTCTGGGCTCCTTCATCCTGAGACATTCTGAAAGAGTGAGGGAAGCGGGCCGCTTACCTACCCTCGTCATTCCGGCTACTCACCCTCGTCATTCCGGCGAAGGCCGGAATCCAGGCGCGTCATCCATCTTTGGGGCGAACGCCGCATGGAAACCTACATTCCTGGCTCCCAGCCCGCGCCGGAACGACCCGAGGGACGCCAATCGCCTGGTATGCCCTGTCCCCAGGGCAACAAATCAGACGCGCTTGTTCTGATAGCTCCCCAACGGGCCGGCTTGTTTGACGGCCCAACAAGGCACTGCTACACTCAGGTTCGTCATCGGACCAGGCCAGATGGGGTAGCCCCATCTCCTGGAAACAGGAGGTCACCCATGCCAGTCGACACTCGCTACGAGAAGCTCTTTTCCCCCGGCACCATCGGGACCATGCGACTGCGAAACCGCGTCGTGATGGCCCCAATCGTCACCCAGTTCGCCACCGACACCGGCGCCGCCTCCCAGGTGCACCGGGATTACCTGGCGGAGCGGGCCAAGGGAGGCGTAGGGCTCATAATAGTGGAGGCCAGTAACGTCGATCCGGTGGGCAAGGCCTTCGGCTGCCAGTTAGGCATCGACCGGGACGAACTGCTGTCCAGCCACGTGCGGTTGACCGAAGCGGTGCATCGCTACGAGGCCAAGATCGCCATCCAGCTGCACCACGGCGGGGCCCGCGCCAACCCGAAGTTCAACGGGGGCCGCATGGTGGCGCCCTCAGCGGTCAAGGACCTTCACACGACCCCGGACGCGTTGACCCTCGACGAAATCGCCGCGCTGGTGGAGCGCCACGGCGAGGCCGCCTACAGGGCCAAGCGGGCTGGTTACGACTCCGTGGAGGTCCACGGAGCCCATGGCTACCTCCTTCACCAGTTCCTGTCCCCGGCCTCCAACAAGCGCACTGACGAATATGGGGGCAGCCCGGAGAACAGGATGCGCTTCACCCTGGAGGTGATACGCAGTGTCCGCAAGGCGGTGGGGCCGGAGTACCCGGTGATATACCGGCTCAGCACCGAGGGCGGCTACGGCCTTGAAGATAGCGTGGCCTTCGCCGCCCAGTGGGCTGAGGCGGGGGTGGATGCCCTCAACGTGTCCATCGGCGGCACGGCGCCCATCTCACTGCTGCCCCCGGAGACCAGTCCAATGTCCATCCCGCAAGGGTATCTTGCCGACTACGTTCACGCGGTCAAGAAAGCTGTAACCATTCCGGTGATGTGTGTAGGGGAGATCCGAGAGCCCGCGGTGGCGGAGAGCATCCTCGCTGAGGGCAAGGCCGATTACGTGGCTTTGGCCAGGGCGCTGATGTCCGACGCCCACTGGGCAAACAAGGCATCTCAGGGCCGCGAGGACGAGATCCTCAGGTGCATCTCCTGCGACGAGTGCCGCTTCCGCTTGTACCGGGGTCTTCCCGTCCGGTGCCTCATCAATCCCCAGTTGGGCCGGGAGGGATGGCTGCACGAGCCCGAGCCCGCGGCCGCTTCCCGGAAGGTGATGGTGGTGGGCGGTGGTCCGGCCGGAATGGAAGTCGCGCGCGTCGCGGCCCTGCGCGGGCACCAGGTTAGTCTCTACGAATCGACGCCGGTCCTGGGCGGCGGTCAACTCACGCTGGCGGAGGCTCCGCCTCACAAAGAAAAACTGCGCTGGCTGGGAGAGTACCTGACGCGGCGGCTCGAACAACTGCCGGTAAAGGTCCACTCGGGCTCGCCGGTGGACGCCGCCATGGTGGAACGAGAAGCACCCGATGTACTGGTGGTGGCAACGGGTGCCGTTCCGCTCATCCCGGACATACCGGGCATCGATGGCGACAACGTCGTCACCGCCTTCCGCGTGCTGGAAGACCAACTGGAGACCGAGGGGAAGCAGGTGGTGGTCCTCGGCGGGCGGCGCGTCGGGACCGAAACGGCCGAGTTCCTGACTCTGCGAGGCGCCACCGTCACCGTGGTGACCCGGTCGCCGATTTCCCAACTCGCCATCGACGCCGCCCCCACCTACCGGGCGCCCCTCCTCAGACGCTTGAGGAACGCCGACGTGAAGTTCATCGGAGACCACGACGTGAAGGAGATCAACAGGCAGGGTCTAACCTTGATCGGACCGGACAAAGAAGAAGAATTCCTCGCTGCCGACCTGGTGGTCATCGCCCGAGGCGCGGTCCCTCAACGGTCCCTGGCCGATGAGGCCGCCCGCCTCGTGAACGAGGTGCACGTGATAGGCGACAGCGTGGAGCCCCGCTCCATCGCCGAGGCAATGTTCGAGGGGACCATGGCGGGCCGCCGGATCTGACGCGGGGCTTGGCCCGCCATGTTGTAGATAGCTTCACACTGGCGATGCCGGGCAGCTTCCCCTCGCCACGATCGCCCCAGATCGGATCGGGGCCGAAATCCTGAGGGGGGCTAGCTGGATCCCAATGATCGCCGGGATGACGGACCGGCTGCCGGGCCATCAGCCGGACGCCGGACTGAGACTCGGTCAACCTGGTTATTACGGGATGTCATTCCGAGGCGCATAGAGGCGAGGAATCTCAGCGTGGCGACTAGATTCCTCGCTTCACTCGGAATCATTCATGCTGGCTACCACCAGCACCACGGCCGACGAAGATGGACGCCACCCCAGATGCCTCGCCGCTGCGGCTGGCTCGGCATGACACTTTCGTACCAATGACATTGGCGGCAATTGAGCTGACTGGGGTCTAAACTACGCCGTCGGATTTGAGCTGCTCGGCTTGCGACGCGTCGTAGCCCAGGAATTGTGCCAGTATCTCTTCGGTGTGTTGGCCCAGAAGCGGCGCCGGCGTGATCTCCACCGGTGAATCGTCCAGCTTTATTGGGCAGCCGATCATGTCCATTGGCCCCCGCTTCTGCTGCTCCACCGTGGTAATCATGCCCCTTTCCCAAAGGTGGGGGTCCGCCATCACCTCTGCGCTGTCCATGGTGGCCCCACATGGCACACCGTTCCTGGCCATCGAATGCATGACCGTCTCCTTGTCATGCCGCCGCGTCCAATCGGTGATTATAGCCACGATCTCATCAGCGTGCTCCACTCTGTATTTGGGGTCGGCGTAGTCCTCGTTGCTGAGCAGGTCTTCCCGCTCGATGGTTTTGAGAACACCCTTCCACATGGAGGGTGAGGTCCGGGAGATGCTGATGAAGGCGAAGTCGTTGGCGCCGTCTCCTTTGCACGGATAGACGCCCGCCAACGAGCCGGCGGTGGAGAAGTTGCCCAGCCGCTCGATCTTCTTGCCGTTGGCGTACTGTCCGGTAAACTTGACCCTCAAGAGGTTCAGCACTGCGTCCTGCATGGCCACCTCCACCATCTGGCCTTTGCCCGTCTTCTCTCTCTGCCAGAGGGCGCTGAGAATGCCGATGACCGTGTGCATGCCGGTGCCCGAGTCCCCCACGTTGGGCGCCGAGACGGTTGGCGGGTTTTCGGCGAAACCGGTCATGCTCATGGCGCCGCTGGTGGCCTGGGCGATCTGCTCGAAGCACTTGTAGGCGCTGTTACGGCCGAAGGTGCCGAAGCCCTTGATGGTCGCGTAGATGAGCCGGGGGTTCAACTCTTTCAACGTATCCCATCCCAGGTTGAAACGCTCCATCACGCCCAGGGAGTAGTTCTCCACCAGAATATCCGACTGTTTGATGATCTCCTTGCAGATCTCCTGGCCCTTCTCGCTTCGCAGGTTCAAGGTTATGCTGCGCTTGTTGCCGTTGAGGAGCAAAAAGAAGGGACTATCCAATTCGGGGGACCCGCCCAGGTTGGTGCGAGTTTGGTCGCCGCCGTGGGGATCCTCCACCTTGACCACGCTAGCTCCCAACCAAGCCAGCATCTGGGTGCAGGATGGTCCAGCCTGGGCCCTGGTGAAGTCAACAACTTGGATGCCTTCCAGTGCCTTTTCCATAACAGAAGCCCTCCCTTCGGAATCTACCGGTGAAATCTACCGGCAGAATCTACGCCACGGACGCCTGCAGCTTCGTTCTCGGAACTTATGGCAGGTCCCCAGACCCCGTCGAGAGTCGGTTTGGGGGGAGATGCCGGCGTCCCAAGCCGACGTCCCAAGAATGAAGCGTTTTCCAGCCGGGAGCATTATAGCATGGAGGGCGAGGTGGCACCGGAATCGTGCCGGAGGTTACGGGCCCTGGGCGAAAGTGCCGAAGGTGAAGGCGAAGAGGCCGAATCCGTCTGAGTTGGAGCTGAGGCGCAGTTCGTGATCGCCAAACTCGGGCAGGGCCACTAATTCATACATGCGCCCCTCATCCACCGTGAAGAAGCTCCGGCCGTCCCTGAACTCCAGGTCCGGTCCGGCCTCTTCGCGGCGAAGGGCCCGCCCGTCCATCGTCACTCGCACGTCGAAGGGTTGGCTGCGTTGGGGATCGATGACCGCGTTCACGCTGGTGGCGAGGAATTTCAGACCGATGTAGTCCTCGTGTGCCTCGGTCTCCCGGGCGTGGCGCAGCGACTCGACCCCGCTATACCAGGGCCCTTGAAGATAGATGAAATGGTTCTGGTGTTCGCCGGGGTCGTCATAGGACACGACGCGCTCCGAGCCCTCGTAGTACTGCTCCTGCGCGATATAGTGGCCGCCGGTCCCCCGGTTGCGCACGAACCCTCCGTAAATTTCCCGAGTGAGCTTGCTTGACGAACCGCGGGATGGGGCCGGTGAATCGTATGGAAGCGCCGGCGAGCCGCCGGCCTTCACGTCGGTCAGATCGGTACCCGCGTCCTCCAGCAAGCCTCGGATCCGCTCTTCGGTTTCGCTGTAAGCGCCCTCGCCGAAGTGGTTGTAGCGGATCACGCCTTTCTGGTCCAACAGGTACTTGGCCGGCTAGAAGCGGTTGCGGTAGGCGCCCCAGGTTGCGAAGTCGTTGTCCTGGGCGATGGGGTACTCCAGGCCGAACCCGTCGGCCGCGTCAATCACGTTCTGGGTGACCTTCTCGAACTCGAACTCCGGCGCATGAACGCCCACGATCACCAGGCCATGGTCAGAGTATTTGGCGTGCCAGTCCTTCAGGAAAGGTATGGTGCGGATGCAGTTGACGCAGGTGTACGTCCAGAAATCGATGAGGACCACTTTCCCCCGCAACCCTTCCAGCGTCAAGGGCTCCGAGTTTATCCAGTTGGCGATTCCCAGGAATTCCGGGGCGGGTTTGCCCGCCTCGAATCCGGGAAGGCATGCCATCACGGCGAAACCAACCGCCATGCCGGCCAAGAACAATCGCACCCGTCCCACGGACCGCCTCCGCTAGCTCTTCAACATCATATCGGCTTACGAATCATATTGGTTTACGAATATCAGCGGCCTTCCGGTTCCATCGGCTCGAGTGAGACGGCGACTGTCGCGGGACACTGCTTCAATACTGAACGCCACCGGCCGTTATCGGAGCGGTGGGAGCAGCACTCCCTGCCTGCCGGGGTCGAAAATCGTGGTGGAACTTCCCGGAATCAGCTGTCTGAGTCTTCCTGTCCTCTCACCGGACACCAGCCTTGATACGTCGAACCGTCTTTCCCGGTAGTGGTTTTCGCACGTGGCTGTGGATCTCAGATCTGCCGGCCTGAGCACGGATTGGAACCCTCAAAGGGTAAACCTTGTAGCGAGGAAATCCCCCTAAGTCCCCCTTTACAAAGGGGGACTTAGGGGGATTCTGTTGATCTTGGGTGCCTGAATGAGGTTGGCTGACAACGCAACGGTTATCCGCGAGGTCAGGGGGTAAGACCGGGCCGGTACCAGATCAGGGGATCAGCTCCCGCCGCTGCGGCCCGTGTCCTTGTCCTGGAAATACTGCTCACGCCGGGCCATCAGTTTGTCCCAAATCGCTTCCGGAACCAGGGCCACGATGCTGTTGTAGACCTCTCTCACGGATCCCGCGCCCCAGTAGGGCACCGCGAATTCACCTCCGTCAGCCGTGACTTTAAGCGATTCGGAAGTGCCCCCGGTCAGTCTTCGGGTGGGCTTGGAGGCCTCCCAATCCTTGGTGAACACCTCCTGCTTCTTCATCAGGGCGTACAACGTTTCCATTTCCTGTTCGTCGATGCTGAAGGTTTCTTGCCAGGTCGGAGGGTCGCTCGTCGTGTAATCCGGAGTCAGCAGGATTTCCCCCTTCTGATCGGGGCCAATACGGATGGAGTAGCTAAAATGGTTCGGGGGAGGAACACTGCCGGCGCTCCAGGCATACTGGGCCAGGAAATCGATTGGGTATTGTCTGATCGGGATGACCCTGGGGGGGACGGTAGTCGGTGTGGGTCCGGCAACCGGCGGGGCCGTGGGTGTGGGCCGCGGCGTCGCCGTCGGCAAGAGAACCTGCGTCGGCGTCGGTCGAAGCAATGGTGGCGCTGTCCGCGTGGGCGTCGGCCTGAGAGTGGAAGTCGGAGTCGGGGCCGGCGGCGTGGGAGGCGGACGCGTTGGTGTCGGCGATGGTTTTGGCGTTGGCGTGGCGGCGGGTGGCACGACGGCGGCCGGCGACGAATTGGGGATATCCGGGGTCACACCGGGAGCCGGGGTTTCCGGGTTCTGGCCGCCGCTCAAGAGCACCCCAACCACCACCGCTACGACCGCCACCGCGGCCGCTATGCCTCCTGCGATGGCAGGAACGGGTAGCCGTCCTTTGCCCCTCGGCAGCCCCCGCACCTGGCGGTGAGCGACTACTCCCTCTTTCTCGATGAAGAACTGCTCGCGCCCCGGAGCGCCGGCGAAGTCTCCCTCGGGGCGAAAGGACAAGGTGACGACGTAGTAGTCTTCCCCATCCTACTGCTCCACCACGTCGAAAACCATTCGGACCCCGGCAAAGCGAGGCCCGTAGTTGCCCGGGTCTTCCCGTGCCGTCCGCATCGCGAGGACACGGGCCTGCTCCAGCGAGACGTAGCCCATGGTCTCGCCAGCCAGGTCGAAATCGAATTTGTCTTCCTTTTTCTCTTCTTCTTCTGCCATGGACGGCCACGGTTCCAGAGATTAGGTTGCCAACCCCATTATAAACACAAGGGCGCAAGGAGCAAGGGGCGGCTTGCCGGCGAATCGGTCGACGCCGGCATCGGGACCGGCGCAAGAAGTCCATCTGCCAGGGCGAACCGGTCTCTTTGGCCTCGGGATTGGCAGGCCGGGGGGAGGCCTGCGTCATGGGCCGGGTGGAAGGTCCCCAGCGACTAAGTCGGCCACCCGGCTGGGGGGCTTGGGCTTTGGTAGGTTCCAGAACATCGCCGCCGCCATCAGATACACGCCGATCATGGGAAGGATGGCCCAATGGTAGCTGCCGTAGGTATCGTAGATCCAGCCCGCGAACACCGGCATTCCCATGGACATGAGGCTATGCACGGAGGTAACGCCTCCCCGAAGGGTGGCGAAGTGGGTGCGGCCAAAAAAATCCCCGATCAGGGACCAGGACGCCCCGCTCGCGCCCTCTGCGAAGGCGAACAGCGCGCCAAAGATGAGCAACTGCCATAGCGCCCCTCCGCTCAAAAGGAGAATCGTCAAGCTGATCGCCCCCAGGATCATGGTAATGCCGATCATCTTCTGCTTGGCCCACTTGTCACCCACCCAGCCGATCATGACCCGGAGCGGGATGGAGGCAAAGGAAACAAAAGCCACGACGAAAGCTCCCTCGGCCTCGGTTCGCTCTTTCCAAACCATCAAGGGCACCAGGTGCACGAACACCCCGGTGTGGGCCGCGATCCGCATACCCATGGATGTCGCCAGGAGCCAATAGGTCGGCGTTCGCAGGGCCTCCTTCACCGTGAAATCCACGGTCGTAAAATAGCGCTTGGGCCGCCCCGGTCTCGTTCCCGCGGAGCCCTGGCCGAGGGCCGCCGGCTCCAAGTCTCCATCGGGCAGCAGGCCCATGCTCTCGGGAGAGCGCCGGATCACCACGGATAGAGGGAGCACCACAACCAAAATGGCCAGGCCGGATACGAGGGCGCCGGTCCTCCAGCCTATGCTAAGCACAATGAAGGCAACCGCCGGGGTGATCACGGCGCCGCCTATGGAGCCGCCCATGGAGGTTATGGACATGGCCAGACCCTTGCGGCGAATGAACCAATTGTTGACCGCCGCCATGACTCCGTAGTTGAAGCCGCCGTTCATGCCCATGGCGAGGACGCCGATATACACGAGGAGGAAGGTGGTGAAGCTGTTGGTTCGGGACAGCAGCATGAAGCCCAGGCCGGCCAGAGCACCGCCGGCGACTACCATCGTCCGGGGGCCAAAACGGTCCACCAGGTACCCCACCAGCGGCCCTTCGAGGCCCCCTTCCAAACGAGCTAAGCCGTAGGCTAACGAAGTGGTGGCCCGGCTCAATTTCAGGTCACGGGTAACCGGAAGGAAGTATACGGAGAAGCCGGTCCAGTAGGTGCCTCCCGCCAGGGTGTTGAAGATGCAACCGACCGCCACAATCCACCAGCCGTAGAATACCTTGCGGCCCGCCCTGGTGCTGCCGGTGGTTTGTCGACTATCTCTCAAGCGAACTCATTTCTCTACCAAGCTGCAAAACCTACTGATCCAACCTCCAAGCGTACTGGTTTTTGGACAAGCTTCCACACGCTTCGAGGATTCATCCTTCAGTATCCCCTTACCTGAAAAAGGGATACTGAAGGATGCCGCCCATCAAACGAGCTCCGCGTCAAAACATCTCAAAGGTTCGGCGCCACTATCACCTTGGACCCGGCGCAGCTAGACGTCTGCCGGTTGGACAGCATTCGTCACGTCGCGTAAAGGTGGTTTAGCCAGGCAAATCCCTTCGGGTCCAGGTCCTTGCCCTTGAACCCGGAAAAGTCCGGGCTGTACCGGTAGGCGCGGAAAACCCGGTTCGCGTTGCCGAACCGCTCCCCATAGCCGTGGAAGGGGTTCACGTACTCCCACACTATCGTGCCCTCGTGGGTGACCTCGAACAGCCTGCCGGTCATTCCCTCGCAGATCAGAGTGTTTCCATTGGGAAGCCGCTGGGCGCCGCTGATGAAGGCGCTGAAGAA
Source organism: Dehalococcoidia bacterium (assembly GCA_030740155.1). Classification (GTDB taxonomy): domain Bacteria; phylum Chloroflexota; class Dehalococcoidia; order Lucifugimonadales; family UBA3495; genus CAJWBT01. Next base: position 6,066 of record JASLXV010000020.1, on the reverse strand, counting down.
TTCCCATCCGGGCCGGGTCTGGTACTCCCACCGGATCTCCTTGGTGGCGGGGTCCACCTCGACGACCCTGGAACGCGGAAAGGGCGCCGCGATTGAATGGAAGCCGTTATCGAAGATGAGCAGGTTGCCGTTTTCCAGCAGGTTCGGGTTGTGAGGGTGCCCCAGTTGGTTCCGGCCCCACTTCCAGGCAAACTCGCCGCTCTTCTTGTCCACAATCGCCACGGTGTCAAGCACCCGGAAACTGACCAGCACGTTCCCGTCGGGAAGGACCAGGCAGGTGTTGGTGTGGGTCCACTCGTCCCTCCGGTGGATAAGACAGATGATGTCTGTTTCCGGGTCGAGGTGCTGGTAGGCGTGCCACTCCCAGACCGTCTCCTTGGCGGGAGTAACCTCCCTCAAGTAGTCGCTCCAGATTCCGGCTTTGTTCTCGGTACCCGGGTGCCCTCCCTTGATCCGCTTGGCCAAGTCTGGGGGGACCAGCTCCCAGCCCAGGACCATGGTGTTGCCATTGGCCATCCGGCAAAAGTCGTGGTGTAGGGTGTCGTCCACGTACTCCCACAGGGTCTCACCCCCCCAGCCCATCTCCATGACGACGCCGCCTTTCCCTCCGAATGGTACGGGGGACCTATCCGTGTGTAGTCCAACCAGGAGGTTACCGTTCTCCAGCAAGTAGCCGTAATCGCCGGGGCGGTAGGGCAACTGCCAGCGGTGGACCACATTTCCCCGCATGTCTATCAGGTAGACGTTGGCGCCCTCCAAGGGCGCGAAGAGCGTGTAGCCGGGGAACGCCTTCTCGGGGCTGTGCTGGGTCAGTCCTAGCTGCCTCATGGTGTCACTATCCTTCGAGTGCCTATTAATCGTCTTCGCCTGCCAGCATCCGCATGGGTTGCGGGCCGTCGATGGTCAGCGCCATTATAGGGGCATGCCGGCCGGTTAGGTCAACATTGTTAGGAGCCACGGTCCGATTTTCAGACCAGATTCCAGCGATGGGCCGGCATCTCGAGACGAGCCCATCGAGGGGCCGGAAACTCGGCCGAACCTGCCTTCGTCGCCCGGTGAGCTGGGTTAGGATGGTTGACCGGGGTCGTGGGTGATGTTAGCGTCCTTCTCATCGAGGACGACGCCTCACTTGGACCCGGAGGGGTTGATCCGGATGATCCCGGTCTCGACGCCATACGGCAAGCATTGAGCCGGTTGCGCAGGAAGCATTGATGACCGAAGATAGCAGGCTCCGATGGCTGCACACTGCCCGGAACCTTCAAGAAATGGAGGATCGGTACAATCAGTGGGCCCCGGAGTACGACGCAGATTCCGAGAATGATTTCGCCTACAGCGGCCCTCAAACAGCCACGTCGCTGCTGTCCCGTCACGTGCCATTAGGGGCCAAATTCTGGACGCCGGAGCCGGTACCGGACTCGTGGGCCGGTGCCTGGCCGATCTTGGGCACACCGATCTAACGGCCATGGATATGTCGCCGGCGATGCTGGAGGAGTCCCGCGCGAAAAACCTGTACCGGGCTCTTCACCGGATGGTCATGGGCCAGCCTCTGGACTTTCCCAGCGACACTTTCGACGCCGTTATCAGCGTGGGAGTATTCATCATTGGCCACGCCCCGGCTCCCTCCTTCGACGAACTGGTGCGCGTTACCCGGGCGGGAGGCCACTTGATCTTCACGATACGGCTCGACGTATTCGAGACCGGTGGCTTCGACCGGAAGCTGGCTTCGCTGGAGGCGGAAGGCAAATTGCGGTTGGTGGAGGTCACCGGCCCTTTTGCCCCTATGCCGAAGAGCAAGCCCGGCAGCTTCTCCCAGGTTTGGGCCTACCGGGCCAGCTAGACCAAGCGCCGGCTTCAAGGGCCGGGCGGGAGCCTACCGGCGGCGGAAGCGAAGTCATCCCGCCGGAGCGGCGGTTTCGCTAGGGCCGATTCCGGCCGGCGGAGTGGGAGCGTGTCGTTCCGGCCGGGTTGCTGAGGCGAGCAGGCCGGTCAGAGCTTATCCGGGAGACGGACGCCTCATGTGAGCGGGTCACCCTGCAATTCGGATGGCGGTTGACGGGTTCGAGATGCCGTCTTATAGTTCGAGGCATTCCAGATGCCCGTTCAAACGCTCGCTTGCCCGCAACGTTGCCCGCGGTAACGGCGGTCAAGTCAACGGTTGTTCTGGGTGGATTCAAGACCCATCGCCCCAGTCACCCACCATTCTGCCTCGATCGATAGCTTGACATAAGAGAGAATATGGAACCGTTTTTCAATCAAGACTTTTTCCGGTCGCTAACTACAACTTTCCTCGGTGCTATGTTCGCTATCCTCGCGGCAATCGGCGGTTGGTGGATTGGCGGCAATCAGCGGAGGAAGGCCGATTCTCTAAGGCGCAGCCAACTGGCCCACGCTCTGGCGGAAACCCTCGAAGACAACCTCGGTTTGGCCAGATCCGCGAGTCAACTACGAGACCAGGGACTCCTCACCGTCAATGTTGACCTCTCGTTGTTGGATGCCACGCGCACCCTCAAATATGAGGTCTTCCAGGACATCAATCTCAGCCGCGACATCGATGAGATCGACTATCAGTTGGCATCATTGCACCGGCTGATTGCCCTTCGATTTGAGATGGAATATTCTGGCACAATCCTGGCATTCTCCGGGCGAAACCAACTGAGGACGAGCCTGAGTTCGCTGATCAGGGAACGAAGTAAGGAACCGTTGGAGTATGAAAGACGCACGCAATTGGTGCGGCGTCTCAAGAGAATTGCCGCCGCAAGGTCTCGAGTGCGGGGTTTGGGGAAAGCGAAGAAAAAGGCTTTGGGGAAACCAACCGGGAACGCAAAGGAGCTTACGGAAAGGGAAGAGCAGAGGAACGATCCCGAAGAAACCTATCCAGGCTAGAAACGCAATCTGGGAAACCGTGATCGAGACGGAAAATGCCGGCGATGTTTACCAGGACCTGCTCTATCCGGCCGGGGTCCACCCGGACCAAGCCAGGGTCCGGCGCCGGCTGGAACACCAGGTCGATGTTCTCTCCAATGAGGCGGCGCAGCATCTGGTCGGTTTTGAGCACGAGTTGATTCAGGTCAACAAGTTGCGGCTCCACGGTTTGGCGGCGGGAGAAGGATAGGAGCTGTCCAACCAGCGCCGCGCCCCGTTCGGCGGCGCCTTGAACCTGCAGGAGGCGCCCGAGGGCCGGGTGACCCGGTGTGAGTTCGTCGATGCGTTGCGCCGTCGGGCCGTCGTATTGGTATCTCTCAGTGGCGCCGACCACTTCGGCGGTGCCTGGGAAGACGACAGGAGCATGCTTGGCGGGCCGGGCCGGGTCGTGCGGCGGCGTTCCACCCTGTCCACATGGCCTCATGCTCAGGATAGGCCTCATCAGGATAGGCCTCAAAGGTGGTCAAAGCCGCCACCCGCCATTGCTTCCTTCTTGAGGATGCCCAAAAAAGAAGGCCCCCGGATTGCTCCGAGGGCCTCGATATGTTCCTGGGTTTGGCAGACGGGGAAAGATTCAGTCTCCCGGCCACTGCCACCCAGCTTGGGGTTTTGCGCTGCCGGTCCTGTTCTGTGCAATCAGGCGCAACATTCGAATCTTCTGAACATCATCGAACGGGCGGCCGCCGGCAAGGACCTTCTTAAATGGTTCCGTTGGTCCCGTTGGTTCCATTTGTTACATTGGTTCCGTTGTTACCGTTGTTACCGTTGACTACGGTGCTTCCGTTGTTGCCGTTGCTCCCACCTGGCATCACAGCGCCATTTTTGCGAGGAGGCGTCTGACGACTTGACCAAGGAGACTTGAGTCCTCCGGAATTCTTGAACTCCCGTTTTTCCCCGCAATTTTGACACACTCCCTCACTGAGCGGCCCATTCGAACTCTCAATCACCCAGTGGTGGGTGCATCGCACGAGTTCATTGAGTTTCTCCCGGTTAACCGGGGATGGCTCTATCCGTTTATAGACCCAATCTTGAACGGTCTTGAGAGGCACCTCCATCTGGAGGGCAAGCTCCCGTACACTTAGTCCTTGCTGGTTCAACCATAATTTCAAGTTCATCATCGGATTTCAGCTTGCCGAGTATGATTGAGATAAGGCATGGGTTCTATTCTACTACTGCTGGCAAGACATCTCTTGCATCGACCCGAGCAGGCGGACAAGTTTGAGCCTGGGCACGCTCCTCCGGCCAGCCAGCCATTCGTTGCAGCAATATGCCGCCGCCTAATCCCTGACGCCGGCGTGCCGCGTGGTTTGGGAGAGGCTCGGTCGCCCCAAATCCTCGTTTATCGTCTCAATTCACCGCAGCCTTGATTGCCTGTTCCCATTCAGACGGGTCCAGAAAGTGGGGTCCGGCGCCTCCTTGGTAGGCCACCTTCCCATCCGTACCAATCAGGTACAGCCGCACCGGAGCGGCCCCGTAAGCTTCGTCGCCGGAGTTGTCCATCTCTTCGATCAGGATAGGAACGGAGATATGGAGGTCTCGGCTGCAGGTGCCGGCCGCGTCTTCCCTCTCTCCGAAGCTTTGGTGCTGGGTTAAAAGAACATTGTCCTTGATATTCCTATCGGTCTGCCATCCGTCGGTTGGGTGGGCCTCCCGCGTGTAGACGAGTAAGAACTCGACCCGGTCCCTGTAGCGGCTGTAAATCTCTTCAATGCGGCCCACCTGGTCGCGGAAGGGCGGTCAAGTGTAGCTGCTGAAGACCAAGGCCACCGGACGTTTGCCTGCGAAGCTGGAAAGCCGCATCCGCTCTTCCGATCCCATCCGCTTGAGGTTAAGGTCAGGTGGTAATTCGCCGGCGCGCGGTCCCATCTGGTCCCGCCGCAAGATTGCGTCCATTCTCTGCTGAAGGGCCTCGGAGTACTCGTTCCGGCGGGAATCCACCACGTCTTGTCGCGACTTTGCGCCGCCGGACTCGCTGGATTCCCTCTGGATTTCCTGCATGATTCGGCGAAGATCCTGTCTCTCATTTCCGTTCATGGAACTGAGAATCTGGTCTCGCTCGGTCTTATTCACGGCTGGTCTCCCAAATCCATGCTCGGATTCCTGCTCATCGTCCCGGGCGGGTCCGGCCCCCCGTGTCCGATTATCGCCGGCATCGTCCGGCGGCCGCAATCCGTCGACGGCAGCGAGGCCCGTGGAAAATCACGGCAGACGCCATGGCGGGCGTTAGGCCCGCTGCATTCATTTTCGCTGCCTTACTCTAGCGGCCAATACTACGCATTACGACACTATACCCCATCTTGACCGCTGGCGCCATCTATCGCTATCGAGTCCGTCACCCGGCTGGGGAGCTTGGCCCTCGGTAGGCTCCAGAAAAGGAGGGCCGCCATCAGATACAAGACCACCATCGGGATGAGGGCGTCGCGATAGCTCCCGGTGGTATCGAACATCCAGCCCAAGAACACGGGCGTGCCGGCGGACATGAAACTGCCGACGGCATCGGCCACCCCTCGGAGAGTAGCGAAGCTCCTGCGGCCGAAGAAGTCACCAATCAGAGTCCAGGACATACCGATGACGCCTTCGGGGAAGGCAAACAGGGCCGCGAAGATGAGCAGCCGCCAGAGTCCCTCTCCCGGCAGGAGGAGAACCGTCAGACTCACCGCTCCCAGGAACATGGTTATGCCCACTATCTTCTGTTTGGCCCACTTGTCACCAATCCAGCCGAGAATGATCCGGAGGGGAATCGCGGTAAAGGCAACGAAGGCCACGACAAAGGCCCCCGTGGCTTCCGATTGCCCTTTCCACACCACCAATGGGACCATATGAACGAACGTGGCGGTGGTGGCGGCAATGCGCAGACCCTTGGCCAGCGTCATGTGCCAAAAGGTCCGGGTTCGGAGCGCCTCCTTCACCGTGAAATCCACGGTTGTAATGTGGCGGCCGAACCGGGACGACCTCACAGCTGCCACTTTCCCCCTGGCGGCGGGCGGCTTCACGTCTCCATCCGGCAGGAGACCCATGCTTTCCGGTGAGGTGCGTATCACAAAGGAGAGGGGGATCGTAAGGGCCACCATGATCACGCCTGATACGATGGCGGCGGTCCTCCAGCCGGCGCTGAGCACGATGAAGGCGACGGCCGGGGTGATG
>JASLXV010000019.1:0-5663 GCA_030740155.1 Dehalococcoidia bacterium | reverse complement strand
CGCATGCCGTAGATAAGACCCCTGAGGTTGTAGATCCTCCGTCCTCGGGGTATTGGTGGATGGCTCTATTGCATTCAACGATAGCTTGTTTGAGCTTCCCTTGTTCAACGAGGTCATTGGCGGCATCGACGTGGTACGGGGCTTTTGGGGAGATAAGTTGCCATTGACAACCTTGCCTCCGTCACCGGTTGGCACCGTTGTGAGTGCGTCACAAAGGGCTAGGTCAACGCCATAGCGACACTTCCGGTGGGGGGGCATTCAAGGGGTCAGGGGAGGCGAGATGCTTCGGGTTACCCCCGTGACCGAAACTGGGCAAAGATCTTCTGGGGCGCGGCCTCGAAATACCTGAGGAGGGCGGGACACAACCAGCCCTCCTTGTCCAGATCGGCGTTGTAGTACGAATTGCCACCCATCTCCTCGCTTCGCCACAGGAACTCGACCTGGTAGCCAGGGAAGGGCTGCGCGGAAACCAAGATGGTGAAACCGTTCTCCGCATCGGGGATGTTCTGTACCATGTGGTCAATTACTGTGTCAGCCCCGGCGACGAATGGTTCTTGCCTGAGTCCGACAGCCTCATCGTCAAGAACCCATAGGCCTCGGAACCTGTACGGGTGGATGGCGATGATGTCGTTCATGTTGGCCTCATTGTGGTCGTCAATGACCTGCTAGTTCCGGCTCGCACGCACGGAGATCTTTCCCCGGTTGTGATAGTCCCTGCCAAAATCAGGGTCGAGGCGGATGGCCTCATCAAGGTCCTCGAGGGCCTGCTGGTGCTGGCCTAAGAACATATGGGCTCTGCTCCGGGTGAAGTAGGCAATAGCATACGTGGGGGCCAAGCGGATGGCCTCATCATAATCCTCGATGGCCCTCTGCTTCTGGCTCATGCCTTCGAAGACTTGACCCCGGTTGAAGTAGGCCACGGCCAGGGGATCGAGGCGGATACATTCGCCGAAGTCCTCGATGGCCCTCTGGTTCTGGCCTAAGTCTCCGTAGACTACTCCCCTATACCAGTAGGCCCCAGCACACTGGGGGTTGAGGCGGAGGCTTTCATTGAAGTCCTCGATGGCCCTCTGGTGTATCCCGAAATATCTGTAGACGATGCCCCGGTTGCAATAGGCCCGAGAATGCGCGGGGTCAAGACGGATGGCCTCGTCGAATTCCCCGATGGCTTTCTGGTACTGGCCGAGACTCTTGTACGCGTAGCCCCGGCCGAAGTAAGCATTGGCAAACCGGGGAGCCAGGAGGATGGCCGTGTCGTAGTCCTCGATAGCTCTCTGGTTCTGGCCCAGGTCTCCGTAGGCTGTTCCCCGGCTGTAGTAGGCCATGGGATCATGGAAGACCAGGCTGATGGCCTCGTCGAAGTCCTCGATGGCCCTCTGGTGTTCCGCGAGCATTCTGTAGACGATGCCCCGGTCGTGGTAGGCTCTAGAATCCTCGGGGTCGATGCGGATAGCCTCACTGTAGTCATCGATGGCCCGTTGTTTCTGGCCCAGGATTACGTGGGCGCTGCCCCGGCTGCAATAGGCCTCTGCAAAATCGGGTTCAAGGCGGATGGCCTCATTGAGGTCCTTGAGGGCTTGCCGGTGCTGGCCCAGGCTCACGTAGGCTTTGCCCCGGGTGAAGTAGGCAACGGCATACGTGGGAGCCAAGCGGATGGCTTCATCGAAGTCCATCATGGCCCTTTGATTCTGGCCCAGGACTTCGTAGACTACGCCTCGGTTGTGGTAGGCATAGACATACTTCGGATCGAGGCGGATGGCCTCATCGCATTCAACGATAGCTTGTTTGAGTTGCCCCTGTGCAAAGAGATTCTCAGCGGCTTCCATATGGGCTAGAGCCTTTGGCGAGGGGGTTGCCATCAACGTTGCCTCCGTCTCCAGTTGACGCCATTAAAGAGCATCACGCCGGGCTCGCCCCAAAACCACCGTGCCGGACGATAGGAAAGCCTGACCCGGTAGTAGTCTTCGCTCTCCTCGGCGCTCAGTTCCTGCCAGACAAGCTCGCGGTTGGCGTAGCGAGGGCCGTAGAAATCGCGGTTATCCTGGGCGTGCCGGAGGGCCAGGACCCGGGCCTGGTCCAACGAGATGTAGCCCAGCGCTTCGCCCTCAGGTGTGAACTCTAGCTTGTCCTCTTTCTTGCCTTCGCTTTCGGCCACGATGAGGTATTATATGACCGATACGGTTGGTTGGGTCAATGTCATGTGGACGAATGTGGCTTGGGTTTCTGAATTCGGGGTGGCTGAGGGTAGCAGGTTCGACGGCGACTAGGACAGGGAGGGTGCGAACATAGCCCCCGGCGTTGAACCGGGGGCTCCAAACTTCGACTCGCCAGAGCGGTGACGGCCCGGCTTTGGCGCCGTCATGGCCCCCTACCTAGTTTTCGGTCACTTCAAATAAGAATGACACCTTCGTACGGTCGACCTGTACCGAGAGGCTGCTGGGACCTGACGGGAACGCCTCCGGTACGACCATAGAGACGTTGAAGCTTCCATTGATGTCAGTATAAATCCCGGTAGACTGGGGCTGGTGAACATCGTCTATCGTGGGCAAAACTTGCGTGAAACCTCGGAAGCCGCGGCCCGTGACTGTCAGTTTCGCACCCGGTGGGCCACTCTCGGGGTGGACGGTAACAGAAGGCGCCGGCACGACGTGAGTAGCCCGCGCCTCCATGGACGCATCCATGTATACATGCCGGAGTCTCGCGGTTACCGAGTTGGTTGATCCGGCGGCAGTTGCCGACGGGACCCTGAACGTGGCCTCAAAGGAGCCCTGGGTGTCCGTGACGGCCGCAGCAACTCGCTCACCAGCATAATCGATATCTATCCGATGGGGAGAAGAATCGGGCCCGGCTGTAGCTACGAACCCCTCTCCTACAACCTCCGCCAGGCTGCCACGGGTGCCGCTTCCAGACCTGATCGTCAACGTAGGCCGTTTGATGGTCAACCTTCCCATACCCTTCCGGCCGCCGGTGTCGGCCACCCGGATCGCCAGCTCGTCGCCCCCGATGGTGAGGTCATCCATTGGCACCACCAACGGGAAAGAGATGACGCCGTCGACCTCCAGACCGATCGGGTAGGTCACGTGGGGACTCCCTATCCGCCGGCCTTGTAGGGTTACCAGGCTGAGAGACACGCCATTAATTTGGTGGTTGCCAAGCGGACCGGGCGCACCTGCGGCGGCAGGGCTGAGGTCACTTGAGCTTACCACGATGGTTTGACCGGGGACGGCGGCCTGAGGTGTTACGCTCAAGGTGGCGATCAAGACTTCCAGCGTGTTTGTCACCTGTTCCCCGGCGGGCAGTTGTAGCTGGAGCTGCTGGACTCCGACCGGGACCGGTGCCGGTACCAAGCTCTCGAAGGTCGCTTTGCCACTGGAGTCGGTCTTGGGTCTACCACCCGGTACGCCGAAATACCCAGGCAATGGCATTCTGACTCCACTGAGGGTCATTGCACCAGCGGGTAAGGTGTAGTTGTGAGGCAGCCCTTTTACGGTTATGCGTACCGCCTGGTTGTTGAATGCGGCGCCGGGAATTGCGGTGACCGATGGACCCGGTACGGTGTGGGTTGCGGTGCTCGGCTCGCCCTGTCTGGGTAATATGGCGACGAAGTTGGATGAAGGAATTCGGGCCTCCTGGGGTACCGTGAACTCGGCGTCGAAAGCACCTGAGCCATCTACGGTCGCCTGTCCGAGGGGTTTGGCGACGTAGTATTGGGACGGCGTCCCCTGGTTTACAACGTACCGATATTCTATGTTTACCGTGTTCTCAAAAGATAGGCTTGGGTTGCTGGCCTGGAGCCCGCTGCCTCGAATACGAACGGTCTCGCTGGGGTAACCGGCGGCAGGATGGAAGGCAACCGTTGGACTTGGGATCGTAAGCTCGATTGACCCGGCGCGACCGCCACTGTCAGTACTCCGCAATTCCAGGATGCCTGCCAGCGCAGTCGCCTGCGTCGCAGGTATGACTACCGTGGTGAGCAGGCCGCCATCCTTGTCCAAGTCGATCGGATAGTTAACGTAGGGCGTTCGCAGCGCATCTCCGTTGAGAGTTATCACGCTCTCGCCACGCCCGGTTATCTGATGTACTTTTTGGGGGCCCAAGCCACCCCCGGCCGAAGCTGGGGTAAACCCGGTGCCATTGAGTAGGACCGTCTGATTGGGAACGGCGGATGTTGGGGAGAGAGACAAAGGGGCTCCAGGAAACTCCAATACGGTGCTTGCGAAGTATAATGGCGCTATCGCGATGGCCAGCGATTGTGAACCCAGAGGGGTATCTGTAGGTGGGTAGGTCGTGAAGGTCAGGTTACCAAGCTTGTCGCTTTCGGGGCGCTCCCCCGTAGTCCCAAAGTATCCCGGTACCGGAAGCCTGAGACCGGCCAAAGTTACCGCGCCAGCCGGTAAAGGATAGCGCGGGGGAAGCCCTTCTACGGTGATCTCCACACTTTCCCCATAGGAAACCACCGCAGGACTGACTGTTACCTGTTGGGCCACCGGTCCGGCAGCATGAGAAGCCGCCCTGGCTCGATCGCCCGCAACCACAAGGGCGGCGAGGCTAATCCCCAACAAGCACAGCACAAGCGCCGCACGGATATGCCGGTAACGCTGCATTGCCTAACACCAGTTCCAATCTAGTAGGTGTCCCACCCTTCACCTTCTTCACTGCCCGCACCTTCTGTAATCAAAAGTAACGTTACAAGTATCGTCACGAATAGAGTAAATGTCAAACGCCATATGTTGCCAGACTGCACAGATATCAACGAAACATTGCGGTATGATCTGGCTGTACATAATATTTCTGACGACTATCGCCAGTACGCTGATTCTCTCGGGAAATCCAGGATGTACTCCCCCAGTAGGGTCATGTGCTGACACGCTCCCCATGGGAGGTTTTGCGACGTAAGTTGGCTTCGCGCACACCATCGATGAGCCGAGGTGGAAGGCCGTCGTATTCGGAAGCATTATCGGTACCTTATTGGTCATCGGCGGGGTCTGTGTCTGGGAAGACGTCCGAAGGTACCTGACGCGCCAACAGACTGGAGGCGCCCATACATGACGCTCGACAAGACCGCGCTGGCGATTATCTACCTGGGGTTGCTATTCGGAGCCCCGGTGGTGCTTGCGATGGCCGCAGTGAAGCTAACTTGGAGCTGAGCCTCGTCTAAGGCCCAGAAACTTGGCTCTATCGGGCTTCTCTTCTGTCGCCCGATCATAGTCTTTCGCAACTGGAAGCAGTCCAGCGTCCGGGGGTAGTACACCCCAAAGAAGAACCCCCGGGCGGCTACTCGGTCCTCTTCCAGTGCTTGGACATTCTCGCGTTAACAGTTTTTCCTCTCCTGCACTCGCCCATCTGCTTGAAGCAGTCAGAGACAGCTTCATTATCAATAGTGCCCACAAGTCTCCCAAGACCGTAACGACACTGCGCGAGAGGCTGACCCCTTTCACCAAATACCTCGCCCAAAACTGTGTCAATGACGCTGTAGACCGTTAGCGATAATGGGACACATCGGGGGTAAGAAAACCCGAGAATATTGAGGTGGACCCGGAAATTCGGACAGGTAGCTAAGCGAGAGTCCTGCTCCTAGAATTGGATCACCAGTATAGGAGGAGCAGGACGTGACACAAGGACGAAGGAAGCACAACCCATCGTTCAAGGCCAGGGTAGCCCTG
>JASLXV010000018.1:0-15871 GCA_030740155.1 Dehalococcoidia bacterium | reverse complement strand
TTCCGTCCCATCGGGAGACCTGGGGCATCGTCGTCAACGAGGCCTTGTGCTTCCGCCTCCCGGTAATCGTTTCGGACCAAGTTGGGGCCGGGAGAGACCAGGTGCGTGACGGCCACAACGGCTACCGGTTTCCCGCGGGAGACGTGGAGATGCTGGCCGAACGCATCGATCAGCTGATGGATTTGCCTGAGGACAAGAGGACGTTGATGGGAATCATATCATTGAAAATGATCACCGGATGGGCGGAAAGAGATTTGCCAGGATCCCTGGACGCCTAACTTGATTATGTCTACTCCAAGAAGTGAGGAAAAGCCCGGCGAAACCCTTCGTGGCGCTCCAGCAAATCGGGCACCGCGTCTGCTGTCCTCGTCCAAGCCATACTTGAACGCCCGGAGCTTTAGAGCAAGATGCCAGCAAACAAACTAGCTTACCGGGCCTATTCTATGGCCCGCTCTGTGGTCCGGGCCACCGGGCTAATCAAACCGGTGCGCAAGCTGATTGGGCCATTGGCGGGGCGGCTCGTCTTCAGAACCTTGCAGAGCGCCGGCGACGAAGTTGAGGTCCAGGGGCACAGAATGTTTCTTGCGTCCCAGGGCCGATATCCACCCCTGGACATGGCGATGGGAAGATACGAGCAAGAGACCACCAGCTTGTTCCAGAGCATAATTGAACCGGGGACAGTGGTTATCGACGTGGGCGCCCACGTCGGGTACTATTCCTTGCTCGCGGCTAGGAAGGCCGGACCGGCGGGCAAAGTATACGCCTTCGAACCGGAGCCGGCTAACCACAGCCTGCTGGTCAAGAACGCCGAACTAAACGGATACGACAACATCGTGCCACTGAGAAAAGCCGTCTCCAACCGGGTGGGCTCCTCAACCCTATATTTGACCTCGCTGGATAATGGCCGGCACAGCACCTATCGCCACGAATCGACTCAGACCGGGAGCGAGGTGGTTGAAACAACATCCCTCGACGCTTTTCTCGAATCCGAAGGCTGGCCTCCCGTGGACCTCGTCAAGGTGGATGTGGAAGGGGCAGAGATGGACGTTTTGGCCGGGATGGAGCAACTCTTGCAGAGGTCGGACCGGTTACGGCTCATAGTGGAATTCAACCCCAGCCTCCTGCGGAATGCGGGAGTGGACCCGGTGGAGCTTTTCAACCGGCTGTCTTCCCTGAATTATGAGGCCTCGTGTATTGACGAAAAGGGGGGCCTGCTGCCCCGAGAGGCCATTGACGTGCCCGCGCTGGTGGAGCGGTTGCAGGCCAGCGAAACCTCGGTAAACCTCTATTGCACGAAGCGATGAGAAGGCTTCGGGTCTTAACCTGCGCGTTCACCTGCTGCCCCCCGGGCCAACCAGGATTCACCGGCGGAGAAGACGTGCTTGGCTGGAACCTGATCAATCAGATCGCCCGGTTCCACGAAGTCTGGACCTTCACCCACGCCGAGGACTGCCGGAGTATTGAGCAAGCCCTGGCCGAGGAGCCGGTCCGCAACATTCATTTCTGCTACGTTGGCCTGCCTTCGTGGTTACGGCCCCTTTTGAAGTATCAAGGAGGCCACCAGTTCTACTACTATCTCTGGCAAATCAAAGCGTACTTTACCGCCCGAAGGCTTCAGAGGGATGTCGGATTTGACCTCTTCCACCACATCACCTACGCCAACGACTGGATGGTGAGCTTTATCGGGGCGCTGCTGCCGGTTCCTTATATCCGGGGACCTGGCGGAGGGGCCCACCGGACACCCAAAGGTTTCGAGCGGGAGTATCCTCTCGGCGGGCGGCTGTGGGAAAAAGTCCGGGGAGTGAGTCAATGGCTTTTTCGCCATGACCCATTGTTCATAAAGGGACAGGCTCGGGCCCGCGCCCTACTCGTTTGCAACCGGGAGTCCGTCGCCAGCCTGCCCAAGAAGTGGAGCGACAAGAGCTACCTTTTTCCAGTCAGCGGCGTCTCCTCCGGCGATCTGGCGCTGGAGACCCCGGCAAAATCCAACGACGGCCGGTTTCAAATTCTTTCGGCAGGCTCCCTGTTGCGGGTCAAGGGGTTCGGTCTGGCCATCAAAGCGTTCAAAGGGTTCCTGGACAGGTATCCGGAAGCCGAGTTCAGTATCGTCGGCAGCGGGCCCGAGGAGCCCAGGCTCCGTGCCCTGGCCCACCAGGCCCAATTGGGAACCAAGATCCATTTCCTGCCGGCCATGCCGCGAGACCAACTGCTGCTAAAGATGGCGGCTTCTGATGTCTTTCTGTTTCCCAGCCTGCGGGACGGCGGAGGCACGGTGGCCATCGAAGCCATGTCGGTGGGGAAACCCGTCGTTTGCCTGGACACCGGCGGGCCCGGAACGCACATTTCCGAGGAGTGCGGCCAGAAGATCACACCCCGGACTCCCCAGCTTGCCGTCGATGAACTCGCGGATGCCCTGGAGCGCCTCTACTTGGACGAAGATTTGCGTACCAAATCGGGCGTGGCGGCCCGCCAGAGGGCCGAGCGGCTGTACCACTGGGATCGGCTGGGCGAGCGGTTAATGGAGATCTATGGACGCGCTCTGGGTGATGGCGCGACCAGATAGGCATAGTTGAGCCCGATGCTTGAATTTGCACGGGGCCTGCGTTCCTACGCGGTCGCTTTTCTGCCGGTCGGGCTCTGGGGGATTCTTTGGCTTAGTCTGGCCGGAGGGAATGCCAGACAGGTCTTTGATCCACAAAGTGCCGGGGGATTTTTCCATGGGATTCGCGCCGCTATCCCCCTGGTGGCCGCTTCCCTGGCTGGGCTGTTCATCCTCTATAAGTCGGGGCAGCTGCGCCCAAAACGGTTCCTTATCCTCGGTCCTCTAGGGCTCGTCGGCTTGTACATCCTGGGCGCCGCGGGCGTTGTCCGTGGGAATGCCCCCATCATTCCCCTGGTGACCATTTCCGCGGCCGTGTTGTACGTTTTCTTGAAGTCGCGCCAGCTACGCCAGCAACGGTTCCTTTTCCTCGGTCCTCTTGGTCTCACCGCCTTGTACGGTCTGGCCGGGCTCTTCGCCTCCATGGCTATGTCGACAAACAAGCCGATGGCGATATACTGGGCGGCCTCGTATCTTTCAGTCCCTCTCGTTCTTTGGGCCGGCGCCTTGGGAAGCGGCGGCCTGACCTATTCGCGCCGGATTGTCAAACTTATCCGAGTTTTCCTTCTCCTGTCGATAGGGTTGCTTTTCGTGGCAGCCCTCCTCTACCTGGAACTGGGCTCCGTGATCCTGGACCCTTCGGCCTGGCCGAATTGCAACCTCGACAAGCCCTGGCTGCCACTGACCCGGGAGCTACTCCGACCCACCGGGGTTGGACGATTGGCCGCTTTGGCAGCGTTGATCGCCGTGAGCGGAATGTTCACAAGAACCGGGCGGTTCTTGTGGATCCCTGTCCTGTTGGTTTCCATCGTGTTGCTGACGACCAGCGGCGCCAGGACTTCAATGGCTGGCTTCGGATTGGCGGCGTCTCTGATGCTCCTGCTCTACGCCGGACGAAAGGCGGTAGTGGCGGGGGCCATCGCCCTGGTTCTGTTCGGCCCCCTGGTAGCGTTCACCGACACGGGACAGGACTTCCTGAAAACCTGCATGTTCCGCAAGTGGGTCAACCAGAGCGTAACATCACGGCCGGTAGTGGAGCCCGCAACACAGTTCGAAGTGCCGGCGCAGGCATCGGAGTCGGTTCCGCCCCTGCCGGCGGAGGCATCGGAGTCGGTTCCGCCCCTGCCGGCGCAGGCATCGGAGTCGGTTCCGCCCCTGCCGGCGGAGGCATCGGAGTCGGTTCCGCCCCTGCCGGCGGAGGCATCGGAGTCGGTTCCGCCCCTGCCGGCGCAGGCATCGGAGTCGGTTCCGCCCCTGCCGGCGCAGGAAACCGAACCAAGTGCGCCCCCGCCAACTCAACCACCGGCGGTGGCCGCGTCCGGTCCGGCTGTGCCGCCGCCGGACCCTCGAGAGACGCGGGCGAGTGAAGAAGCAACGCCGCCACCGCCGCCGCAAACTAATCCGGACCCCCGAGTGTTGGGATTCATCCCGGAGAGCTTCTTCGAGTTTACCGGGCGGACGGCGGTTTGGGCAGACGGTTGGACACTCTTCAAGGAATCTCCCGTTGTGGGTTACGGGTTTCACGCTGACCGGCTAAAATTTGGGACCCACATGCATAACTCATTCATGCAAGCCCTGGTCCAAACGGGCTTTCTTGGGACGATTCCACTCGTAGCCGCCCTGTTGCTCAGCTGGTACTTGCTGGTCAAGGCCGTTCGAAATCTCTCCCGTTTTTCCACGACTGATAGGCACTTGACCATCCAAACGGCGGGGATAATCGCATTTTTCTCGGTCCGCACCTTCACCGAATCCCCCGGGTCCTTCTTTGGGGTTGACTGGCTCCTGCTGGCTCCCTTCTTGCTCTACCTAACGTTGGTGATTCATAATTATGCCGGGGAAGAAGGGGGGAGCGGGAAGTCTTGAGGGACGCTGTTTCCACCCAAGTCCCCAAGTTCCGGAACCCGTGACGCTGGATCTTCCACGGCGTCGGGCTCGCGGGCTGTACGGGCGCCATAAGGACGCAGTCTTCCCCGGTGACCCTCCGGCCCCATCGGTCTTCACCAAGAAGTTTGGCGCGGTATTTGCGCCTCGCCATACGGATATCACCCGTCTCGAGTCTCTGGAGGTTTCACCTTGGGTTGCACGCCCGATAGCCAATCGAACACACATCAGGCTCTGAAATGCCAGGTTTGCGGCCTCGACAATCTGGAAAGCGTCCTGGACCTCGGCTATCAACCCTTGTGCAACGGGTTTTCGCCGGTCAGTGAAGCCAACCGGCCTCAGGTCTTCCACCCGTTGTGCTTGTACTATTGCCCTCAATGTTCGCTGGTCCAGTTGGGCTACGTCCTCCCAACCAGGGAGACCTTTGGGGAGCAATACACCTATCTGACGGGATCGAGTAGGTCCCTCGTGGATTTCTACGACAAGATGGCCGCCGCGTTCGTTGCTCGATTCGACCTGGGCCCGGGCGACATAGTGGTCGAAATCGGTTCAAACGATGGGACATTCCTGAAGTCCCTGCAGTCCCACGGCCTCAACGTGCTGGGAGTGGAGGGCGCCGAGCGCGCATCGGAAGTCGCGATAGAAGCCGGCATCCCCACACTGCCCTATTTTTTCGGTAAAGGTACGTCCTCCGATGTCAGGCAGCACCTTCCGCCGGAGGCGGAGATACGGCTGATCATAGCCATGAACGTACTGGCGCACACGGACAACATTCACGACTTTCTGCCCGAAGTAGCGGCGCTTATGGGACCGAATACCGTGTTCGCAAGCTCGTCTCACTGGCTAATCGAGCTGATCCGCCAGTTCGCGTTCGACACGATCTACCACGAGCATTTGAGGTACTATACCCTGAACAGCCTGATGAAGCTCTTCGAACGGCACGGCCTATACATCACCGACGCCGAGGAAACCGATTTCTACGGAGGATCGATTCTGGGGTACGCCAGCCGAAACCCAGAGAGTCAATCAAGCAACCTGAAGTCGCTGATGCGGGAAGAGCGGCAGATGGACGTTGTCCAGTCCTTGCGGGCCATGAAGCTGGTAATGCTGGGGAACAAGACCCGTCTGCTGAACCTGTTGTACGAGCTGAAGTCGACCGGGAAAAGGGTCGTCGGAATCGGGGCGCCCATGAAGTCCTCCACGTTGCTGAACTATTACGGTATCACGCCGGACCTGGTGGAGTACCTGGCGGAAGTCAATCCCCTGAAAGTGGGGACACTGGCTCCGGGTGTTGGCATCCCGGTGGTCGACGAAGAAATCTTCTTCAAAGAGCCACCGGATTACGCCTTGCTTCTCTCGTGGAACATGGCTGAATATATTATGCCGAAGTATCGTGAAATGGGTTACAAGGGCAAGTTTATCCTGCCGGTGCCCGAACCAAAGGTGATCGAATGAGCAGCTTGAGCGGCCTTGAACAGGATTTCCGTGACGCACGCGTGATAGTGACCGGCGCATCCGGGTTCATCGGTTTCAACATGGTGCAAACCTTGAGCCGGTTGAACGCCAAGACACTGGTGATCGACCGGGCCCAGCCACCGGCGAATATTCCCAATGTGGAGTTCGAGTGGGCCGACCTGCGGCACCTCAACCGGAATTACGAGGCAGACTATCTGATTCACCTGGCGGCGGTCACCAACGCCGGTTATGCGGAGAAGTACCCCCTAGACACGTATGAGACGAACGTCCTGGGCACCGCCAACCTGCTGCAGCATGTCCAGATAAAGAAGCGAGTGTTGTTCCCTTCAACGGCACTCGTTTATGAGGCATCGCGATCGCCGATTGGAGAGGATGCCGAGACGGACCTAACGTCGGTGTATCCTCAAACCAAGAGCCTCGGGGAGCAGATCATAAAGTTCTCGTGTAAGAGAATCGGCGTAGACTACACGATTGTCCGGTTCTTCAACGTCTTCGGCCCCGGCCAGCTCCCCATGTACATCGTGCCCCAAGTACTGCGCCAAATCAGTGAGGACCACCGGATAGTGGTGCGCAACGGGGCCATCATGAGAGACCTACTCTTCGTCGACGACTGCATTGAAGCCGTGCTCAAACTTGCGGTGTCTCCGTCGGCCATGAATTCGGTATTCAACATCGGCTCGGGCCACATTGTGTCAATCGCCGATGTGGCCACCGCAGCCGTGGGAGCATCGGGTGAGCGCGGAGTCGAGATAGTCGACCTGGAACAGAACATCGAAAACTCCCCAACCGCCCTCATCGCCGATATCAGCCGAGTACAGGCTACCATTGATTGGAGTCCCAAGACGAACCTTGAGGAGGGTCTCCGGAAGATGTGGAATGCTATGTGACGCGGGGCAACTTTAGCCGGGATAAATTCGAATGCGGGATAAATTCGAATGGAGGAAGCATCGAACAAATCCCATTCATGAGGATTCTGGGCACCCGGGTGCACGCCGTCGAGAACCCCCAGGTGGTGGAACTCATGGCTCACTGGATCGAGACGGACCACCAGCGATGCCATCATGTAGTCAATACCGGCATGCATGGTATCATGGAGGGGCATAGGGACCCGGAGTTCAAGGCAATCCTCAACGCCGCGGACCTCTTCGCACCCGACGGGGTATTGGTACTCATGATAGCCCGCCTGCGTGGCCATTCCCTGCGAAAGAGCAACACTGGACCGCAATTGATGTGGGACTTCAGCGAGGTGGCGGGCCACAAGGGCTACAGGTATTTCATCTTTGGTGATACTGAAGACACGCTTCAACCCTTGGCCGAAAAGCTGACGGAGGCGTTTCCCGGCCTCAAGATAGTGGGGCTCCATTCACCCCCCTTCCGGCCCCTGACCTCCCAAGAGAATGAGGCGATCGTCGCCGCCATCAACGAAGCCCACCCGGACGTACTATGGGTTGGCCTCGGGGCCCCCAAACAGGAGAGATGGATTTCCGAACACCGCCACCGGTTAAACGCCACGGTGGTAGTTGGAGTAGGGGCTGCTTTCAAGTTCCATAGCGGCAAGGTCGAGCGAGCCCCTACCTGGTTGCGCAATTGGGGCTTTGAGTGGCTGTGGCGGCTCCTCCGCGAACCCAAGCGGGTGTGGAGGCGGGTCTTCGTCGATGCACCCCAATTCATAAGCCTGGCAGCGCTGGAGTTGAGCGGCCTGAAAAAGTTCGACTGACCGGCCCAGCGGTGAGACCGCACCGGTCCCGAATCCGGGGCGGTCCGCACCGTCACCCGGCCGTGAACAATGCCCGGGTGACCTCATGATTTATCGAGGAGTGATCTAATGGCGAAACGTGCTCTCGTGACCGGGGCCGGCGGCTTCATCGGGCACCATATGGTCAAGTACCTGGTGGACCGAGGGTACTGGGTCCGGGGCGTAGACCTCAAAGAGCCGGAGTACGAAGCCACCGCCGCCCATGAGTTTGAGATACTGGACCTGCGCCGGTGGGACAACGCGCTGCTGGCTACCCGCGGCGTAGACCACGTCTATAACCTGGCCGCCGACATGGGGGGGATCGGCTACATCTCCTTCCATCATGGGTACTCGGCCCACAGCAACATCCTGGTGAGCACCCACATGCTGGAGGCGAGCCGGGTCAACGGCGCATCCAGGTTCTTTTTCTCCAGTTCCGCCTGTGTCTACCCGCAGTACCGGCAGAACGTGCCCGAGGTAACGCCCCTCAAGGAGGAAGACGCGAGCCCCTACGATCCCGACGAGGGCTACGGCTGGGAAAAACTGTTCACCGAAAAACTCTGCCAGTACTACGGAGACGAGTACGGCCTGAAGACCCGGGTCGCCCGCTTCCATAACGTCTATGGCCCCCTGGGAACTTACCAGGGCGGCCGGGAAAAGGCCCCCGCCGCTATTTGCCGCAAGGTGGCGCTGGCGGAAGATGGTGGCCCCATCGAAGTTTGGGGCGATGGGGAGCAGACCCGCTCCTTCATGTACGTGGACGACTGTGTAGAGGGAATATACCGGCTCATCCATTCGGACCACAGCCAGCCGCTCAACGTGGGAACCGACCGTCTCATTACGATAAATGCGCTGGTGGACCTCGTCTCCGGCATAGCAGGCAAGACGCTAAAGAAAGAGCATAACCTCACGGGACCCCAGGGGGTGCGGGGCCGCAACAGCGACAACACACGGCTCCGCCAGGTCTTGGACTGGGAGCCTTCCATTACCCTCGAGGACGGCCTGGCAATCACCTATCGGTGGATCGAAAACGAGCTGGTCAAACAGAGCAGCGCCGCCGGAGTTGCCCGGTAGCCGGCGGACCGGCTGACCAGGGGCAGATAAAATCAATCCCTGGGGTTCATTGCGAACTCATGAGGGCTGGACAAGATGGCGAATCAGGTTCCTAAACCCAGGAGTGGCTCCTACAAGATATGGTTTGACTATAGCCTGCTGGCCGTGGCTCACCTCTTTCTCTTACCTCTCTGGCTGCTGCTCTGGACGTTGATTCCCCTTGTTATCTGGATTGGAGACCGCGGCCCCGTTTTTTACAAGCAGAATCGAACCGGAAAGAACGGGAAGGTATTCTCTATCCTGAAATTCCGCACTATGGTGCCGGGGGCCGACCGAAGCGGGCCGGCCTGGACCATGCCGAACGACCCACGGGTGACTCGCGTCGGCCGGCTACTGCGCCGCACGGCGTTGGACGAGCTTCCGGGGTTGGTCAGCATCTTGAAGAGAGAGATGAGCTTCGTCGGCCCCAGGGCGCTGGACACGGAGGAGCAAAGGACGCTGGAGCAACAGGTTCCCGGTTTCGCGGACCGCTTGCAGGTTCTTCCCGGCCTCACCGGGCTGGCCCAGGTGTACGACCTCACCGATGATGCTCAAGAAAAGTTTCGCTACGATTTGGAATACCTCCGGCGCATGGGGCCCTGGCTGGATGTACAACTCCTGAGCCGTTCGGTGATGAACACTTTGGCGAGACGCTGGGACCGGCGTGGCGGAAAGTCCACGGAGATCGGCGAAATCCCGGCCCCGGTGGACGCGGGCACCCAAGATCGCGAGACCGCGAACGGAGGTCAGGTCAAACCGGGCACCGGGGGCTAATGGGCATCCACCAAGGCCCTCGGGTTTACGGCCCCAAGGTGCGGGGCTACCATTCACCGCTCTCCAGTATGGCCGCTCGACCAAGGAGCGGCCAGTTTGCTGTTTGACATGGCAGTATATGCGGCAAAGAGGATGAATCCAGCCACAGGAATCCGGGCTACAGCCCGCGGAAGGCTTTCGCGGATCGGGTGGGCGGCTCAGCTCAGGGAAGGCGGCCGGTGAATCCCTCAGAGGGGACCTCCGAGCATACCCGCGCGTCCCGATTTGGGTACTCGACTAGCGCGAGCTACTTGCTCCCGGTCAGATCCATGCTCTCCAAGCTTGGTGTCCGCCGCCTGCTCTTTGTAGTTTCTTGCGTTGCGGTCCTTCTGTCTCCGTTCGCCTACATCGGCAATTACGCGGGCGACTCTCAGGTCCACCTCATCTACGGCGAGAACGCGGCCGAGGGGAGATTCTTCGAATTCAACCCCGGAGAGAAGTCTCCCGGTGTAACCAGCCCCGGGTACATGCTGTTCATCGCCGGCCTGTACCGGGCATTTCCCGCCGCGGCAGTGCCGGCCATCGTCAAGGGAGCGAACCTGCTTCTATGGTATGGGCTCGTCGTTCTCGTCTTTTTGACCGCCCGACGCTACCTGCGCTCCGGCGTTTGGGCGATGATCGCCGCTCTGGCTGCCGGGTTGCTGCCCGGTTCGGTGTACAACTCCACCATTGGGATGGAGAACGGGATATTTGCCTTCTTCATCTTCCTTTGGTTTTATGCCGCCTCGCGGTCCGGGTGGTTCACGGTGCCGGCGAACGTAAACAAGACCGTGCGCCACGAGCTGGCCCTGGGGTTTCTCCTGGGACTGGCCTGCTGGCTCCGCCCGGAAGGGTTCATCGTTGCTGCCATCGCGCTCATCTATCGTGGCCTGACGTCATTCGGTTCGGGGCGAGCCCTGGCCGGGACCATGCTTCGCTCCGCGGTCTTTTTGGCGCCCTTCCTGATGATGACCGGCGCCCTGGCCTATTTCCATCTTTCTCAGACCGACCACCTTCTCCCAAGCTCTGGGCTATCCCGCATGTTGATGAGCAATGTTTCCCCGGATTCCTACCAGATTGGCCCTCTCTTCGTCAGCTCCAGGTTCGCCATAAGGCTTGCCGAGTACTTCCCTTTGACGACCCTGTGGCTGCTCGCCAACTGGCTGTACGTCACGGGACGCCTGGAGCTTCACGGGTCGAAGAGCGGGGCAGGCTTTCTCATCGTCCTGTTCTGGGCCGGCTTCATCCTCTACAGCTCTTTGCTTGGCTCGATTCACGTCGCCCGCCTCGCCATTTTCCTGATGCCTGCGCTGGTGCTGGTGGCCGTGATGGGCGCTCAATGGCTGTGGAATACCTGGAGTCAGTCCCGGGGCTCAACCTACAGATACGGGCTGCGGATCTCGATGGTTGCTTCGGCCGTCGTGCTGGGCGGAGTCTTCCTGGCGGAAACCGGCCTGAGGCTGGAGCTGGACTCCGACGCGTCATTGTGGAGGTGCATCAAAGCCCCTTCGGAGCGCCAAGCCACCAGCGATGCCCTTTTCAACCTGCTGGGCCAACCCCAGACCCTGCCCATCTCAGTTGCGATGCAAGAGGTCCAGCTCCGCTACTGGCTGGATGATCGTTTTGAGGTCCGTTCCCTCGATGGAAGGGTCGACCCGGCCCTCCTTGACCACGCCACCAGGGTTAGCGTCGATCACATCGGGTACTTGAAAGAACGGTGGGTTCAATTCCTGTTGGATACGCCGGCCTACAACCGTGATCCGCACCTCTGGTCCCTCAGACGGCTGGCCGAACTCCAGCCGGGCGAGGCTCTCGACCACGAAGGGCTGGCCTTCTCCCGCCTCCCGGTCCAGCCTCCGGTCCCGGAGAAGGGAGGAACCAAGGGTCCCGGCGGATGGCGATGGTTTGCCAACGCCGATGGTCCCATCGTCCTCCGGACGTTCACGCAGGTGTTGATCCGGGTGGAACCGGCGGGTCCAGGGTAAAGGTCGTACTTTGAGCTTCAATGTGCAGTGGACGCCTTTCGATCGACGCAAGTATTCGACCCTGCCTGGGTTGGCAACCCTGAATCCCCGGAGCCGGGTGCTTCCCGATGGTCCTCGCCCACGGGCGGCGACGGGCGCCCGCGGGCGTTGCAAACCGTATTCCGCTGGTGGCAAGACATCCACGTCAAGAAACCACGGGCCACCTTCGAAGCGGTGTGGCGGAGCTGTCGCCAGGCCGGCGGACGGCGCGCCCTGCCAGGGCCGGACTATATCCTTTACAGCTTTGTCCCTGCCGAAGTGTGGTGACAGGGGACCTTGGCCAATGCGAGATGGTGGTACCGCTTCCCTTGGGCCACCGGTGTTGCCTTCGATCCGTTCCGGCAAACAACCGAGCCGGATGCCCGGCGCTTCAAATTGGTATAACAAGGCCGGAGCGGTTCCGGTCTTCTTGAGCGCCCGAGACGTGAGCCGCGATATTCGATTGGTTGACTCTTGGGAATGCGCCGCCCTTGCCGGCGCAGCCCTACTTCCCGAAGAACTCAGGGTGGCAGTGTCCGGCCATGGCGCGGGCCTCCTCCACCCCATGCTCCTACAAATACGTTCCGGACGGCAAATTTGACGACGGCTAGAAATCAATTGGCTCCTTCGGGCGCCAACGTAAACCTATCCTTGTGGGTCAACCGGGGCCTGGAAGCTCTTTGGCTTCTGACGGTTTTCCTGGTGCCGCTGGCATTCCTGGACCGCGACTACGCGAGGTCCGAGGCGTTGATCGCCTACGCCGAAGTACCCAAGATCGCGCTGTTGCGGACGCTGACCGGGCTGATGGCCGTGCTCTGGCTGGTCGAGTGGGTCGCTCAGGGCCGGGTTCCCTTCAGCTCCTTGATCAGCGGCGGATGGTCCGGCGTTCGACCGTCCCTGTGGCCGGCGGCTCTGTCCAAATGGCTTAGAGAAAGTCCGACCCGATGGCTCCTCCTGGCCGTTGGGGTCTACCTAGGGACGACTCTTCTCAGCACCGTCCTGTCGTCATCGGTCAACACCAGCATCTGGGGTGAAATACCGGGCCAGGACGGCTACTCCGCGTACAATGTTATCGCCTACGTGCTGCTCTTCTCGGTGATCGCGACCCACCTGAAGACCCGGGCCCAATTGTGGCGCCTGCTTGGGACAATCGTAGCCATGGGCGTGTTCTTGGCCGGATACGGGATGCTCCAGCACTACGGGTTCGATTTTTTTGACTTGTCCGAAATCTCGGGTTCCGGTTCTCGCCGAGTAACCGGCACCACGGGTAATCCCATCTTCACGGCCGCCGTCCTATCCATGACAATACCGGCCACATTGGCGGTAGCGGCCGTTGCCATGCCGGAACCGGTAGCAATGTTCGGACGTCGTGTCGAAAGCCAGTGGCAATGGGCGCGGTCACTGGCACCAATGGGTCTCTGGGCGGGGGTCCTGACGGTGCAGCTGCTGGGGATCATGTTCACCTTTAGCCGGGGCCCTTGGGTGGGCACCATCGTGGGCCTGGCTTGTTTCCTGGGCCTGAGCCTATTGGTAGCTGGCTGGCGGCATTTCTGGCGGGCCTCCCTGGTATTGGGACTGGCCGGGGCCTGGTCCCTGGCTTTTCTCCAGTGGCAGGGAAACATCAACTTCTTGAACAGCGGGCCGTTGTTTAGTCCTCTGATGGCTCTGGGAGGAGTCCTAGTCGCCGGGGCCGTATGGACTAGCATGCGGGTCCTTGGGCTGGCCGCCCTCGCGCTGGGAACCGTAGGGGTGGCAGTAGCTGCCCTCATCCTGGTCCCTATATGGTTTGGAGGCAGCGGACCCGGGTCGTCCCAGCCCGTCACGGAGGAAAGAGCCGGCGAACTTGCCCAACGATTCTCTTCCATCAGAACCGACGTGCTTGGCGGCTTCATCGGGGGCCGCGGGACCCACTGGACAGTATCCTGGAGTCTCATACGCGGCCACCCGTGGTTCGAGTTCGATGACCTCAGCCTCCGTCGGCTACGCCCACTTATTGGGTACGGGCCGGACCTATTCCGGTACACGTACCTGCTGGAGAGCCCCCCTGAAGACGTGGGCCTGCTTAATTTGGAACCAGACCACGCCCACAACTATTTCATCCACCAGGCCGTGGAGCAAGGATTTCTAGGACTACTCAGCTCTTTGGGTCTATTCGCCGCTGTCTTTCTGGCTGGTGGGTACATGGTGTGGAGGCACAGGCAACGCAACTATCAGACCCGTTTCCTCCTGCTGATTGGACTTGTTGCGATACTGGCGGGCCGGTTCCTGGAGATGCAAGTGGGCATCGCCAGGGTGTCCGACCTGACAATTCTCTGGACACTGCTGGCGATGTTCGCCGCCTTGTCCACGGTAGTGAGCGCCTCGGAGGCAGTTCCGGAGCCGGCTCAACCACTGGACAGGCCCCAGCGGCGCCAACGCGGCCGGAGGGAGGTCGCCGCCGTTGCCCTCACTCCAAAATGGGCGTATCTATGGTGGCTTGCCATTGTGGCCGCGCTGATTGGCATGATCGCGGTTGTTACGTGGGTGAAGGGAATCAACAACGTTCGGGCCGCGGTGAGCGCGGGAGACGCCGTACGGAGCTTCCAGCAGGGTGACCTCGAAGCGGCCATGGCCAGCCTGGACCGGGCGATCGAGTTGGCCCCAAATGTGCCGGTCTATTACAACTACAAAGCCAGCGTATACCTGACGTACCAGGTCACGCAGCGTTCCACTCCAGAACCGGAGTGCAGTAAACAAGTAGACATTGGCTACAGCGAATGCCTGGCCTTCCAGAGGTATTTGAGCGACCTGGCAGGAGTTGATAGGCGTCCCTTCTATTATCGCTCCCGCTTGGCGGTGGCCGCCTCAGCCTATGATCTGCGGGACACCGATTATTCCATCAGGACAGGTGAAAATGTCAGGACCATACGGCTCCGCGATGAAACTGTCCGGTATTACCAGGAGAGTTTGGCGCTGGTCCCCGCAAACTGGCACCTGCAAAACGAGCTGGCCGACGCCCTTTTAGAAGCCGGCCGGCCCACGGAAGCGCTGGAAAACCTCGAGGGATCCCTGGCTATTACCAAGGACACCGCCCTATCGGCGAGGGCCCCATATCTGCAGGCTACGGCCTACCGGGACCTGGGCCAACTTGAGGAGTCCGCCAGGGCCCTCGAGCGAAGCCTCGCGATCAGTTTCACTGCCCCTTGGGCGCCCGAGGCCATCGAGCGTCTCCAGGAAACTTACGTCGAGCTGGGCAGGCCGGTCACGGTTGAGTACTTTGACGGGATCATCGATCGGAACCCCGAAGACGCCATAGCTATTTACAACCGCGGCCTGGCCTACCGCCGCCTCGGTCAACCGGAGCGGGCCGTCGCGGACTTCGGCCGGAGCATCGCCCTCGGCTTCAGGTCTGCCGAAGTCTACGCCGCCCGAGGCAACGCTTTCTTCGCTACGGGGACCAACGACGGCCAAGCCAGGGTCGACTTGGCGGTCGCCATTAACTTCGAGCCCCAAAACCCCCTGTACCACGTTTATCTGGGTAACTTCTACCGCTCGAGGGCTCCCGAGGCGGCTATTATGGAGTTCGACCAGGCCATCCAGCTAGATCCCCAACTGGCCCTGACCTACATCTACCGGGGCCAACACTACCTGGACGTGGGTGAGTTCCAGCGGGCCATCCAGGACTTCGACCGGGCCATCCGCCTCGACCCCCAATCAGCGCTGGCTTACAACGGCCGCGGCTACTACTACTTGGCACAAGATCAACCACAGCGGGCCGTCGCTGATTTTGGTGACGCCATTCGCCTGAACCCCCAGCTCGCCGAAGCTTACACCGGCCGCGGCCAGGCCTACAATGACCTCGGCCTCCACCGGCAGGCTACTACCGACCTCCAGCACTCCATCGCCATCACCGAGAACCGACCGGAATCGCCCGCTGACAGGCTTGAATACGCAAAGGCCTTATACCTTCAGGGCGAGGCCCACCTGGATCTGGGCCGACTTGAGGAGTCCCGCAGGTTCCTGGAGCAAAGCCTCTCAATCGATTTCGCCTCCCCTTGGGTATCCAATGCCCTTGTGGATCTCCAAGAAGCCTACGCCGGGCTGGGCAGGCCGGACACTGTTGGGTACTTCGACGGGATCATCGATCGGAACCCCGAAGACGCCATAGCTATTTACAACCGGGGCTTGACCTACAGCCGCCTCGGTCAACCGGAGCGGGCCGTCGCGGACTTCGGCCGGAGCATCGCCCTCGGCTTCAGGTCTGCCGAAGTCTACGCCGCCCGAGGCAACGCTTTCTTCGCTACGGGGACCAAC
>JASLXV010000017.1:0-32240 GCA_030740155.1 Dehalococcoidia bacterium | reverse complement strand
GAACATGGTCTGGACGTAGTTGCCCCACTGGGCATCGCGAGACGTTGTCCAGGTGACTGTGCGGACAAGCAGGTCCACCTCGCCTGACTGGATGGTCGGCCCACGTTCGGCTGCGGTGATATACCGGATCTCTATGGCACTAGAATCGCCCAGCACTGCAGTGGCCACCGCGCGGCAGAGGTCTATGTCAAAGCCCACATTGTTCCCGGATGCGTCCAGGGAACCGTAACCTGGAACATCGTTGCGACTTGCGCATATGAGTTTACCCCGGTCCTTAACTTCTTGCAGTCTGTCGCCGGTTGCCTGCTCACCGGCTTCCTGTTCGGCGTCACCACCGTCGTCCTCACAAGCTACCGCTAGCATTAACAGCAGCAACAACAAGCTCGGTATCACCAGGACATATTTGATTCGCATACTTTTCGCTTATTCCTTTTCAGACTTGCATCACGTGGCAAGAATGGTAACAAATGTCAGGTGTCAGCATCAAGTGGATACTTTGGGACCGAAGACTGAGGGGGATGAGGCCCCTCCGTTGAGGTCATCTCGGACCTGTTGATTGTACTGCCTGCGTCGTTGGAAAGTCTCTCACTGCACCTCCTTTCTCCGTGTGAGAATGACCCCCCTCTTCCCCTCCAGCACTTGCGCCGGTGTCAGGTCTCCCAGAGCCTTGTGGTATCTTCGGTGCTTTTAGAAACCTACGAAGTCCCCGAAAACTGTCTCCAGGTCCTGGACCACCTCGTAGGGCGCCTTGTTCACGTCTGACTTCAAGGTCCGGTGGTAGCGCTCCAGCTTTCCATTGGTCTGCGGATGGTAGGGCAAGGCCAGAATATGGCGGATGCCCACCCGGTGCAGGTACTCCTGGGAAGCCTGGGAGATGTATCCTGAGCCGTTGTCCGAGAGCAATCTGGTTCGATCCTGCACAGGGACTGCATCCATACCTGTGGCATCTACCGCACCTTGCACCGCCTCGATCAGGGAGTTGGCCGTCATATCCCGCTGTACCTCTCAGGCAAGGATGAACTCGGCAAGCAAGCGTCACATGCAGGCGAACATCGAACCCGGCAGCGCGTTGCGGTGCCTGTCTGCTTGCGCCATTATAGTGGCAGCGGTTCGTCGAAAGTTAATGTCGGCTGTATGCGGTCGATAACGTGGCGCCGGGTGGTGTCCGCGGTCCCTGGCGCTTTGCGCAAGCTATGACTTAGGCCCGGTGCTCCAGGTGGAGCTTGTCCAAGATGTTTCGAAGATGGTACTTCCTCTAGCCCGCCTCCGGCGTGGCAATTGCTGGGTGTCGGACGCGAGCCTCCCGTCCCTGGAAGAAGACGTGGTAAAGGACTGCCGCCGCCGCCACCAGTGAGGCGGCAACGGCGAACGCCGGAACGAACTGGCCGATGTCCACTAATCCCCGGCTTGCCTGGGCCGCGCTCACTCCGATCAAAGTGCCGGATATTCCGGCACCGAAGGCCCCTCCCAGGTCAAAGGACATGTGAGTCATGCCCGCCGCCGTTCCTCTTTCTTGGGCCACGGTAAGCTCCATGGCGAGTTGATCGCGGGCCGGCATGGAAATGCTGTAGCAGGCATCCCGAAGGAGTAGAAACACCACCACAATGGGCAGTCCGGGAACCACGGCCGGGACCAACACCATGAGCATAAGAAATGGAGCGGAAGCTAGCTGGGCCAGAACGATGCTCCGCGTCTTTCCCCACTTGCGGACGAACATCCCTGAGAAAAGGATGGCGGTCGCGCCCCCCAAAGCGCCGATGGCGAATATGGACGAGATCTGCCGGTCGCTGGCGCCGAGGGCCAGGTTGAAGAAAACGTTGAAAAAGCGGGTGGCCAGGCCAAACCCCATCCCAACCACCAGGCTGCAAAGGGTCAGCTTGGCGATGTTGGAGAAGTTAACCACATTTCTCAAGGCCAGCAGGTCCAGGAAGCTGCCCGCCAACGCTACCCGCCTTTCCACCATGAAAGCCAGCGGCGTCAGGGCCGCTAGTGTCAGGGGTAGGGAGCCAATCAGAACCCACCGCGCCGCGCCGATGTCCAGGTCGGGCACTCCCAGGGCCACGGCCCAGACCAGCGGCAGGGCGCTGCCCACGGAGCGCGATACCATGAGAAACATCCAGTTCAGGCTGAAAAGGAGGGGCCGCTCTTCTGGCTCACTGTTCTCCATTATGAAGGGCGGACCGGCCACCCCGTGGAAGGCCTCGCCGACGCCGGAGACGCCGGCCAACACCAGCAGCATCGCTGGGTCCTGGGTGAACAGCAAGGCGCCCCGAGCCACCAAGTTGATACACGTGGCAATAAAGAAAGCCTTTCGGCGGCCTATCTTGTCGGCCACCAGCCCGGCGGGGAATGCTACCAGTCCATGGAACAGCATGTCCACCATGATGAACAGCCCCACGAAGTTGGTAGAGAAACCCAGGCGCAGGAGGTACAGGTTGAACATCACCAGCCAGATGCCAGCCCCGAACTGAGCCATCAGCGCGTAGCCCAAGAACAGCCGGGCGTTGCGGCTGAACCCTCTTGCCGTGCCGAAATAACTCCTCAGCCCATCTAGAGGCTGGGGGCCATCGACCGGTTCCGAACCTGGCCTCGGCAGTCCAGCGGATGACATTCCCTAGGCCCCATCCCGGCTATCGGGTTCCAAGGGCACATCCTGTTCGCCCTCCCCGGAAGGCGGGACCGGGGACTGAATAGATCGTCTCCAACTCAGAATGAACAGCCCAAGAAACAGCGCCGCCAGTACCCCGCCAGCCACGATGATAGCTAGGGACGCGGTATTCGACAGGCCGCCCACATGCACCTCTCCTGTGTGGGCCAGAGCGAGGCCCACGTTCATCCAACTCGCCGCGGCACCTGGAAGCAGTGCCTGGCCCAGCTTCCGCATCAAGAGCAGACCCCCTCGGTAATGCTCCGTCTCCGCAACTTCATGGACGCGGCCCAAACCCCGTCAGTCATCGTGGGTCATATCATGGTGGCGGGCAGCCTGAGTGTCAAGCGGCCAGGTAAACCCCATCATGGTTCTTTCTGGAGAGGCTAGGACCTCGTTCTTGCAAGAACGAGGTCTTCCAAAAGGCCCGAGAACGCAAAGAAAGGATATTGTCGCAGTCCCTCGAAAAGGGCTCTCGCACCGCTAACTACAGCCGCCCGAGAGGTCCGTCGAAAGCGTGGCGGTCACGCCGGCGGCCTCCAGGCGCCGCAGCTCTTCAGGTTGCAACCCCAGGAGCTCTCCCAGGAGGTACCCGTTGTGTTCCCCCAGCAGCGGCCCTGGGGCCCGCACCCCGGCCGGCGTGCGTGAGAACCTGGCGGGAGTGTCGATGTACGGGTGATGGACGCCGTCCGGGTGGGCCAATACGGGAAGAAAGCCGCGGCTCCGGGCCTGAGGGTTGGTCAGGGCTTCATCCTGGTCCAGTACGGCCCCGGCGCGCACCCCGGCGCCCTGGAGCAGCGCCATGGCCCGGTACTGCTCGTGCCGGCGGGTCCACTCCTCGATGATGGGGTCGAGGGAGTCCTGGTCCCTCCTGCGGCTGAAGTTACCGGCGAAGCGAGGATCTCTGGCTAGATCAAGGCGGCCAATCACTCCACAAAGGGCTCGCCACTCGTTGTCGCTGGCCACGGTCACGCTTATCCACTTGTCGTCGCCCAGGCAGCGGTACACCCCCTGGGGAGCGTAAACCGGGTGGCGGTTACCCATGCGCTCCCACACCCGACCGTTGATGGTGTAGTCCAGAACGGCATCACCCACCAGGCAGATGAGCGATTCCAGGTGGGAAAGGTCGATGAGCTGCCCCTTGCCGGTCCGTGCCCGGTACATCAGGCAGCCCAGGACCGCCACCGCGGCGTGGACGCCGTTCAGCGGGTCTGCCACGATGGTCCCGGTCTTCAGCGGGGGTCCGCCGACGTAACCCGTCATGGCGGTTATACCGGCCATGTGCTCTTGGGCCCACCCAAAAGCCACGTGGTCCCGAAAGGGGCCGCTGGCGCCGAAGCCCGGCATGGAGATCATGATGATGTCGGGCCGCACACGGCACAGTTCCCGGTAGCCCAGGCCCAGCCGGTCCATCACGCCGTAGCTGAAATTGTCCATCACCACGTCGCTAACGGCGACCAACCGCTGGAGCAGAGAGATGCCCTCGGGTTTGGAGAGGTCGATGGACAGGCCCAGCTTGTTGCGGTTGAGCTGCTCGAAGCCCCGGCGGTTCCGCGCCCGCTGCTCGGCCTCTGGCACCGCCGCCAGGGGTACGGCCTGCCTGCGGTCGCCTCCCCGGCGCCCAAACCCCCTGCCATCGGAGCGCTGGCGGGACTCTACCTTGATGACCTCGGCCCCGCCATCGGCCAGCCATTTGGCGGCCTTGGGCCCGGCACGAATCTGAGTCATGTCCAAGACCCGGACTCCATGCAGCAGTGCGCGGTTCATCTTGGCCTCAGATCACTCCCCGCCGCTTGAGCCGGACCAGGTCCCCATCGGACAGGCTCAGGCGCCGGCCGTAGACCTCTTGATTGTGCTCGCCGAGAAGGGGGGCCCGACTCCGATCCCACCCGGCCCCGGAGAACCGAAAGGGAGGGCCCGGATACCTGGACGGTCCAGTAGCCGGGTGGTCGATTTCTTGAAAATACTCCCGTTCCCGCAGTTGGGGCGACTCCAGCATGTCCTCCGGGGTCATTAGGTACCCGGAGGCCACCCGCCTGTTTTGGGCAGCGTGGTGGACGTCCAATTTGTTCCTGTCTCGCAACCACGAGACCAGGACGGGGTCGATCTCCTCCTGGAACTTTTTGCGTCCGGGGTCGGCATATTTGGGGTCGCGCAGGACTTCGTCACCCACCAAGTCGACGAGGGTATGCCAGCCTGCCGGTTCTGTCCCCAGGACCGCGTATCCGTCCCGGCACGGGTAGGCCTGAGCCGGGTACAATCCGTGATGGCGCGTCCCGGTCCGCTGTTGTTTCATCCCCAGCACAGCGTTCACGCCCCAGCTATCCAGCAGGTCGGCGTTGGCCTCCACGATAGAGCAGTCGACGTGCTGGCCCTGCCCGGTGATCATGGCGTGGTACATCGCCATCAGGGTAGCGACACACGCTGCCTGGCCTCCCACGTACTGGGCGAAATGGCCTCCTATCATCACCGGCTCACGGTCCGGTTCGCCGGTTATCTGGAGATTCCCGCTCATCGCCTGAGCGATTATCTCCTCACCTTTGTACTCGCCATAGGGGCCGTCCTGGCCGAAGAAAGTGAGTGAGGTCATAACTAGCCCGGGGTTGTCCCCCGAGAGCCGGCTGTAGTGGAGCCCCAGGCCGGGCATGAGACGGGGTTCAAAGCCCTCAACTAGGATATCCACCCCTCTCGCGAGTTCACGGAGGATATCCCGGCCAGCCCCACTCTGTATATCCAGGGTCAGGCCTTTTTTACCGGTGTTGAGGTAGAGAAAGAGGAGACTCTTCTCGGGATGGGGGTCATCGTTCACGAAGGGGCCGAGGCCCCGCGACGGGTCGCCGGTAGCCGGAGTCTCCACCTTGATGACCTCGGCCCCCATCCCGGCCAGGAGCTTGGTGCAATAAGGACCGGCGACACCCTGGGTCAGGTCCAGGGCAGTTATTCCCTCCAAGACCGCGGCCATGGCCCGCCAGCCCTGCCGGGCCTAATGTCCCTTGAAGACAGGCTTGCGCTTCTCCGCGAAGGCGTCCAGCCCCTCCTTTGAGTCCTCCGTTTCGCCCATGGCCACCCAGGCTCGGCGCGAGTTCGCAACCCTCTCGGTGAAATCGCCGATGCCCAGGCCTGTGATGGCAGCCTCCTTGATGGTGCGCACCGCCAAGGGTGCCGAGTTCTCGGCGATCCCGCGGACGATCTCTTCGCAGCGGTCCATCAGCTTGTCCGTGGGCACCACCTCCTGGACCAGTCCGATGCGGTAGGCCTCCTGGGCATCGCAGAGCTCTCCGGTGAACAGGAACTTGAGGGCGGAGCCCAGGGGCACGTAGTGGGAGAGGATGGTCGGCCCGCTGATCGAGGCGATGCCCCGCCTGACCTGAGGCCAGCCGAACTGGGCCGTCTCCGACGCGATGCGGATGTCGCTCAGCAGCGCCAAGCCCCCGCCCTGGGCCAGGCAGTAGCCGTTGATGGCGGCGATGACCGGTTTCCAGATGCGGCTGAGGTAAACGTACAGGTCGTCGGTGTCGCCCCGCGGGGGCTTCTCGTCGTCGGCCCTCTCCAGCCGGCCCATCACCAGGTCGTGGCCGGTACAGAAGGCCCGGCCCGCACCAGTGAGGAGGACCACCCAGATGTCCGGGTTCCGGTTGACCTCGTCGAAGGCGTCAAAGAGGTCCGCGATCATCTCATTGTTGACGGCGTTCAGTTTCTCCGGCCGGTTGAGGGTAACGTAGGCCACCCGGTTCCGGACCTCCAATAACACGGTGTCTGCCATGGTGCGCCTCCTTCCCTGTTTCTAATCGCTTGGTTATGCCCGGCCGTTTTCGTCTTTCGTGGTACCTGTGGCGACGAGCATTGGCGGGGATTTGCCAACCTGAGCGAGGCCCATGCCACGCCGCGGGCATCTGAGAAGTTTGGCCCCGATTCGCCACCCCCTCCGCAAGCTGGAGGATGCCCGCACGGAGGTCCCTCCTTGGTGAGGTCCAGCATAACAGTGCCTCTGGCGCCGGTCAATGGCCCGAGGCGTTAGTGGTCCCCTCGTCAGCCGCGGCCGCATCCCGCAACACCCGGCGCAGGACCTTGCCCGCCCCGCTGATGGGAAGGCTGTCCCGGATCTCCACGACGCGGGGCACCTTGTAGGCGGCCAGCTCCCGGCGGCAGAAGGCCACGATCTCCTCTTTGGCCGCTTCGTCCGAGGGGAAGCCGTGTTCCTTCTTCAGCACCACCACCGCCTTGACCGTCTCCCCTCGATAGCTGTCGGGCATCCCGACCACCGCCGCCGCCTGGATGTGAGGATGCTGATAGAGCACTTCTTCCACCTCCCGCGGCCAGACTTTGAAACCCGCGGCATTGATCACGTCCTTCTTCCGGTCGACGATACAGAAATACCCATCCTCACCCATGTAAGCCAGATCGCCAGTGTATAGCCATTCATCGCGGAGGGCTGCGCGAGTCTCCTCTGGGTTTTGCCAGTAACCCTGCATCACCTGAGGCCCTCGCAGCACCAACTCCCCGATCTCGCCCGCGGGCAGCACCTCCGTCCCCGTGCCGGCGTCCACGATGCGGGCGTCGGTGTCGGGCAACGGGACACCGATGGAGCCGGCCCGGGCCCGGTGGATGGGGTTGGCGTGGGTCAGGGGCGAGGTCTCGGTGAGGCCATAACCTTCTACGAGCACCTCATGGCCCACCAGTTGGTCGAAGGCCCCTTTTACCGCCGCCGGCAGCGAGGCGGCGCTGGTGCGGCTGGCCCGGAGGGAGGTCAGGTCGAAGGACCGCGCCTCCTGCTGGTTGAGCAGGGCGATGTACATGGTGGGGACGCCCAGGAAGCGGGTGGCCCGGTAGTCCTGGATCACCCGAAGCACGCCGAGGGGATCGAACCGGCGGAACAGCACGATAGTGGCCCCGGTGGCCAGCGGCACATTCATAACCCCGGCAATCCCCCCGATGTGAAAGAGGGGCAACGCGGCGATGAAGACCTCTTCCCCCTCCCGGTACTGGAACCAGGTCTTGAACTGGAGGGCGTTGACCACCAGGTTTTGGTGGGTGAGCATGCTCCCCTTGGGCACGCCCGTAGTGCCCCCGGTGTAAGGCAGAAAGGCCAGGTCCCGCACGGGATCAATGTCCGGACACCGGTAGGGGCGCAAGACTTTGCGCCCCAGCTGCGATTCCACCAGGGCTTCCATGGAATGGACCTCCCGGTCCGGGGAATGTACCTCGCCATCCAGCGGCCCGCCGGTGACGATGACGTGGCGCAGGGCGGTATCCGCGGCCACCTGCTCCACGAGGGGATAGAGACCGGCCTCGCAGAGGATAGCCTTGGCTCCCGAGTCTCGAAGCTGATGGCCCAGCTCCTCGCCCCGGTACATCGGGTTGCAGGGCACCACCACGGCCCCAGCCTTGAGGATGCCGTAGAACCCCACCACCAGGGCCGGTGAGTTCTGCAGGAAATAGGCCACCCGGTCTCCCCGGCCGATGCCCAGTGCCGACAACGCCGCGGCAAATAGGTCCGACTCGCCGTCCAGGGCGGCGTAGCTTGTGGCGCCCAGTTCCCGCCCTTCGACGCCGTCGTAGAAGATGATGGCGGTACGGTCTGGGAAGCGGGTGGCGGAATCCTGGAGGAGACGGTAAAAGGGGACCTTCGGGTAGGAGATGCTCTTCGGCACCCCGGCGGGGTAATGCTGAAACCAGGGCCGGTCCATCAGTGCCCCACTCTGAGAATTGGTGGCAGGGCGAGAATGTGCCCGTGACGGGTTGGGCGAAATCCCCCCAACCCCCCTTTACGAAAGGGGGGCGAAAAGGGGTTTCTCGGTTCGTTAGTCATGCATTGACGCATAGGGAGATCTTGTGACTTTTCCCGGAGCCCTTGACTGGCCCGCGAGAACTGAGAGCGCGGAGACCTCAGGCGCTGAAGCCGGTTTGCAGCTTGGACAGCATGTCGTCCAGCTCCTTCACGTACCCTTCCATCGACTGAATGTCGGCGTCGCTGAGGTGGGCGTAGCGGCGCTGGGACGCAACATACTCCCGCACGGTTGCCTTGCTTGGGATGTTCTGGCGATCGAAAACGCCGTCTTTCCATTCGAACAGGGGCCATATCCCGCTGTTCACCGCCAGGCGGGACACCTCTATTCCCTTGTCGTCGTCGTAGCCCCAAGAGGGGTTGCAGGGGGTGAGGATCTGGATAAAGGCGGGCAGCCGCGTGGCCGCGTTCCGGATCTTCCGCTCGAGGTCTTGCGGATGGGAGGTGGAGGCGGTGGCCACGTATTCGGCGCCACTGAACATGAGCATTAGCGTGAAGTGTTTTGGGTGGCGCAGCTTGCCGGAGGGACGCACGCCGGTGCGGGCCATGGGATGGGTGCTGCCGGTGGCGTGGCTCCCGCTGGCGGCGTGGGCCTGGTTATCGCAAACCACGTGGAGGTACTTGTAGCCCTGCTGAAAACCGGTGGCCAGGTCCTCCAGTCCCAGGTCCACCTGACCGTCGCCGTCGATAACCACGATGGGACGGTCGATGCCCCGCACCTGCATGGCGGTGAGCATCCCGACCACTCCGCTGTCATGGGTGCCCAGGCCGCTGCGCTGGAGAAAGTCCCGGCCGATGCCGCACCCCTGGCCGAAGACGATGGGTTTCTGGTCCGCCATAACGTCGAAGACCACGTGCATCACCAGGCGGGCCGCCAGGTTCTCCGGGCAGCCGGGGCATTGATTGGCGGTAACGTTCATGTAGACCCGCTGCTCCGGGGTCTCCATGACCATCTTTATGGGCATTGCTTCCTCTCTTGCATGGTTTGGACGTTCAGCCCCCCTTCGCCGGCGAGGGTGCGAGGGACGCTGTTACTTCTTTAACGCCCGGGCCAACATCTCCTCGTCCTCGATCACCTGGAAGTGCCAGCCCAGAGCCTCGTCAGGGCGGCCCTGCCGCGCCGCCGCCATGGCTTCTTCCGCCATGTACATCACACTGCAGTGGGTAACGTCGCGGCCGCCCAGGCCCACGATGCGGCCCAGCACCATCGGAGGTTGCGGCTGCCCGAACAGGGCGCTGCGCAGGTCCTGGTAGACGGCGGCCACCGGGTTCCGGTCCAGCACCACCACCGCCTTGATCCCTTTCAGGGCCTCCACCAGGTCCTCGCCGGGAAACGGCCGGAGGGTGTGGACTTTTACCATTCCCACCGCCTTCCCCTGTTCGCGGAGCCGGTCGACGGCGTAGCGGGAGGTGGCGGACAGAGAGCCCATGGCCACGATGGCTACCTCGGCGTCTTCCAGCTTGTAGGCTTCAATCAAGCCACCGTAGCCCCGGCCGACCAACTCCACGTACTCCTGGTGGACCCGTTTGATAAGGTCCTTGGCGGTGACGTTGAGGGCCCGGTCCATCTGGTAGCGGCGCTCCATGTACTCCCGGTCTACGTCGATGTAGCCGTAGCCGCTCATCCGGGCTCCGCCGTAGTAGGCGGCGAAGTCCAGCGATTTGATGAAATCCAACTCCGGCGGCAACTCGAAGGGAGGCAGCAGGCGGTCGATGGCTTCCTGATCCGGGACCTCCACCGGGTAGCTGTTGTGGGAGACCTCCCAGCCGTCATAGGTGACGAAGGTCGGCAGTAGCACCGATGCGTCCTCGCTGACCCGGTAGGCCTGGATGACGGTGTCCAGCACGTCCTGGGCGTTCTCGCAGTGGTAGTGGATCCAGTGAATGTCACGGAACATGATGGTGTCCTGGTCGTCGGAGCGGACCACCCCTGGTGGCTCCAGCGCCCGGTGGGCAACGATCACCACCAGGGGAATGCGGGCATAGGAGGCGAATACAAGCTGCTGGGCGGCGATGAGGAGGCCCTCGGAGTTGGTGGCGAAAGAGCATCGCACCCCGGACTGGGTGGCGGTGATCTGGGCGTTCATCACGCTGCGCTCATGCTCCAACTCGATGAGCTGGGCCTCATGCTCTCCCCGTTGGATCATCCGCGCGAGTTCTTCTCCCACCTCGTCGGAAGGACCAATGGGAAAGTAGCACAGGACCTGGGTCCGGGCCAGCTTCAGCGCGTGGGCTGCCGCCTTGTTGCCCGTCAGGGCCTGGCGTTGGGGGCGTACCGGAGCGGTCATCAAAAGCTCCTCTAGCTAACCTGGGGCCCCCATCCTAACCTTCCCCCATAAAGGGGGAAGGAACTAATCCTCTCCCCCTTACGAAGGGGGAGATAAGAGAGGGGGGTAACCCCGATTCATCAATTGTTGCTCTACGGCGTGCTAGCCCAGCGGACGCCGGGGGGCCTGCGCCTTCCGGAAAGGCTCCACGGTGATGTCCCGGTAGTCGGGGTTGTCTTTGCGCACCTGATCCTCGTCCACCATGGTCAGGGCATGCCCCACGCATACCTCCACGCAGAGGCCGCAGCCCCGGCAGAAATCCACGTCGATGCGGTATCCCTGCTGGGGCAGGCCGTCGCGGACGATGAAGCCGGTGCCGTCGGGGCACAGCACCTCGCTGATGCAGAACCCCGGGCAGGTACACTTTGCGTCTTCACAAACCGGGACCTTGTTCCGCCAGATGAAGGGGCTCCCCTCGCGAAACCCGGGCAGGAGGTCGTAGCGGTCAAACTGGTAGTATTCGGGCAGGTCGTCGACCGCGACGTGCTGCATCCGCGCGGGCTGCCGATCGACTTGAAACTTGACATCGTTGGAAGCCTGCACGCTCTGGTAGGCCTCCAGCGCGGCCTCGGCGTTGCGCTCGCCAACGGGGCCCGGGAAGGTCTCCCGGATCACCTGAAGAAGGGCCTCCAGGTCGATGCCTTCCGTGACGCGGGCGTAAGCGCCCAGGAGGGCCAGGCCAACCGGGGGAGGGTTGCGCCGCAGCAGCCGCTCGGCGATGCCGGTGGCGTCCACCGTGGCCACAGTTCCCTCAAGGTCGAAGGGGAGGTCCAACTCCTCAGGGGCCTTGGGTGTGTTCACCAGCAGCACCCCTCGCTTCATGCGCCCCACGGCGTCGGCGATCAGCTCGTGGGTATTCT
Source organism: Dehalococcoidia bacterium (assembly GCA_030740155.1). GTDB lineage: Bacteria > Chloroflexota > Dehalococcoidia > Lucifugimonadales > UBA3495 > CAJWBT01. Next base: position 20,621 of record JASLXV010000017.1, on the reverse strand, counting down.
CCCGGGCCGTCAGCAACAGCTCCTCTTGGAAAACGACGACCTGCTCCGGGTGGTAGTTGGCGCAACTCGCCAGGACGGTGGTGTCGGAGAATTTGACGTAGTTGATGACCGGGGCGCTGCGGGCCCGGGTGCCGGGGTAGACGTTCACCGAGACGAACCAGCCCTGCTGGGCGTAGATCTTGGCCAGGGCCTCGCCCGCCTGGACTGAACCCTGTCCCGACATGGAAATAAGGTTGAGTTCCTTGATTTGGGCCATCACCAACTCGCTCGCGGTTCAATGACAGCCAGCATGGCTGCCCGAACTATCTTACGCCACCGGGTTTCCAGCCGCAACCGGCACCTGCCGATACAACAATGGGCGGGAAGGTTTCGGCAATGTCCTGCCGGAGCGAAGGTAGCCGCACCGTGTCTTCCTGGATTCCGGCCTTCGCCGGAACGACAATGGTGATACAGGGGGTGTTCCTCCTCGTTGCGCCGACGCAAGCCCTCATGTTATTCCGGCACCCCTTACGTTGTCCGGGCACCCGTGGACATCATCTCGGTGCCCCGCCGCGTCATTCCGGCACCCCTCTCCTCGTCATTCCGGCGAAGGCCGGAATCCAGCTAACCAAGCTCCTCATACAAATCGCGCCATCGGGGATTCGACTCCTCAATTAGCGCGATCTTCCAAGACCGCTTCCAATCCTTGATCCTCTTCTCTCGTACGATGGCGCTCTCCATCGTAACGTGCGCTTCGTACCACACTAGCGCGTGCACGCCGTATCGCCGAGTGAACCCTTGGGCCAGGTCCCCTTTGTGTTGCCAGACGCGTTGGACGAGATTGGAGGTGACGCCCACGTACAGCGTACCGTTTCGCCTGCTGGCCAGGAGGTAGACGCAAGGTTGCCGCCCTGGGTTCCGGCTTCCGCCGGAACGACGATGGTGAGGCACGAGGGTGTTCCTCCTCGTCAGATTTGGGAGGACCCGCGCTAGTCTAGTGTCTCGCGAATGGCTTGATATCCGATGCGCCATTTCGGCGAAGGCCGGGACCCCGCTGGCGCTTCCTGGATTCCGGCCTTCGCCGGATTGACGATCATTGGGAGAGGGTGTCGCGCAATGTCGCCGATTCAATCCTGTCTACAAGCCAGTATGCCGGGGAACCCTTCCTAAAGAACTTCAGCCTGCGCCGGGCGGCGTGACGCCGGCAGGCGGCCGCTTTGCCGCGCGTGGGTCAACGCCAGCGTGCGGTAGATGACGTGGGCGAACTTGGTGAAAGGCAGGTAGGTGAACAGCATGAAGTAGAAGACCAGGTGCCCCATATAGAGGGAGTAGGCCACGTCTCCGAGTTCGGCGTACCGGACTATCTCCAACGCGAACCCGGAGATGGTCAGCACGTAGAGGAGCCCGATGAAGTACCAATCGAAGTACATCGATCGGCCGGCCGCGTCCCGCCGGAACAGCCTCCTCATCGAGACCACGGTAAGGCCCAGGAGAAGCCCGATGCCCCCGAGGTTGCCGATGATCTTGGCCGGGTCCCAAATGGGGAGAGAGAGTTCCCGGTTCAGGATGACGGTGTAGACAAAGGCCAATGCGGAGGCGGTGAACAGGAAAAGAAAGCCATACAAGATGCTCATGTGGGCGTGGCCCCGGGCCTTGTTCACCTTGCACAGCTTGAAATAGCGGTGAGAGGCGATGTCCACCAGGGTGAGCATCAGGCTCTTGACGAAGCCTTCCAGCACCTGTGGGGAGCCGGTTTCAGACTCGGAGATAGCTTTCCAGAACCTCCGCCCGCCGATCCACGCCACCAGCGTCGCGAACCCCACGGCGATCGCGGAGAACATATCTATGTAGATGGTGCCGATAAACTTCTCGAAAAAGACGTCGCCCTCGGGGTAAACCAGGCCGCCCTCGGGGATGATCACGGCGAAGAGGACCATGAAGAAGGTCAGCAGCACGGGCGGTATGAAGGCCAGGGGCAGGAAACTGGGACGGCCGGTCGCCCGGCCCAATATCTTGGGTGCGGCGAAGCTTTCGATCTGGTAGGCCCGCACGGCGGCCATCAGGTCGCCGGGCTTGGCGTCGCGGGGGCAGTAGGTGGAGCACTCGTTGCATTGGTGGCACAGCCAGACGTCGGGGTCCCGGAGCAACCGGTCCTTGAGCCCCCACTGAGCCCACACCATCTCCTTACGGGGGAAAGCGCCGTCGTCGGGTGTCAGGGGGCACACCACGGAGCAGGTGCCGCACTGGTAGCACCGGGCCAGGTGCTCGGCGCCCAACTGGAGGAAGCGCCGGGTTGCCCCTGAATCGGGCGTGGTGAAGGTGGTTGCAACTACTGCTTGTGTCATAGATATAGCCGGGTCAGAACCCCTTGTAAGGGTTGGGGCCGATGGCCCGCATCTCTTCGGCGAACTCGTTGATGACACCGGGGACCCTGTCGTAGTCCGAAATCTCCAACTCCACCATCTTGACCCGCTCGGGCTCCAGCATCAACCGGGTCAGGGTCTCCTGGATGTTCTCCATCCGCTTGGTGGCCAGTTCGCTGCCGTGGATGAAGTGGCACTGGTAATCGTCGCCCGTCTTGCAACCCAGCATCATTACGCCGTCGATTCCCGAGGAAAGGGCGTCGGTGACCAGGACCATACTCAGCGAGCCCAGGCACCGCAAGGGGATGATCCTAACGCTGGCGTCGAACTCCAGGCGGTTGAGTCCGGCAATGTCTAGGGCGGGATAGGCGTCGTTCTCGCAAGCGAAGGCGATGATCCTGGGAGTGGCGTCGTCCTCCGGAAACTGAACGGCCCGGACCATGGAGGATAGCTGCTCCACGCTGTAGTCCTCGAAGGAGATCACCTTCGCCGGGCAGGCGCCCATGCAGATGCCGCACCTTCGGCAGCGGCTGGCGTTGAGCTGGGGGTACTCTTGCTGGTCCACCTCGATGGCGCCGAAGGGGCACTCCTCGCTGCACCTGCCGCACTTGGTGCACCCCTGCATCCGCGTGATCGGGAGGGACAAGTCGCGGACCCGGGGGTGAACGGCGGCTCCCTGGGATATCAGCTCCATGCTCTGGATGGCCTTCAGCGCCGCGCCGGTGGCGTCCTCGGCGCTGGCCATGGCGTCCATGGGCTCCCGGACGCACCCGGCGGCGTAGATGCCGGTCCGGCGGGTCTCGTAGGGGAAGCAGATGTAGTTGGAGCCGGCGAAGCCGTGCTTGGTGACCGGCAGGTCCGGCCCCTGCTTGTACTCCAAGTGCAGGATTTCCTGCCCCGCCGTGGCCGGGGCCATCCCCGTGGCCAGGACCACCAGGTCCACCTGGAGGCGGACGTTGCCGCCGAGAAGGGTGTTCTCCAGGTCGACCAGCAGATTTCCTTCCGCGTCCTCGGACACCATGGCCACGTCGCCCTTGGTGAAGAGGATGCGGTCTTCCTCCTGGACCTTCCGGTAGAACAACTCGGCCTGGCCGGGGGTGATCATGTGGTCGTAGATGATGTAGGAGACGGCGTCCGGGTTCAGCTCTCGAACGTACTCGGCCTGTTTCAGGGCCACCAGGTCGCTGACGCTGGAGCGGTAGGAAAACGGGTCCCCGGATTTGGAGCCCACCCGCTGAATGAAGGCGACGGTCTGGGCCTTCTTGCCGTCCGACGGCCGGGTGATGGCGCCGTTGCCGGCCTGCTCCTCCATCGCCAAGCTGTTGACCACGTTGGGGTATTTGCCAAATCCCAGGTACTCGACGCCGGAGGCGTCATAGGGCTCCCACCCGGTCGCCAGTACGATGGAACCCATGGACAGGGGAACGGCATCGCCGTTCTGAAGGATGGCGACATCGAAGGCGCCGGGCTTGCCGGAGATCCTCTCCAACTGGGCCGAGGTCAGCACCTTGATCCGGGGATGGTCCTGGACCAGGCTCGCCTTCTCCCGGACGTCCACCGCCTCCAGGTCTCGATAAGGTGGAAGCGTGGGAAACATCTTGTGGAACCGGCCCAGCCAACCGCCCAACGCTGCTGCTTTCTCCACCAAAACCACGTCCGACCCGGCATCCGCCGCTTCCAGGGCCGCGGTTAGGCCGCTGACGCCGCCGCCCACCACCAGCAGGGACCGCTCCGTCGGCTCGGCCTTGCCTTGAGGCGGCTCACTCTTCTGGGCCCGCACCACGCCCATGCGCAGATAATCTTCCGCCAGCAGTTGGGTCTCCGGGGTGCTGGGCGGCTTGCTCCACGCTACCTGCTCCCGGATGTTGACCCTTTCCACCATATCCACGCCGAGGGAATCGGGGGAGAATACGTCCCAGTTGACCCGGCTCGAACAGGCGACGATTACGGCGCGCCCGGCGCCCGCCGCCTCGATGTCTTTTCGCAGGAACTCCACGCCCTCGGGGACACAGAGAGGGGGGTGGACCTCGGAATCCACCCCCAATTCGTTTGACGAAATTTCGGCCAGCTTCCGGACATCGGTACACTCACCGATGCCACAGCCCGTACAAATGTAGGTCCGAATGCTGCCGGTCATAACGCTATCGCCCCGCCGTCACTCTTGCCAGGTCAGGGGCGGAGCTTTGCGCCGCCTTCAAGGCCGCCCCCGTGCCATCCCGGACGGTCGTGGCCACGTCCATCGGCCTCCGGACGACGCCGGCGATATGGACGCCGGTCTTCCGGGACTCAAGGGCAAACCCAAACTCGTCGTTCTCCAGGTCCAGGCCCGGGATCCTCTCGCCGGCCGAGTTGGGAACCATGCCGGTGGCCAGGACCACCAGGTCGACGTTCACGCGCACCTTGGTTCCCGCCAGCATGTCGTCCGCCTCCACCGCCAGGTCTCCGGGCTCCGCCCCGTCTTCGATCTTGGCCACCTTGCCTTTGATGAAATGGATTCCCTCGTCCGATTCCATTCGCTGTAAGAAGTCCTCGTAGGCGCCGGAAGCGCGAATGTCGATGTAGAAAATGTACACCTGGGAGTCCGGGTACTGCTCCCGGACGTAGGCCGCCTCTTTCAGGGAAGAGAGGCAGCAGATGGCGGAGCAGTACGGCAGGTGGTTGACGTCGCGGGAGCCGGCGCACTGGACGAAGGCGACCCGTTTGGCCGGCGCGCCATCGGAGGGCCGGAGCAGCTTCCCCCTGGTGGGCCCGTTGGGAGCTGCCAGCCGCTCCATCATGACATTGTTGATGACGTTGTCGTATTCGCCGAAGCCCAGGGTATCGATCTTCGAAGCTTCATAGGGGCGCCACCCCGTCGCCACGATGATCGACCCCACCTGAAGGTTGAGGGTATCGGGGGCCATGTGCAGATCGATGGCATCGGTGGGGCAGACCTCGACGCACTTGTTGCAGGTGTCGCCCAGGCAGGTCCCCGGGTCCACGACGTACTTCATGGGCAGGGCCATCTCGTGGGGAAGGTAGATGGCCTTGGTGTTGTTCATGCCGTAGTTGAAGGCGTTGGGCCGGTCCACGGGGCAGACCGGGACGCACTCGGCGCAAGCGGTGCACCGGTCGGCCAGCACGAAGCGGGGGTTCAGCTTGATGCTGACGTTGAAGTTCCCGGCCTGGCCCGACACGTTTTCCACCTCGGCCAGGGTGAAGAACTTCAGGTGACGGTGCCCAGTCTTGACCCGCCTGAAGTTGATTTCGAGACCGCAGGCAGGGGGACACAGCTTGGGAAAGTACTTGTGGAACCCGGCGACCCGGCCTCCGAGGTAGGCCTCCTTCTCCACGATATACACGTCGTGGCCGGCCTCCAGGGATTCGACCGCGGCCGTTAATCCGGCCATGCCGCTGCCGATCACCAGGACGCTTGCTTCCCTGGCTTCAGTCGCCGTCAACCGGTCATTCCTTCGAATCCAACATGCCGTCCACAGCCGTGAACTCGGGAAACGCGGGTGCTCCGCGCCACTCCTACCCCGGTCTGTTCTCTGGGCAGACCAATATCGAAAGGCATGCTCACAACGAAATCTTCCCAAGAAACGCCATGCCTGAATGAGCCACTTTGCTTACTGCTAGGTAATGTCCTAATTTGGTTCTCTGGCGAGGCGTAAAATAATCCATGGCTGGGATCCGAATGAAGGCCGGGTAACTTGCATGTCGACTACTTCCCACCCTTCCTTCTCTTTCTCCGCGATACGTTCGTTGAATGCGGTTTCTTTCTTCCTCATGTTGCCGCTCACGCCAAGAAACAGTCCCGTCGACTGCATCGGGACAACCTCCGGTTCGACCTCATTCTTGTGCCCTGGTCCGACCGCGGCCTCCGCCGCCATCTACTCAACGACGGGAATGTAGGGCTTCTTCGAGAACTCCCACTGCCCGCTGGTCGAGTTGTAGCGCGAGTTGGCGAACAGCTTCCAGTTCTCGTCGTCCAGTCCGGGGAAGTCCCCCCGGTAGTAGTAGCCGGGCCAGCGGGTCTCTTCCCGGTACAGAAGGTGACGCAGGTGGGTCTCTCCGCACCAGAGCCGGTGGATCAACTCCCAGCACCGCAGCAGGCCATGGAGGTCGACGGCGCCCAGGTTGGGCAGATCCTCTCGGAGCATGGCCAGGTGCTCCAGTCCCCGCTCCAGCATCGGCCGGTTGGTCATGTACCCGGAGCCCCAGCCGCCGCCGTACTCGTCCATGATCTTCTGGAGCCGGTGCAAAGCCTGATTGGGCAGCAGGTAGTTGGGGTTGATCTCCTCCCGGGTCGTCTCGTGCCGGTGCTCCTCGAAATGAAGCAAGGGCCGCCACAGGTCGCGGGCAATCTCATCAACCCGGCCGTCGTCGATGCTGGCAGGCCCCGGGTGGTCGTAGACGTAGTTGACCGCCCCCTTGGCCGCCAACCGGCCCTCGGTGTAGGAGCCCGAGGAGAACTTGTGAGCGGAGCAGCCCACCCCGTCTCCGGCGGCGAAGAGGCCATTGACGGTGGTCATCCGGTTGTAGCCCCAGAAGTACTCGGAGGGGGCCACGTCCTCCGGCCCGCTGACCCAAGCGCCGGAGGTCCCGGCGTGGGAGCCCATGAGGTACGGTTCGGTCAGCACCAGCTCGGAGTCGGTTATGGCGGGGTCGATGTTGTTGGACGCCCACAACAGCGCCTGGGATATGGTCATGTCCAGGAAGTCTTCCCAAGCGTCGCTTTCCACCGCGCGTTTTCCGGCGGCGTCGGCTCCCTCCATCATCTTCTGCATGGCCGCGGCGGTACGCATGAAGATGGGTCCCTTGCCCTCCTGGATGTCCCGAAGCATCAGGTGGTTTCTGAGGGGAGTGGGCATGGGCGCGGCGCCGGCGTAGGGCTGCCAGCCCTCCAATTCGTGCTTGCGGGTCTGCTCGTACTCTTCGCCGTAGGCGTTGCTGGCCTTGGAGTGGAACATCAGGAAGTACATACCCACCGGGCCGTAGCCGTCCTTGAAGCGGGTCTGCACTATCCGGTGCTCCATCTGGCTCATTTCGGCGCCAACCTGGAGCATCAGGGCGTACACCGACCCGGTGTTGAACACGGTGTACCAGGCCCGGCCCAGCCCCTCGCCCACGGCGTGGGGCCGCCAGAGGTTGACGGCGCCTCCCGCGGAGCAGATCACGGCCTTGGCCTTGAACACGTAGACGACGTTGTCCCGGACGCTGAACCCGACGGCCCCGGCGATGGTGTTCGGGTCGTTGGGATCAGTGAGCAGGTGGGAGATAAACACGCGCTCGTAGAGGTTCCCGTCCCCGATGGCGGCCTTGGCCGCCTCGGCGACGATGGGCTTGTACGACTCGCCGTGGATCATGACCTGCCAGCGTCCTTCCCGGACGTACCGTCCCTCGGGGGTTTTGAAGAAGGGGAGGCCCCACTCCTCGAACATGTGGACGGTGGCGTCGACGTGGCGGGCGATGTCGAAGGTCAGGTCTTCCCGGGAGAGTCCCAGGGTCTCATTGCGCACGTAGCGGACAAAGTCCTCCGGGGTGTTTTCTCCCCATTTCATGCCCATGTACATGTTGATAGCGGAGAGACCCATGGCCACGGCGCCGCTTCTTTCGATAGCAGCCTTCTCCACCAGCACGACTCGCAGGCCCTTCACTTTGGCCCAATGGGCGGCCTCGTAAGCCGCTCCGCAGCCGGCCATCCCGCCGCCGATAACCAAGACGTCGCATTCAACCACTTCGGTCCTGGGCTCAGCCATGCCTTACTCCCTGCTGATATTGTCTGGGTTCAAAAAAAGGCCCGCGTTATTTCGCGGGCACGGGAAGGCCGTCCACGCCAAGGTAACATATCTCCGCTGCCATGGCAGGTGTCCTCAAGTCTTCCAGTCCGGGTGCGTCCGCCTTGCCGTGGGGCTCGATGGACCCCCAGGGTGTGGTCCTGATGGGGAACCGGAACCGTTTCAGCGTCCCATTCCGGAACTTCACGGCCCAAATGATGGAGTCCGTCCCCCTCAAGGGAGTCGCCGTCGCTCCCATGGGCATCACGTCGGCGTAGCCTCTGAGGTCGATAGCCGACTGGGGGCACATCTTGACACAAGAGTAGCATTCCCAGCAGGTATCGGGTTCCTGGTTGAAGCCCTTCCCGATCGACGCGTCCAGCTTCATCAGGTCGGCGGGGCAGATGTACATACAGGCAGGTTTGTCCAGGGCCTTGCAGCCATCGCACTTTTCGGGGTTTACAAACGTCGGCATCTATTCACCTCGCATGCAACGTTACAGTATAAGAACATCAACCCATCTCCGCAATATGGCCCATGCATAGCACCTCGGCGCGTTGGTCCCGTTCGCTGGATGCTTCATGCTTACCGGTGCCCTCGCTTTCGGCGGTTTCCTCAGCCGTCCCTAGCTGCAGGGCGAGTCTTTCTTTCCTGAGTTCAGGATATATAGCAGAAGACATCCGGGTCTTTCACGGGGACACCGATGGGCCGGGCTGCAGGCGGGTCAGCTTCGCCTCTTCCCGCCACACCTCTGGCGCGCCGTCCGAGTCCCGCCGAACCAGGATGTTGCAAAGCCATTCCCGGTTGTCGGTATCGGGGAAATCGCTGCGGTAGTGAGAGCCGCGGGACTCCCGGCGGGCCAAGGCGCTCTGGCAGGTCAGCCGGGCCACCGTCAGGATGTTCTGCACGTTGAGCCACTCCTGCCAGGCCAGGTTGTACTCCCGCAGCGGAGGCACCGGAGCGCGGGCCGCCCGTTCCTCCAGTTCATCGAGGCCGGCGATGGCCGACTCCAGGCCGGGGCCGTCGCGCACCACGCCACCCTGGACCCACATCAGGTCTTCGATCTCCCGGCGGATGGCGTGTATGTTCTCTCCGTCTAACCGGCCGTCTTCCTGGCGCAACGGCCGGACCGCCTCGGCCACCGCCTCTTTCACCTGCGCCGGGACCGGATCGGGTTGGGGACGGCCGGCCACGAACTCGGCCATGGCGTCTCCGGCAAGGGCCCCGAACACGGTGGATTCGGCCACGCCGTTGCCGCCCAGCCGGTTGGCGCCGTGAACGCCCCCGGAGTCTTCGCCGGCGACGAAGAGTCCTTCCAGGCCGGTGCGGCACCATGGGTCGATAACAGCCCCGCCCATGTGGAAATGGGCGGTAGGAGAGACCTTGACCGGGGCCCGGGCCAGGTCGAAGCCCACCTCCCGGCAACGATCCACCATGCCGGGAAAAGTCTTCTCCACAAACTCGGCCCCCAGGTGAGAGACGTCGAGGAGAACCGCGCCATCGGGGGTGGCCCGCCCCGCCTGAATCTCCATGTACGCGGCCCGGGACACCAGATCCCTGGTGGAGCGCTCCATCCTCTGAGAATCGTGCCGCTCCATGAACCGCTCCCCCAGGGAGTTGTACAGGTACCCTCCGGCGCCCCGCAACCCCTCTTCCAGCACCGCCCCGGTCAGAATGGACTTGCCCGCCACCAGCCCGGTGGGGTGGAACTGGAACATCTCCATGTCGCGCATCACGCAGCTGGCCCGATAGCACAGGGCCATACCGTCACCGGACTTTTCGAGAGAGGGGGCCGCGATGCTGTACATGCGGGCGCCCCCTCCGGTGGCCACCAGGGTGGCTTTGGCGCTAACGGCGGTGAAGCCCCCGGTGCGTATGTCGAGCAACAGCGCGCCGCCGGTCCGCCCTTCCCCATCGGCCAGCAGGGAAACCGCCCGCTGCTCGTCCAACAAGAGGAGGCCGGAGGCCAGGACGTTTTCCTTGAGCCGGGACATGATCTCGATGCCGGTCAGGTCGCCCCGGTGCACCGTGCGGTCGAAGGTCTGCCCGGCGAAGGCCTTTTGATAGATGCGCCCGTCACGGTCGCGGTCGAAGAAACAGCCCAGCCGCTCCAGCTCTCCGATGATGCCGGGGGCCTGATTGACCAGCACCCAGGCCAACTCCTGGTCATTGATGAAAGCCCCGCCCCGGACCGTATCTTCAAAGTGGAGATCGAAGGAGTCCCGGGGGTCCATGACCGCGTTATAGCCCCCTTGCACCATGCGGGTGCACCCGCTCTGGCCGACCAATCCCTTGGCGGCCACGGCGATGCGCAGGTCGGGGCCTTTGCGGCGGGCGTGAAGCGCCGCCATCAGGCCCGCGCCTCCGCCGCCCAGGATGAGGATGTCCATGGCCAGGCTCTCGTACATGTGGCTCCGCTCGTCCGCTCCTCTGGCCGGAAATATAAGGCACTTCTTGCAGCAACGCAAGGGGCGGCCTGCTACCGCACGCCCGGCTCCACACAGGATGGCAAAAGGCTGTCAACCGGGCCGCCGAATCCGCGGCAAATCGTGTCTTACGGTGCCTTGAGTGCGCGGTGAAGCTGGCGAGGAAATCCCCCTGGGCCCTTCGCCGAGGAAATCCTCCTTAGTCCCCCTTTACCAAAGGGGGAAACAGGGGCATTTTGCCCGTCGGCCAAGCCCTCGATCAAATTTTGTTGTCAATTCAGAGGCCAGTAAATGCAGGCTTCGGCTCCCCTTGGCCCTCAGAGATTCCGGAGCGGTGAAGAAAGCGGTCCGGCTGCTCCCCTTCGTCATTCCGGCGCGGGCCGGAATCCAGGCGCGCCACTCGACACCTGGCAAACCGCGCAGCGGAGCCTGCATCCCTGAGTTCCGGTTTTCGCCGGAACGATTGGGAGACACCATCGTGGTGGTGTGCCCTCTCCCTCGGACAAAGTGCCGAACCCGATTGTCCTGCTTCCAACCCTGGCAACATTCCCGCCCGCCCCAACTTGTGGTAGTGTGAGAGGCATGACTGCCGACGCCACCGGCATCTCCCAAGAACTCATCTATCAGGTCGCCTATGAGGCCAACAAGCGGGCTGCCATCGTGGTGCCTCAGGACGGCCTGGTGGCGTTCGGCCAGGCCTGGGAGCGGGAGAGCAAGCCCTTGGCCCGGGTCATCCTGGGCCGCCTGATCGAAAACGCCAAGGTGGCGGTCGCCGATGCCCGGCCCATGTGTGGGGACACCGGCCTGCCCCGCTACTACGTGAAGGCCGGCAACGAGGCGGTCATCGAGGGCGGCTTCGTCGCCCTGGAGCGGTCCCTGCGGCGGGCGGTTGCCGACATCACCCAGGACATCCAGCTCCGGGCCAACCGGGTACATCCTCTGACCCGGCGCAACCCCGGCAACAACGTGGGGGTCTACGCCCCCAACGTGGACTACTCCTTCGAGCCCGATGCCAGCTGGATCGACTTGATCGCCGTCCACAAGGGCGGCCTGTTCGGCACCGACTACCGGATGCTGTTCCCCGCCGACGGGCGGGACGGCATAAAGCGGTTCCTGCTGGACAACATGGCCGAGTTCGCCCGGCGGGGCCTGTCCTGCCCCCCGGTGGTGGTCGGCGTGGGACTGGGCGGCACCAAGGACCAGGCCGTCCGCCTCTCCAAGGAGGCTGCCTGCCTGCGGCTGATCGGAGAGCGGCACCCCGACCCGGCGGTGGCCACCCTGGAAGAGGAGCTACTGGATCTGGCCGACCGCACCGGCTTCGGGGTTATGGGCGTGGGTGGAGATACCACCGCCCTGGACGTGCACATCGAGATAGCCTACACCCACACCGGGGGCGTCCCGGTAGCCATCTCCCAATTCTGCACCGCCTACCGGCGGGCCGTCGGCCGCATCTACCCGGACGGGACAGTGGAGTTCCGGGAAGACCCGCGATGGTTCACCGAGTACTACCGCCGGGAGGGGATCGGCTAGATGCAACAAGCCGAGAGCCGCGAGTGGCGTCTCAAGACCCCGCTCACGCCGGAGGACCTAGCCAAGCTGTCCGCCGGTGACCTGGTCTACCTGACGGGCCCGGTGTTCACCGCCCGCGACGGGGTGTACCAGCACATGCTCGTGGAGGGCCACGAGCCGCCCCTGGACCTGGCCGCCTTGACCAACGTCAGCTTCCAGTCCTCCCCTGCCGGCGTCGAGGTCTCCCCCGGAGAGTTCAAGGTGTCCTCACTCCAGGCCACCGCCAGTTTCCGCTACGCCAAATACATGCCGGAACTGCTGGGACGCTACGGGGTCAGAGCCGTGGTGGGCAAGGCAGGCATGTCAGAGAAGGTCTACCAGGATGTGTTCAGGGAACATGGTGCTGTCTGCCTCTCCACAGTGGGCTATGGACTGGGAGCCATCTACGGCCGGGCCATCCAGCGGGTGTTGGGGGTGTATTGGGTGGAGGAGTTGGGCATCTCGGAGGCCCTGTGGGTCCTAGACCTCAACGAGCTGGGACCCCTCCTGGTGGAGGGCGACGCTCGGGGAAACAGCTTCTTCTCCAAGGTGAACGAGGATATCAACCAACGGCTGGGCGCCCTCTACGAGGGGTTGAAGCCCCCCGTGTTCCGCCGCATCGGCGAAGAGCAGAATCCGGAGATGGAACTCTTCTAGGGGGGTGTGTTGGCCGCACCGGTCCGCGCCTTACTACTCCACAACGGTCCCTCCCGCGACCGCTACTCCGGCACCCACGCCGGCTGGTGGGCCTGGCTGCTGCAGCGGGTAACGGGAGTGGCCCTGGTTGGCTATCTCTTCCTGCACATCGCCGTCATTTCCACCGGCCAGGCCGGAGCGGACACCTTCGACGACGTGCTGAAGGTGCTTCAAACCCCGGTCTTCGTGGCCCTGGACCTGCTGCTGCTGGCGGCGGTACTGTATCACGGCTTAAACGGGCTGCGGGTGGTCCTTCTGGACCTGGGGATCGGCATCCGGTGTCAGGCGGCGCTGTTCTGGGCCTGCCTGGCCTTGACCCTGGTTACGACCGGCACGGCCGCCTACGTCAGCTTCCCCTTGATCTTCTGAGACCGGCCCGCACTAGCAGCCCAGCGAGAACTTATGACCATCCCTACGACCGGCATACGAGAGCGAGACCCGTCAGGCTTCTGGCCCTGGTTCTTCCAGCGGGTCAGCGGACTGTTGCTCATATTCTTCCTGGCGGTCCACATCTGGATGGCTCATTTCTCCGGCATCGCCGACGTGATCGACGGCCGGCGGGAGGAGCTGGTCCTGTTCGACATCGTGGAACGCCGGCTGGCCCAGGGGCTGTTCGTTTTCGTGGACTTCTCCCTACTGGCTCTGGTCCTATTCCACGGCCTCAACGGAGTCCGCAACATCCTGCTGGAGTGGCGGCCCGCCGCGGAACGGCGGCGGCCCATCACCGCTGGCCTCTGGCTGCTGGGCGTGGCGACCTTTGCCTATGGTGCCTGGGCGCTGCTGCAGTTCATAATCTAGCCCTCCGAAAAATGGGTGCGAGCAGGCTATGGAACAGATAACGCTGGCGGTTAAGCGAACGGGAACGGGCGCCGAAGCCGGCCCCCACTGGCAGAGCTTTTCCGTGCCCGTCATAGCGGAAAGCATGAGCGTGCTGGACGCCCTCATCTGGGTGCAGCGAAACGCCGATCCTTCGCTGGCCTACCGCTGCGCCTGCCGGGTGGGGATGTGCGGGTCCTGCGGCACGGTCATCAACGGGCGGGAAGGCCTGGCGTGCCGCACTCTGGTGCGCCAATTGCTGGACGGCCGTGGCGGCACGGTGCGGGTCGAGCCGATGCGGCATCTGCCGGTGGTGCGGGACCTGGTGGTCGACCCGGCAGTATTCTACCAACGCCTGCTCCAAGTCGTGCCCTACCTCTCTCCAGTGGGAGACGACCGGGGGCCCGTGGCGATCTCCCCGGACTCCAAAGAGCGAAGAGCCATCGATCCCCAGCGGGAATGCGTCTACTGCGCCCTCTGCTACTCGGCTTGCTCGGTGGCCGGCCTGAACGCCGATTTCCTGGGACCGGCGGCGCTCAACCGGGCCTTCGCCCTGGTCTCCGACAGTCGGGACAGTGCTGCCCGGGAGCGGTTGCGGGTGGCAGCCAGCGAGGAGGGCTTGTGGCGGTGTCACACGATCTTTGAGTGTTCCGCCGCTTGTCCGAAGGGGATTCCCATCAGTGTGGCCATTCAGGGGTTGAAGCGCCGGGTGGTGGTGAACAAGCTGAAGCGGCTTATTGGAATCAGGTAGCGGCGAGGCCTCTTGGAGGACCTCTTTCTTGCAAGAAAGAGGTCCTCCAAACCTCCCCAGAAAGAACCAAGCCAAGCACAGGTTTCTTGAGGGGGCCTGGGGGAACTTCTTTTCCTAAAGAAGTTCCCCCAGAGCGTGGCGCTTTCTCACTCAGCCAGTGCGTCCAATGCCTTCCGGACCACCTTACGGCGCAACTCCCGCTCCTCGCCGGGCGGAAGCCCGGTGTCGCCCAAGGGGCAAACAATCCCTTGACCCCGCACGATGCGGTTCGAACCCACCGCCTCGGCCACCAGGGTCATCGGTGTGACCTGGGCCACCGGAATTCCCGCTTTCTCGATCTCCGTTCCGATCGCAGCGCCGCTGCGAGTGCTGGTCCCTCAAGTTGAGACCAGGATCACCCCGTCAACCTGCGCGATCTTGAGCCACTCCACCATCTCCCGGCCCATTCTCCGGCTGTTCTCCAGAGGGTTGACGTTTCCGGTGGTGGACAGAAACTCCTCGTGCAGCTTGCCGAACAATCCGTCCCGCTCCATCTCGCGCAGGACATCCACCGGCACCAAACGGTTGGGGTCGGCCTGGACGTACCGCACGTCGTAGCCGCCATGGGCCACCTCATAGTCCTCGCCTATCAGGCCGTCCCGCCCGGCGATGCTGTAAGCCCCCCAGACCTTGGCGAACCCCGTGGGAATTCGGTCCGGGTTCCCCTTGGGGACCAGGCCCCCATCGGTCACCACGGCAATGGTGGCATTGGATAGATCGGCCACCGCCGGAGGGACCGGCACGGGCTCCGGGGCTTGAACGGGGGCTTCTGACTCGAAGGGCTCGCCTTTCAGCTTGGCCAGCAGTAGGTTCGCCAGGCGCTCGGCCGCCGTCTGGTCGACGAACTCTGACCGCAGCTTCCCTTGGAGAAGGTATCCTTCCTCGGCGGGCCGGCCCACCGGCTGCCCGTTCACCAGATTGACGCCCAGCGAAGCCATCTTCGCCAGGACATCCTTCATCCGGGCCACGTCACGGCCCGAGTCGATTATGTATATCTCCCCACGGTAGATGTCCACGCCGGGGTTCTCCTCCGCCATGCCGGTGACAGCCGGCACCCCCAGCTGGGCCTGGACGGCGTTGCACACCGCGCCGGCGGCTGCCCCGTAGCGCCCCGCCTGGAAGCACGGGCCCGCTACCAGGAGGCCGGCCCCGGCGTCGCGCACCGTTGCCACGGCCAGGGCGGCGATCTCTTCCGGGTGCTCGGCCGCGTAGTTGTCGCCACATACGATGGTGGACACGACGTGAGAGCCCTCGGGCAGGGCCTGCTCCAGCGCCCGGCCGGGGCCCACGGCTCCCGCACGCACCTGTGGAGGAGTTCCGGCCGCCTCCTCGCTTCCGATGCCCCCGAAGAATTGATTCAGATAGTGGACCACTAGCATCTTTATACTCCCGGCGCCAAGCTCACTCGAAGGTCAACCTCTCCGGTCCAGCGCTCATTGTCGAGTTGTTCGTGAGTCGACTTGGGGATAGCATCCAGCCTGGGTACAAAGACCCAATTCAATAGCCTGCTGCGGTGGTTCGACAGGCTCACCACGAACGGGGGATAATCGTACGAAGCGGGGGAAAGCCGTTCGTCCTGAGCCTGTCGAAGGACCTCGAGTGGCCTCATCTGGAGTTGTTGGATGGGCTCTCAGTAGACCATGGACCGGAGCCGGGACGCTCCCTGGTTGTTGGTCACCCCGCAAAGTGCCCTGGCCATCAGATCATGTGCCGGGGCAAGGGTCTCCGCCACCTCCGGGTTTCCCGCTATGACACGCTCCGCGGCCGGTACTCGCCAGGATAGGTCAACCCCCTCACTCAAGCTTACCACCGCGTCCACCCCCGGCGCACTCATGAGAAGGGCCGACTCAGCCCGCCCGTCCGGGGCCGTGTCGGTGGCCTGGATAACGGTCCTGACTCCCGCCGCCTCGCACAAGCGGGCCGTCTCGAACATGTCCGAATGAGGCGCGCCGCCCACGTACTTCGTCAGGATCACCCCGTCGGCCCTCAGAGTCGACTTGGCAATCTGGGCGGCCAGCATGGAGTTGCGCCTCATCTCCTCTTCCAGGTCGGACGAAACCGTGGCGATAGTGCCGGCGAAGGTGATCTCTCCGGCACGGTGCCGCCGGTAGAGGTCGGTGATGATGGGCTGGTTCTGGTAGAAGAAGGTTTCGAGGCCGCGGGCTCCCCACGAGTAGGAGACGACTACAGCGCCGTCCAGCCACTCGTTGGGATGGAGCGATACCGGCATCATACCGCGAGTGTTGCTGCCGTAGAGGATGTGCTCGTCCACCTCCGCTCCATGCTGGTGGCCATGAATCTGGCCGATGTAGGCCAAGCGAGGGAGCCCCCGGCGTCCTTCGGCCGATGGGCCTTCCAACTCGTAAACATCTTCGGACGCGGGAGGCCTTCCCAGGCCGGCCCGGGCCAGGTAGTTTGCTGCCTTTACAGACGCCACCCGCAGGGAGTTGAGTACCGCGTGCCGTTCGATTTCCGGAAGGGCATGGGGGACCAATACCAGATGGTGGAGGCTGCTATAGGGCGAGGCCGGCGCGGCTGGTCCGCCCATCTCCAGGACCTTTACCATGCCGCCCCTTCTCGAGTTGTATCCCCATTCGCCTCCGGGCTGCCCGCCATCCACGACCGTCACCGCCGATCCCCGGAGCACGTGGGTTGTACCCTGGCCCGCGACGGAGATGGGACCAAGGATGCCGGGGAAATCGGTCCCGTGGCCGGGCTCCTTGGCCCTGGGCTCCACAATGTCGAAGACGTAGCCTGCCCGGCACAGCTCCCCGGGCCGGACCAGGTCCAGATCAATGCTTTCGAGGCGGCGGTCCTCCAGGAGATGGCGCCGCAACTCCTCCACGTCGACCTGGAGGCTTGTCCCCTCCAGCCGGGTGGAGTCCCCGGCGTGAATCTCTGAAACACGATGGATCGCCAGGTCCAAGCGCAAGATACCCCCCCGTGCCGGGAGCGGCCCGGCGCACGATTGGGCGACTATAGCGAAGCGCAATGCCGGTGTCAAGAAGCCGGGCTGGCCCCCGGATGCGGCGGTCGCTTGACGTTTCTTCAGCAAGAAAACGAGATGTAACCGGAGCCGCCGGTTTCTTCAAAAGGGCCTGGGTTCCGCGGCGATTTCGGTGAGGCGAACACAAAACTAGGCGCCGGTGCGGCTCCAGGCCCAATAGATTCACGGACTCCCCGGCGGATCGCAAGAAAAGTCTGCCCGTTGGACCGCCACGTCCCTCGATGAAGCGTGATTTACCTTCTGGCACGCGGCACGGTTGGCGTTTGAGCCGCTGCCGGTTAAACTATGGAATAGAGCAAGGCGGGCCAAGGGTACCACCCCGCGGGCAAGCGGTGAGATTCCTTTCCCTGGCCCGATATCTAAACGCCCGGAGAACACCTGAGTTACAATAACCCCTTCACGGCTCTTTCGGGAGGGTGCCATGACCGACCAAATGCTGATCCTCGACGAGAAACCTCCCGCCCGGTTCTTGATAGCCGGGTGGCGGCGCCAGTGGTCTGACGGAGGAGGAATCTCGGGAGGCTTGATCAGATACCTCATCGCCAAACTGGGGGCGAAGAAAATCGGCGAACTGGGACCGGGGATCTCCAACACCTGTTACCCGTTCCAGGTCGCGGGGACCCACGACACCTTCCGTCCCCGGGTAGCCTTCGAGGAAGGACTCCCCACCAAGGCGATGCACCGGGAAAACTATTTCTACGATGCGGGCAACGGCCTTATTCTGTTTAGGGGAGAGGAGCCCTGGTTCCGTATCGACGCCTTCGGCAAAGCTTTCTTTCAAGCCATAACCGAGCTTGGGATCAAGCAGACCGTGGCCGTGGAGGGTGTCAACGGACCGGTCCCTCCCGATATGGAACGGCGGATTACCTGCGTCTACAGCCAGCCGGGTATGAAACAGGAACTGGAGCGGTTTGGCGTGCAATTCTCCAGCTACGGCAGCGAAGGGAGACGAGGGCCAACAATCGCGATGGCGCTGGTCACCATGGCCCATTATGAGTACCCGGATATCGAGATATTCCGGTTTGGGGCCATGGCGCCCATGTTCCCCTTCGTCACCTCTAACAACCAACAGGTCGGGATATCCGAGGACCATCGCTCCTTCTACGACATAATGAGAAGACTCAATGACATGTTCGGTTTGACCGTTGACCTATCGGAGCTGCGGGATCAAGGCCTTGCCGAGGCGCGGCAGCTGCAAGAACGGTTGGAGCAGATCAGTGACTCCAACCCCGACGCCAAACAACTGATCGAAAACGCCAGAGCCGATTACAGCTATACTCCGTACATCGTGCCTGTTGATATGGACCCGGCGTTGGACAAGACGCTGGAGGACATCCTGCGCAACATGCCGGAGTCCTGACCACCGGTGGCACACCCCGAGCTTCCCGGTGACCGGCGCCAGGTACGTCTGCACGACCAAGCGATACACCCATCGTGATGCGTCTTTGCTTGGGCTTGGCCCTCGGCCTGGCCACCATGCTCCAAGTTTCCACGGCGAATGACGTTCGGGCCGACTCGGGCGAGATCGAGGTGGTGGAGCTGGGCGCGGTGAGCCAATACCCGGACAACATCAGGTTCTTCGTAACCGCTCGCAGTCCCCAGGTAATCGACGAGATCCGATTGTTTTTCAGGAGCACCGGCCGCTACGCGACCGGCACGTACTGGACGCTGGAGTTCGAGCCCGCCGAGTTGGTGACCGGCGAGACCGTGTTGCCCACCGGTTTCGGTAGCAGATACATTCCACCCGGCACCGCGATCAGATACTCTTTTGAGATCTGGGACGAGGCCGGAGCGGTGTATCGCACACCAGACCAGGAGATCATCTACTTCGACGCCCGGTTTGACTGGCAAACGATAACTTCCGGCCTGATAACCGTCGACTACTACGGCGAGGAGGGGAAGGGCCGGGCGGCGACGGTGTTGAATGCCGCCCAAGAGGGGCTCCGGAGCATGGCCCCGGTGTTGGGCATCGACCCAACCGAACAGTTCCGCATCGTCGCCTACGATAGCTACTTTGAAATGTCGGCGGCCCTGCCATTCGACTCTCAGCTTCAGCAGGGCCGGGTGCGCACCGAGGGGATGGCTTTCGGCGATGAGCGCGTCGTCTTGGTTCAGTCATTTGACCCGGCAATTTGGGGTATCGTCTCCCACGAGGTCTCCCACCTGGCGACGGCGGAGGCCGCCAGGCGCGCCTACTCTCGAATGCCTTCCTGGTTGAAAGAAGGCCTGGCGGAGTACGGGAACCTCGCTCCCGCCAGCGAATACGATGATGCACTGGCCCGCGGAATCCACGACGGGCGGATCAAGCCTCTGAGCGACCTCGTCACCATCAGAGGCACTCCCCAGGACATAGTAACCGCCTACGCCAGAGCCAGTCAGTGGTGAGTTACCTGGCCACCGAGTACGGAGAGGCCAAGATTGCCGAGTTGATGCAGGCAATCCAGAGCACCTTCAACATCGACCAGGCATTGCAGTTGGTCTACGGGCTGGATCTTCTCGGCCTGGACAACCGGTGGCGAACGGCCACGGGCTTGGAGCCCTGGCCCCTGCCCGATGAGCCGGAACTCGCCTTCCCAAAGAGCCCGACCGCGACGCCGCACCCTTCTCCGACGCCGACTCCCACGCCGCCACCTCCCACCCCAACACCGGCGCCCACCCCGGCACCGCCCACTGCCACACCGAATCCAACCCCCACCGGCGCGGCGCCTGCCCCCACCACCCCGGGGCCAGCCCCGGCCTCAGTGCCGCCTACCCCGGCCTCCGAACCCACTCGGGCGGCCCCAGAAGGTGCCGGACAAACCAGTGAATCTTCCCCCGGCTGCAACGCTCCAAGCTCTAGCAGCGGCGTCCCCGGTGACCTGGCGCTGTTGGTCATCCTGGTTGCCCCCTTCGGCATGCTGGCTTTTCGCGGGTTTCGTTCCCCCTGCCGGCGGAAACGGTTGACCGGCCGGTCGACGTTGCCGGTCATCTGCCCCTCCGAGGCGTCCGGACCCTGAGAGGAGACTCGCGGATGCTACAATTGGGCGGAAGCGGGCCGGGAGTTGGCCCGGCAAGCATTCGTATGTAGACCGTCAGCGATAATGGGACACATTGGGGGTAAGAAAACCCGAGAAAGTGGAAGTGGCGTGAGCTCCTGGAATGAAGGTACATTACTTCCAGAAAGGAGCAAATGTGTCCCAGTCAGAAAACATCAAGGCCATGGCAGCAGAAGCTCGGACCGAGGAGACCCGCTCCTTC
>JASLXV010000016.1:0-10887 GCA_030740155.1 Dehalococcoidia bacterium | reverse complement strand
CGGCGCTGAGCACGATGAAGGCGACGGCCGGGGTGATGACGGCGCCACCTATCGACTGGCCCAGGTAGGTTAAGGACATGGCGAAGCCCCGGCGGCGAATGAACCAGTGGTTGATAGCGGCGCCGATGCCATTGTTGAATCCGGCGCTCATGCCCAGGGAAATGACGCCGACGTACACCAGCAGGAACGTGGGAAAGTTGTGAGTAAAGCCCAACAGAATGAACCCCAGCCCAGCGGTGATGCCGCCGAAGGCCACCATCGTCCGGGGGCCGAGCCGGTCCACCAGATACCCGGCCACCGGCGCTCCGAATCCCCCTTCCAGCCGGCCCAGGCCGTGGGCCAGGGAGATGGCGGCCCGGCTCCGCCCGAAGTCCCGGGTCACGGGAAGGAAGTAGACTGAGAAGCCGGTAAAGTAGGCGCCGGCGGCCAGGGCATTGAGGACCGCGCCCGCCGCCACGATCTTCCAGCCGAAGAAGACCTTGTGGCGGGCCCTGGGGGTTGTTGAACTATCCTCCATGCGAGAACACTACCCTTCTATATTGAAAGCCAACGGCCACTGTAGCCGGTAATCGCCACGTACGGGCCCGGAGTTCGCCGGCCTGCGGTCGGCCGGTGCGGTCGAAACGAGGGCTCCCGAATTCGGGAACAGCGCACGCTCCCGGAGGCGGTCACGGACCGGGGCCGGAAGAAGCGTACCGGGGACACCCGGGCTGCCGAGGGATGATAGCGCGGGCCAAGGAGGCGCCGGCGTAGAGCGCGCCGCCCGCTCCCGGCACTGCGCACCATCGCGGCCGCCGGAAGCGAGCCGGGCCGGTTCAGCTACCCTCGACGCCAGAGGAGTTCCGAGGCCGCGGAGCAGTCTCAAATTGGCCCCATCACGCCACAAATGGCGGAGCCTGCCCGTTAGTCGCTCAGGCGTTCAGCGCGTTAAACGAAGGCTTCGAGGAACCTGATGTTGGACGCGTCGGGTTTGATCTCCCCGGTCTCGACCTGTTTCACCAGTCCGGTTATGGCCTCGTTGGCCGGGGCCGCGATGCCTACTTGTCTACCGCGCGCGGTCACGTAGCCGTTCAGATATTCTATCTCGGTGCGGCGGCCTTTGAGGACATCCTGCGCCATTGAGGGCCGCCCCTCTCCCAGTTGGCCCGCGCCTTCGGCCAGCTGGTCCTTGATCTCCTCCATCACCTGGCCGTCGTCCGCCCGCCGGTACATATCCGCGGGGATGCCGTTGATGGGCTCCACTTCCACTCCCAGGGCCGCACCGGCCTTGACGACCTCCGACGCGATCCTCACCGATACGTCCACCACCACCGGCGTCGTCCGGCTCCCGGCGGAACCCAGACCGGTCAGGGCGCACAGAGAGTTGGCCATGCAGTTGGTGGCCAGCTTGGCCCACCTCTCGCCCCAGAGGTTGTTGGTGACCTTGGTGGGCCCCACACAGCCCAACATTTCCGCGAGTTCCGTGACGCGAGGGGTGGCCATGCCGGTGAGTTCCCCGACGGTCAAAGCGTGCCTGCCGGGCATGCTGGTCCGGAGCACCTGGCCCGGCTCGTACATACCCGCTCCCAGGGTGATGACACATCCAATGTCCCTGGTAAAGCCCACGATGGGCGCGATCAACTCGTCGTTGATGGCGTTTTGGGCCGACACTATGAATCCGGTGGGTTTGAGGAAGGGCAAGATGAAGTGGGTCGCCCATACGGTATCGTAGGACTTCATCGCCAGGAACACGAGGTCGAAAGGACGGGTGATACCGCCGGCCTCCCCCAAATGGACCGCCTTCACCGGCACCGTGAAATCCTCGTCCACCGCCGTGACGCGGAGGCCGTCCTGGGCCATCGCATTCACGTGGGCCGCCCAGGGGTCAATGAAGGTCACATCATGGCCCGCTCTGGTGAGGTATCCTCCAAGAGTGCCTCCAATCGCGCCGCATCCAACGATTGCCATCCTTTCGAACATCCTGCGCCTCCCTTTCATCGTTCCCTGTCAATCTCCGTGACGCAGTGGATTATATAGCTACCCTTCGATGAAGAACAAGCGAAGGCGGATACCGGACCCATCGGGCCTCGAGAAATCGGCACGTCAGGCGAGGTTCTCCTGGCCAAGCAGACGAAGGGCCAGTGCCAAACCTTGAAAGCCCTGCACGATAAGTGGTGCAAAAACCGGGGAACGCTGGCTGGCCCCACGTGGTATCCTCTAGATAGTCAAGCGAGCGGGCCACACAATTTGAAATTTCTCGCCGGGCGAACGCGGCTTTCGGCCCGGCAGAAGGAGCGGGAAGATATGGGGCAGGCGTTGACAGGGACCAGGGTTTTAGACCTCACCCATTTTCAGGCGGGGCCGTCGTGCACCCAGATCCTGGCCTGGCTTGGGGCGGATGTCATCAAGATCGAGCAGCCGGGCAAAGGCGATGCCAACCGGTACAACAACAAGGACCGAGAGGATACCGACAGCCTGAATTTCCTGGCGATGAACTCCAACAAGCGCGGTCTCACCTTGAACTTGAAAACCGGCCAGGGCCTCGAAATCTTCCAAGCCCTGGTCAAGACCGCCGACGTGCTGATGGAGAATTTTGGCCCCGGCACGGCGGAGCGCATGGGGGTGGGCTATGAGGCGATGCGGGAGTTGAACCCCCGCCTGGTCTACGCCTCGGTCAAGGGATTTGGCACCTACGGGCCCAACTCCGATTACAAGTGCTTCGAGCCGATTGCCCAGGCGACCGGCGGGGCCATGAGCGTCACCGGGTTTCCCGAAGCTCAGCCTTTGCTCAATGGAGCGGCCATTGGAGATTCAGGAACGGGCATGCACTGTGTCGCCGGCATCCTGGCGGCGCTGCTGCAGCGTCAAGCCACCGGCAAGGGGCAACGGGTGGAGGTCTCGATGCAGGACGCGGTCGTCAACCTGCTGCGCCCTCGCATCAGGGAGCACCAGCAGATCGGCGGGCCGGTCCCGGCCTCGGCCAACCAGACGGGGACCGCCGTGCCCAGCGGGATATTCAAGACCACCGGAGGGGGGCGCGCCGACTACGTATTCGTTCACGCCGCGAACCAGCAGATGTGGGAAGCTATGATCCGGGCGATGGGCAAGGAGGAGACTTTGGACGACCCGATGTTCGCCTCCCCGGAAGCCCGGCGCAAGCATGTCAAAGAGGTCACCGCCCTGATTGAGGGATGGACTTCCCAACGTGACAAGCAAGATGCGGCGCGCATCCTGGCCGGAGCCGGCGTTCCCTGCGGGCCGGTAAACGATACCGGAGACCTCCTTGCCGATCCCCACCTTCGGGAACGCGAGATGATCGTAGAATCGCACTACCCGACCCGGGGGGCCTTCCTGACCGCCGGCTGCCCCATCAAGCTGTCCGATTCGCCGGTGGTGATGAAATCGCCTCCGACCCTTGGCCAGCATACGGATGAGATCCTCGAAGAGGTGTTGGGCTACGACCCGGATCAGCTGGGCCAGCTCAGGGAAGAGGGCGTCGTCTAGGCGATAGAGGGCTGTCTCAACCCGGGGCGCAGCCGCTGAAGGCCCACCTTATCCCGCGCCGCGTCCAGCCGGGTCCGGCTCAAAGGTGTCGCGGTGGCCACCGGGAAATTGGCGGTGAGAGCAACACCGGCTACCGTCATGCCCGTGGTTTCAGCCCGTGGTTTCAGGAGGTAACGCGTGGTGACTCTTTTCCCCACTCTTTTCAGCCCCATTCAGATTGGCAACCACACCCTCGAGAACCGCATCGTCTGCACGGGGCACGCCACGGCCTTCCACGCCGGGGGTCTCTTCACCGAGCGGCACCTCCACTACTACAGAGAGAAGGCCCGAGGCGGGGCCGCCATGATCATCACGGAGGCGACCGGCGTAGACTCCACCAGCGCGGTGCCCATCAGCCTCCATGATGACGCCGCAATACCCATACTGAAACGGATCGCCGCCGCGGTTCACGAGCAGCCTACCCGCTTTCTGGTACAGCTCACCCATGCGGGCCGAAGGCTGCCTAACCCCATTGGGGTGCTGGAGACAGTGGCGGTGGCTCCTTCGGCGATCCCGTCGCCGGGCGTCGACTTCGGGCAGATGATGCCCCACGAGCTATCCACCCAAGAGGTGGCCGCCATTGTGAAAGCCTTCGGCGACGCGGCCGGCCGGGCCAGACAGGCAGGATTGGACGGCGTGGAGGTTTCCGTGGCCTTCGGCAACCTAATTCCTCAATTTCTCTCCGAAGCGAGCAACCAGAGGACCGACAGGTACGGCGGCGCACTGGAACAGCGAATGACCTTCGCCTACGAAGTCATCGATGAGGTGCGCCAACGGCTGGGTGACGGCCTGATTCTGGGAGCCCGATTTACCGAGGACTACCTGGCCTACGGCTTGGACATCAACGACCTGATACAGATCGTGCCGCTGTTGGCGGGTACCGGCAAACTGGACTACGTGAGCATGGCGGCCGGGACCAACTACGATAAGAAGAGCGCTACCCACATAATCCCGTCCCACTACTTCCCGCCCGGCCAGTTCGCGGGCCTGTCCCACCGGTTGAAGGCGTTGGTCAACCTGCCGGTAATCGGGGTGGGCCGAATCAACAGCCCGGCCCTCGCGGAGCAGTTCCTGACCGAAGGGCGGATGGACCTGGTGGGAATGGCCCGAGAGCTGATCGCCGATCCTCATCTTCCCCGCAAGGCCAGGGAAGGCCGGGTGGAGGAGATCAGGACCTGCCTCGCCTGCAACCAGAGCTGTAAGGGACACCAGGAACGGGGTCTCCCTCTGGGCTGCATCTACAACCCCGTGGCCGGCCGGGAGGGAAGGTGGGCCGAGATGCCACTCTGCGCCGAGCGCAAGAAGGTGGTGGTGGTCGGCGCTGGTCCCGCGGGCCTGGAAGCCGCCCGGGTCGCCGCCGAGAGGGGCCATGCCGTGACCATCCTCGAAAAATCGGCCGTCCTGGGAGGGCAGGTCAATCAGGCGATGGGCGCACCCCACCGGGAGAATTTTGGCGAGATGATCTCGTTTCTGGAGGGCCAGCTTCGGCGTCTCAAAGTGGAGATTCGAACGGGCGTCGAGGCCACCGTCGACATCGTCGAGGCCGAGCGTCCAGACGCCGTTGTCGTTGCCACCGGCTCAGTCCCCTTCCGGCCTGCCATCACGGGCGGCGACGGGGGTAACGTAGTGACGGATCGTGATGTTCTGGCGGGCACGGCGCTGACCGGAGATAAAGTGGTGGTAATAGACACGCAGGGTCTGCGCCAAGCGTGCGACGTGGCCAACCACCTGGCCATCCAGGGCAAAGCCGTGGAGGTAATCACCGGCCTGCCCTACGTGGGTCAATGGATACAGGCCGGGGTGTGGCGCGACCTCTACGAGGAACTCCTGAAGAGGGGAGTGACCATGTCGCCTTTCACCGGAGTTTGGAGAATTACGGAAAGCACGGTGGAAATCTACAATACAATCTACACCGACACCTCGACCGTTCGGGTGATCGAGGGCGTGGACACCGTGGTGCTCGCCGCGGGGGGGCAGGCGGATGACCGCCTCTACCGGAGCCTTGAAGGCCGGATCGGCGAGCTGTATGCCGTGGGGGACTGCTTACAACCCAGGGATGTGGAGGCGGCCGTATACGAAGGCCACAAAGCCGGACTCAGCATCTGATCCCTGCCGGGACCGCGAGCCGGCAATCAAGCGGAAACCGCTCCACCAGACCGTCATCCCGGCGAAGGCCGGAATCCAGAGAAGCTTTGCCTGGTTCCCGGCCTTCGCCGGGATGACGGATGGGCATCAAGCCAATTGGCAGACACCTGTCTGGTTTGTGAAGCCCGAGACGAAATAGCACATTATGCCGCCCGGTTTGGTATCCGTTTCTCCGCGCCCTTCTATCCGTGGTGTCCTACCGTCGCATTCCCGGATTCGCCGTTGCCGGGCCGAAGCGGGAACCGGCCGGGGGAGAAGGGGGAAAGGTCGTAGTCGCTCCGGCCTTCGGCTATGAGCCTGGCCAGGTGTTTCCCCGTGGCGGGCCCCATCAGGATGCCCTCCGGGCCGTGGCCGGCGGCGATGTACAGGTTCTCCCACCCCGGCGCCAGGCCGATGATCGGGTGCTCGTCCGCGGAGTAAGGACGCAGGCACGCCCTGGACTCCTCGACCACGGCGTCGCGGGCCCGAGGGGAAAGCCGCAAAGTGCCTTCGACGATGGAGGCTTGCCCCTCCGACGTGGCCTGCCGGTCGAACCCAACCCGCTCCCAGGTGGTGCCGCCTAGGACCTCTCCCGAGGGTTTGCGCAGGATGTAGCCACGGCCCATGATGCGGAGCATAGCGAATTCTGGCTGGGTGCCCGGCAGCGATAGCCTCACGATCTGTCCCCGCATCGGCTCCACCGGTATCCGGAAGCCGGCCCAAGGGGCCGCCAGCTTGGTCCACGGCCCCATGGCCAGCAGCACCGCGTGACCCGGAATGGTGGAGCCATCGGCCAGGATAACCCCGGTGGCCCGGCCCTCCTTGCCCTGGATGCCCGCCACTTCTCCAGTTCGAATGGTGCTCCCCAGTGCCTCGGCCGCCGTGGCAACGGCCAAGACCAGACGGTACGGGTCCACCTGGGGCTCCAACTCCGATGGCACCGCAGCCCGCGCCTCCGGGGCAAGCCAGCCACCCGAGAGGCGCCGTCCTTCCTCTCCGGAGAGCCAGGCCAGTTCATGGCCTTCCCGGCGGCGGGCATCATACCAGACGCGCAGGTCCCCTTCGTCCTCTTCGGTCAGGGCCACTCGCAGGAAAGGGACCAGGCCGTAGTGGTAGCCGATGCCCGTCTCCTCCGGAAGGGTCTGGGCCAACTCCCGGTGAAGCCGCTGACTCTCCTCGGCGAAGGCCTGAAGAGTGGGGCTGCCCGCTCCCGAGTAGGGGGTGAGAATCCCGGCCGCGTTGCCCGAGGCCTGACTGCCTATGGCGTCCCTTTCGACGATGACCGTGGAGAGGCCGTGCTGTCCCAGGTAATAGGCGGCCAGACAACCGATGATGCCGCCCCCAACGATGATCACATCAGGATGGCTGTCCATGGAGCCCTCCCAGACGCCGGCGAGCAGTCACAGCGTGAGTTCCTCCCGTTCTCCATCCGGTTGGCCTATACTTGAAATAGGTCGATAACCTGCCCGATATCGGGTAAGTCCTCCAGCCCCCACAGGGTGTCCAGGGCCGTCTGGGCCTTCTGGGGCGTCAGCACCTCCTGGCACAGCCCCAGGAACTTGGTCTCCACCTCCTGATCGGTCATGGGATTTTGGCGGTGGCCCCTGGGGTAGGAGGACCGCTCCACGAACCGCTCCCCCGATTTGGTGACCACCTCCATTTCCGACATCAAAGCCTCGGGATGAGCCTTGGTGAACTCGAGGTTCTCGCTGACGGTGATCCGGTTCATCAGGGGCCGCAGCTTGGGGTCGCGGATACGCTCCAGAGTAAAGGAGGCGGGGGTGATGTTGCCGTCCACCAAATCCACCGCCAGAAGATAGGGCAGGCTATGGTCCGCCGTCTCTCTGGTCTGGGGGTCCCACTTCGCCGGTTCGCTGCCTATCTCGCTCCAGGCGTTCCAATAGGTCTGCACGTGGATGGCCTCGATATCTTCCGGGTCCACCTTTTTCCGTATATCCATGGCCATCCAGAGCGGTGCTTGAGCGTTGTACTCCGCGGGGAAGTACTTCAGATTGACCCTTTCAATGCTGAAGGGTCCGTCTTGGCGCGGCAAGGGGTTCAACTCGTAGGCCCCCGTGACCTGCTCCCAAACACCGTGACGCCCTTCGAAGGCCTCATTGGGGCCGGTCATCCCTTCCCTGGCCAACAACGCGGCGAAGATGCCGCTGCGGGCCGCCGCGGCGGTGGCACATCCCTTCCACATGGAAAGCTCTCCCGCTCGGGTCTGCCGGGTCGGGACGTTGGGGGTGATGGCCAGGGAGATCGCGTGGCCCATCTGCTCTTGGGAGAGGCCCAGCAGTTTGCCGGCGCCCACCGCGCTGCCAATTACTATGAAGGTGCCCTGGTCCCAACCCTTCGACATCATGGGAATGAGGTCGGCAAATGCGCCGAACATATCGTAGGCGGCCACGATGGCCAGGATAACCTCCTTGGCCGTACTGTGCATCGGCTCGCCCATGGCCAGCACCGCGGGCAACATATCGCTGGGGTGCCCGCCTCCCAGCGATGAGTACGTATCGTTGCAATCCAGGAATCGCACCATCACCGTGTTGGCAAAGGCCGCCATTTCCGGCGATGTAGGCCGGCCGGAGCCAAGAACCCGGGCCGGAAGGGTGCTGGTGTACATCGCCGCCATCCTCTGGGCGATTTTGCTGGGCTCGCTGAGGTACCCGCCCATGGCGCAGCCCATGGAGTCAATCACCTTTAGCTTGGCCTGGTGAACGGTCGCGGGGGTCAGGTCTGAGTAGACGAGAGAAGCAGCGTAGGAAGCCAGCATCTCAGTGGTACGGTCCATTCTTGCCTCCTTTTTCCATAAAGGACTCGTGGCGAATTGTCCCACCCCTGTTATGCCGGGTCAACCTGTGGGGTGTCACTTCCGGAATAACAAACTCGGAAATACCAAGTACCGGCCATGCCCGCATTGCCTGACCTACTTACCTGCTCCTATATCTCGATACAGTTGCGATAGGTAATGCCAAGCCGGTACGTATCGTTGAATTGTCGGGCATTGTGGTGTGCCGCGCGAAATGTTTTGAAGAAGCGGGCGGCACCTGGCGGAATCTTCCGTCAACATGGTGTGATTCCGGCCGTTTCAGCGCTTTAGGACCTAATGTAACCCCTGGGGCCTCTCCGGGGTATTTTATTTAGCGTACTTTTGAGGCAAGGCCATGGTGAGCCACCTGCCGGGTGGCGCGTGACCGGCGGCTTCACCGGTGGCCGCGCTCGGCCGGTCCGAGGGCCGGCAACACCGTCGACCGGTGTTTCAAGTCGAGACCGCAACCCTCCAACCCACCGGCCCATTGCTTCTTCCCGGGGACATGGCCTCTCCACCGGCATGCCCGACGCGTCACGATTTCCACAGGTGTTATAGTAACGGCGGAATCTACACGCGAAGCCGAAACCGCGCCAAGGAGGCAGCTATGAAGGTCACCGACCTCACCCTGACGATGTTCAAGTGGGATATTCCCCACTGGCGGTCTAGCGGCGTGGTCGCATTCGGGGGTGAAAAGCAGCTCGGAGTGGTGACTATCCACACCGATCAGGGGGTTGACGGACACTCATTTCTGGGCTCGGCTAGAGAGGGCGCGGATACCTTCGCCAGACAACTCATAGACCTGATCAAGCCGGTCGTGCTCGGCCGGAATCCTCTGGATATCGGGGCTCTGTGGGGCGATATGTGGCGCCTCAATAGGTTTGTGGCGCCCAAGACCATCGGAGCGGTGGATGTGGCGCTCTGGGATATAGCAGGCAAGTTAGCGGGGATGCCAATCCACCGCCTGCTCGGCTCCTGCAAATCGAGCATGCCGGCCTATGCCAGCTCCGTGCGGCTTCCCACCCCCGAAGACTACGTGGAAGAAGCGCTGCGTTTCCGTTCTGAGGGATGGACTGCCTACAAGATGCACCCCCACGGCGTCCCCAAAGAGGACATCGCCATTTCCCAGGCGGTCCGGAAAGCGGTGGGTGATGACATGGTGCTCATGCTGGACTCGATGTGGGCCTACAACTACG
This sequence comes from Dehalococcoidia bacterium, assembly GCA_030740155.1. Lineage (GTDB taxonomy): Bacteria > Chloroflexota > Dehalococcoidia > Lucifugimonadales > UBA3495 > CAJWBT01. The sequence goes on along the minus strand of JASLXV010000016.1, from coordinate 1,233 downwards.
AGCAAGCCCTCAAGGTGGGCCGGGCAATCGAGGAGCTGGACTACTTCTGGTATGAAGACCCTCTTGCCGAAGACGACATATACGGCTACGTCAAACTCCATCAGAAGCTCGATATTCCGATCATGGCGACGGAACACGTCCCCGGAGGTGTCTACAGCATGGCCCAGTGGGTGCATCAAGGGGCCACCGATATCTTGAGGGGCGACGTGGCGGTCAACGGGGGCATCACACCCCTGATGAAGATCGCCCATCTGGCCGAGACGTTTCGCATGAAGTGCGAGATTCATCACGGCGGCAACTCCCTCAATAATGTTGCCAACCTGCACGTCATGATGGCCCTCCCAAACTCAGATTACTATGAGTTCTACCCGGCGACCGGCGCCAACAAGCATGGCCTGGTCGCCGACATCGAGATCGATGGCCAAGGGAACGTCCACGCACCGGAGAGCCCCGGGCTGGGGTACGAGATCGATTGGGACCTGGTGAATCGAGACAAGATTCAGGTGCTGAGGTAGCAAGAAGACCAACGGTGCTCCGACCTGCCGGGCCTGAAGTTGGCGGCGTTGGCTGTTATTGGCCGCGCCTCCGGTGATGCTATGATGCTACTGACCGGGAATACCCAATACTTTGGTTTGACCCCGGCGGACGGCCGGCCCGGCAGCCTGTTTCACTGGAAATTCCTTGGGTATCCGGCACGGTATCGCCCTACCTGACACCCGTGGCTCCACAGCTGATTTTCGGAGGGGACCACCGTGGAGAAGGCCAATATACCTTTCCTGTCCGCATCCGAACTCGCCGGCCTCATCCAAGGGCGAGAGGTTTCTCCCCTAGAGGTCGTCGAGGCCTACCTGGACCGCATCGAGGCCCTGAACCCCAAGCTCTACACCTACCTCACCGTTTGCCGCGACGAGGCCCTTCAGGCCGCCCGGGAATCGGAACAGGCCCTGGCTCGAGGCGAATACCGGGGACCCATGCACGGTATCCCGGTGGCGGTCAAGGATCAACTCCACACCGCGGGCATTCGCACCACCTTCGGCACACCGATCTTCAAGGACTTCGTCCCCAACGAGGACGCCACGGTGATCACAAACTTGAAATCGGCGGGGGCCATTCTACTGGGAAAGCTCAATATGACCGAGTTTGGTACCGGCCCTTCCCACGCCTTCGACATCGCTCGCAACCCTTGGGACCTGGACCGGTACACCGGCGGCTCCAGCAGCGGCCCGGGAGCGG
>JASLXV010000015.1:0-2065 GCA_030740155.1 Dehalococcoidia bacterium | reverse complement strand
GTCTACAGTCAGCACGGCGGTTCGGTGTCTCCAGACACCCCGGTGACGTTGGCCACCGACGCCAACACCATCTATTACACACTCGATGGCAGCGACCCCCGCCTGCCCGATGGGGCGCCGAACCCCAATGCCCTGACCTCTTCCTTTGATGTCAGCGACCCCGTCCCAGTTACCGTCCTCTCCACCGGACACATCTGGAAATACCTTGATGACGGCTCCGATCAAGGCACCGCCTGGCGATCGCCAAGTTTCGACGATTCGGGCTGGAAATCGGGTCCGTCCGAGCTCGGATACGGCGACGACGGGGAGGGGGGCGGGCAAATTGTTGGCTTTGGCCCGGATCCTTCGGCCAAACACCCGACCACCTATTTCCGCACTACCGTCAACATTCCAAATCCGTCAGGATTCTTGAACTTTCTGTTGCAACTCAAATACGATGACGGAATCGCCGTCTATATCAACGGCGTGGAAATACTTCGCCAAAACCTCTCCGACGTCGCGACGTTTAGCAGCTTTGCCAATGGCTCCATCGGTGATGAAGCCAACTGGAAAGACTTCACCTTGCCGATCTTTGAGCTTGTGCCTGGATTGATAGGCTACTGGCCTTTCAATAGTGCTTCTGAGATTGAGGGCGATCAGGTTGTCGTTGACTCAATTGCGGGAAGGGAAGGCGCCGTAAACGGCACCGGAGTGACTGCCGCCCCAGGTCGTACGGGTGCCGCCGGGGACTTCGCAATTGATTTTGGTACAGCAGGAGACACCTCGGTCACGATTGAGTATGAGGATGACTGGCTGAAGGCGGCTTCGGATGCCGACCAGATGAGCGTTTCGGTGTGGCAGAGACTTCACAGTATCGTATCCACCTCGACATTCTGGTTCAGTTCAGCAAGTGCTAGCGGGAGCGGCCGCAATTTCCATGCCCATATCCCATGGAGTAGTGGCAGCATTTACTTCGACACAGCTGGTTGTTGCGGAGGAGACACCCGCCTCACCGAGGGCTGGGATGGCGATTTTTCCGAGTGGCATAACTTTGTGTTCATCAAGGATGGACCAAACAAGAGCATCTGGATTGACGGTGAACTTTTTCTTGAAGGGGTGAATTCCGGTGCGCTGTTTGATGACTGGGGAGTAACCTATCTCGGTGTCAACGACGGCGGTACTGGAGGTCATTTGGCCGGTGTCGTGGATGATTTCGCAGTTTGGGGCCGGGCCATTACCCCGGAGGAGGTCGCTACCATTTATAATGGTGGGAGCGGAAGCCCCCTTATGACTGATGTGCTGTCAGCCGGCGCCAATACCATTGCGGTCGAGATTCACCAGGCCAGCGGCGGCAGCTCCGACATCCGCTTTGACATGATGCTTCGTGGCGAGACCAGCCAGGGTGGTGGTGACAATGTTTCAGACCCGCTCTTTATTGCAGAACCGACAATAATACGGACTCGATCCTACAACACCAGCAACAAGAAATGGAGTGCTCTGACCGAGGCATTCTTTACCATTGAGGGAGCCACGGTTGACGCCTCCAACCTGGTCGTCTCAGAACTGCATTACCGCCCCGCGAACCCGACCACCCCAGCGGAACTGGCCGAAAGCAGCGATCGCGACGACTTCGAGTTTCTGGAATTTTTCAACATCGGGAGGGCCACACTGGACCTGACCGGCGTCCGCTTCGCGGCAGGGATCACCTTTGCCTTCCCCGACAATACCGTCCTGAAGGCAGGCAAGCGCCTACTCCTCATCCGCAACCGCGCAGCCTTCGAGGCCAGGTATGGCCCCATTGAGGGCATCCAGTCGTTCGAGTACACCGGCCGGTTGAACAATGATGGGGAACAGCTTCTCATCACCGGAGACGGCCCCGATCCGGTCCACGATTTCACCTACAACGACCAACTTCCGTGGTCGACAGAGGCGGACGGCGCCGGGTCGAGCCTGATTCTTTCCAATCCAGCCGCCGGACCTCCACACGGCGAACCAGCCAGTTGGACGGCGAGCCGCCACCTCGGCGGGTCGCCCGGCTCAGCCGAACCGGCGGCACTCACCTACACTGCCTGGGCAGCACTAAACG
>JASLXV010000014.1:0-47233 GCA_030740155.1 Dehalococcoidia bacterium | reverse complement strand
GTATCCCGTCTGCTTCAGCGTGGCTACACACACTTTCTGTCCCCGCTCCCCGAACTCGCCCTCCACCGCCTTAAGAAGCTCCAGCAACGCCTGCACCATGATCTGCCCGAACACGAATAATGTGGCCGGGTCGTAGTCCTTTTGGGAGAGGACCTCCCGGCGCAGGTGCTCCACCTCATCCGCCCAAGGCCACTTAAAGGGGAGCCTGGCCAGTCTGTCCTTAGTCGTTTCTACCATTGCTGCCTCCTTCCTGGTTGGAGCCTTTCTGCTCCGCCCCTTGCCCGCCCGTGTGACCGGTCCGTAGATTTGACCTACCAGGTGGGACTAACCCCTTGGTGCCGGGTCGCTGGTCCTTTGACGAACAGTGGGAACTGGCGGCCCGGATTCGTTCACGAGATCAACACACTGCAGGTTCAGCTTTCTTGCCCTCTTCCTCGGCTCAGCCACCCCTAAGGCCCCCAGTCGGGGCTATAATCACCTGCCGAGTTGTTGGTCAGACGGGTCTGACCGGAGCCGTCGGCGCTCATGATGTATATTTCGTCGTTCCCGTCCCGAGACGAATAGAAGGCGATATAACCGCTATCTGGCGACCAGGAGGGCCAATCGTCCGTCCCTGGGCTGTTAGTCAGGCGGGTTTGGCCGGACCCGTCAGCGTTCATCACATAGATCTCGGAGTCGCCGTCTCTGAAAGCTTCGAAAGCGATCTTGCTGCCGCTTAGCGACCAGGCCGGTTCAAAGTCAGCACTCCCGTTGCTCGTAAGGCGGGTCTGATTGGAGCCATCGACGGCCATGACGTAGATCTCCCGGTTTCCGTCCCGGAACGAATCGAAGGCGATTTGATTACTGTCAGGGGACCAAGTTGGAGCATAGTCGTTCGCCGGATTGCTGGTCAGGCGGGTCTGGCCGGAACCGTCGGTGTTCATGACGTATATCTCATCATTCCCGTCCCGATACGATCCGAAGGATATCTTGGCCCCGTCGTTGGACCAGGAAGGGCGCCCGTCGCTCGCCTGGTTACTGGTCAGGCGGGTTTGGCCGGACCCGTCAGCGTTCATCACGAAGATATCCCAATTCCCTTCCCGCCTAGACGAAAACGCGATCTGTTCCCCGTCAGGCGACCATGTGGGCTCGAGGTCACGACCCAAGTGGTTGGTCAGGTTGGTTTGGTCAGAGCCGTCGGCGTTCATCACGTATATTTCGTCATTGCCGTCCCGGTTGGAATGGAAAACGATCCGCCCGCCCGCCGGCGCCGGCGTAGGCGTTGGAGCAGGTGTCGGTGTTGGCGTGGGCGTCGGTGTAGGGGTGGGTGTGGGCATCGGCGTTGGCGTAGCTGTCGGCAACGGTGTGGGCGTAATCGTTGGAGTAACCCCGGGTGCCAGGGTAGGAGTAGGCAACGGGGTAGGCGTGGGCGTCGGTGTCGGACCTGTCGTGGCTGTGGGCCCCGGCGTCGATGTAGGAGTCGGAACGGGAGTCGGGAATGCCGTTGGGGTCGGGACCGCCGTTGCCCCGATCTCCTGGAAGTTGGCAATCTCACTCTTGGCCGAGTCTATGGTTAGGGTGCACGAGGACACGTCGCCGGTACAGTCTCCAGACCAGCCGGTGAACCACCAGCCTGAGCTAGGTGTAGCTTGTAACGTAGCCTGGGTCCCACATAGATACTGACCACTGCCGGTTACGACCCCACCGTTCAGGGGGTTGGCGCTAGCGGTTAAGGTGTAGACCGGGCGTTCGATGGATACCTCGACCTCCGGGTCTTCTCGCATCTCTACCCAGGCAAACACTCGGTCCACGGTATCGACACCTGACCACGTGACCCCGAAGCACCCTTGGTCGGGTGTCGCGTGCAGCAGCACTCGTGAGCCAACGTCAAGTTTCCCGTCCGGGCCGGGCGATTGGCTCACCGTGACCTTCCCGTTGAGCACGAACAACATCAGCTGGCCTGGATCGAGGGTCTCGCCATTTATGGTCAGGGGGAAGCCGGTGGGCTCGGCGCAGCGGGCCACCAGGCTCCGCTTCTGGTCCACGGCAACGATGATGGAGTTTGCGAGAGGATCAGTCCCGGCGGGCAGGTCTCCGGTCCACCCTTCGAATCCGTGGTCACAGCTGGCCGTAACCCGGACCCGCTTCCCGACTGGGTAGCGCCCGTCATCGCTGGCCGGGTTCAGGCCGACTCTTCCCAAACCTGCGGGCTCGACGTTGGCCGCCAGCGGATAGGTCGGGTCTGGTGTTGGCACAGGCGCAGGTGTCGTCGGTGTAGGCGTGGGTGCTTCAGTCGGCTCGGGCGTTGGAGTATCTGTCGGCAAAGGCGTAGGCGACGATGTGGGTGTATGTGTGGGGACCGGGATCGCCGTCGGCGTGGGCACCGGGATAGGAGTAGGCGCAGCCGTCGGTGTGTCCGTCGGTATTGGCGGTGTGGGCGTGGGCGTATCCGTCGGCTTGGGAGTGGGCGTATGGGTCGGTGAGAGCGCTGGCGTGTCGGTCAAGGTGGGTTGCGCGGGCGTACCCGTCGGGGGAGGCTCATCCTTGATGGTCAGGGCAAACTTGCTGAGACTGTCAACCCGTGCCCGAGCGGTGGACGCCCCGAAGTCCGCTGTGGTATCCAGCGGTGTCCAGGCGTTGTCGTGGTAATGCTGAATAACGATGTTAGTTTCTTCGCTTCCAGCTTGGACCGCGTCGGCCGAGCTGAGGCTCACCGTGATGGTGATGGGCTTCACAAGGGCGCGTCCATGGTGAGGTCGAAAGCCGTGTCCGTGGCCACATATTGGTCAGGCATGACAGGTATCTCTGAGGTGGACAGAGCGCGGTATGACAGCTGCGACGTGGCCTCCACTGATCCCGCGTCAAAGTCTACAGTCACACCGCCATCAGGTGCTACCAGCTGCGCTGGGCTGTCCGGCTTCACCTCCACGACTGTTGGGCCGGATCCCCGAAGTAGGACGAAAAGCACTCCCACGACCACTGCGAGCGACGCCATTGCGCCGACAGCCGCATAGGCTAGTCTTATCTTTTTCTTGGGCTGGGGATCGCTGAGTATCTGCCGCAGGCGTATGGGGCCAGCTTTGTCGATGGTGAAAAGCTCTATCCCAGGCTCACCCTGGAAGTCCCTCACCGGTCGATAAGAAATCCTAACGCGGTAGTAGTCTTCGCCTTCCTCGGCGCTTATCTCTTCCCAAGTAAGCTCACGACTCGCGTACCGCCGTCCATAATAGCCCCGGTTGTCCCGAGCATGCTCCATCGCCAGCACACGTGCCTGGTCTAACGAGATGTAGCCCAGCGCCTCACCTTCAAGGGTGAAGTCGAACTTCTCTTCCTTTTTGCCCTGGTCTTCGGCCATGATATGGCATTATATGGCCAAAATGGCGACTTGGGTAGTTGCCACGTTGGCGAATGCGGCTTGGGTTTCTGATTTCGTTGGTGGCGGGGGGTGGCAGGTTCGACGGAGACAGGGATGGAGCCGGGTCCACCCAGCCCGCTTCCTCATGTATTATGTATGTGCCCTACTTTCCCAGACCCTTACATCTTCACCGTACTCAGGAGGTTGCTCCCCATGCCTTCTTTTGACGTGGTCTCCCGGACCGACCTTATGGAGGTGGACAATGCCTTAAATGGTGTTCGTCGAGAGATCAAGCAGCGCTTTGACCTGGCCGGGACCAAGTGCGCCATCGACCGCACCGATGACTCTCTCACGATGATTGCCGACGACAGCATGAAATTGCAGCAGCTAGAGGCGTTGCTCCGTAAGTATCTGGCGAGCCGGGATGTCGACGAGCGGTCCCTGGAGTTCAAACCACCACAAAGCGCCTCGGGCGGCAGCCTCCGGCAATCAATCACAATCAAACAGGGAATCGATGGCGACCTGGGACGCAGAATAAATAAAGCGGTGCGTGGCACCAAGCTCAAGGTCCAGGTAAGTATCCAGGGAACGGAACTCCGGGTTTCAGCCAAGAAGAGGGACGACTTGCAATCGACCATCACATTCATCAAAGAGATGGAAATCGATCAGCCGTTGCAATACGTGAATATGCGCGATTAGATGGGAACCGGCCGGTTTTTCCCGTCCTCGGCTTCGTCTTGGGAAGACGCCCGCTGTGGGAAACGCAGGCGAAAAAGGGTGTGGGGCCCTAGCCTCGGTACGGTTCCTCTAGCTGCCTGACGGTGTCGTATTCAGGCCCGAGCCAGAATTGCCTCCAATTTCCCCGCCAAAGCCACGTCCGGCGAGCCTTTTCGATGCCGTTGGAGTCCCGTTGGAGCCCGTAGTCGAATGATTTCCCGAAAAGACCGCAGATGGTGTACGGAAGCGCAAAGACCAAGATGGGAATCAACGCTGCTACCTTGACCGGTAGCAGGAGGACCAATTCTATGAAGAAATATTTCGGACTAAAGTGACTCATTTCAACGCTCTACCTGTGTCAACATCCTTTGCCGGTTTGAGCCGTCGAAGCGGAACCGTCGGCCACTCGACGGCTGGACCTCGCTCCCTGACCCCCTGGAGCCCGCCCATGAACTGTTGAACGTCAAGGCGCCACCAGGTGAGTTGAGCACGGTGCTACACCGAGAATGTACCAGTTTGAAGGCGATGCCGCCTATTCGCACATACAACGAGTTTCAGCCTCTTCGTTGACCGGCCCCGGTCCGGGCCTTGGCTGAGGAGGACTCCGTGTAGCTCAGGACTCGTCTAATCGCCATGACCGTCGCCGCCGGTTGCCGGTGCGAATCCCAAATATCCTGCATCGCGACCGGCCCCGGTGTTGATCGACGCGATCACGGGCGCACCACGGAGTTTGGGTCAAACTCGTCCCCCGGTTTGGCTGGTTCCGGGAAGGGCCGGTGACGGGCGACATGGCACCAGTGGTTTGCTAGAATTGAGGCAGGTCCGGGCAGTCGTGCCACGGAGACCCCGGGGCAATCGAGCAGCGAGAAGATCTCATCCGTTTCTGTTCCGGTGTTCCCGGCGCGCCCGGCGGCCTTGCGGTCTTCGTGCCGCCCTGGGATCTCACCGCGGGGGTGGACCATGCCCAAAGCGCCGGTCAATGGCATCGAGCTTTACTATGAGTCCCACGGCGAGGGTCCGGCGATAGTGTTTGTCCACCAGCGCGCCGGCAACCACCTCAGTTGGTGGCAGCAGGTTCCGGTCTTCCGCAACGACTACCGCTGCATCACCTTCGACCTTCGGGGGTATGGCGCTTCGTTGGAACCGCCGGGCGGCCCGGGAATCAGCGCCTTCGTGGAGGACCTGAAGCAGCTTCTGGATTACCTGGGAGTGGAGCGTGCTTTTCTGGTGGCCCATGCTTTGGGCGGGTTAGCCTGTCTGGGGTTTGCCCTGGCCTACCCGGAGCGGAGCCTGGGCTTGATTCTGGGAAACTCCACCGGGGGGGTGGATGACCCAACGGTGGTGGAGGCGCTCACGGGTCTTGACCGCATCCCGGCCGACGACGTGCCGCGGACGCTCGCACCCAGTTTCGTCGACCAGCATCCGGCCCGGACTTTCCTCTATCAGGAGATCGCCGCGCTCAATCCGGAGCTGCATCTGGACATAAGATCGGCTTCCCACGGTGCCGGCGGCCCCCAAGCTGCGGACCTTGCCAAGCTGGGCGTCCCCACGCTGCTGATCGTCGGGGCGGAGAGCTTGATTCACCCGGTCGGGGCGATACAGGCGCTCCAACGGCTGATTCCCGGATCCAAGTTGGAGATCGTGCAGGGGTCGGCCCACAGCACCTATTTCGAGCAGCCGGAGGTGTTCAACCGGCTGGCTTTGGAGTTTTTCGCCGGCGTCCAGGCCGAGGCTGACTAGCGGTCCCAAGGGGTTTAACGAACGGGCCGGGCTAAAGCTTCCGGCTGCCGGTCCGGCTCCGATTGGGGCCGGACCGGGCGACAAGATCAGGGGATCACCGTGAAGTCCGAGCTGAACGAAATGTCCCCCACCGTTACCGAAACCTGCGTGAGCCCAGGAGATATTGCGGGAACCACCACGGTCACCTCGAACGCGCCATCCGCGTCCGTCTTGGGGCTGTGACTGCCCAGGACCCGGATTCCATTTATGGTGACTGTTGTCACCGTTGCGGCCACGGGAAACCCGCTGCCTGTAATGATCACGGGACCGAATATGGCACTTTCGACCGGCGTGATACTAACCAGGAGCGGCGGAACAGTCAGATGCGCGCCGGCCCTGATTCCCGCTATCTCAGCGGTAACCTCGGCAACCCCGGAATCCAACTCCGGGACCGTTACCTCGATAATAAATGTGCCCCATACCGTTGTCATGAAACCGGGGGCAGCTCTCAGGTTCGTGGCGTCCGCTAGCAGGTCTAACCCGCCGACGCTCAGTGATTCGATCTCCGACGAAGCCGGAAAGCCCCACCCCTCAACGATTACAGACGTGTTCTGAGGACCGGCGGAAGGTGTCAGTTCAACTGTTGCGGGGAGAACCTCGTACGAAGCCCTGGCCACGTCACGCGCCGCGGTGGCGGTCACCGTATGGTCCCGGCTGATTACTTTCGGAACCGCCAGGGTGACCACGAATGCCCCGGAGCTGTCAGTTACGGCGTAGGGATACGTTGAAATGTCCAAACCAAAAAAAACAATCGGCCTCACGGTGGTGGACGGCAAGAACCCCTGGCCCGTTATGGTGAAAGGCCCGCCGGGAAACCCTTGGTTTGGCTCCAGGGATAGACTCGGAGGAGGTACCTGATGGTCGATCGACACAGTGCGGCCGGTGGCGTCGTCAATAGCTTCCACGGCGTGGGTGGCGCCCGGCTTGGCGGAGAGCGGCACGGTGAAGAGGATGTCGATGGCGCCAACCCGGTCGGCTTTGCTGCTCGCGACAATGCTGCCGGCGTATTTGACCGTTGCGGTGCCGGAGGGAGTGAAGCCTTCACCCGCAACCGCCACGCTGCTGGCCCTTGCGCTGGAGGCCGCCGAGAGGCGGATTGAAGGCGCGGGAGTTGGTGTTGGCATGGGCGGCGTGGCGGTGGGCGTCGGTCCGGTGGTCGGCGTAGGTGTTGGTGCAAGCGTCGGCGGCGGCCCCAATGTGGGAGCTGCCGTGGGCGTGGGGACAGTGCTGGGTGGCAGGATTGTGGGCGAGGCGATAGGCGCCGGCGCCGGTGTAAGCGTGGGCGTGGGTGGGACCGTTGTGGGGACGGCCGTCGGCGTCGGAGGGATCGCAACGGTCGGGACCAGGACGGGTATCACCGTTGGTGTAGTGGTGCTCGCGGCCGGGGCCGTGGTTGCCGGCGGTACCGGCGAGGAACTAGGCAATGGGGTTGGCGCAGAGGGCCGCGGGTCGGCATCAAGGGCGCCCGTCAGGAACGCGACCGCCAATCCCGCTCCGGCAATTACGATGAAGGTCAAGCCGGCCACCTGCCGCGACGGCCGTATCAACGTTGCCCGTTGGCTCAGGCCCGAAGGCTCGACCAGGATCAGGCGGACCTCAATCTTGCCCCTTCGGTCGACGATGAATCGCTCGACACCGAGCTTGCCCCTGAACCGGCCGGCGGGCTGGAAAGAGAGCCTTATGTCGTAGTAATAGTCTCTATCCTCCTGGCTCACCACCTCCCACACGAAGTCGTGACGAGGGAAGCGAGCCCCGTAAAAGCCGGCGGTGGCCTGGGCGTGTTGAAGCGCCAAGACCCGGGCCTGGTCCAACGTAATGTTGTCCATCGCCTCGCCCTCCGGCGAGACCTCGAGCTTTTCTTCCGTTGGTTTTTCTTCTTCTTCTGCCATCAGAGCCGGTTTCGGCCTCACTCAACGCCAGTATATTGCAATCGCGCCGGCGTGGGCCTATGTGGGGGCGGTGCGGCTTCGAACAGGATGTTGGCCGGCGGGCCAAAGGAGTTCCCGGACCGGTTAAGTGCGCCGATCCGTGGGTTTGCCGGGCCCATCCACCGTTGACACCCTTCCGGACTGGGTGTACGTTGATGCCCGAACCCGTCCATCCGCCTCGCGAGGGCCGGCGGTCTGCTCCCCGAATTGACGGAGCCCGGTAATTGCTGGCCGGAGGTAGGCGCTAGGTCCCTGGTTGACTCTCAGGGGAGCGACGCGAGGCCGATTCTGCTCGATCTCAACGGATTGGAGATCGTTCCCATGGATGGGTTCAGGGAGTGTCTTTGCCCACACCCCAAAATATCTTCCTGGTGGGATTCATGGCTTCGGGGAAGACCCGTGTGGGAAAGGAGCTGTCGCGACTGACGGGCCGACTCTTCGTGGATGCCGACGATGAGATCGTGGCGCGCTCCGGCAAGCCGATCCACCAGATCTTCCAGGATTCCGGCGAGGCGGCGTTCCGGTCCTTGGAGCGTTCGGTCATCCGCGATCTGTGCTCCGGGACGGGGAAGATCATCGCCGCTGGAGGAGGAGCGTTCGTTGACCCGGACAACCGGGGGCGAATGCTGGCCGGCGGCCGGGTGTTCCACCTCAGCGCGCGGCCCGAGACGATCCACCGCCGGATTATCGAGCCCTCGACGCTCCCCTCAGCCCCCGTTTCCCGAGGGGAGCGTACCGGCGGGACCGGAGAGCCCATGCGCCCCCTCTTGGCGGGCGGAGACCCGATGGCCAGGATCCGTTCCTTGCTGGCTGATCGGGCCGGGGCCTACGCCGAGGCTCACCAGACCATCGAGACGGACCATCTGACGCCGGAACAGGTGGCCCGGCGAATCATGGAGCTTTGCCAGTTGATAACTACCGGTAGTGGAGGAGGACCCATGGACGACCCGGACCTGGCTGCGATGGTGCGTCACTCTGGCGGCAGCTACCCGGTTATCGCCGGCTGGGGTGTTCAGCACGGCCTGGGCGAGCGGCTGGCCGCCTTGGGCGTCAAGAGCCCGGCGTACATCATCACCGACAGCAAGGTGATGCGGCCCTACGGCCGGAGGGTGCAGCGGTCGTTGCACCGGAGCGGTATCGATGCCCACTGCTTCATCATCCCCCAGGGAGAACCCAGCAAGAGCTTCCAGCTGGCCCAGGCCATCTACGATTGGCTGTTGGAGCGGAAGGCCGAGCGGGGCCAAGCCATTATCGCCGTGGGCGGCGGGGTCGTCGGCGACCTGGCGGGTTTCGTGGCGGCCACCTTTCTTCGCGGCGTGCCCTTCATTCAGGTCCCCACCAGCATGGCGGCCATGGTCGACGCTTCAATCGGCGGCAAGGTGGCGGTCAACCTTCCCCAGGCCAAGAACATGGTGGGCGCCTTCTACCAGCCCCAAGGGGTTTTCGCCGATGTGCAGGTCCTCTCCACCCTGGGCAAACGGGAGCTTTCCGAGGGTTGGGCCGAAGCGATCAAGCACGGCTTCATCCTTGACGCCGGGCTGGTGGATGTTTTCGAGGAGCACGCCGAAGCCCTGATGGCGGTGGAGCCCCAGATTACCACCGAAGTAATCCGCCGCAGCATGGCCATCAAGGCTGACGTGGTGAGCCGGGACGAGCGGGAGACCCTGGGCATACGAATACAGCTGAACTACGGCCACACCATCGGACACGCTCTGGAGTCGTCCACCGAGTACGGCCGCTTCCTTCATGGTGAAGGCGTGTCCATCGGCATGATGGGCGCCGCCCGCATCGCCGTGGAGATGGGACTGATGCCGGAAGCGGTGCTGGACCGGCAGCGCCGGTTGCTGGAGCGGTTCAACCTACCGGTCCGGGCCGCCGACGTCTCCGTGGACAGCGTGATGCAGGCCATGTCCCTGGACAAGAAGGTGGCCGGTGGCTCCAACCGGTGGGTGCTTCTGGAGGACGTAGGCAAAGCCGTGGTGCGCAACGATGTGCCCGCCGGCCTGGTGGCGGCGACCGTTCGAGAGTTGATCGACTAGAAGGCCGTGGGGGAAGGAACAGCCCTCTGCCCCTTGCGAAAGGGGAGATAGAGTGGGGTCTCACAACCCCGCCTCCACCAATTTCAAATCCGGACCGCTAGCCGTCCCCTTCGTGCCGTTGCGGTTCCGAGGTGATGGTTTTCGGGCCGGTCCCGTGGCCGTTCGACCCGTCGTGACTGGTGTCCGGCCCCCCCATCCCTGTCGAGGTTGGCCGCTTCATCTTGGCCGATATCAGCATGGCCGCGATCACGATGCAAATCACGCCGGCGAATCCCAGGAGCACGCCCGAGGCCACCGGGGCCAGGAACTCGGCGCCCGATATGCTCTCCGACACCTGTCTCAGCGCCACGGCCAGACTGCCGCTCAGGATGGTAACGCCGAACAGGGCCCTGATCCGGCTCGCGTCGACAACCTTGGTGGCTGCCGCCCCAAGCTGGGAACCCAGAGATGCGGAGGCCAGCATTATGACTACCATCATCGGGTCGACGCTGTTGGACATGGACTTCACAAATGTCCCCACTGAGCCGGTGATGATAATCTGAAAAAGGTCCGTGCCAATGGCCACTACGGTGGGTACACCCACGACATACACCAGCACGGGCATCAAGATGAAGCCGCCTCCAGCACCCAGTAGGCCAGCGAAGAACCCGATGAATACGCCCAGGCTGATGGGTATGAACACGGATATGCGACGGATCCCCGATACCGGTAGGGCAATGTAGGTCGGCACCCACCCAAAGCCGGGCAACCAGAGCCGTTGCGGTCCGATCGTAAGCGCCTGTACCCTCTGGGTCAGCCCGGATGTGGATAACTGGCTGCCGCCAGTGCCCTTCCTCCGCAGAGACCGCCGATAATCGTAGACAATAAAGGAACCCAGAAGGCCCAGAAACACCACATACACGTAGCGAATCACCGGGCCGGACACGCCTGCGGACTCCAGTTGCTTGATGACCTCCTCGGCGGCGAACACCGCGGGCACGGTGCCACACACCATGAGAAACCCCAACTTGAAGTCCACGTTCCCCATCCGCCGGTGCTTCAGCGTGTTGATAATGGATGACCCCATTACCAGGGTGAGGCCGGTTCCAACGGCGAAGGTTGCGGGCACTCCGAAGACCAGTAGGCCCCCTGTCACTAGGAACCCGCCGCCCACACCGAAGAATCCCCCCAGGATGCCCACCAGCAGTCCCAGGATTACCAGGAGGAACGGGTTTACTACAACGTCGGCGTTGGGGAAAAGCATGGCTACCCTGCGCGGGGCCTGGCGGTCTTTTTAACAGACCGCTTCGAAAAGAGTAATCGCAACACCAACTCCCAAAACACGTACAGTACCAGGCTGGTGGTTGCTACCACCGCTACCACCAGCAGCGCCCACAGAACGGAATGGCCGGCGCTGAAGGTTTTCAGGAAGTCGGTCAAAGAATCGTACATGCTGCCCCTGTTTCTTTCAGCCGAAGCCGGTTTGGGTGCTGTGGAAGGCAAGCTTTCGCCCGGTGGCTGCCGATCGTGGAACAGGTGCCGGGAGTTGCGGGATTTGCCTCTGGCTTACCCCAATGCGATTGGGTCACCGTCGATGGTCCGGTGTTTGCGCTTAAACCAGCCTGCGCGTTACCATAGGCACGGTTGCCTGGCTGAAACGGTCCTGGAATTTGCTGGCGCTCAGGTCTGCCTGTCACTGCAAAATCATACCACGGCCAGACCAACATGACACTTGCCCGCCAGCTTTGGAGGCCGGGCAACCCGGGGTGAATTCCATGAAACCAGGCCGAAATCAGTTCGCAAACGGTGGCGGATAAACCGATCACCATGTCTCAATTTCCTTTCGAGATCGAGCATAACCAGGGCAGAGCCCGTGTCGGGGAGTTCCACACTCCTCATGGGTCCCTGGCCACCCCGGCCTTCATGCCGGTGGGTACTCAGGCCGCGGTAAAGGCCCTGACCCCCGAGGAAGTGACGGCGGCGGGTGCCGAAATGCTGCTTTGCAACGCCTACCACCTGTACCTGCGCCCCGGCGTGGGGACGGTGCAACGTCTGGGTGGCGTTCACCGGTTTATGGGCTGGAGCGGGCCGGTCCTCACCGACAGCGGCGGTTTCCAGGTGTTCAGCATGGGGGCCCTGCGCCGGGTCGACGACGATGGCGTCCTATTCCGTTCCCACCTCGACGGCAGCGAACATTTCTTCAGTCCGGAGCTGGCCACCGCCAATCAGGGCCGGCTGGGCGCCGACATCATCATGTGCCTGGACCAGTGTATTGCCTACGGCGCAAGCAAGGACGAAGTGCGGCAGGCGATGGACCGGACCCACCGATGGGCCGAGAGCTGCCACCGGTGCCATGCCGCTTCAGAAACCTCGGGCCGGCAGGCCCTCTTCGGCATCGTCCAGGGGGGTGTTTTCGAGGACCTGCGGGAAGAGTCGGCCCGGCATATCACCGGCATTCCCTTCCAGGGTTATGCCATTGGCGGCCTTGCCGTGGGCGAATCCAAGGCCCAGATGTACGAGACCACGGGGCAGGTGACGGCCCTGCTGCCGGAGGACAGACCGCGCTACCTGATGGGAGTGGGCTCGCCGGAGGACCTGGTGGAGTGCGTGGCCCTTGGTGTGGACCTGTTTGACTGTGTGTTGCCCACGCGGGTGGCCCGGCACGGTAGCCTGTTTGCCAAGCGGGGAAGGGTGGACATCACCAAGAGCCGGTTCATGGACGAGGCCGGGCCGGTGGATGCGGATTGCGATTGCTACGCGTGCCGGAATTTTTCGGCCGCCTATCTTTGCCACCTGTTCCGGTCCAAAGAGCTGTTGGGACCCAGGCTGGCGAGCATACATAATCTGCGGTTCATCATGCGGCTCATGGCGGACGTGCGGCGGTCCATCACCGAGGGCCGGTTCGAGGAGTTCCGCCGGGAGTTCGGCGAAACCTACCGCCCCGCCGACGAGGCGGCCCGGCGGGAGCAGAAAGCCAAGTGGCTCAAAGCCCGGGGAGGCTAGGCCGGGGAGCCGCCAGCCACCGCGGGAACGATGCTGACCTCGTCCCCCGCACCGATGGTCGTTTCCAGTCCCTGCAGGAAGCGGACGTCCTCTCCGTTGAGGTAGAGGTTGACGAAGTAGCGGAGGTCCCCATTCTCGTCCAACAGCCGCTCCTTGAAGCCCGGAAAGGACGCATCCAAATTTTCCACCAGCTCACCCATCGTGGCCGACTCCAACTCAATCTGGGCCTGCCCGTTGGTTATGCGCCGCAGGGGCGTGGGGATGCGAACCAAGACGCTCATCTGGGGAAGTCCTCCTCGCCGTAGACCCTCAAGGCCCCCTCTTTGCGAGGCGGGTCCCTTCTGGGCCCAGGTTAACCTTCTATTACGTCTCCGCTTACCGGGTCAACGCGTACACCGGTGGAGCCCACCCATTGCAGGCCCCGTTCTATCTCCGAGTCCTCTCCCTCCAACTCCAGCACAACCCAGCCCATTTCCTCCCGCACGTCGGCACGGCGGATGTTGGTGACCACGTTAAAGTCGTGGCCCAGCCGGTAAATCACCGGCTCCTTGACCATCGTGGTGGGGAAGGTGAACTTGACCCGCTGCTTGCCCATCACCCAACTCCTGCCTCCTGGGATTTCCGTTCTTCGAGGGCGGATTCGAAAGAGGTCATCGTCGGTTTGATCGAGAGGGGATTGACCACTCCCTCGACCGCCTCCTGGGTTTTCAGCCCGTTGCCGGTGATGTAGACCACGGTAAGCTCATCGGGCTTAATGGCGCCACTCTCGGCCAGGTGTTTCAACCCGCTGATCACCACGCCGCCGGCCGTCTCGGTGAAGATGCCCTCGGTTTGCGCCAGCAGCTTGATGCCTTCCACTACCTCCGACTCCGGCACGGCGTAGGCAGTCCCGTCGGAGGCCCTGACGACTCGCAGGGAGTACATCCCGTCGGCGGGATTGCCGATGGCCAGGGACTTGGCGATACTGTTGGGCCGCACCGGAAGGACGTGCTCTTGCCCGTTTTTCCAGGCGGTCGCGATGGGGGAGCAGCCCTCAGCC
Organism: Dehalococcoidia bacterium; assembly: GCA_030740155.1. Lineage (GTDB taxonomy): Bacteria > Chloroflexota > Dehalococcoidia > Lucifugimonadales > UBA3495 > CAJWBT01. The sequence goes on along the minus strand of JASLXV010000014.1, from coordinate 33,415 downwards.
TGAGTCATGTGCATCCTGGTGGTCACCGCCGGGTGGTGCACCGTGTTCTGGTCCGGGCCGAAGGAGGACGCTTCCACGCCGTCCAGCAGCCCAAGGCAGGCCAGTTCGTTGAACCCCTTCCAAATCTTGGTGAACATTGCGCCCGAGGCCGCGGGCACCACAACGTGGTCGGGTAGCCGCCAGCCCAGTTGTTCCGCCACCTCGTAGCCCAGGGTCTTGCTGCCCTCGGCGTAGTAAGGGCGCATGTTGATATTCACGAAGGCCCACGGGTAGTTGTCGGCCACCTCGCTGCACAGGCGGTTAACTTCGTCGTAGGTGCCTGCCACCGATACCAGCGTCGGCCCGTAGACAGCGGCGCCGATTATCTTCCCCCGCTCCAGGTCGGAGGGAATGAACACCACGGCGCGGATGGCGGCGCGGGCCGCGTGGGCGGCGACGCTGCAGGCCAAGTTGCCGGTGGAGGCGCAGGCCAGGGTATCAAACCCGAACTCCACCGCCTTGGTGGCGGCGACCGACACCACCCGGTCCTTGAAGGAGAAGGAGGGGTTGACGCTGTCGTTCTTGATGTAGAGGTTGCGCAGCCCCAGGTGTTTGCCCAGGTTGCCCGCCTTCATCAGCGGGGTGAACCCGGCCATGATGTCCACGCGGCCCTGGCTGTTGGCCGGCAGCAGGTCCTGGTAGCGCCAGATGCTCAGCGGCCCCTGGCCGATGCTATCGGTGCTGATAACCTCTGAGATGGTGGAGTAGTCGTAGACTACCTCCAGGGGCCCAAAGCAGAAATCACATACGTTCAGCGCCTCGGCAGGGTATTCCCGGCTGCATTCCCGGCACTTCAAACCACTTACGAAAGCCACTGCCTCTAATGCCTCCGACTATCGCAAAAGAAAAGCATTTTGCAAATGAAAAGCCGCCACTCATCACAGGTAGCGGCCTAGGTGCAAATGATCGTATCAAAGGCCCCATAGGTTGTCAAGGTGAGCGGGCTTAGCCGACGTTTAATCAACCATGGGCCGGGGTGATATAATTTCCCAGCGCCCCTTCTATCGATGCACGATGCAAATCAATCCGCGGGTCCCCGAGCCGGAAGTCAGCCCTTGGACGGACCCGCCGCTTCCGAAGTCCAACGCTCTCTCGGCACGCGTCCAACTCGGATCCAGCACGGCCGCGGACAACCCAGCCGGCGTTTTCATCGTACGTTTTCATGGTAACGGACCCCCGGAGGAGCCTTGATTCAGGCGAGACAGCTCATCCAGGTGCTGCAAGAGTACTCCATTCCACTCATCATCGGCGTCGTCGCCGGCCTGGCCTTCGCGAATATCGACCATCACTTCTACGAAGAGCTGGTGGACTACCGGGTTTTCGGCTCCGGCGTCGAGGTGTTCGGCCGCCCGGTAACCTCCCACTTCATCATCAACGAGATATTCATGGTCTTCTTCTTTGGCATCGCCGCCAAAGAGATCACCCAGTCTATCCTTCCGGGTGGCGCCCTCAACCCGATTCCCAGGGCGATCAACCCGCTGATGGGCACCCTGGGGGGCGTGATAGGCCCGGCCGGTCTTTACCTGCTGCTCACGTGGGTGTTTTACGGGGGGACCGACGACTTTTCGGTGGTGGCCAACGGCTGGGGTATCCCAACGGCCACGGACATCGCCCTGGCCTGGCTGGTGGCCCGGCTGGCCTTCGGCAACGGACACCCGGCGGTCAACTTCTTGCTCTTACTGGCGGTGGCCGATGACGCCATCGGCCTGGGGATCATCGCCGTGTTCTACCCCGATCCGGAGCACCCGGTGCAACCGGCCTGGCTTTTGCTCACCGGGGCGGGGATGGCAACGGCCTATGCGCTCCGGCGCTCGAAAGTGAACTCCTGGCCGGCCTACATCCTCATCGCCGGGGGCCTGAGTTGGGCCGGCCTGGCCAAGTCATCGATTGAGCCGGCCCTGGCCCTGGTGGTGATCGTGCCCTTCCTGCCCAGCACGGAGATCGACCCCGGCCCGGCTTCCCAAAAGGCCCATCAAGGCGTCGGGCCGCGTCGCCACGGGGAGGGCATGGTTCCGGCCGTCTACCGGCCCGCCCTAGAGCGGTTCGAGCATCAGCTAAAACTCTTCGTGGACCTGGGCCTGTTCTTCTTCGCCTTCGCCAACGCCGGCGTGGCCTTCGGCAGCATCAACGCGGTGACCTTTATCGTCCTGGCGTCGCTGATCGTGGGGAAGACCCTCGGCGTTTCAAGCTTCTCATGGGCCGCCACCAAACTCGGCTTCCCGTTGCCCGAAGGCATGGGGATGAGCCACCTGGCCGTGGCGGGCCTGGTGGCCGGGCTGGGGTTGACCGTGGCCCTCTTCGTCGCCGGAAAGGCGTTCACCGGACCGCCATTCCAGGACCCGGCTAAAATGGGCGCGGTGCTGAGTGGGAGTGTCGCCTTGCTGGCCCTCGGCGCCGCGGCGGTCTTGAAGGTCAAGGACGGCGCGGGGAGCGGGGCCGAGAGGCCGTGAGGCGTGGGGTGGTATACTTCCACGCGTCAGCAGTCGGCAAACCGGACGTAGCTGATGGCTGATAGCTGATGGCTGATTGCTTGAGCGGAGGAAAGGAGCGCCATGATCGGAGTTCTGACCCACCACTGGGCCAAGGCGGATAAGCTAGAGGACGCCCGCCAGCTTCTGGACCGCAACGGCCTGGCCCAGAGCAAAGCCCCCGGCTTCGGCAGCCGGCAGACCCTTTACTCCCTTGCCGAACCCACCAAGATCACCACCCTGGTCACCTGGGACAGCGTGAAGATCTACGATGCCTGGCGGGCCAGCCCGGAGCGGGAGGTGGCTATGGCCGGGGCCGGCGATCTGTGGAGCAGGCACCCGGAGTCGGAGCGGTTCGAGGTGGCGGGGTAGGCCTCGGGCGCCGGTACCGGGTTCACTCTCAAGCCTCCGGTGAGTCCGCCGCCAAGGGGGTTTGCCTTATCGAGTACCCTGGATCATGTCACCCCGAGTGAAGCGAGGGGTCTGGGGTGGTGGGTCCAGGATCGGATCGAGGAACCCCGCACCAGATTCCTCGTCGACTCGCTCCTCGGAATGACAATTTTGGGGCAAAGCCGCCCCGAGGGCCACATCAGGCTCCACATCGAGCCTTGAATAATCGTATCAATTTGTGACTCGGCAGGAAGGTGGGCGCTATGACGAGGCGGAGTTTCTGGGCCTGGGGCATGGAGTCGGACGAGCCGGACATGGTGCAGCGGCGGAAGGTGGCGGCCGACCTTTCCAAGCAGTACGGTGTTTCCGTCGAGGCGGCGCCATCACCCACGGAAGCCGGCCTCGACTTACGTAAGCCCCGCATCACTCCGCCAGCGTCGCTGGCGCCCTTCTGTTCCACGGACACCCACGACCGGGCCCTGCACTGCTACGGGAGGGGTTTTCGGGACCGGGTGCGGGCTTTCGACCTGCACTTCCCGAATCCGCCCGACGTGGTCGCCCACCCACGAAACGAGCAGGAGGTGGAGGCGGTCCTGGAATGGTGCTCCGGGAATAGGTACGCCGCCATCCCCTACGGAGGCGGAAGCTCCGCCGTCGGCGGCGTGGAGGCGCCGGAGAACTTCGACGGAGTGGTGTCCATCGACCTCGCGGCGCTGGACCGGGTGCTGGAGATCGACGATGTCTCCCGCGCCGCCCGTATTCAAGCAGGGGCCTACGGTCCGGCCCTGGAATCCCAGTTGCGGCCCGGCGGGTTCACCCTGCGCCACTTTCCCCAGAGCTTCGAATACTCCACCCTGGGAGGGTGGATTGCGACCCGCTCCGGGGGACACTACGCCACCAACCACACCCACATTGACGACTTCGTGGAGTCGGCCCGAATGATAACCCCCGCCGGCGTCTGGGAGTCCAGGCGGCTGCCTGGAAGCGGCGCCGGGCCCAGCCCGGACCGGCTGGCCATAGGCAGCGAGGGTATTCTCGGCATCATCACCGAGGCCTGGATGCGCATTCAAGCACGGCCCACGTTTCGGGCATCGGCGGGAGTCACCTTCGATTCCTTCGCGGCGGGGGCTGAAGTGGCGCGGCACATCGTTCAGGCCAAGCTGTGGCCCGCCAACTGCCGCCTGCTCGACCCCGGCGAGGCCGCCAACGCCGCGGGCCTGGACGGTACCCGGGCTCTTCTGGTCCTCGGCTTTGAATCGGCGGAGCTGCCCCAAGGGCCGTTCTTGCACGAGGCCGTCGGCATCGCCCGCGCTTGCGGGGGAACGGTCGACGACGAAGGGATCAAGATCTCCGACGCGCCGGGGGGCAACACCGGCCGCCAGGGGTCGGTGGGCGCCTGGCGCGACTCTTTCCTGTGGGCGCCCTACCACCGGAACGCGACCATGGGCCTGGGCCTGGTGGCCGAGACCGTGGAGACGGCCATCACCTGGGAACGGTGGCCAGACTTGGACGCATCGGTGCGGGCGGCCCTCCAGGACGCTCTGCGGCGGGTTTGCGGGGCCGGCCGGGTCACCTGCCGCTTCACCCACGTGTACCCAGACGGCCCCGCTCCCTACTTCACCTTTGAAGGCCTGGGCCGTAAGGGTGCCGAGCTGGAAAATTACGACGAGATCAAGCGGGCCGCCTCCGAAGCCATCCTGGCCGCGGGGGGAACCATTACCCACCACCATGCCGTGGGACGGGTGCACCGGCCGTGGTACGACCGGCAACGGCCGGACCTCTTCGCCCAGGCGCTCAAGGCGGTCAAGCAGGTGGTGGACCCCAGAGGCGTGCTCAATCCCGGGGTGTTGATCGACCCCTAGCCGGTACCCTCTGCTCCTGCCTCTGCCGGCGGTACCTCGCTCCGCGGCGGGACCCCTGTTCGCAGTATCCACCGGGGGAACGGTATGCAGGTATCTTCGCGAATCGCAGGCAAGCGGCCTCATGTAGGGGCGGGCTTTATGCCCGCCCCACGTTGCGTTTGCTAATTGAGCAACTTTGCCAAACAGCTCCGCTGGAGCAGCACCAGGAACGTGTTGTTGATGGACCCCGGCCCGCCATGTACAATGGGCCGATTAATCGCCGGAGAAGATAATTGCCGAAGGTTAGCTTGAGCCCGGCCGGCCTGGAGGTCGGGACTCACAGAATCCACCCCGCCTGGGGCATGGTCGCGATGGCCTCCATCATGTGGCCGACCAGCTCCACCGTCCGCTTTGCCACCTCCATGCTGGTCCCCTATCTGGAGGACCCCGATGGCGCCTACGGATGGAACTACGGCCTCATCGGCTTTGGTTTCACCCTTCAATGGCTCCTGGCCGGACTCCTGGGCCCCGCCGTGGGCTGGATGGGCGACCGGTACGGGTTCCGCCGGGTCATGGCCGGGGGAGCCTTTCTGTTCATCGCGGGCATGATGCTCACTGGCACCATGACCCATTGGTGGCAGTTCTGGCTCTATTTCGGGGTCCTTCTGGCCGGCTCCATCGCGGCTTTTCAGGTTGCCATGGTGGCGGGCGTTTCGATCTGGTTCAAGAAGCAATTGGGCGTGGCCATGGGAATCATGCAGGCCGCCATGGGCCTGGGTACCGCGGTGGCCGCCGGCCTGGTGTATGTGCTGTACAATCAGTTTGGCCTCACATGGACCTTCTGGCTCCCCGGCATAATCGGCGGGGCGATCCTGCTTCTGGGGACCCGGTACTTCCGAAACGAGCCCGCGGCCATCGGCCTGCGGCCTTTCGGCGCCGAAGAAGGCGAGCCCATCCGCCGGCCGATGGCTATCGAGACGGCGAAGATCAGGACCAGGGTTTTCCTGAAGCAGGCCCAAAGGACCTCCGCGTTCTGGAACCTCATCGGCATCCACTTCTGGGGATGCGCGGGCCACAACATCATCCTGGTATTCCTGATTGCCATGGTTGAAAAAGAGCTGTCCATCGGGATGGGCCTCGCGATCTACATCACCCTCACCGTCATCAGCGCCATCACCCGGTTCACCGCGCCGGTGGTGGCCGACCGCACGGGCAGCAAAGGCGCCATGGGCGTTTGCTTCGCCCTGCAAACCTTCCCTGTGCTCATCCTGCTGGTGGCTCATGAGCCCTGGACCTTCTTCCTCTTCGCCGTTCTGTTTGGCGTTGGATTGGGAGGCGAGATGACCGTCTTCCCCATCATCAACCGCCAGTACTACGGCGACGCCCCCACGGGCACCGCCTACGGCTGGCAGATGCTGGGGAGCGGCTTCGGCATGGCGCTGGGACCGCTGGCGGGAGGGCTCCTGTGGTATGCGACTGACGAATACACCAGCTCCGTGATCCTGGCCTTTGCGCTCAGCCTGATCGGCGTCATCTCCATCATCTTTCTCCCGACCACGGCCCGCCACCAAGTGCCCAACTGGGAGGAAGCGCTGCCGCCGGAGATCCGCGCGCTGGGGTAGCTCCGGGTTTCGGCGGGGCCGCGTACAGCCTCCAATCCGGGACGCGACCGGAGGAATCGATGGCACTTATCATTTCGGCCACCGACTTGGGATTCTACGCTTCGTGGCGATTCTGCCCTCGCTGCGCGTGGGTGCGCCTGCACGTCAAGACTCTTCCCTATCAGAGTTTTCCGGGCATATTCAGCACCATCGACCGGTACAACAAGCTGATCGTGCAGAACCACTTCGAGAGGGATAGCGCCTTTCCCGCCTGGCTGCGAGTCCTGGGGGAAGTGGAAGCCTACATCGCTCCGCCTCACTGGTCCCGCTTCAATTCGTTGGACCCCGAAACGGGCGTTACGCTTCGCGGTGAAGCAGACGGCATATTCCGAATGGCCGACGGCTCGTACACCATCGTGGACTACAAGACGGCCCGGCACACCCGGAGCCAGCGAGGTATGCTGCCGTGGTACCGGGTGCAGCTGAACGCCTACGCCTACATTGGGGAGCGCCAGGGGCTCTCTCCCGTGACCCGGCTGGCGCTGGTCTACATGGAGCCCATGACCGGCGAGGACGCTGCGCGAGACCCCCGGCTGGTCGACGATCTGGGGTTTTCCATGGGATTCCAGGCAAACATAGTGGACGTGGACCTGAGGCCGGAGGAGATGATCCCCCCGCTGCTGTTGAAGGTCAGAGAAGTGGGTGACATGGAGTGTCCCCCAGTGGGCCGGCCGGGCTGCAAGGATTGCGACGCCTTGCACGCCTTGATCGAAGCGTTGGCCGATCCACCCTAACCCGTCGAAAAGAACCCCGCCCGGTATCTCCGCCGAGCCTAATACTCTAAGTCGAGGCCCGGCCCCGGCGCAGGGCCCTGCCTGCCAAGGCGCCGGTGTTCTCGCCCCGGTCGACCACCACCCGGCCGTTTACGATCACGTATTCGATGCCCACCGGGTAGTGCTTGGGGTCGCTCCTGGTGGCGTGGGTCTTCACCGTGTCGGGGTTGAACACCACGATGTCCGCTTTCAACCCGTCCCGCAGCAGGCCCCGGTCGGGCAGGCCCAGGCGTTGGGCGGGGAAGGATGTCATCTTCCGGATGGCCTCGGGAAGCCGCAGATGCTTCTCGGCGCGCACGAACTCGGCCAGCACAATGGGGAAGCACCCGTAGGACCTGGGGTTGGGATATTCCCCGAAGAGGATGGAATCGCTGGCTATCATGCCGCTGGGGTGGGACACGAAAGCCGCCAGGGTATGAGGGTTGGTGCCCAGCGCCACCGTGGAGATGCCCAGGTTCTCTTCCACCAGCAGGTCGAACAGGGCATCCACCGGTTCCTGCTCCCGCATCTCGGCGATGTCGGTGAGCAGGCGGCCGTCATACTTGCTGTTTTGCGGCTGGGTGAAGTTGGTCAGCCAGTTGTTCTCCAGCCGGCCCCTGGACACCTCCTTCCTCATCCTGGCCCGGTCGTCCGGGTCCCGCAGCGCCGCCATCAGCCGTTCGGGGCCGCCGTCTTTGGCCCAATGGGGCAGGCCGATGGTGACCGTGGTACCGGAATAGGGGTAGGTGTAGCAGTCGAAGGTGACGTCCATCCCCTCGTCGCGGGCGTCTTCCACCAGGCCCAGGTAGTCCAGGTGGCTCCCTACCCCCTGGGCGCTCTGGCGGTAGTGGGTCAGGTGAATGGGACAGCCGCTGCGCCGGCCGATCTCCAGGGCCTCCTCCCACGGGGCCAGCAGCCCCTTGGAGCGCAGGCTGGCCCGGGTGTGGGTGTGGTAGAAGCCGCCCAGGGAGGCCGCAACTTCGGACAGGGCCGCCAGTTCTTCGGTGCCGGCGTAGGAGCCCGGCGGGTAATCGAGGCCGGTGGAAAGCCCCCAAGCGCCCTCCTCCATGGCCTCCCGCACCACCGACTTCATGTCCTCCATCTCCGCCGGAGTGGCGGGACGGTCGTTCCAGCCGACCCCCCAAATGCGAACCGGCGAGTTGCCCAGAATGTAGGCCACGTTGATGGCGACGGCGTTGTCGTACTTGCCGAGGAGGCCGGCGACACTCAGCCAATCGGCGGGCATCGGCGGGTAGCCGTTGAGGCCGGAATCGAGCCAGATGTAGCGGTGCAGCTCCTCCTGGTTCTTGAACGGAGCGTGGGAGATGCCGTCGACACCCACCAGCTCGGTGGTGACCCCCTGGCGCACCTTGGGGTCATGATGGGGAGCGCCCAGGATGGTCAGGCCGGTGTGGGAGTGCAGGTCGACGAAGCCGGGACAAACCACGTGTCCCGATGCGTCGATGACCCGCGCCGCTTCCAGGTGGGACACATCTCCCCGGTGGATGGTCACCAGGTCGTTCTCCACCAGCACCGCCGCGTAAAAACCGGGGCTGCCGGAGCCGTCGATCACCAGCCCGTTCTTAATTATCAGGTCCAACATGTCTCCCCTCCTGGTTTCCCGAAATTGGCCCGGCCCGCTCTGCCGGACCCGGTTGCGCCCGCGCCGGTGGTTTGCGGCCCGGTGGTCTGAGGCATTGGAGTACGGGAATGGACCGGCTTCGTTGGCAAACCGGGCCCGCGTGGTAGCTTGTGGCCCTGCCGGGGGCATGAGGGTGAACCCCGGGCCGCCTCGAAGGTCAATCGGCGAGGAAGAGCTGCTATGTCAACAGAGCCGGGTAAACTCTAGCATCGTTTTAACTCTGAAACAATCGGCCCGCCGGATCGCTTCCGCCAGCACCACGGGCCGGCGCGGGACGGCGGTGGCGGCCCTGACCTTATTGCGAGGGAAGGAATCTATCTTCTCCCCTTCACGGGGCGTTGCCTCAAGACTGTCATTCCGAGGAGCGAAGCGACGAGGAATCCGGGGCGGGGTTCCCCCATTGGCGCCTGGGCCCACCGCCCCAGACCCCTCGCTTCACTCGTGGTGACAGGTTTCAGGGTACTTTTGGGGCAAGGCCTCACGAATGAGGAGATAAGAGAGGGGGTCTCGCGCCCCCGGTACCCGCTCGATCAATGCCGGTTTCGTACCGCCACCGGAGAGGGGCCGCGGCCGCAAATCTCACCCGGAGAAATCGCCTCCGTGCACCCGGGCATACATTTCTTCAAACTCGTCGACGTCCCCGGCCGGCACATGGCGCAGAAAAGCGGCGTGGACTTCGTCCTCGGTCCACGTACTCTGCCCCGCTCCGGTCAGGGCGTGCAGCTCCCGCCACGCTTCCTGGAAGGCGTCGACGCCCAAAATTTCGGACAGGTTTAGGAAGAGGAGTTCGCCGTTGGTGTAGTTACACGCGAAGTAGGACCGGGCGGCGTGCTCCGAGTAACCGATTATCGCCAGGTTATCCACCAGTTTCTGGATGTTGGACATTCCCAGGCTGCCGCAGCTTCTGCTGTCCGCCTCGACCGCCGTCCTCCGGCCTCTCAGAGAATCGCCGTAGATCTGTTGGACAACGTAGCTGGCCAGAAAGTCCGACCCGCCTTCCCTGAACCAGACTGGCGAGGTGGAGGTCCCCCAGTAGTAGTGTCCCACCTCGTGGGCTATCACGCGCCTGAAATCACCCAGTATCTCTTGGGGAGGGCTGATTATCATGTGGGTGCCGTGGTAGGTCCCGGCGGTGCCGACGCCCGGCTCCGCGAAGAGCAGGATGACATCCGACTGGGGGAAGGGAATGTCCATGAACTCCTCCATCACCAGGACCGCTTCCTCCAGTTGGGCCATGTGCCGCGCCCGCTGCTGAGCGGTATCGGTCGGTGAGGGAGGGCCAAGCCGCAGGAGGTGCAACTCGACCTCCCCCGCCAAGGGCAGGGTGGTGCTTGTCGAGTCCAGGTAGTGCCCGGCCAAGAGACTTCGGTACTCCGCGGGTTTGATTCTGGCCTGGTCGCTCAGGACGGTGAGCAGCACGGCCTCGTCGTCGGTAATCCCGTCGGTGAACCAGCTTTGTTCAACCAGAAGCGCCAGGTCGTCGGGGTATCCGAGCAGGTCCCGCAGTGAGGTCAGGGCGGATACATCGTGCTCTTCGATGGAGTCCGCCAGAAAGGACCCCGACGCCAGCGTGTTTGCCAGGTCCACGTCCTCCTCCATGAGAAACCGCAGGTAATAGACCGCGAACCGGGTGTTCTGGTCGAAGCCCCCGGCGTGGGAGGGGAAGGCGGCGACGGTGCTCGCCAGCGAGATGTCCTTTTTCGCCATGACGGCCAGGTCTCCCAGGGACGCCCATTCGTCTCCCTCGATGCCGTCGGTCACCCACGCCAGGCCCGCGGCGGTCTTGGCGAGAGAGGCGTCCCGGCTGGCCAGGGAAACGATGTTCTGGAGAGCCTTTTGTTCTACCTCGATAATGCCGTCGTGGAACCAGGGGAGGCCCGCCACCGCTGCCGCCAACGAGGTATCCTTTGTGGCGAGAAAGGCGAGCTTCTCCATGGGCTCAGGCTCCCCCTCCGCGATGCCGTCGGCTATCCAAGGGAGGCCCGCCGCCGCCATCCCAAGTTCCTGGTCCTGGCGGACTATCTGGGAAAGCGCGGACAGGGCGCCCTCCTCGGCCTCGGTGCGGTCTTCCTCTTTGAACCAAGGTAGGCTGTTCCGTAGTCTCTGCGACGAATCGGGGGTGGGTGAAGGTGGTGGCGCCGTCGGAGGCGGAAGGGTTGGCGTGTTGGAAGGCGTGGGCGTAGGCGGTGACGGGAAAGAAGTAGGCGTAGGCTTCGGCGTGGGGTCCGGAGCGGCGGTGGGCGTCGCCGCCGGAGGCGCGGTCGGTCTGGGAGTGGAGGTAGGCTTCCCCGCCGGGGTAGGGGTTGGAGCGGGTGTCGGCTCAGGCGCCGGCGTCGCGGTGGGGACCAGGGTGGGCGCCGGGGCCGGCTCCGCCACTGGGGTGGCGGTGGGTGCTGGGAGGGTCGCCAGACTTACCGACGCCGGCGGAGTGGTGACCGGGGCAACCGCCGGCGTCGAGGGCAACGCCTGGGTGGACGTTGGCGCGGGTTGCCCGCAGGCGGCAATCAGCAAAGCCGATACTGACAGCAAACCCGGAACGAGGTATGCCCGCAAGCCGGTCTCCTTCCTGCCAATCATCCATCCTGATCACTTGTACGGGGGCAGCCCCAAGGCCGCGGGCGCTGGCTACTACCCGGTTTGGCAGACGGAGGGAAGGCCCTCGGCCGGCTTCGCCCACCCCATGGTATCAGAAGCTGGACGGATTGCGCAGCCGGCCCAGCCGGTCCCGCAACTCCTCCGAACCTCGGAAAGTGTCTCCTCGGGAACCTTTTGGGGGCCTGCTTCGTCTTGCTCTGCAGAACTGAACTCATACTTCATATCGAGTCAAGGAGCACACCCAATGAAGAGATGGCTGACACCCCTGCTAGGACTGACCCTCACCCTGGTCACCGTCGGCGTGGTCACCGCCTACTCCATGGCGGGCGATGGCTCCGACGCATCCGATCCGCAAGACGCCGCCCTGCCGCCAAGCTCGGCCGTGTGCATTGAGGAGGCGCCCGTCTGCAACGACGTGTTGGTGGTCGACGAGGGCGTCTTAGGCGTTATCGAGCCCGATTTCAGCGAGTGCAGGTCATATCTGGTTCCAGACCGCGACGTCGAATGCGGACCCGACCAAGGGATCGCCATCTCGTCCGGCGGCCACGTCTCCTGTGTCGAGGTCGTCAGTCTCCCCGAGACACCCGGCGAAGTGGAGCCCCAGGCTCCCATTCGCTCGGATGAAGGGATCGATCCCAACGAGTGCAACTGGGTTAACAACATCGATGCGTGCGAAGGCGAGAACGCCGGGGTCCCCGTGGAGGATGCGCCTTCATCCGGTGAGGACTTCTGACTGGCGTGAGATGGGCCTCTTTGGGTCTGGACCGTGCTACTGCTTTGTAGCGCGACAAGAAATCGGCGGACCCGAGAGCATCCAGGTATCACCTGGTTCAGGCCCCATGCTTGGGGCTGAGAACCTTTGACCGGCGTCAAATGTATATGACAACGTGAGGACCCGCTTGATGTCTCACGGTGCGAGAACAACGGAATGACGGGTATGCTGAGATTCGCCCTAGCCCTCGGAGCGGTAGCATTGATGGTGATCGGTATGGCCTGCGGGGGCGCCGAGACACCATCGAGGACTCCGATAGTCACGCCTGGTGCCACGGCAAGCGCCACCCTGGGAGCCACGCCGAGCGCCACACCAAGCGTCACGCCGGAGTTCACGCCAAGCAGCCCGTCCGCTGGCAGGTTGCCGAAAGTGACCTTGGGTGAGCTTTTCGCTCGCCCGGATAGTTACATCGGCAGAGAAATCTTTTTGGAGGGGTTCTACTTCCACGGCTGGGAAAGCAATCTCATGAGCGAGAGGATGGAGGCTTCGGGGCTTGCCGAAGGCCATCTTTGGCCCCAAAGCCAAATGATTTGGCTGGAAGGGTCGACGCCAACGGAGGTGTTCGACCGGCTCCACCAACAAGAAATGATGGGTCCCCTGGAACGCTACGGCAAGGTCCGCGTCGAGGGGATATTCGAGCGCGGAGACCGGTACGGACACCTGGGAGGTTTCGATGCTCAGATCGTTATCTCCGAGATGGAGGTCCTGCCCTGGTCTCCGCCATCGGCGGCGCAATAGCCCGGCTTTATTGTTGACGATTCACGCCCCCTCAAAGCGTAGACGGCCTTGAACCCCAACGTCTACGCTATATGTTGCGTTTTGCCCAATTCGGGTAACGTCCAGCCCGGTTCTGTGCAGGACACCTGGTCCGCCTCCGCGGGCGCAATCGATACCGGACGATTCTACCCATTGGGCTGACCTCGGCAGGTCACACCAGTGAAGAGGAAAGTAAGCCATGCTGAAGTCCCTGAGGACACCCAAAGGCCGCATTTTCATCGCCATTGTCTCGAACATCGCCCTTGTGGCGGCCTGGCTGGCTTACGACGGGTCTATCGCGATTCTGCCCGCGCTGATGATTCCCTTCTGGATTCCCGTCTTTTCGCGTCAAAAGGAGCCGGTGTCGCCGGGCTCCCGGCGGTTCATGCTGGCATCCATTGCGGTGGGGACTCTCTTGTTCCTGGTGCTGGCCGGCATATATGTTGCGCAACGTTAGCGGCGATGCAGGGTGAAGGTCCTAAAAGAGGCCTGAAAGAGGATCGAAGCCGATCATGGTTGAGGAGGCTATCCAGCGCCGGTTCGAGCTGGGCCAACGGACTTTGTCCTCGATGTCCTCGGAATCATTCATGCCCCGATCGAATCGGGGCACCACGGTCGACGAAAATGGACGCCGCCGCGTCATGCCGAGTCCTTCCCGCGAAGGACTCGGCATGACATTTTCGTACCAAGTCTGAAAGGAGGCGGTCCGGCAGTTTGGGGAAGCGCGGGTTTCTGGCAAGGCATGGGATCGTGCGGAACGCGATTCGAGAGGACGTGCTCTATTTTTGCACCCCCGCGGCCTTTGTCTTGTCCGCGGGGTTGGTAGTCAGCGCGAGAGACGGCTACGACGGGCTGGCGGCTACCACGTGGGACCTGGTCAGGCAGCCTCAGGATCTGAGCCTGCTCTCAGTCCCTAACATTCTCGGCTTGGCCTTCTTCGTCGTTGGATTGACGACTGCTCTCGTTGCCCTAGCTACCCTTCGGCGCTTCTACTCCTCGACTCTGGTGACCAGAGAAGATCACGAGCTTATTCAGCGTGGCATCTACCGCTTCACCCGGCACCCAATCTATCTTGGAGTCATCACGATGACTATTGGCGCGCCGGTGTACGCCTCAAGTTATTATGGTCTCCTGATTATGTCGGCCCTGATCCCGATATTCCTCAACAGGATCAGGATCGAGGAGAGGATGTTGACCGAGGAGTTCGGCGATGCTTACCGGAAGTATAGGAAAGCTACGAGAAAGCTGATTCCGTTCGTCTACTGAGAGGAAGAGCTTGCTCGCAGACCTTATCTTTTTGGTAGGCCGGCCACGACACTCCGCCAACGATCGGAGGCTGCCGCGAGACTGGACCGGCCTCTCTGGCCGCTGCTCCTGGTGATCCTCTCGCCGCTGGCAATGGTGGACAGGGCGCCGACCCTTCGTGTTCCGTCTCCGTCTTTCTGCTCGCGCCGTTGATCCTGCTGATGCTCGGGGTTTGGGCGGCTTCGGCTCTCTGCTGTGGCATCGCGCTCCGCCGGGCTGCCGGGGCCCCGGCAGAATAGCCGGCTGGGCATTATCGGCGCGGCGTTATTCGCGGGGGCCGGGGACCGGCGACCGGGCCGTGCTACAATCAAAAAGTGGCCACGGTCGAGGAAAGAAGCTCGATGCCGACGGGAGGGAGCCGGGGCCAAGGCCGGAATGAACGCGGCCGGTTCAGAAGCGCCAAGCGAGACCCCAATCTCGCCGGAGGAGGCTACGATGACATCAGCGGAGACAAGCTGGTCGGCCGCCGGCAGCTTGTTCGAGGGATGCAACTGCGAGTTGCTTTGCCCGTGCCACGTGTCCTTCCAGCAGAAGCCCAGCTATGGGAATTGCGATGCAATTTGGGGGGTGCACCTCGCGGAGGGGAACTGTTCCGGCGCCTCACTGGATGGGTTGAACGCCGCGGTGGTGGCCTCTTGCCCGGGCCCGACCATGGCCGATGGAAACTGGCGGGCAGTTTTGTATCTGGACCAATCGGTGTCGCCGGAGCAGGAGCACGCCCTGCTCAAGGTCTTCTCCGGTGAAGTGGGCGGCCCGTGGGCCAAGATCGCGTCATTCTACACCGATGGTAAGTTCGAGTCGGTGCACAAGGTGCAATTCATTTTCACCAAGGAGTCGCGTAAACGAACGCTTCGGATATTGGGCGGCGACGACGTGGTACGCCTGGAGGTTGAGGCGATACGGGGTGCGGACCGCAAGGGCGTCGCCAAGCTCATAAACCTGTTCAACGTGATCCACGGCCGGGAGCACGTGTTGGCCCGCTCCACCTACCGGATACAGGACAAGGAACTGCAGTTCGAAGGGACCGGGAAACATGGCCTCTACAGCGAGTTCCGGTGGTCTGGCCCTTGAGGAAAAGGGGGACGCCCTCCTCCGGGGTCTTCAGGCGGGTGTAGTCCGCAACCCATTTCCAAATGGCGGCATGTAACGGTGGCGGGAAGTCAAAGTTTGGCGACAGTTTCCGGCTTGTCTCCGCGATAGTAATGCCGGCGTGGAACATGGCCGGGCCCGTGCCTACTCGTTCGGGTGGCATCCGACGGCCAGGCATCGAACTACTGTATCAACCACACCTGTGCAGAGCGAACGAAACCATCCCTCCGATGCAATGAGGCCAGCGGGCCGTAAAGCCCACGGTATTGAGGGTTTGCTTGTAGAGGGTTTGGGGTCCAGCCCGATAGTGCCCGTGGCCGCAGCCTGTTACTCTGAGGCGAAGAAAGGAGCCGCAGGAGGCCAAACTTGGTAGCCATTCACCAGCCGGCAGAGTTTCTCCCGATCGGGCTGAAGATGCTCACGGTCTCGGAGGCCGCCAACCTGTTGGGCGCCCACATCAACTCGGTGCGCCGGTGGGCCGACATGGGGCTGCTTCCATCGTACCGGATCGGCCTACGCGGCGACCGCCGTTTCCGGCCTGAAGAGATCTCCAGCTTCCTGACTTCGCAGAGACAAGGCTAATCAACGCGGTCCGGCCCCCAGTGCAGGGGACCAGTCGATCGTCGCGGGGACCGCTGAAGTTGATCCAAGGCATTGATGGTGAAAAGAACCCCTTTCGGTCCCCATTTGCTGATTGGGGGCTGAAAGGGGATTTGTCCGTCGCCGGGTTGCCAACGCCGGGATTATGAAGCTAACTCGCCGGCCTCAACTCAGCCGGATGATGTCGCTCTCCGCAAATAGGTTCCCAACCTGAAGGCCCAGGCTCGGCCCGGCATAGAGAGAGGGCGGTACGCTGATATCCGCAAGATACAGCTCTCCCACCTGATCTCCGGCTCCGGGCGCGCGCAGCCCTTCTTTGGGGAGAGCCAGCGTCATGGTCGCGGTGGCCCGGACCGCCGGGTCGAAAACCGCGCCGGTGGCCGTATCGACCCCCGATGGGACGTCGAGGGATAGAATCGGAGCCCCCTGCTCATTGGCCCACCGGATAAGGTCGCCCGCCGCGGCCCGGGGGCGCCTCGCAGGCTGTGACCGATCACCCCGTCGATTATCAGGTCCGGAGTGTTTGCGCCTGCCACCCCGGCGGCCGGGACGACGGGCACCCGCATGCGGTGAAGGATGTCCATCTGCTGGGCCGGAACCGGTGCGAAACCCTCGCCGGGGCCGGTCACGAACACGCTGACCAGTGCGCCGTAGTTGTGCAATCGCCGCGCGCAAACCAGCGCCCCTCCGCCGTTCCCGCCTGGGCCCGCCAGCACGGCCACCCTTCTGCCGCGAAGGTCGCCCTCGAGGAAGCGGACCCGCGCCAGGTGCGCCAAATTGCGGCCGGCGTTTTCCATCGTCCGGACCAGGTCGATCTTGCAGTCTTCCAGCATCGCCCGGTCGACTTTAATCATCTGGCTGGTGGTCAGGTACGGCACATCGCCCCGATAGGTTGGTAGTTGCATCCGGCCCCCCAGCGCTTCGAAGCTCGGTGTCACCAACCGGCACAAGTCGCATCTTCGAGGGTAATGTCATACCGCACTCGATGATGGCGGCACCAAAACTACACCCAGGGTCGCACGATGTCAACCTGGCGGCCGTGACCTTCGGCGCCGTCTAGCGCCGACCCAGTAGACACTGCTCCCTTCGGGCCGCCCGCCCTGACGAATCCACGAGACTCGGTGTTGGGGTATAATCGCGCGGGAACGGGGTCAGCGGTGCTGGCCTCGTTGGCCGTTGAGAGATCCGTGGCGGCTTCCCGATCCCCTCCGGGGGCGAGAAGACTCGCCGGCTCCATATTCGGAGTCTTCTTGGGGAGGGATGTATTGAGTCGTTGCCGGCTGGGCGTTGATGTTGGGGGCACCTTCACCGATTTTGTCCTCTTTGACGAGGACTCCCAAGAGAGTTGGGTGCATAAAAGCCCCACCATCCCAGAGGACCAGACCCAGGGTATCTCCACGGGGCTGGCCGCGCTGCTGGCGCAGCAGAAGGTGGCTCCGAAAGACCTGGTGTACGTGGCCTTGGGCAGCACCATCGCCATAAACGCAATGCTGCAGGGGCGAACCGCCCCCGTGGGCATCATAACCACCGAAGGGTTCCGGGACCTGCTGGAACTCCGGCGGCAACGCCGGTCTATGTTGTTCGACCTGTTCTTTCAACTGCCGACGCCTCTGGTGCCCCGCCATCTCCGCCTGGGGGTGCCCGAGCGGGTCAACGCCGAGGGCAAAGCCCTGGCCCCCTTGGATGAGGAGAAGGCGCGGGACGCCCTGGCACGGCTGGGCCAGGCCGGCGTGAAATCGGTGGCGGTGTGCTTCCTGTTCAGCTTTCTCAATCCGAGTCACGAGCTGCGGGTCGAGGAACTGGCCAGGGAGGTGATCCCGGGCCGGTCCATCTGGCTGTCGCACCGGGTGCTGCCCGAATTCCGGGAGTTCGAGCGTCTGAGCACCACGGTGTGCAACGCCGCGCTGGGTCCGTCCATGGAGGCCTACCTGGGCAACATCAGCGGCAGGCTGGAGCAGCTGGGGTGCCGGCGGCCGCCCTACATCATGCAGTCCAACGGCGGGGTAATGACGCTGCGGGGCGCCCAGGAGCGGCCGGCCAACACTCTCTTCTCCGGGCCCAGTGCCGGTGTAGTTGGCGGGTTGCACGTGGCCCGGTTGGCGGGCACCGAGAACGCCATCACCTTCGATATGGGCGGGACCAGCACCGACGTTTGCCTGGTCCGGCGGGCCGCGATATCCATGGTGCATGAAAAGGAGATCGGCGGGACCCCGGTGCGGACCCCCATGGTAGATGTCAACTCCGTGGGGGCCGGTGGAGGCAGCATCGCGTGGATCGACGCGGGGGGGAGGCTCAAGGTGGGCCCCCAGAGCGCCGGGGCCCGTCCGGGCCCGACGGCGTACGGCCAGGGCGGAGAGCAGCCGACGGTGACCGATGCGAACCTGGTATTGGGCCGGCTGAGCCCCCGCGGCCTCCTGGCGGGCCGCATGCCGCTCTATCCGGATTTGGCGTTGGCGGCCATCCGGCGCCACGTGGCTCAGCCCCTGGGAATGGAGCCGTTGGAGGCGGCCGCGGGCATTATCCGGATCGTCAACACCAATACGGTCCTGGCAATCCGCACCGTCTCCGTCCAGCGAGGTCACGATCCCCGGGAGTTCACGCTGGTGGCTTTTGGCGGGGCCGGCCCGCTGCACGCGTCGGAGGTGGCGCAGCAGCTGGGCATCACCCGGGTGGTGGTGCCCCCGGCGCCGGGGATACTCTGCGCCCAGGGGCTCCTGGCCACCGATATGCGGACCGACTATGTTCAGACCTGCGTCTCGCCCCTTCTCGACGCCGATTTGAATGAGGTGAACAACCTGCTTTCGGGCCTGAAGGAGAGGGCTGAAGCCTGGCTCGATGCGGAAGCGGAGGACGCGGAGGAGCGCGCCGTCGAGTTCTCGGCAGACCTGCGATACGTCGGCCAGAACTACGAGTTGCCGGTTTCGGCAGCCCCGGCGCCGTGGCATGCCGGTCTACTTCAGGAGCTGGTCGAGGGGTTCCATGAGGAGCACCGGCGCGCCTACGGCTACCGGGCCGACCAGGCAACGGTCCAGCTGGTGAACCTGAGGGCAACCGCCCTGGCGACCATACCGAAGCCCAGGCCCCGACCCAATACCCGGACCGTTGACTCCCCCGGCGGCCCGGCGCCCTTCGAGTACCGGGAGGTGTGGTGGGGAGAGGGCTTCGTCTCGACGCCGGTGTACCGCCGTGACGAACTGCCGGCGGGCAGCACGCTGCGGGGACCGGCCATCGTTGAGCAGATGGACTCTACCACCCTGGTGGCTCCGGAGGAGCAAGGCGAAGTGGACGGGTACGGAAATCTGATTCTCTCTCCCTGAGTTTTAATGAGGTCAAGATCGTGGTGAAACCAAAGCGGGCCGCTACGCCCCAGTTCCCCGACCCCATCACCACCGAGGTGGTGGGCAGCTCGCTGCTGGCGGCGGCGGAGGAGATGGGCGAGATACTGGTTCGGGCGTCCTATTCCGCCAATATCAAGGAGCGCCGGGACTCGTCGTCGGCGATCCTCGACGCCAGGGGGGGCACCATCGCCCAGGCGTCCCACGTTCCCCTGCACATGGGCTCCATGTTGGGGCTGGGGCAGGCCATCATCCAGCGGTACCCGGAATCGGAAATCCGCCCCGGCGACGTGTTCATCACCAACGACCCTTACTCGGGGGGCGGGACACACCTCCCCGACATAACCGTGGCGGCCCCGTTCTTCGCCTGGGGCAAGCTGGTGGGGTTCGCCGCCAACGTGGCGCATCACGCCGAGGTCGGGGGCGCTCCCTCGCAGACGCTGGACATCTACACCGAGGGGCTGCGGATTCCCCTGGTCCGGTTGTATCAGGAGGGCAAGTTTCGCCAGGACATCATGGACTTCATCCTCCTCAATTGCCGCCTCCCCGACGAACGTCAGGCGGACCTGCGGGCCCAGGCGGCTTCGGTGGAGACGGGCCTCCAACGGTTGGGTGAGCTGACTTCGAAGTACCCTGAGGACGTGTTCTTCTCTTGCCTGAAGCGCCTCGAAGAGCAGGCCGAGATCCAGGCCATCCAGGGGATTCGATCCATTCCCCCGGGGACCTACCGCTTCACCGACTATATGGACAACGACGGTCTCGGCTCGGAACCGGTGCCAATCACCGTGGCGTTGACGGTGGGGGATGATCGGATCCTCTGTGATTTCACCGGGTCCTCGCCCCAGGTCCGCGGCCCCATCAACCTGCCGTACTACGCCACCCTGGCCGGGGTTTACTACTCACTGAAAGCGGTTGTCGACCCGACGCTGCCGGCCAACACGGGCTTCTACCGAACGGTGCAGGTTTTGGCGCCGAAGGGCACCATCGTGAATTGCGCGCCACCGGCGCCGTGTCTCTTTCGTTCGGACACCGCCCAACGGGTGGTGGAGGTGGTGCTGGGAGCCCTGGCCCGGGCCGATCCGGAAAGGGTGGTGGCGGCCAGCAACGGGGCCGTGTGCGGCGTCTATTTCCTGGGGTACCGCGAGGACGGGAGCTACTACGCCTACATCGAGACCCTGGGAGGCGGCATGGGAGCCAGCACCCACAACGACGGCGCCGACGGTGTGCAGGTGCATACGACCAACACCTCCAACCTGCCGGTCGAAGCCCTGGAACTCGAATACCCGATGATGGTGGAGCAATACGAGCTGGCAGCCGATTCCGGAGGGCCGGGCCGGCATCGCGGGGGCCTGGGGATCATCCGGCAGTACAAGGTGCTCACCGACGATATCCGGGTGCGCACCAAGGGCGACCGAAACCTGATCGCTCCCTGGGGCTTGCAGGGTGGGCTGAGCGGAGGCCGCTGCCGGGTGGTGCGCAACGCCGGCACGCCGGAGGAGCAGGAACTCACCCCCAAGGAGTACGACCTTCTGCTCAAGGCCGGGGAGGCCATTCGGTTCGTTACTCCGGGCGCCGGCGGCTACGGCCGGCCCAGTGAACGGGCCCTGGACGACATCCTTCGCGACGTGCAGGAAGGCAAGCTGTCCCCTCGGGTGGCGGCGGACGCGTATAAGCTGAGCCCCGAACAACTTAAAGACACGGCGCCCTAGTCATAGGGCCGGGGAAAGGGTATATGACGCCTGAGGGAGAGACCTGAGGGAGAGGATTGATCCGGGGTGACCCCTCCGCGGCAGCCACCCGCGAGGAGCTGCCCGAGGCCCGGCGGGATCTTGGGACGTGGCGGCGGCGCGGCCCCAGGCAGGCTTCGGCGAGAGGGCGCCGAGCCCGCCTATGCGGTCATCAACCTGGCTAGGAACCCGAGGCGATTCCCGTGGTGCTTGCCCCTTGCGCCGAGGTGTAAAGGTGACAAGACACCCGGTGGTCGGAGCCGGTCTCCAAGAACTGGGGGATCTCCAGGGAGCATCGGTCCATCACGAAAGGGCACCGAGGATGGAAGGTGCACCCGGAAGGTATATTCAAGGGTGATGGGACTTCGCCGGACAGCACGATCTCTTCCCGTTGCTTCTGCGGGTGGGCGGGCAGCGATGCTGAGATCAGCGCTTTGGTGTAGGGATGCAGGGGGTTGGTGAACACCTCGACAGGGGCCGACTCTTCCACGATCTTGCCCAGGTACATCACGCCAACCTGGTGGCTCATGTACCGCACCGTGGCCAAGTTGTGGGCGATGAGCAGGTAGGTCAACTTGTAGGTCTCCTGCAGTTCCTTGAGCAGGTTCATTATTTGGGCCCGGATCGATACGTCCAACGCCGAGACCGGCTCATCCAAGACCATCAGCGCGGGCTGGCTGGACAGGGCCCGGGCGATGGCGATGCGCTGGCGCTGGCCACCGCTGAACTCATGGGGATACCGGCTGGCATGATAGGGATGGAGCCCCACCACTTGCAGAAGCTCCAAGACCCGGGTCTTGACTTCCTGTTTGGTCACCCGCCAGTGGGTAATCAGTGGCTCGGAGATGATGGAGTCCACCCGCATCCTTGGGTTGAGCGAACTCCACGGGTCTTGAAAGACCGCCTGGACCGAGCGGCGGAACTCCCGCCGCTCCGCCCCGGTGAACCGCTGCATCGATTTGCCTTGAAAGTAGACGTTCCCTTCAGAGGGCGGCTCTACCATCAGGATCAAGCGAGAAGTCGTGGTTTTGCCGCAGCCCGATTCTCCGACCAGGCTGTAGGTCTGCCCCTCGGGGATGGTGAAGGAAATCCCATCTACCGCCTTCACCGTGCCGAGGGTCTTCCGAATGACGGTCCCTTTGGTCATCCGGTAATATTTCTTTGCGTCCTCAACGCGGATTAGGGCAGTTTCGTTATTCGACGGGTGAGTGTGCACCGTTGTGCCTCCAGCAGGACGATACGTGGCCCGGGCCGATAGCAAAGCTGGGAGGGTATTCCTCGCATTTGTCAAAGGCGTATGGGCAGCGGGGAGCGAAGGCGCAGCCGGTTGGCAAGTTGTCCAGGGAAGGTGGCTGGCCTTCGATCGATGGCAGGTGTTCCAGGTCAACATCCAGGTCGGGGATGGATTTCAGCAGGGCCTCGGTGTAAGGATGGACCGCGTTATCGAACAGCTCGTTCACTTCCGCAAGTTCGACGATTCTACCGGCGTACATTACGGCCACCCGGTTGCACATGCGGGCAATAATGCCCAGGTCGTGGGTAATGAATATTATGGCCGTGCCGGTCTCGGCTTGAATCTCATTGAGCAGTTTCAGGTACTGGAGTTGAATGGTCGCGTCCAGAGAGGTCGTCGGCTCGTCCGCGATCAGGACGTTTGGCGAGCGGGAGATGGCGATGGCGCCCACCACCCGCTGGCGCATGCCGCCGCTAAGCTGGTGGGGGAAAGCGGAAAGGCGCGTCTCGGGCGCCGGAATGTTCACCTTGGCCAGCAGGCCCGCCGCCCTGCTGCGGATGCTCTTGGCGGGCTGGGACGAATCCATCCGCAGGCACTCGATGAGCTGGTTTCCGATGCTGAACACCGGATTGAGCGAGGTGAGCGGGTCCTGCATTACCATGCACAGGCCCGAGCCCCGAATTTCCCGCATCTCGGCCTGGGATTTTTCCAGCAAGTTCTCGCCCATGTACCAGATCTTACCGCTTACGATGCGGCCGGCAGGCTGGGGGACCAACCCCAGGATGGACCAAGCGGTCATGCTCTTGCCCGACCCAGACTCGCCGACGACGCCGAGGGTCTCTCCCTTCCTCATCTCGAAGCTGATCCCGTCAACTGCCTTGACGATCCCGCTGCGGGTGAAGAAGTAAGTCCGCAAGTCCTCTACTTTCAGGACTACATCATCTTCCATTTGCGCTAACCTTCCTGTGGATTAACCCATTCGCCGGAGTTTCGGGTCCAGGCTGTCTCTCAGCCAGTCGCCGAAGTAGTTGAACGCCATCACCACCGCCGTGATGACCAGGCCCGGGAACAACGCCAGCCACCACATGTCTATCAGAACGTCCCGGCCCTCGGCGACCATCAGGCCCCAGGCTGCCGCCCCGGGTTCCAGGCCCAGGCCCAGGAAGCTGAGGGAAGCCTCCAGAAGGATTGTCTGGCCTACCAGCAGGGTTGCGATGATGAGCAGGGTGTTCAGCACGTTGGGGAAGATGTGGCGCCAGAGTATCACCGGCCCGGACACGCCGGTTATTTTGGCCACCATCACGAAGTCCCGGTTCCTGACGTTCAACACCTCACCGCGAATCATGCGGGAAAACCGGGCCCACACGGTCACCATGATGGCCAGAATTATGTTCACGACGCCGGCGCCCAGAATGGTGACAATGATCATCGCGGCCAGGATAGTGGGGAAGCCCATGGCGGCATCGGTGATCCGCATGATGACGGTGTCGACCAAGCCGCCCTTGTACCCGGCGATCAAGCCCAAGACAGTCCCGATCACGGCTCCGGCGCCCAGCGCCACCAGGCTGATGGTAGCCGAGGTCCTGGCGCCGTAGATCAGTCGGCTCAGCATGTCCCGCCCCAGCCGGTCGGTGCCCAGGGGATACGTGAAGGTACCCCCCTGCTTCTTGACGATGCTGACCTCGTCGCCTAGCTTAGCATTGCTATCGAGCTTCTGTGCGTCTTTGAGGCTTATGAGGACGTTGCCTTTCCCCAGTTCGACCTCATCCACCACTGTCTTTAATACGTTCTCGCCGCCGAACATGGCCGGAGGCCGCTTCTTGTTTTTCAGATCAATGCCATCGGCGCCCGGATCATGGGGAGCGATGAACGGCGCGAAGATGGCGCATATCACCACCACTGACATGATGATGATAGGCATCCAGGGGAGCCGAGCTTGCCTCACCTGGCCCAGAAAAGCCCATATCTTGGAACCCTTTGAGGTTGTTGCCTCTAATGCGACTGCCAATGGGGACCCTCCATCAATTGTTCAGGCAATGGTTCAGACAATGGTTCAGACCTGGACTACGCCCGCCCGGACGAACTCGCCGATCTCCGTCTCGCTAAAGCCAAGCTCCTGGAGTACCTCTCCGGTGTGCTCGCCGAGGAGGGGGCGTGTTTCCGAGCGGTCATAGGGGTCTCGCTGAGTTTGATCGGTAGACCATAGAAGGTGCTGGTGCCCAACTCCGGGTGGTCCAGGTCGAACATCAGCCCGTTGTCCCGGAGGTGGGTGTCTTCGGTGCAGATCTCTTCGAAGTTGCGCACGGGCACGATCCACTGTCCGTGCTTGCGAAGCAGCGGTATCCATTCGTCCCGGGTCTTCTGCAGCATTATGTCCTGGACGATGTCTTTAAGCTCCTCCCGATGGTCCCAGCGCTGGTCACTGCCTTCAAATTTGGGGTTTTCCAGCAGGTCGGTCCGGCCGGTGCCCTCGCAGAACCCTTTCCAGGGCTCATCCCGCCAGGTGGAGATGGCCACCTCCTTGTCATCCTTGGTCCGCCAGACGCCGTAGGGTGGCGTGGAGTGGAGTGGGTTGACCCCGTCTCGGCCTTGGGGGAGATCAAGTGGTTTCCCATGTAGAACGCCACCTGCTGCGGGAAAAGGCCGAGGAGGCAGGCGAAGAGGGAGGTCTTGACCTCCTGACCCACGCCGCTGTCGTGCCGGGCGTAGAGGGCGGCCAAGACGCCAAAGGCGGTCTGAATACCCGTCACCGCGTCGGCGATCGCCTCGCCGGCCGGCACGGAAGTCCGGTCCTTGTAGCCGGTTATGCTCATCAGGCCGGTCATGGCTTGAATCTGCAGGTCTTGGCCGGGCAGGTCCTTGTAGGGCCCCTTGTCCCCGAAACCGGTTATCGAGGCGTAAACCAGTTTGGGGTTGATCCGCCGCAGTTCCTCGTAGCTCAGGCCCAGCTTCTTGACCGTCGTCGCCCGGAGGTTCACCAGGAACACGTCCGCCTGCTCCACCAGCTTATAGATGATATTACGTCCTTCTTCGGTGGACAGGTTCACGGAGATGCCGCGCTTGTTGCGATTCACCGCAAGAAGGCCGTAGCCGATCTTGCCGTCTTTCATGATTGAAGGAGCGGAGTGCCGCGACCGGTCTCCCTGGCCGGTGGCCTCGACCTTGATCACGTCGGCGCCCAAGTCACCCAGCCATTGGGCACAGTACGGGCCGGCCAACATATGGGTAATGTCGACCACCTTGATCCCGTCCAAGAGTCCGCTCGTCATGGTTGTTGTTGCCTCCGGGCTTGGGGGACCGCCGGTCACCCCTAAGCCGCCAAACCTTTAGTAGCCGGGAAACCAATAGCCCCGGGTAATATTACGGGCGATCACCGCCCGGTGGACCTCGTTGGGGCCATCGACAATGCGGTCCGCCCGGGCCCCGCGGTATATCCGCTCCAACGGCAGGTCTTTGGAGATTCCAATGGCGCCGTGGATCTGAATGGCCCGGTCCGACACCTGCTCCAGCATCTCCGTGCCGAAGACCTTCAGCATGGCGATCTCGGTTCTGGCGTCCAGTCCCCGGTCCAGCTTCCAAGCGGAATGGAAGCCCATCCAGCGGAGGCTCTCGATGGCGATGGCGGAATCGGCGAGCATCCATTGGACCGCCTGCCGGTCCGAAAGGAGCCTGCCGAAGGTGGTCCGGCTGGTGGCGTAGTCCCGGGACATCTTGAGACACCTTTCGCCGAGGGCCACATTCCGGGGGCCGAAGACGAGCCGCACCGCGCCCAGCGAACTCTGCAATATCTCCCAGCCCTTGCCGATCTCCCCAAGGATTTTGTCCTCCGACACCTCCACGTTCTCCAGAGACACCTCACAGGGCTTGTCGCCGAAGACGCCCGTGGGCAATCCCATCACCGGGATGTGCCGCTCTATGTTGAAGCCCGGCAGGTCGGTGTCCACCAGGAAGCAGGTGATCCCTTCTCTCCCCTCGGTGCCCCGCATCCGGGCGTACATCAGGAGGAAGTCGGATTCGTCGGCGCCGGAGATGAATGTCTTGCGGCCGTTGATGACGTATTTCCCGTTCCGGTACTCGGCGTAGGTCTCTATCATAGAAGGGTCGGCCCCGGTTATGGGCTCGGAGATTCCGGCATGGGCCAGCTTCAATCCCCACAGGGCGGGAATCAGATACTCTTCCTTCTGCTCCGGCGTGCACAGGGCGAGCCCTTCGTAGACCGGCCGGCCGAAGGCGCAATAGCCAACCAGGGTGGCGT
Source organism: Dehalococcoidia bacterium (assembly GCA_030740155.1). Lineage (GTDB taxonomy): Bacteria > Chloroflexota > Dehalococcoidia > Lucifugimonadales > UBA3495 > CAJWBT01. The sequence goes on along the minus strand of JASLXV010000014.1, from coordinate 6,954 downwards.
GAATCTCCTCCTGCACCGCGACCCGCTCCACGAACCCGATCCCCGGCCCTCCGTACTCCTTGGGCACGAACAGGCCCCCGAGGCCGATGTCCGTCACCTGCTGGAACAGCTCGGCCCGCTTCTCCCGGGGGAGGTTGACCTCGTCATATTCGTACTCGCGCTCCAGGGGCAGCAGTTCTCGTTCGACGAACTGCCTCACCGCACCCCGCATCATGAGTACTTCTTCCGAAAGCCCAAATTCCATGGTTCTCTCTCTGCGGCCTCTCGGCCAATTCCAGCCGGGGCCCTCAATGCCCCGGCGCGGGTTCGTTATTCAATCTTCAGTAACCTGGGAACCAGTACCCCTTGGTGAGGTTTCGGGCGATCACCACCCGGTGGACCTCGTTGGGGCCGTCGACGATGCGGTCCGCCCGAGCCCCGCGGTAGATCTGCTCCAGTGGAAAATCCTTGGAGATGCCGATGGCCCCATGGATCTGGATGGCCCGGTCCGAAACCTTTTCCAGGGTCTCCGAGCCGTGGACCTTCAGCATGGCGATCTCGGTTCTGGCGTCGAGGCCCTGGTCCAGCTTCCACGCGGAGTGGTAGCTCATCCAACGCAGGCTCTCGATGGCGATGGCGGAATCGGCGAGCATCCACTGGACTGCCTGCCGGTCGGCCAAAGGCCTGCCGAAAGTAACCCGGCTGGTGGCGTAGTCCCGGGCCATCCTGAGACACCTTTCGGAGAGGGCCACCGTGCGGGGCCCGAAGCCGAGTCTGACCCCGCCCAGGGAACTCTGCAGCACGTCCCAGCCCCGGCCCGGCTTTCCGAGGATGTTTTCCGCCGGCACTTCCACGTTTTCCAGGGACACCTCGCAGGGCACGTCGCCCCCGGAACCGGTGGGAACTCCCAGTGTTTCGATCCGCCGCTCCACGTTGAAACCCGGAAGGTCGGTGTCCATCAAAAAGCAGGTGACACCTTCCCGCCCCTCCACTCCCTTCAGTCGGGCGTAGAACAGGAGGAAATCCGCCTTGTCCGCGCCGCTAATAAAGATCTTGCGGCCGTTGATGATGTACTTCCCATCCCTCTCTTCGGCATAGGTCACCATCATCGACGGATCGGCCCCGGATATAGGCTCGGTAATACCGGCACAGGCCTTCTTCTCTCCCCAGAGAGCGGGAATGAGATACTCTTCCGTCTGCTCCGCGTTGCACTGGTATAGCCCCTCGTAGACCGGCTTGCCGAAGGCGGTGTAGCCCACCATCGCGCCGTGAATCTCCTCCTGCATCGCGACTTGGCCCACGAACCCAATACCGGGCCCTCCGTATTGTTTCGGCACGTACAGGCCGGAGAGGCCGGCGTCCTTGACCTTCTTGGTGAGTTCGGCCCGCTTCTCGTCGGGTAGGTAGATCTCATCGAAGTTGTACTCGCGCTCCAGGGGCAGCAGTTCTTGGCCGACGAACTGCTTAACGGCGCCCCGCATCATCGTCACTTCTTCTGAGAGTTCAAAGTCCATTGTATCCTTTCCTAGCCTTACTGCGCTTTACCGCGATTATAGCCGGGTATCTCCTAGCCCCAGCGGGCGTGCCCCATGTCTCCTTCCCGGTCCTTCCAGCCGGGGTCGAAGGCAAGCTTGTCCAGCTTCATGCTCCCATTTTCTTTCTTGATGGAGATCGAGTGGAGCCAGTTGGCATCGTCTCGGTCGGGGTGGTCCATGCGGTTGTGGCCGCCTCGGCTTTCGGTGCGCGTCGAAGCCGCCCTCGTGGACATCTCCGCCACGGTGAGCATGTTGTCGATCTCCAGCGCCTCCACCAACCCAAGGGGGCCGTCCACGGACAGCTTCGGCAGACTCTCCTGCCGGATGCGGGCGGCCATCTGGAGCACCCGGTCGAAGCCCTCGGGCGTCCGGACCACCAGCATGTCTTCCCACATTCGCTGCTGTATCTCCTGCTTGACCTTTCGGACGGAGATACTGCCTTTCTGACTCTTGAGGCGGGCAGTGCGCTCTTGGGCCTGGCCGGTGATATCGGAAGGCACGCCGGAGACGCCCTGGGACTGGGCGTACCGGGCTGCGTGACGGCCGGACCTCGTGCCGAACACCTGGCCGCTGGCCAGCATGTGGCCGCCGAGGCGGTCCGCGCCGTGGTCGCCGGCGGCTGCCTCGCCGCCGCTGGCGTACAGCCCCGGAATGCTGGTAACCCCGTCTTCGTCGATCACCAAACCGCCACCGGCGCAATGCCGGCCGGTGAGGATCTCCAGGGGTCGCTCGTCGGGATAGATGCCCTGTTGGTTCAGCCAGGACTCGGCATATTGGTCCCGGAGGTTAACGTTAGCCTCGGTCAGGTCTAGAAACACGCCACCGTTGGGGCCAGCCCGGCCCGCGATTATCTCCTGGGTGGTGGCGACGTCGAAGTATTTCCCGCAGTCCCGGGTGGTGAAGGGGTTGTATTCGGCCCGGGTGTCAAGCACTTCCTGGGCCGTCACCCCTTCCGGCAGGTAGTTGGACAGGAACTCCTCGCCCCGGCCGTTGGTGAGCTTCGCCCCCGGCGATCGCAGCAATCCGGTGTTGGGGTGTCCCTTGCCGGGCAGGGCGATCAGGAAGAACTGGCCGAACTCCATGTTGGTCAAGGTGGCCCCTGCCTGATAGGCCATGGCGTGGCCGTCGCCGGTGACGCAGGGCGGGTGGAAGTTGTACCGGTACAGGGCTTCGTCGCCCCCGGTCGCCAGGATAACTGCCCCGGCCTTGATTACTATGCTGTTGCCCTGGAAATCCACCCCGGTGGCGCCCATGCAACGGCCCTGGTGGATGAGCAAGTCAGCCGCCATGACCTCTTCGAGGATCTGGACCCCGTTCTCTTGCAGGAGCCTGTTGAGCGTTGCGATTATGGGCACGCCGTGATGCAGTAGCCACCTGCCGTGGAACTTGATGCCCCACTCCTGGAGTTGGTAACGGTGCGACATCGCGTCCTGGACCAGGGTGTGGACCAGTTTGGGATCGGCCATCCCTTGCCCGGCCTGGATGATGTTACGGTAGTCGCCCTCGACAAAGTCCTCAACCGTGGACTTGCTGACGTCCATCCAGGGCGCCAGGTGAGCGGCGCCGGTCTCCGGGTCCAGGAAGAAGCCGCCCCAATCGGATTGCCCCGAGTTGGTGGCGCCGCCGCCCCGCATGGCCATCGCGTTGTGCAGGCCCTTTACCGCCAGAATGACTCGGGCGCCCGCCAATCTTGCTTCGAGGGCGGCCCGAGAGCCCGCGCCGCCACCGCCGACGACCAGTACGTCGGTCTCTAAAACTTCAGGTTGCGCAACCATTGCTGATCTCCCAAACGATTCCCCGCGCCTCGGCCGTTTCAGCTTGCCCGCGCCGGCAGGGATACGGTGGCGGTCCCCGGAGATAGGGTCTCCCCGCTCTGGTTCTCCGTCCACATATCGACGTCCGCTAGGTTCTGGCCGTCCTCCTGGTACATCCGCACCACTTTCCCCTGGCAGGTGACGATGTCTCCGCGGCCGTTGTTGGCCCGGTATTGAACACCGAACTTGAGGATGTCCCCGGACTCACCGATCCATTGCCGAAGCATGTTGTGGAGGTAGGCGAATTGAAGCAGCCCCATTCCGTCCACGTCTTTCTGCCCCCGGCTGTTGGCGATGTCTGGATCTTGGTGGTGGTACACGTATTCATCGTTGACCGCAGCGTAGCGGTTGTAGTTCATGAGGTCGGTATATCGCCGAAAGATAGGCAGGGTGCCGCCCTCCTCGATCTGGTCGAAGGACACGCCTTTGGGATCGAAGAGCATCGGGGTGGCCCATTCTTGGTGCGGGTTGCCGGTAGGGACTACCCGGACCTGGTCCAGGCCCTGGGAGGGGGCGTCAGGCTGGTCGAAGATGAACACCCGCAGGTGCCGCAGCAGCTTCACCAACTCGTTATTCTGGTTGGTCAGCCGGGCTTCGTTCAGGCCGAAGAGCAGTATGCCGGACCGGCCGGTCTTCTCGTAGACGCCTTTCATCTCGCTGGTGCCGGTTATCACGTCGCCCACTCGGATCGGCGCGTGGTACTCGGCCTCGTTCCCGGCGCTGAAACTCCGCACCGCGAAGCCTTCTTTAGACCGGGGGTCGCGCAGTCCGGCGCCACGATCGTCTCCCGCGATCTGGCCCATGTCAGGCCAGATCGGCAGGTGGCCGAGCGCCAGGTGGCCGCTGTCATCCAAGGGCCAAGCGAAGGGGTTGAACTCCGCGGGAGCAACTATGCTGCCAAAACGGGAGTTCTTCGCGTACTCCTCGTCCCAGAAGAGTCGGGGAGGCCTCTCCGGCCAGTAGACGGCCATTCCCCACCGGCGCACGTCGGTGGCGGTTACCGGCGCCGACGTGATGGTATGAAAGGGCTTGCCCATCAGGCCCTCAATCTTCGCTCGGATGCTCTCTTTGGTCGCCAAAGTGCTCGCAACCATCTCGATCTCCCGGCCAGCGCCCTATGCTGCTGACCCTCGCATTTGAAGTTCACGCGTTAAGCTTTCGCGCCCGATTCCTTCCCCGCATGCCGTCCTGTGGCGTGCCCGCCGGCGGGGAAAGTCCCCTCATCACATCGGGAAACCCGGCATCGGCGCCGGGACCCGGTTCCAAGCCGTCCCCGACGCATCAAAGGACTCAACCGGACCTGCCGAAGGATGGGGGACGCAACTCCTCAGACATTCCTGGACCGGCTCCCGGTGCCCTTGTTCAAATTTTCCGCTACCCGCCAGCTACCCCTTCCTATGCTTACTGATTAACGCCCCTGCCATACCGGGCGGCGCTTCTCGGAGAAAGCCTTGGCGCCTTCGGCCCGGTCCAAAGAGAGGCCCACCTGTTCGTGTATCGGGTAGCGGCGTGCCAGTGCTGCATCCAGGGGAAGGTCCGCGCCCATCGTGATCGCTTGTTTACAGGCCTGGACCGATAGGGGAGCGCACTCCACTATCTGAGCGGCCCACCGGTCCGCCGCCGGGATGAGGTCCCCGAGGGGGACCACCTCGTTGACCAGTCCGGCCGTCAAGGCGTCCTGGGCGCTGATGCGGCCGCCGGTAAGAATCAAACCCATCGCAATCTTCAGCGGCAGTTGCCGGGGCAAGCGTTGAATACCGGTGCCGGCTACCCTGCCCCACTTGGGCTCGGTGAGGCCGAACTGGGCGTGGTCCGCCGCCACGATGATATCGGAGGCCAATGCCATTTCGAATCCCCCACCCAGCGCGTATCCGTTGACCGCGGCAATAATGGGCTTGGTCAGGGGTTCGTACCTTTGGGCAATGGCGCCGAAGCCACCTTTCTCGACGGGGTGCCCTATCTCAGTGGTGTGCTCCGCGGCATACTTCAGGTCGTTGCCGGCGCAGAAGGCCCGGTCGCCGGTGCCGGTGATCACCGCCACTCGCACGTCCGAGTCACCTTCCATATCACTCAACGCGTCGTATAACTCGGCGCTGGCGGCGGAATGAAGGGCGTTCATTCTCTCCGGCCGGTTGAGGGTTACATAGGCCACCTGGCCCCGTCTCTCATACAATATGTACTGGAACCGCATCCTCCGCTCCAACACTGCCTGGAAGTCCCACTTTGGAAGAGGTAGTCCCGGGACCCCGCGATCCCGGACGCCGTGTTTCCTTGGAAAGGGACGCCTTGGCTAGGTCTCCCGTATTCTGGGGTCCACGTAAGCGTACAAAATATCCACGATGGTCGCCATCAAGATGTACAGCCCTCCGGAGGTCAGGACCGTGGCCTCCACCACGGTGAAGTCCCGCTGGGTGACAGAGGTCAGCATCAACCTTCCCACGCCCGGCCAGGCGAACACCACCTCCACCACGATGGAGCCGTTGAGGAGCCCGCCAAGGCTTATGCCGGCGAAGGTCATGACGGGGATGACGGCGTTCTTGAGGGCATGCTTCCAGATGACCAGCCAATCGGCCAGCCCTTTGACCCGGGCAAACTTGATGTACTCGCTGTCGAGTACCTCCAGCATGCTGGACCGGGTGAGCCGCACCATGCCCGCAATGAGGAATAGGGACAGGGAGAAAGCGGGCAGAACGAAGTGGCTGGGCCCGCCCATCCCGAAGGTGGGGAGCCAACCTAATATGGCCCCAAAGAGAAGGATGAGCATTACTCCCACCCAGAATTGGGGGGCGGCCATCCCGACGATGGCGAGGGGTGTCACCACGCGGTCGACCAAGCCGCGCCGGTTTACCGCGGATATGATTCCTAAGGGAATGCCGATGATCACGGTTAACAGAAACCCGGCGGCGGCAAGCTTGATGGTGTTGGGCAGGCGTTCCGCCAGCAGGTCTCTGGCCGGCACGCCCCAGGTTGGAGAATCGCCGAAATCGCCCTTAACCATGTGTCCCAAGAACTTGGCGTACTGCACGTAGACCGGCCGGTCCAGACCCAGCCTCTCCCGCATCGCCTGCCGCTCTTCCTGGGTATCCTGGGGATTGGTCAGAAAAGACACCACGTCTCCGGTTATGTTCACGGCGAAGAAGACCCCGGCGCTGAGGGCCAGCAACGTAATGGCGGCCTGAAGCAGCCGGAAAAGGATAAAGCGGCCCATGCGGCAATGCCTCCAGTCTTCTCACCCGGTGGCGGGTGCTTGTTCTCGAAAATGGCGGCCCCGTAGGGCCGCCATGCCCGGTTTACAGGGCACGGCGGGAAGCCCGCCGGCCCCTTTTCGATGCCGATGCCATCCCAGGGGGCCCAGGGTCATTGGCAAGCCAACTCACGTGGGCCAACCTGGGAACTTCCACCCAAGAGCGCGGGGGCCGGGGCCATGCTGACTCCCCGAACCCCCGCTCAAAGGGTTTTAAAGATTATTGGTTAAGCTCGACCGTCCAGAGGGCGCTGGCGTAGGGCACCATCGCCGAGGGCGACCAAGACTTGACCTTGGGACCAGCTGCCCAGGGGGAGTTCGTGTAGAACAAGCTCCACTCCCAGTGCTGCTCCCGCGCGACCTTGTTTGCCTGGTAGTAGGC
>JASLXV010000013.1:0-46571 GCA_030740155.1 Dehalococcoidia bacterium | reverse complement strand
TCCTCCGCGTCCTCGCCTTCAACCGTCTGTTCCGTTCCGGCGAGGTCTTCTTCGGCGTCGTCGCCGCCGCCGATGAGACCGCAACCCAGTGAAAGGGCAAGCAACGCAAACAGGACCGCCAGCGCGGCAAAACTCTTGTGCTTGCGCCAATCGATCCGCGGGCCGGTCCCAGTGCTGAACCCGGCCACCATGTTGGCAGAGGAACTCATGGATCTACCCCTTCTATGCAACGCAAGTGTTGCGGGAAGCCGGCTCGACGGGAAGCTGGGGAGCAAGTTCGGCCAGAGTCACCTTCCCGCATCGTCTTGACTCTGTTACCGGCACCGGCTCCGGCGGCTGTCGTCCCGCGAAACTGATGTCATCAAGGCGCAGTTGTACAGCAGCAAACAGTCCTGCCTATACAAGTGGAACACGTGGTGACACTGACGGTGTAGTGTGCTAGCACATACAAGCTAAGCACGTGGGATGGCGTCTGGCGCCGGGGTATCATTTTGGTAGTTCATTATCGTTCGTGTCTTCTCGGCGGTCCGCTGCTGCAACAGGGGCCTCTCTTCTCCTTGGCCACGATGCAGCAAGACAGCCAGGGCCTCTAGCTGACAGGCCGGGACTGGCTCGAAGCGTCGGCGAAGTGTGAGCCCTCTAGTGGGGCTCAACGCCTCTCCCGCCCGCCATGGGTCCTGCTCATCAGTCAACCATTTGAGGCTGATTCTGTAAGCTTTCAACTTTTCCTGTTCGATCCATCGCCTGATTGTCGCTTTGTCCCGGTCGGCCCTTCATGCCGCCTCGGCGCATGGAATAGGCCCCTGCCTTACCACGATTGAGCCTCCGAGATAAGTGCTGCAACTTCTATGTAGGGCCCGAGCGGAGCGCACTGGCAACGAATCTGGGGCTGGCATCGCCCAGCGAACCCCCAATGGGTACTTGGTGTGCATTAACGGTGCACTGGCACCTGAAGGAGATCGGGGAGATAAGAGTGGGGGAATCAAGGCTATCAGGCGAGAAGCAAGAATGGCTATTCGACCAATAGTTTTGGTCCAGAGGCGCGCCGTCAACTTGAGCGCCCGGCTATGTATGTATAAGCCTGGCTCCCAAGTTCCGCTCAGCGCCCTGGCAGGCGTCGCTCGTGCTGACGGCTCTCGATTGCCTGGCTCGGTCAATTCTCAGCACGGCCCACCGTCCACGGTCAAAGGGCGCCATCAAGGTCAATTTGTAGTCTTTCGATCCCTTCAAACAGTAGCGCGGTAATGCCAACTCCCCGTGCCGATTCCACGTTCTCAGGCCGATCGTCGATGAAGATGCAGTCGGCGGGCGGTGTGTCGAGGTCCTGCAACACCTGGCGGAAGAACGCCGGGTCAGGCTTCAACAGGCCCATCTCGTAGGACAAGAAGTACCGGTCGAAGTGGCGCAGGACGTCAACATGCTGGAGCGTGTAGGCGAAGTGGATTTGATCGGTGTTCGATGCTACCACCAGACGATGGCCCGGCCTCAGCCGCTCCACCAAAGGGATTATGCTTGCCTTGGTTCCTATCAGCGCACACCAGATCCCGGCGAAGTCGTCGTATGAGACAACAATCCCCAACTTGTTGCAAAACGCTTCGTGAAATTCCTGGGGACCAATGGAGCCGCGCATGAACTCGAATACAATTGCCCCGCCGTAGGCTTCCGCTCGTACCGAATCGGCCCCCCAGCCCGATAGCGTTGCCAAAGGAGCGCAAAGACCGTCCCAGTCCAAGTGAACCAGGACTCCGCCCAGGTCGAAGATGATTGTCTTGACCATGCCAACATCATATCAGCGACATTCACTGATTGCCGCGCGTTGCGGCCTTTAGGTATCGTCACTGGCATGGGCCATCACTTCAAGTTTCGGCGCGGCGACAAGGGCGCGACGGGTGTCGTTGATAGCGCCGTTTACCAACGCCCAGTCGACTTTCCGGACGAGTTTGCCCCTGGCTGCCAAGTGGTGCTGGACGACGGGCTCGTGGTTGCGGTGCCCGGACCCTATTTCACTCCAGGATTCCGAGCAAGAGCGCCATCCTGACGAAAAGGCCGTTTTCTGCTTGCCGGTAGCCGGCCCACCTGGCATCCCCGCTGTCTGCGATCAAAGGCTGGCTGCGTTGCATCGGGTCGAGGATGACGCAATCAGTCCGGAGGCTGCGCAGTAGCTCCTCGTCCACTTTGACCTTCACAAGGCCGCGGTCCTCCAGCAGTTGCGCGTGGGCTGCCGTCTCGGCTCCGTTCAAATAGAGGGCGTTCAGGTCCGGAGCAAAAGGGTCCAACGTCGTTTCGACGCTGATTGTCAGTCCGGCGTTCCGGCAGTACTCCAACACCTCGGGCTTGGCCTGTCCCGTAAACGGGACCAAAATCACCTGAACATCCCGAAAGAGCGTTAGGGCCATGAGCAGCGCGTTAACGTTCCGGTGGTCGACCCGGCCCACCACGGCCAGCTTGATGCCGTCCAGCGTTCCAAACTCACGCTTGAGTGTGTAGAGATCGAGGATGGCTTGAGTCGGGTGATCGTCGTCGCTGCCCCCGCTGATTACGGGGAGAACGTCCACCTCGGCGGCGGCGGCAACCGCCCCTGGCTGGCTGCTGCGCAACACCACCGCATCGAAATGGAGGCTGCTCAGGAACCTGACGGTGTTCTCGATGTAGGACGATGTCCGGACCGGAAAGAACTGTGATGCATCCTCGGTGAACTGTACCTGCCCCCCGAGCAGGGTCATCGCCCGTTCGAATGAGGTGCGGGTAAGGAAGCTCGGCTCGTAGAACAGGCAATAGAGTGCCTTTCCCGCCAGGGGGCTACCTGGGGCTTTCCCGTCTCGCAGGGAGTCGCAGAGTGGAAACAACTCTTGCTCTATCCACTCCCGGTTTAGCTGTCGCGTGTCTGCTATGTGTTTTGGCATGAAAAGGTGTCCTGTCAATCGCAGTTGGAGATCGCTTTCGGCGAACCGGCCGTGGCGAGAGCGGTCCCCTTCGATTTGAGGTGGCAAGCACCCGCCGAGTTGCCGATGGCCGCGAAGAGGAGCCTCTGGTCGCTATTGTAGCAGGTGCAGCCGGGGCGGCTAGCTGGAGAGGTTGACCAGGGGGTCCGGCTGGCTGTTGGCCACCGGTGGCAATGCGAAGCCGGGCTCCGGGGTCCGCGCCAGGCGGGCCAGCAGCGGGTTGATCAAGCGGAGTGCGCCTCCCAGCACCGGATGGCCAAGCACCTTCCCGATCAGCCGGCTGTGCCAATCAAAGGATGTGTCAACGGTACTGAGCAGGTCGGCGTGAATGCCGTTATTGGCAGCCTGGTAGACCAGCGAGCCGATCTGCTGGTCGCTGAGGAATTCGAATAGCCGGCGGGCGGAGTACCCCACCTCCAACTCTCGGGCCAGTAGCCGCTTCCACCGGCGTTGGTACCGGCTTAGCCGGGCCGCCGACAGGTCATCGGCCGCCAGCGCATCACCCAGCACCTGCGAAGCGATTTCGGCGGCCAGAAGCGAGTAGTAGATTCCGCCTCCGGTGGTGGGCTTGACCTGGCCGGCGGCGTCACCCACCACCAGGACCCGGTCCTGATAGGTCCGCCGCAGGGGCCGGAGCGGAATACCCCAAGAGGCGGCGCCGCGGATGACACCGGTAACTTTTCCGTCCTGTTGTTGTACCTGGATAAACTTGGCCAGGTGAGATTGGGCTTGCTGCCGGGCCAGAAGCCCGGCGAAGGCCCGGCCGGGTGATGTGGGCACCAGCCAGGAGAAGAAACCGGGAGCCACGTCGTGGCCCAGGTAGACCTCCACCTCTGGGACCCCACTGGTCGATACCTCCGCCTGAACGCCGGTGACGTAGTCGGCAACCATGCCCATCCCGAGTTGGCGGGTCAACGCCGTGGCGAACCCGGCGGCCAGCACCAGGGAACGGGCCCAGTGGCGGCCCCCATCGGTGATGATCGTCACGCCATCCGGTTCGGGTACGGCCCGGAGGACGCGGTGGCCGAGGAGGTACTTGGCTCCCGCCGCCTGGGCCCGGTGGGCAAAGGAGGCGACGTAGGCCGCCCGGTCGATAATGTGCGCCTGGGGAGTGGCGGTTTCGAAGCGGACATGGCCGATGGAGGGAGCGACAACGTCAGCGGAAAACGCCTCACGGTAGATCAGTGCTGGGTCTATCGGGAACCGGTCGGTGCATTCCCGGCCGACAATGCCGGTGCATAGCTTTTCGCCGATCCGCTGTCTGGCGTCGATTACGGTGACTGAGTATCCTCGGGACGCCAGTCCCAGCGCCGCGTTGTTGCCGGCGGGTCCGGCGCCGACCACGATCACATCATCCAAGTTTGCATATCCTCATGAGGCTCGCTCGCTAACGTTTCTGCGGCCAGTTGACAGCCACGAATTATACCATGCCCCCCCCGTTCCAGACCAGGCATGTTTCGGTAAAGATGCGGCCGATTGGCGTCGAACGAAGGCCGGCTAAGGGAGGCTCCGCCGGCGGTCTACAAATACCTCCACCGGCTATTACCCGGAACGCCTCATCCATCCGGGGAACGAAAGCAGACTTCGCACCCCAGCCCTAGCCTTTTTGCACTCGGAGAGAAGCGGCTTGAGTTCTCTCCTCGGCGGAATAGTTGGGTCGTCACCACAATTTCGGCGAGGGCCGGCAACTTGAAATGTGCGCTTTTCAGAGGCCTGGTGAATCCCGGCGAAAATTGAAAGTGGCGGTTCCCCTGCTTGAAGTGAAGCGATTCAGTTGAGGATATTTGGAGCCACCTGAACCACAGGATATAATGACCGCTTGAGGTGCTCATGCCGATAAGTTTGGTGCGCAGCCGGTCCGATATGCCGGTCCAATATGGATAAGCACCACTGCATGCCCTCTGTGATTATTATGATACCCGGGACGGTGCGATGACGAAGGCGAAATGGGCCCAGTAGGCCATACGTTTATTTCGGGCGCGGTGGGTGTTGGTGTGGGGGTTGCCACGGGCGCGCCGGAGGCGGGCGCCTTGGCCCTGGTGACCGGCGTGCTGATGGACATCGACCATGTGTTCGATTATTACCAGTGGTACGTCAAGGGACGGCCGAACCGAGTTTTCGTTTTTCTCCATGCCTGGGAGTACTCGGCAGCGGGTCTTCTGACGCTGGCTCTGCTGTTCTATCATCCCCTGCTGCTGGGCGTTGTGTTGGCCCACCTGGCCCACGTGACCGCCGATCACTTGCATAACCGGCTACCGCCTCTCGCCTATTTCATGACCTACCGCCTGCTGAAGAGATTCGACAGTGCGTCCGTCGCCCCGCATAAGAACTCCATTCTGGCCTACCGGGGCTGGCTCCGGCTTCTACCCTTTGGCCAGCTGCTGCGACCGTGGTTCCAGCGGTGGATCGAGCCATGGTTTGACGAGAGGGTCAAACGTTGGGAGGCATCCCAGGGCGGGGTTAACCAATCCGAGGATTGAAACCCACGGTGCGTGCTGGGGCCAGGGACAGGATGACGCTACGTTTCCTCTCTGGTCCCTCACTTGTTTTGGAAAGCCGAGTGCTCCCCGGCGCTTGAGGTATTACCGGGCGGCGCGGTCCCCGATCTGCTCGTTGGGCGCTGAGCCGGCAGTTTGATCGCCGGTCCCCAGGGGCACGGCCATCAAGACCACGGTCGCCAGGGCGAACAGACCGGCGACATAGAAGAACGGGTAGGTTTTGTCGATATCGTACAGGACGCCGCCAATCAATGGTGAAGCGGCGCTGAGACCGAACCGGGAGAAGGAGAGTACCCCGAGGGTTGTTCCGGCAACGCTGGTCCGAACGATGTCCAGGGCCGCCGCCATCAGGATGGGCTGGTCGCTGTACAGGAACATCCCCATCAGTCCGATTATGATCGGCAGGGCGACCCCCTCGCCGAACATCGCCAGCGCCAGCGCCAGCGATGACAGGAAGATCATGCCCGGGATCAGGACCAGCTTCCGCCCAAAACGGTCCGATAGGTATCCCATAATGGGCGTGAACAACATTCCGACCACCATCGGCGCCGCGAAGTAAACCCCCCGCAACCCTTTGCTCAGTTGGGCCACGTCATCAAGGTAGAGGGGAAGAAAGGTAATCAGGGCGATGAATGCCATGCCGCGGATGCTGGCCACCAGAGTGATACCCCATAACCTGGCATTCTTGAGGATGCCCCGGCTTTGCGATATCTGGGCCCGGAAGCTCGGTACCTCGGGTGCGACGGCGCCGAATTTTCCAATGTCCCGGAAGGCCCAAAAGACCAGGAAAGCGAGAAAAAGAGGAATCGCCGCATATATTCCGATGATCTCCCGCCAGGTCAAGACGCCCAGCAGGAAACCGGTGAGTATCGGGCCTATTACATCGCCGGCACTGCCCCCGATTCCATGTATGGAGAGGGCAGAGCCGCGCCGGTGGGCGAAGTGGAGGGAAAGGGCCGCCACACCGGGTAAGTGCCAGATAGATGAAGATATGGCTAGCATAGCCATGCCCACCAGGAGCATCGGATACACTGGAGAGAACCCCATCACCATTCCACCCAGCCCGAACACCACCATGCAAACCGCCAAAACCGCTCCCCAATAGCGCCGGGTCATGTCGGTCAATGCCCCTCCGGGCAGGGCGATCACGCCCCCGGCAACTTCCCTGGTGGAGCTTATCGCGCCGACTTCGACGGAACTCAGGTTGAAGGTTTCTTCGACCTCGGGCAGCATTACCATGAAGCTGTGGTTGATCCAGTGGAAGACGCCGTGGCCAGTGCTCAGGCCGCCCAGGATAAAAATTCCCTTTTGGCGCAAATTGCGGGGCTGGTCGCCGGCCTCTTGGCCGGCCAGGGTTTCTGCCATACTCAGATCACCTTCATTCCGCGGCTGGCAACCGGCGTTGCCCCCGGGGCTTCTTCACGAAAATCGTCTGGGGCCGGCCCACGGGGCCGGCGAGGCTGGGAGGGATGGGCCCATTCGCTAGATATCGGGTCCCAAAGGACGGGTCTCCCCTGGACTGCCCATCGTTCCAGAGGCTATGCTTGCTGCCTTTTCTCGAACCGGCATGAAGTGCCCGCGGGCGGGCGACGTGCTGCTTCTGAACCGTGGCGCCGGGCGGCCCAACCGGGGCGTTTCCGGATGCCAGTGGGCTAGTGGTGCGGGAAGTGCGAATCCTATAGGCTACAATATATCTTGCTCCGGCAACGGAAGTGATATTATACCCTAAAGGCAAGCCGATCAACCGGAGATACGTGGGCCATGGCTGAACCCAGGGTCCGCCAACGAGCGGAAGACCTGCGTAGCGAGATCAACCACCACAACCATCGCTACTACGTCCTGGACGACCCGGTTGTCGGCGATGCCGATTACGACGCCTTGATGCGGGAACTGCGCCATCTCGAGGAAGAGTACCCGGAATTGGCCACCGCTGACTCTCCCACTCAACGCGTGGGCGCCGCCCCTGCCCAGGGGTTCACTTCGGTGGAGCACCGGTTACCCATGCTCAGCCTGGCCAACGCCTTCGACCTGGAGGAGCTTCAGTCCTGGTACCGGCGTATCAAGGACCTGCTGGACGAGGCCGAGTTCGACCTGGTCTGCGAGCTGAAAATCGACGGGCTCGCGGTTAGTCTCATCTACGAGAATGGCGTCCTGATACGAGGGGCAACCCGGGGTGATGGGTACTCCGGGGAGGATGTAACCAAAAATTTGCGCACCATTCGGAGCGTTCCCATCACGTTGATGGGGAGCCGGCCACAAAGCCTGGAAGTCCGGGGTGAGGTGTATCTGCCCTTGGAAGATTTCCGGCGGCTGAACCAGGAGCGTGCCGAACGCGGCGAGCCCCTGTACGCCAACCCTAGAAACACCGGCGCCGGAAGCGTACGCCAGCTAGACCCAAAGATCACGGCGTCGCGGAATCTTCAGATCTGGGTGTACGCTCTGACCGGCGCCGGGGATGTTCCCCTACCCGAGGGCCACTGGGAATCCCTGGAGCAGCTCAAGGCGCTGGGGTTCCGCGTCAATCCCGAAAACCGCCTGTGTCACACCCTGGAGGAAGCCCATGGCTACTACCAGGAGTGGATGGAGCGGCGGCACACCCTCTCCTATGAAGTGGACGGCGTGGTTATCAAAGTTGCGCCCCATGCCTTACAAGAAGCCCTGGGAGTGGCGGGCCGCGAGCCCAGATGGGCCATCGCCTTCAAATTCCCCGCGGAGAGGGCCGTCACTCGGCTGCTTGATATAGGCATCAACGTGGGTCGAACCGGCAGCCTCAACCCCTACGCCGTACTGGAGCCGGTGACGATCAGCGGCGTCACGGTCAAACACGCCTCGCTGCACAACGAGGAGGACATCCGCCGCAAGGACATCCGCGTTGGCGATCGAGTGACGATTGAACGGGCCGGCGACGTGATCCCCTACGTGGTGGGCCCAGTGGTAGACCCGAACACCGTCCGGGGCGCCGAGTTCAAGATGCCTGCCCGCTGTCCGGAGTGCGGTACCGGGGTGGTGAAATCAGAGGGCAAGGCGGCGCACCGGTGCCCCAACACCTCGTGCCCGGCCCAGTTTTTAGAACTCCTCAAGCACTTCGTCAGCAAAGGCGCCATGGACATCGACGGGCTGGGCGAGCAGTGGTGCCGGATTCTGATTGACCGGGAGTTGGTCCAAAGCGTGGACGGCCTGTACCGCCTGGAAAAAGGCGCCCTGCTGGAGTTGGACCGAATGGGAGACCGGCTGGCCACCAAGATTCTCGCCAACGTTGAGGCTAGCAAGGAACGGCCCCTCCACCGGCTGCTCTTCGCCCTTGGGGTCCTCCACGTGGGGTCCGAGGTGGCTGAGTTGTTGACCCAGCGGTATGCCAGCTTGGACGACCTGGCCTCGGCCTCTGAAGAGGAGCTAACCGAGATTCCCGGCGTGGGACCCAAGATCGCCGGAAGCCTCGTGGCCTATTTCAAGGTGCCCCATAACTGGGAGGTCATCGAAAAGCTCCGCCGGGCCGAGGTCAAGCTGTACCAGGAGAGCCATGGGCCCAGGCCCCGCGACCTGCCGTTACACGGTGTGAGCTTTGTCGTCACCGGAACCTTGGCGTCGATCCTTCGCCGGGAGGCGGAAGTCCGGATAAAAGCCCTGGGCGGCAGTGTCGTGTCTTCGGTTACCCGCAAGACGAACTATCTGGTGGCCGGCGCGTCTCCGGGCTCTAAACTGGACGCGGCGCAGCGGTTGGGAACGCGGGTGCTGGACGAAGCCGAGTTCTCGGAACTGCTGGAATCGCCACCTTCCCCGAAACCGGAGACTGAGGAGTCCGACTCGTGACCGCCTACGGAGAGCCCCGGTTCTGGCTGGAGCGTTTCCCCTTGGGGGAGGCCGCGCTCTTCAGCTTTCCTTCGGTGTACGGCGCGGTCCGCAGTGCCTATGCGGACCACCGGCAGCAGAGGGCCAGCCTGGTGGAGCAGCTGGCGGACCTGGATTCGGGGCCGCCTTCCTGTTCGGCGCCGGCGGGCGAGTTGAATCTGGATGGCGTTCCGTGGCATGACTCGCGCCGGTTGAGCCTGGAACGTTTGCTGCCCGCGGCACAAATGGGGCGGCTGCTCACCATTATCGACATTCACCTGGGCAGGAAGAACGGGCGGCTGAGCAGGTTGATGGTGGATCAACTGCTCCGGGGCCAGCAAGACGCGCGAATGGACGACTTTTTGAATATCGTTCAAGCGAGCGATCCGTCGGCCCTCTCCAACACCCTCACCTCCGAACTGCTGACCTTCGTCCGCCAGATGCCGGACTGAAAATGCGCTTGATAATCGGCCTTGGCAATCCCGGAACCCGGTACCGCGGCACCCGCCACAACATTGGTTTCCGCTGCGTGGATTTGTTGGCCCTGAAGTGGGGCATCCGGGTTGCGGAACGCCGCGCCAAGGTAGTCCTGGGTCGGGGATTTCGCGCCGGCGAGGAGATCGTGCTGGCCAAACCCCGTTCTTTCATGAACAACAGCGGCGAAGGCGTCGCCTACCTGCGGGCCCGATTCGCCTCCCGCCCCGAGGACCTGGTGGTGATCTACGACGATATGGCCTTGCCGGTGGGGCAGCTGCGGCTCCGCCCCGGCGGCAGCGATGGGGGCCACCGGGGGGTCCAGTCCATAATCGAGAGCCTGCAAACCCAGGATTTCCCGAGAATCCGGCTGGGCATTGGCGCTCCGCCCCTGGAGCAAGACGCGGTTGGTTACGTGCTGGGCCGTTTCTCCGGCGAGGAGGAAACCATCCTCGCCGGAGCGTTGGATTCGGTGGTGGCCGCGGTCGATTGCATCCTGGAAGAGGGCATCGACGGGGCCATGAACCGTTTCAACTCCAAACCGGCCGATCCATCTCTCACGTGAGCCCCCGTTGGTGTATACCGGTGTTCCTCCTGGCCGCCGCGCTGGCGGCGTGCACCTCCATCGCAACCCCCACGCCGGCCCAGCCCGGCCCAACCTCGGCAGCTACGCCCGCGGCGCCCGGCCTAGTTCTGACAACCACGCCCGAGCCGCACGGAACAAGGCCGGTAGCTACGCCTGTTCCGTCGGGGACCGCTCCGGCGGGGCAGCTTGCCTCGACGCCCACCCCCAACTCGGCCGTCTCACCAGCGCTCACTCCACCAAAAGGCCTTGCGCCGGAAAGAACCCGCCGATTGCCGGCGACGCCGACGGCTACTCCCGCCTCCTCGGTGGCGACGAGCTTCGTTCCGGCTCCCGACCGGGACCTCTACGGGCTGGCAGTTGGGTTGAAGCGGGCCAGGGAGGAGGACCTGCGGCGGGTGGTAAACCCGGATCCGGTGAGCTACGCCCAAGGCCGGGAGGACACCTTTTGGCTGGTCGACTTGTCGGGGCTGACGGTATACCAGAGCCGTTTTGTGCTGCGGTTGGTTTCTCCCCACGCTTACTGGTATGTCGAGGAAAATCAGACCATCCGCCAGAAGGATATCGAGAGGGCTGCCGCCGGTTATGAGGAGCAGGTGCACCCCCGGGTTACCGCCGCCTTTGGTGAGGAATGGTCCCCAGGAGTGGACAACGATCCCCATCTGAACATCCTGAATGGCCGCCTGCGGGGCGTTGCGGGTTACTACAGTTCTTCGGACGAATACCCTCTCGGCGTGGTCCCGTTCAGCAACGAGCGGGAGATAATCTACATCAACTCCAGTATCATCCCGATGGGATCCCCCGACTACCTGGAAACACTGGCCCACGAACTGCAACACGCGGCCCATTGGAACGCCGACGCCTCCGAGGAAACCTGGATCAATGAGGGGCTGTCTGAGTTGGCCGCCACGATTGCCGGATTCGATCAAGCCACCATCTACCGGTTCTTGCAGTCCGGCCCCACCTCACTGGTGCAATGGCCGCTGCTACCATTCGGCGCCGGACGCAACTACGGGGCGGCGTCCCTGTTCATGCACTACCTGGCGGACCACTACGGGAAGAACAACGACCTGCGGCCGCTGCTGAATGAACAGGAGGATGGCATCGCCGGAGTAAACGCCTATCTGAGATCGGCCGGCTACTCCGCCACCTTTCCGGATGTGTTCCGCGATTGGGCGGTGGCCAATCTTCTGGATGAAAGGCAGGGGGTCTACGGATACTCGGACCTGGAAGTGCAGGTGGGGGTCTCGAAGGCCTACGACGGGATCATTGAGTACAGTTCTGAGATTCCCCAGTACGCCGTGGAGTACGTGGAGCTTTCATTGCTGGAAGGACCACTACGCCTGCGCTTCGACGGGCCGGCGGAGAACCGCCTGCTGCCGGTCGACGTGGACTCGCGGGGATGCTGGTGGAGCAACTCGGGCGATTCCATCGACTCGACGCTGACCCGCTCCGTGGATTTGACAGGCCTGGACCGGGCCACGTTGGTCTACCAGGTGTGGTATGAGCTAGAGGAGAAATGGGACTACGCCTACCTGGAGGTATCCGTCGATGACGGGCGGACCTGGGATATCCTGGAGACGCCAAATACCACGGCGGAAAACCCCATCGGCAACAGCTTTGGAGAGGGCTACACCGGCAACAGCCTTGGCTGGCTCGATGAGTCCGTCGACCTTGGCGCTTACTCGGGGCGAGAGGTCCTGCTGCGCTTTCAATATGTCACCGACGATGCCGTGAACGGCGCCGGCCTTTGCGTCCGGGGGGTCTCGGTGCCCGAGGCCGGCCTGGTGGAGATCACCAATGGGTGGCGGGCTGAGGGGTTTGTTCTGACCAGCAACCGGGTGAAACAAGACTACATTGTTCAGGTTATCCAAATGGCTGGGGAGAACCAGGTGACGGTGGTGCCGCTGGACGGGGCCAACTCGGGGGAGATCGTTATCCCGGCGCCCCAGGACCTGGACCGGCTGGTGGTCGTGGTGGCGGCACTCGCGCCCGGGACCCAGCAGTGGGCACCCTACACCCTCTCAATCGGGCCGGCTTGATAGCCCTTTTGGGGAGGATCGCGGGGAGCGAGTATCGCCCGATCTCGCCGATACATAGCCACTCAGGAGACAGCGCGGCAAGGCCCGCCGGCCCAACTTTTGGTACTACGGGACGGCTAAAGGGGACGGCAAACGTTGCGGCGATTGGCCGGCAGCTCGGCGAGGCCCCGCCGGTCCCAATCTTCGAGCCTACAGGATGGGTAGGTAGCGGGCGACCTCGTAGTCGGTCACCGTGGCCCGGTACTCTTCCCATTCCATCTTCTTGTTCTGAATGAAGCTGTTCAAGATATGCTCCCCCAAAGCTTCACGCAGCAACTGGCTCTCTTGCGCCATGGAGATGGCCTCGCCCAGGCTGGCGGGCAGGCTTTTGATGCCCAGGGTCCGGCGCTGCTCGGGGAGCATGGCGAAGACGTTGCCGTCTACCGGGGGCGGCACCAGGTACTCCTCTTCGATGCCCTTCAGCCCGGCCATCAGCATGACGCTGAAGGCTAGGTAGGGATTGCAGGCGGGGTCCGGCGCCCGGTACTCGATGCGCACCGAGCTTTCGTGGCCGGGCTTGTAGGCGGGCACCCGCACCAGGTCCGAGCGGTTGGTGTGGGCCCAGGAGACGTACATCGGGGCCTCGAAGCCTGGGACCAGGCGCTTGTAGGAGTTCACCCACTGGTTCGTGACCAGGGTGATCTCCGGGGCGTGGTGGATCAGCCCGGCAATAAACCGTTTGCCGACGAGGGACAGGTGGTGCTCTTCGTCCGGATCGAAGAAGGCGTTATGGTTACCCCGGAAGAGGGACTGGTGGGTGTGCATCCCCGAGCCGTTGGCCCCGGAGATCGGCTTGGGCATGAAGGAGGCGTAGGCTCCCCGTAGCTGGGCCAGCTCCTTGATGACCAGTTTGGCCGTTATCACGTTGTCGGCCATGGTCAGGGCGTCGGTGTACTGGAGGTCGATCTCGTGCTGGCTGTGGGCGACTTCGTGGTGAGAGTACTTGACCGGTATCCCCATCTCCGCCAGGTTGAGCACCGTGTCCCGGCGCAGGTCACTGGCGGGCTGGCCGGAGAGCTGGTCAAAGTAGCCGGTGTGGTCCAGCGGATACGGGGAGTTGGCGTCCCGGAAGTAGAAAAACTCCAGTTCCGGTCCGACGTAGTAGGTGAATCCCGATTGGGCCAACCGTTGCAGGTTCCGCTTGAGGGCGTTCCGGGGGTCGCCGATGTACGGTCCGCCTCCGGGCGTGCGGATGTCGCAGAACATGCGGGCCACGGCGTTCTGGCGGGGCCGCCATGGGAGCAGCGTGAAAGTGGTGGGGTCGGGAAAGGCCCGCATATCGCTCTCGTCGATGCGGGCGAACCCCTCGATGGACGACCCGTCGAACCCGACTCCCTGCTCGACCGCGTCTTCGAGGTCGTCCGCAGTGATGGCGAAGCCCTTCAGGTTGCCGAGAATATCGGTGAACCAGAGTCGGATGAACTTGACGTCGTTTTCTTGGGCGCTCCTCAACACGAACTCACGTTCGGCGGCCCGGTCATCTGGCATTGTAGCCCCTCCGCGGCGAATCCCGGGATGTTTCACCAGGATATGCCCCAGGAAATCCCCACAAGATATTGCCATTGTACTCGGTGGCTGGCGTCAGGGAAACCACAGAAGGTCCGGCAGCCGCCCATGGTCCGGAGAGCGGCGGCCCACAAAGCAGGTTGCCGTTCGCGTGGCACGAACGGCGTCCGTTTCGAGGGAGTGCCTGGTAGCGGTGCCCCTCCTCCTGATGGATACCAAGCTCCTTGTACCCGAAGGGTCCAGATCTAGTCTAGGCAAGGGTTTTTGCGGCGGTGTTTCAATCTCGTTACACGAATATTGCCGCAATGTAGATATGTTGTTACGAAACTTAGAACCTGCTCAGCCGGCGGGCGCCAGGGCGGTCGTGTTTTGCAATTTGGAACCTGCTCAGCTAAAATGTCAGGAGATGGTTTTGCGGGCTTTTGGTAAGGGAATGGTGAGAGGTGTGCATGGGAAATAACCGGTGGCTGAGGAATAGCTTCGTTTATCTCTTGGTCATCATTGGAATTATCGTTATCTTCTACACCTTGCTGCCCAGCTTCGCGGAACGAAGCGAGGAACCGCTGACAACCGTCATCGCGATGGCCAAGAACGGCGAGATCCGCGAGGTCCTGGTAGACGGCAGGAAGCTGGTCGTTTACCCCAGGGCCACCGGCCGGGCCGGCTCAGACCGGTTCACCAGCAGGATTGGCAGCGATACCGACGTGATCGGCCTGATGCTGGAAAGCGGCGTTGAGGTGGGCCCGCCCGGCGGCGTTGAGGTTACCTTCAAGGGTTCAAGCGGCCTGAGCGGCTTCTTCGGGCTGCTGCTCAACTTCTTGCCTCTGATCTTCTTCGGTGGCCTCATCTTGTTCATGATGCGCCAAGCCCAGGGCAGCAACAATCAGACCATGAGCTTCGGCCGCAGCCGCGCCCGGATGATGCCCTTCAATCGTCCCGGGGTGACCTTTGCCGACGTGGCCGGGGTGGAAGAGGCCAAGAACGAACTCGAAGAAGTGGTGGAGTTCCTCAAGTACCCGGAGCGGTTCCTTTCCCTGGGCGCCCGGATCCCCAAGGGGATCTTGCTGGTGGGCCAGCCGGGAACCGGCAAGACGCTGCTGGCCAGGGCGGTGGCCGGCGAGGCGGGAGTACCCTTCTTTCACATAAGCGGAAGCGAATTCGTCGAGATGTTCGTTGGTGTTGGGGCGGCCAGGGTTCGAGACCTGTTCGACCAGGCCAAGCGTAACGCGCCTTGCATCGTCTTCGTCGACGAGATAGACGCCGTGGGCCGGCACCGGGGAGCCGGTCTGGGTGGCGGGCATGATGAACGGGAACAGACGCTGAACCAGATCCTGGTGGAGATGGACGGCTTCGAGACCAACACCAACATTATCGTGCTGGCCGCCACGAACCGGCCGGACATTCTGGACCCGGCATTGCTGCGCCCCGGCCGTTTCGACCGCCGGGTTACGCTGGACCTGCCGGATGTCGTGGGACGCACGGCGATTCTAAAGGTCCATTCCGCCGGCAAACCCCTGGCCCCTGAAGTAAGCCTGGAAACACTGGCCAAGGAGACCCCCGGGTTCAGCGGCGCCGACCTGGCGAACCTGATCAACGAAGCAGCGCTGCTGGCGGCCCGGTTCAACAAGAAGGCCATTTTCATGGAGGAGTTCGAGGAGGCGGTGGAACGAATCATCGCTGGCCCGGAGCGCAAGAGCCGGGTCATCAGCGCCCGGGAAAAGGAGATGACCGCCTACCATGAGGCCGGCCACGCCCTGGCGGCCTGGATTTTGCCCCACGCCGACCAGGTCCACAAGATTTCCATTGTGGCGCGAGGGGCCATGGGAGGCCACACTTCTCTGTTGCCCGATGAAGACCGGTACCTGTGGACCAAGAATCAGTTCTTGGACATGCTGGTCGTCACCATGGGCGGACGGGTTGCGGAGCAGTTGATCTTCGACGAGGTGACCACCGGCGCCAGTAACGACCTGGAGCGGGGGACCAAGATCGCGCTAAGTATGATCAAGCGCTATGGCATGAGTGAATCTCTCGGGCCGCGCACCTTTGGGAAACGCCAAGAGTTGGTTTTCTTGGGCCGGGAGATCAGCGAAGAGCGTGACTATGGCGACAAGGTGGCCGAGGAGATCGACGAGGAAGTCAAGGAGTTGATCGGTATGGCCTACCGGCGTGCGGAGGAGATACTGGTCACCCATAAACCCAAACTGGTTCGCCTCTCCGAGTACCTGATCGAACACGAGACGGTTACCGGGGCTCAATTGAACACAATTATCGGTGATGACGAGCTTGGCGGCGAACCGGGGACGGGGACGCCTGCCGTTCCGCCGCCGCCGCCGTCCTACACACCGACGCCGCACCAGCCCACGGTCCCTCAGCCGGCGCCGACTATGTCCAGCCATACCGACCCATCGCCGGCCGTGGCGCCCGGTGACCCAGAGGCATGACCGGGCGCCTTGCCCGTTGGGGCAGGGCCTCCGGTAGCCGGGCGGCTCCCGTTCACTGGACCCTTGCGGGTTGCCGCGCGGCCGAGCGTGACCAATCACCTCTGCGTGCGCCCCTTCCCGGCCTCGCCGGGCCGTCACCGTTAGATTCCGGCAGTTTTCGCTGATTCAGGGAGCCGGGCCATCGGCACGGGGCGCGGCCTCGCCACCGCCACGGGGCAGATCGCGGTAATAGATACCCCACTGGGTCATCAGGTCCTGGACCGCGGGTAGTTGCAATGCCGCCAGCTCCCGGAAGAAGCCGGCCAGGGCGTGGGCCGGTAGGTGCTCGCTGCCGCAGACCCAACTCCGCTCGGCGGGCACCACGTAGATCATCCCATTCTGGTGCTCACATGATACCTGGATGCGGGTCATGTCGCTCCCGGTTGTTATGGTCAGGCCGGTGTCACCCATGGGCCTAGTCCCCTCCCGTCTAGCGGTCTTCGGTCTAGTTTGCCGCGCCGCGGCGTACCAGCGCCCAGTTTAACAAGTAAGGTTTACTTTTCCTACCCGCCCGCCGAAATGATAATGCCGGGGGCAACGCCCCCTGGTAATGCCCGGAGTTGCTCAGGGCCGAGCCCTTCTTCCGCCTGCTTGCGCCGGATTTAGGCGCTCCTTCTGCCGATAGGTGGGTGCCTGGCCGCCGGTGCGGTGTGGTTTAACCACCTACTTGGTGGTAGAATCAAATGGGCCAATGGCGGTACGCTTGGTTTGCTGAGCAAGACCGGGGGTGACCGGGCCTGAATCTCCGAACAAAGAGGATGCTGAAACATGTACCCACCTGGAGGCTCTCGGCAACCTGAAGTGAACTTCGACCAGATATTGGGCCGCGTGCGAGATGCACTCGGTCCTATCGGCAAGCGGCTGGGTGGCGGTGGTGTGGGGCTGCTGGTGGTCGGCATCATTGCCCTGATCGCGGTTATTTGGGTAGGGACCGGGGTATACACCATCAGCCCCGGCGAAAACGCCGCCCTACGGCTCTTCGGCGAGGTACAGGGCAACCCCGTGGAGCAACCCGGCCTCCACTGGTGGTGGCCGGCGCCGATCGGGAAGAAGGCCGTGCTCCAGGTCACGGAGACCCGGCGAATGGAGCTGGGGTTCCGCGGGACCGACGCGGGGGCCATCTCCGCTTTCCCGGACGAGGCCCTGATGATCAGCGGGGACCTGAACATCGTCGACGTGGCGATGGTGGTCCAGTACAACATCAAGGACCTGAACGGATTCCTGTTTCGAGTGGACGACCCCGGAGAAGAAACGCCGGGACGTACGGTCCTTCCCGGCCAGCCTGACGGTCGCACGTTGAAGGACGCCGCCGAGGCGGCCCTGCGGCTGGTGGTGGGCCAGCGGTCCATCGACGACGTGCTGGTGCTCCGGCGGGAGGAAGTGGCGGCGTCGACCAAGGAACGGTTGCAGGAGATATTGGACAGCTACGGCACCGGCATCGCGGTCCTGAACGTCCAGCTCCAGGATGTGAAAGCTCCGGAAGAGGTCCGGGACGCCTTCGACGATGTCCTGCGTGGCCGGCAGGAGAAGGACACTAAGATCAACCAGGCTCGCTCCTTTGAGAACGACATTATCCCCAGGGCGAAGGGTGACGCGGAGCGGATAAAAAGGGAAGCAGAGGCCTTCGCTCAGGCACGAATCGCCAGGGCAGAAGGTGAGGCGGCCCGGTTTACCGCCGTCCTAGAGGAGTACTCGATATCCGAGACCTCCAGAGCCGTCACCCGCCAGCGGTTATTCCTGGAGGCGATGGAGAACGTGCTGCCGAGAGTGACCAAGATCATCGTGTCCCCTGAGTCCGAGGCTGTGTTGATACTGGGCGGCCAGGACGGCCTGACCCCCATCCCACTCGGCCCCAATCCGAGCCCATAATGATTAGCTTTACAAACGGAGCGATGCGTCTATGAGAACGCTGGTTGTTGGCGCCGTCCTGCTCATAATTGCGGCTATTGTGCTCTCCCAATCCCTTTTCGTCGTGGACGTGACCCAGCAGGCTCTCGTCCTGCGGTTTGGGGACGTCAAGCAAACCCGGGTTGAACCGGGCATCTATCTCAAAGCGCCCTTTGTGGACAATGTCATTCGGTTCGAGCGGCGCATCCTGCGCATCGACGCTCCACCGGTCGCCATGCCTGACAAAGAAAAGCAGAACCTGGTAATCGACTCCTATGCCCGATACCGGATCATGGATGTGTTCCAGTTCCGGAAGACGTTGCAAACCGAGGCCAATGCCCGCAGCCGGTTGGGCGACATCGTTACTTCCGCCCTCCGCGCCCAGATCGCGCTCCGGGACCGCAACGAGATAATCGGCGCCGAGCCGGTCCTAGATGCTGCCGGTATCCAGGTCGTCGATGAAAAGGAAGGGCTTCCCCTGATCGAGGGCACCGATTCCCGCAGCCTCTTGCTGGAGAAAGTGTTGGAAGGCGTCAGGCTCCGCATTAACGGTCAAGAGGTAACCGAAAGCATGGTGGTCCCCAGTTCGGGCGGGGCGGCGTTCAATGTCCAGATAGCTGCCGATATTCTTGACACCGAGAATGCCGACCGACCCGGCAACGCTACCGACATTGAGGTGACCAGCGGGCCGGACGGAGGCCAATTAGAAGGCTTCGACATTATCATCACGGGCTTCGACGGACCCAGCAGGACCGTGCTCTTGAGCATCCAGGAGGGGGAAAAAGTGCAGGCTGGGAGCGTGTTCACGCTTCGGTATTTCGTCGAGAGAGACGAGCCTTTCGGTATAGAGATAGTTGACGTGAGGATCAAGCGGGCCGACTTCCCCGATTCGGTGACGCCCACCATATTCACGCGGATGCGGGCCGAGCGCAACCGGATCGCCACCAAGTTTCGCGCCGAGGGTGACGAGCAGGACCTGCAGATACGCGCCGGAGCCAACAAGGAACGGGAGATCATCCTGGCCGAGGCCGAGAGGACAAGCAACCAGGTGCGAGGCGAAGGCCAAGCCGACGCGATCGGTATTTTGGCGCAAGCATTGGAAGAAGACCCGGAGTTCTTCTCCTTCCTCCGCAGCTTGGAGGCTTACGAGCAGGTGCTGAACACGGGGACCACGGTGATCCTTTCGGCCGACGCCGATATTTTCAAGTATCTGGACAGCCCTGGCGAGGGATTCACACCGGGGAACTGAGCGCCGGTTCGGATCGCGGACGGCCGCCCTTCGGGCAAGCCCCGGCAGTGCCGGGGCTCCCGGCCCGAGGCCAGACCTTGGAGCCTATCTAACAACCCCAAAAGAGGGCACTTTCGGTCCTTCGATACGCTCAAATCGAACCGATTTCCGCCGTTCGTGGCGAGCCTGTCGAACCACCGAGGTTGGCTACTGGGCGGGCTCTTGGTGCAGGCTATGAGTTCGTCGGTGGACCGGGTTTGAGTCCATTTGAATTCGGCCGGCTGAATTCGACCGGCGGACGCTCAGCGGCCGGAAAGGCGGCGGCCCTCGGCCAGGCCCCGGGTGGTCTTCTCGGGTGGTGTAATGACGATTCTGAAACCCTGCTCCAGGCGCATCGGCACCTCGGCCGCCGCGGCGCCCACCGCGCAGGGCACCCCGGCGTCCTTGCAGGCTGCCAGTATCTTCAACAAGGTTTCCTGAACCTCGGGGTGGCCGGCGTTGCCGCGATGTCCCATGGCCACCGACATGTCCCCCGGTCCGGCCCAGATGGCGCCGATCCCCCTGGCCTGGCGCAGGATGTCCCGGATGTTCTTGACCCCCTCCGGTTCTTCGATGATTCCCATCAGCAGGATATTCCCGTCTTGATCGAGAGGCCAGAGGTCGGCGGCGTCGTAATACTCCTGGGGAGTCAGGCCCCAGTACCGGGGGGCGATCCGTTGCCACCAGCCCCGCTCGCCTTGAGGCTCGAAGTCGGCGACGCCCGGCACTTGCGGATACCGGGCCGCTACCACTGCCGCCTGGGCGTCCTCCACCGTGTTGAGGTGGGGCAAAACCAGGCCGTAGACGCCGGTATCCAGGGCCTGCTTGGCCACCCACTGGTTGTGCTCTCGCAGGTTAGGCGGTATGCGCACCATTGGGACCGGGTCCGCCTGGAGGTTGCCCTGCCCGGCGATCCTCTTGCGATTCAGTAGAAACTGGAGGGAAAGGCGAAGGTCGTTGAGGCTGAACCCCTGGTGCTCCATCTCGATTATCAGCATGTCGTAGTCTGAGTCGGCGATGAAGGTCAGGTCGTCCAGGTTCCCGTTCCAGACCATGCCGGAACAGAAGACGGTTTTGTCCTGCTCTAATAAGTCGATCACCTTGTTATACCGAACACTGGCAGGCATCGTTGACCTCCAAGGGAGTTGATCAGGTGAGGTATCGGCCTCGGTTTGTCCGGCCGCGAACCTCCGGGAAACCGTCCGGCAGGTGAGTGGTGGGACCGGTTTTGCCGGACCCGTTGCGGAAGGGGCTTGCGGCAGACTCCGCGGGGTATCGTCAAGCCTCTTGATGGATTCGGATTATGCAACGCCCCGACTGTTTTGTCCACAGAGAGAGCCTGGTGGCCTGCGTTGACGGCGTGGTCAAAATCTCTTAAACTACGGTTTCCCGCTCCGACTTCCGTGACTGGCTTGTCTGTTGACGCCTCCGCGGAGAAGCCTTAGAGGGATCGATGAAAATTCACGAGTATCAGGCCAAAGATATATTCCGGCGCTACGGCATTCCGGTTCCGGCCAGTGCGGTCGCCAGTTCTCCTTCGGAGGCCCGGCGGGCCACCGCTGACCTTGGAGGCCAGGCGCTGCTGAAGGCCCAGGTGCACGCGGGCGGAAGGGGCACGGCCGGGGGTATCCGAGTCGTGCGCTCTCCCGACGAAGCCGAACAACTCGCTGGAGAGCTGCTCGGCAAGAACCTGGTTACCCACCAGACGGGCGCCCAGGGGTTGTAGGTGAATCAGGTGCTGGTGGAGGAACTGGCCAGCATCAGCCGGGAGGTCTACCTGGCCATTACCATCGATCCGTTGTATCGCGGCCTGGTGGTGCTGGCCTGTCCCAACGGCGGCGTGGATATTGAGCAGGTAGCCGCAAAGAACCCTGAGGATATCCACACCGAGCCCATCGACCCCGGAACGGGCATTTCAGCCTATAAGTCCCGCCGGCTGGCCGGCTGGCTGCAGCTGGATCCGGGGCCGGTCCGGGAGGTGGTCCAGATACTGGAGGCAATGTACCTGCTGCTTCTCGAAAACGACTGCTCCCTGGTGGAGATAAACCCCCTCGTCATCACCGACGACGGCCGGGCGGTGGCCCTGGATGCCAAGATCAACCTGGAGGATGATGCCTTGTTCCGTCACGCCAAGCTGGCAAGCCTGCGCGACCGCGCCCAAGAAGACGACCTGGAGGCCCTGGCCGCGGACCTGGATATCTCGTACGTGAATCTGGATGGTGACGTGGGCTGGTCGGCTGTTCACTATTTGTAAATCGCTCTCGGGTGTCGGGACTTCACGCGGGACCTGGAGTTCGAGTTCCCAGGCTCCATCTGCTTGGACGATTATATTGGCTCCGACTGCCTCCAGGACAAATCGCCGGTCCTCGGGAGTGGCCGCCGCCAACCTTGCCTCCAGTCGCTGGCGCAACGTCTCTATACTCTGAGGGTCGAAGCTGTACCGCTGAATGTCCTCAAGCTGGTGCTCCACTCGCTCCTGTTGCTCGGCAATCCAGCGTTGTTTTGTACGGATCAGCCCGATCTCCTGGTTGAATACTTCCTCGCTCACCGTTCCACGGGAGGCCAGCCGGAATGCCCTGGCCTCGGCCTCCTGCTCTTCGCGAGCTTGCCGATTAAGCGACTCCAATTCCCGAATCAGGCTCGCTTCGCTTTCCGCAGAGATCCCACGCCGCCGCTGCATCTCTTCCTCAAATCCTTCAGGGCCATCGAGGAAGTCCACAACCATGCCAAAGACGGCCGTCTCCATGGCTTCCGCTCCAAGACTATGAGACTGGCATAGCTCGCCCCGCAGAGGCCGCTTCCAATGGGCGCCGCAGACGTAGTAGGAATACTCCTTGCCGGGGCGCTTGAAGGTGACGCCGACGTAAGCCTTCCCGCAGGCGGCACACCGAATCATGCCCTTCAGCAGGTAATAGCGGAGCTTGGTGTTCTTTAACGCCAGTCGCTGGTTCTCCTTCAGCCGCTGCTGCATCCATCCGAACTCGGCTTCGGTGACGATCGGCCGGTCCACCAGACCTTCCAGCCGGATACGCTCACTTTCGGGACGGAGCCTCCTGCCGGACTTTCCATACGTAGCCGCCCTTCGAACTTTGGGCTCGACTGACTCGGTCTTGAGCGCCTCAATCACTCCGGCGTATGTCCGGTTCCTCAAGATGTGCCGCACTGAAAAGCCAGACCAACCGAGCTTGCCGCTCGGGGTGAGAATACCTCTCCGAGTCAATTCCTTGGCGATGGACATGATCTTCTTCCCTCCTGCCAGGCCCATGCGCCACACTTCGCAGGCGACAGGATAATTCTCGTCGGGCACCAACCGGTTGCTCTCCCACCGCATCCCAAAAGGCTTGTTCATGTTGGGCGGTAGACCCTTGAGGCGAGCCCGGTCCCGTAGTCCATCGCGTGCGCCCTGCTGTGCCCTCAAAACCGACCGTTCCTTACCCAAGGCCAGGGCCAGTTCCACCAGTTGCCCTTCACCGCCTTCCAGCATGGGCGGACCTTGCGCGGTGATGATCTCCACACCCTTGTCTCTACACTCCGAGAGAAAGATGAGCCGCTGCAGACCTTGTGCCTGGAGCCGGTCCCGGTCAAGAGTACCCATTGCCTGGATTGTGCCGTCAACGATCCATCGGCGGAGCTGCCGGAACTCAGGACAAGACATCAGGTCCAGGCTCGACCAATCCACCGTCAATACGTACTGCGGTGGAGCATCATAGCCCTGGGCCTCAAGCGCCTTTCGGACAGCGATTTCTTGGCTGTCCAGGGACAGCTCCCGCTGGTCATGGGTGGAGACTCTGCACCAGACTGCGGCGACCTTCATAGCATCAATCCTCCTCTGTACGGCGCTTGCTTGCCCTAGGGCCTGTAATCAGCTCCAGACTTGCTTCCGGGTATGGGCACGCGGGACAGATTCCCCTGCGTATGTCATCTTCCGTTACGCCCCCCACTGCCTTCGCCACAATCCCTCCCACGAGCATCATGTCCTTGCGCAACTGCCAGACCTCCAGGAAGCGCCTCTGATGTTTTCGGAAGTTATTAGCAAGAAAGGCCTTCACTCCCTCTCTGCATCGCTGGTGGTCCTCTGCTCTTCCGACGCCAACAGGCTCTCCCTGTAGTCTGAGAACCCTGGGGTCGTCTGGTGCCAGTTCCCACTGCAGCCAACTAGGAGGCGGGAGTTCCGACAGAAAACCCCCTTCAAAAAAGGCGTTGCGTAGCCGGCGCTTTAGCGCCGGGAGCAGATGGGGCTCTGGGTCATCGCCAATTGCACCCTCACTTTCCGGCAATTTGCATGCTTCTTCAAGGGCCGACCGGAGGTCCTGCCACACCTCGGACTCACGCCCCAGGTAATCACGGGCGGCTTCTCTCGCCTCCCGAATTACCTTTTCGGCTCTGGTGCCTCTGAGGTGCCACAGAGCTTCCTCGGAGGCCGGAAGTGGCTCGTCGTAGGCTTCTTGCCGTCCTACCTCGTTTTCGGTGCCGGGTCCGAGGTTCAAGGAACCCACTTCCCCGCATGTGAATTTGCCGAGGCTGCCGAGATGCTGCTCTTGCATCTCTTTCAGCAAAGCCTCTGACACCTTGGCCCGAGGCCGCTCCGAAAAGCCCATGTCAACGAACTCTTTGACAATGGCCCTGGCCGTTGAACGGGCGATAACGTGGCGATTGGCCACCGGATTTACTTTCTGGCGGCTTCGCCGGTAGTCGAGGAACACCGCTAGCCGCTTCTCCCAGGCGATGCTTTTCGGTCGTGGCACGAGAGCCTCCCCCTCGGTTGTCTGCCAAATGCATCCTTATTATCGCCAGATACAAGCGTATTGTCAACTATTAATAGATATATATCTCATTACTAGCGCCAATTGAATAATTAATCCTCATTAGCTATCCTATATGCGTGGTTGCACCCAATATACCGAATAATCCACCGCCCATCATAAAGCTTCGCCCAGCTGCGACAGATGGGCCCTGGCGGGCGTTATTCGATTGGCTGCTTTCCGCTCCTGACCAAGGGGCCGAGGCACCGGCCAGGGAGCAAATAGTTCAAGAACCTGCAGACGACCCTGAGGCGGAGGCCAGTAATGCTTAGCGTCTGATTCTTACGTTCGTATCAACTCTAGCGAAACGTAGGCCCACTCTCCTCGAACGTCCCGGCTGCCGATCCCATTGCCCCGCCTCAAAACTTCTGGGACCACTCTCCCTCCATCGACAGCATCTGGAGAATCTTTTTCGGAACCACCCAGCAAATGCCTAGACCAGAACAGCCGAAGAGCCAGCCTGAAACAAATCGATTATATCGATTACTAAGTAACTCCCACCGCTGATTACCTTGTAACTCTAAGAAATTACTTTGTAACTGAGGAGAATTACCATGTCAGAACCACAAATTACCAAAGTCATCTCGATCCGGATTCCTGGCAAATATTTCCGCCGTTTGGGGTTCCTCTCGTACCACACGGGCAGGCTGCCATCAGAAACTGCCCGCCAAATAATCATAGACTACCTCAATCACGGGTGTGTCATGTGTGGGGGACCGACAACCGATTGGCAAGTTTTTGACGCGGTTGCAGATTGTGTGGACCCAGAATGCGTGCTGCTAGCTGAATTGGACTTCGGGATGACCGAACTGGAGGATTTCAGTGACCGCCCGGATAGGTACAGATTGCCCGGATTCGCCTAATGAGTACTTCCGGCGTCATGCATTGCGGCCAAATCCGTTGGGGCGATGTCTCGAGGAGAGACAGCACAAACAACTTCCATTTTCGTAGAACATTAGTTCAGGTCAAAAAAGGGTAGTGGAAAGGTCCGAGCCTGGACACCCATAGGAGGACCACACCAAACAAGGGGACCTTATTCTGAAGAGGTCACGATCCAGCTGTGCAAGACCGAGGTCAAGTTGAGTGGAACTCAGCCAAAGATCACGGTTCCGAGGTGTTGTTGGCTCCCGGCTGGGCTGGGGCTGGACCGGCACGGCAGACCACCTTCAGGGCAGCATGCTTGTCCCACTTTGAGTCAAGCCCAGCCCGGGATGACCCCTAGTCGAGTATCGCAGTCCCATCATTGCTGCCGGCCCACTAGAGGCAAGGGCATTGCATAGGTCCTGAGAGGGGATGGCAGGTGCCCAGGCGGTGTCCGTCGATGCCATTTTCCACCATTTGCTCTCTGAAGTTAGAGACGATATAGTTGACCTGCAAGAATCACCGAACTCTCGACCCGGACATTTCCCCGGACCTACCACGGCTCCGGGCAAACGATTGCTGCTTAGGGCGGCCGAGGCGATGCACGGGTATTGGGGAGAGGGCCACGCGCCGTAAACCGGCTCGATGCCGATAGCCGGCGCGTTGACCGCCGTGGCGGAAAACCTCCGGTCGTCGGTGGCCCGTCATTGGTGAAAGGAGGCCCCGGTTGAAACTCCTTTGCGTAAAGTGCGACGCGCCGATGCAACGCTTGGAGAACAGGGACCCCGATGAAGGCTCCCCAGCGATGACCTTCAGTTGCCAGACCTGCGGGGCCCAGGTGGGCCTCCTGACGAATCCCGGCGAAACGGAACTGGCTGGCGCCATCGGGATTCAGATGGGGGGTGGTGGGAATGATCCCTCTCCCCCGATGGAGCAATCCCTGGATGCCGGCCGGCACCAGCGGGGCGGCCGGCCCTCTCCTGAGCCAACCGGCGGGTCCACCGTTGAGGACCTGGATTGGACTCCGGAGGCAGCGGCCCGTTTGGGGCGGGTGCCCGAGGGCATCATGCGCGATTTAACCCGGCAAAGGGTGGAGCACCTGGCCAAACGAAGAGGAGAGGCGATAGTGACCGTGGCCCTGATGGAGGAGAAGTACGATCAGTGGTCCAGCGGCTCGGAGAAGGCCACCAGCGAGATGAGCTGGAGCGCCGAGGCCCTGGAGCGGATCGAGCGCATCCCGCCCTTTGTCAGGGGGATGGTGGTCGAGGCCATTGAGGCGCACGCCCAGCGGAAGGGGGCCGGCGAGATCACCTCGGAGCTTGTGGAGGAAGCCAAGGGCTCTTGGGGCGGCGGGGCCGGGTTTCACCATCCTTAACTAGGAAGCGAGAGCGTGCACGAGACTCTTGAGTATAAGCCCCGGCTCATCTCCTGGAACATAACCTCGGGTTGCAACCTGGCCTGCGACCATTGCTATCTTGCCGCCGCCAAGGTGGGCAAGGATGAGTTGACTACCGCCGAGGGGCTGGACCTGATCGGCCAGATGGCCGACATGGGGACGGAAATGCTGATCCTCACCGGAGGTGAACCGCTCCTCCGCGCCGACGCCTACGACCTCGCCGAGTGCGCTTCGAAGAAAGGCATAGCCGTGGTGATGGGAAGTAACGGCATCCTGATCACCGAGACGGTGGCCAAGCGGCTGGCCAATAGCGGCGTGATGAGCGTCGGCATAAGCCTGGACGCGATAACCCCCGAGGAACACGACTCATTCCGGGGTCTTCCGGGCGCCTGGTCCAGGGCCGTCGCGGGAATCGACCAATGCCAGGCGGCGGGCATCGGCGTCCTGGTGCACACCACGGTCACCCAATGGAACTGCGCGCAGCTACCTCAGCTCCTCGAATTCGCCTCCGCAAGGGGGGTGCAAGGCGTCATGATCTACTTTCTGGTGTGCACCGGGCGGGGCGAAAAGCTCACCGACATCACTCCGGGGCAGTACGAGCAGACCCTCCAATACCTGGTGGAGGCCCAGAACCACTACCCTGGAATGATGGTCCGCGCCCGGTGCGCCCCGCATTTCACCAGAATAGCGGCTCAGCAGGGCTCCTCGCTGCTGGGAAGCGCGGGCTGCATGGCGGCGACCAGCTACTGCCGGATCACCCCCAGAGGAGACCTTACACCCTGTCCCTACCTGCCCCTAGTGGCGGGCAACGTTAAGGAATACACCCTCCGGCAGATATGGGAGGGCTCGCGCCACCTCAAGGCGTTGCGCGGACCCCAGCTTGCGGGACGATGCGGGGTGTGCGAGTTCGCGGACGGGTGCGTCGGCTGCCGCGCTCGTGCCTTCGCCACGACGGGCGACTACCTCGGTGAAGACCCCTGGTGCGACTATCAGCCTGTTGGCGGTTTGGCGGCCGCACCGCGAGAGCTGGATTGGACACCCGAAGCCCAGTCGCGGATTCAGCGGGCGCCGGGGTTCATCCGGTCGAGGGTGAAGCGGGCCATAGAGGAACGGGCCCGCAGCCGGGGAGACGATGTGGTCACAGTGGAACTAATCCAAGGATTGATGTCCGAAATGGGCAGGATGCCCTGGCGGCGCCCCTCGGACCAGGGCGCCGCCGGAGCACCCGGAGACGATGGGCAGGGCCCCGGTTCCTGAGCGAATCCGCCGGATCCACCTGGTGCCTGGTGTCTTGTTTTGTAGATAGCTCTACATCGGCGAAATTGTGCGACATCCCCTCACTGCGATTGTCTTTCCGGCGTCTTTCCGGCCAAGCCGGAATTCCGAAATCCACAAATATGAAGGGCTCCCTTTTCGAGCGATAGCCATGAGCCGTTTTCGTCATTCCCGGCGGATTCATCACCGGCAGATTCTTGGGGCTCGGGTCAGCAATGTTCTAAGGTGACACGATACCAGCCAAACCGTTTCGGGTGACCACCCTTTTCATTCCAATTGTTGATCGTTTGTGCCTGTTGGCGTAACTGTTCACATTCGAGGGGATTTGGGTTCCTCACTTGTGCCAACATAATGCCGCCAGGCGCGGAACGGCCGGGGCGGAGGCCAGCAAATCAAGTTCGTCCCCTCAAGTCTGAACACTTACCTGTTGGCTCCGCCTATTGTGAGTTTGCTCACACCCTGGTACTATTATCATCTCGTACCAGGGTATGAAATGGTGCTCAACCCGTGGTATGAGGCGTGACACAACCACGCTGGACCTGAGCCTTCCGAAGCACCGGGAGGAGGAAATGGGGACAGAACCGGGGTAGCGGTCCACCCAGCGGAGGCGACCTTCGTGATTGACGACCGGCAACGGGTCGTCGCATGGAGCTACGCGGCCTTCGTTACCCTGGGCGTTTCGGAAAAGGACGCGCTGGGGCGGACGTGTAATGAGGTGGTGCGGGGCAGTGATACCTTCGGCAAGTCGGTCTGCCGTTTCAACTGTTCGGCATTCAAAGCTATCCAAAGTGGTCACCTGACGGCCCGCTGTTCGCTGCTGCTGGCGAGCCAGGGAGCCTCGAAGAAGAGGTTCATCGGCGAGCTTGTCGCCCTTCCCGAACCTACGGGCGGTGCCGTTGTCTCGCTATCCGAGCGCTGGCAAGGGCCTCCGACCCCGGCAGCCGGCGATCTAGCTGCCTCTGTACCTGGCCATGACGGGACCTCCGCAGCACGCCTGCTGCATGATCTGGCGGCCTTGACAACCCTCATAACCTCCATGTCACCGGACCGCCCTGAGCAAAGCATCGAAAAAGCTCTGGACTGGCTCCGTGAGGCGGTCAACGCAGAAGCAGCAGAATTGTTCATGGTAGAGCCGCGGGGCGGTGACATGCTCCTCACAGCCTATCGTGGCCCGTTCAGGAACTCTTTCGAACAGATCACCCGTTTTCACCCCGGCGAGGGCTTCCCCGGATTAATACAAAGAGGTGCGGCTCCCATCATTACCCAGAGCCTCACCGAGGACCCTCGTTTCCTCCGGACGAAGGTGAAGAATAAAGGGTTTCACTCCTACGTGTGCGTGCCTCTTTTCGGTCCCGGCGGGGTCATAGGTGCTCTCAACGTGGCGGCGCGGCGCCTCGACTTTGACCCAGCTCGCGCTCTTCGCCTTCTCAACTGGGCCAGCCGCCCGATTAGCACCGCCTTGCAAGCAAGCCTTCCTCAGAGCAAAGAGACCATTGGGCTTGGTCCGTTTGATGTCCCTCCGGACGCCGAACAGGGCTTTGATGGCCTTCTGCTTGGCGTGTTGCGCCAGATGATGCTCATAGGGAAGGCCACCGGAGGAGCGCTGGCCGTGTACGACTGGAACAACCGCGGACTGGTGCGGCGGGTGAAAGAGGGCGATTTCGCGGTGGTGACGTGCCCTGACAGCAAAGACCAAGACCCATCGATGTGCCCGGCTCTGGCCGAAGGACGGGGCGTTACTTTGTACGGGCCTAGACACCAATGGCCCTCGCGGTGCCGGCACATGTCCGTAGGCAGCGGTGTGGTCCACTGCCTACCCCTTCTGGTAGGGGGAGAAAAGGTGGGCGTTGTCCAAATAGGGTATGGCGGGCACGGCCCTTCACCTCCGACCAGATACATGGCAGCTTTGCTGACCACAGCCGACCAAGCGGCTCTCACTGTTAGACAGGCATGGAAGAATCTGCAAAATCAAGAACGGATTCTGCGTCTCCACAACACGCTGAGCCAGGAGGCAAGAGAGGGTTCTGCCCGCGCGGAAGTTTCGCCTGAGGGGCCCCTTCCGAAAGCCCATAGCTCACGGGCTAAGCCCGTTTCCCCCTTCCTAGAAATCCGCTGCTTCGGGGCCTTCGAACTCTACCAGCAGGGCAAACTGGCCGTGCCCAACATGCTCAAGCGGCGCAAGGCCATGAACCTCCTCCAGATCCTTCTGATTAACGGTGGACGCCGGGTGTCACGGGATGCTCTGGAGGAACTCCTGTGGCCAGAGGCAGACCCCGAGGCCGCCGCCAACCGCTTTTACGTCCTGGCACACACGCTGAGAAGGCTGGTGGAGCCCTCGCATCTAGACCAAAATTGGGTCTTCATTTGCAACGACGGTGACCGCTACTACTTTAACCCAGAGGCTCCATACCGGCTCGACATTCGGGAGTTTCGGGAGTACATCAGCCTGGGTGAGCGCCAGGAACGACAGGGAGACCCTTCAGCGGCTATCGATGCCTACGAGTCGGCTGTGGACCTCTACCGTGGCGACCTTCTCGAGGACGAGTCCTACGCAGAGTGGTGCTGCGAGGAGCGAGAGGTCCTCAAGGAGATGTTTCTAGCCACGTTAAGAAGACTCGCTGGCCTCCACATGGAGGAAAGCGCCCCGGAGAAAAGTGTTCAAGCATACCGGCGAGCCTTAAATATTGATCCCCTGAGGGAAGAGAACCACCAAGGGCTTATGCGAGCCCTCTGGGCAACCGGCCGGCGCGACGAGGCGCTGCGGCAATACCAGATATGCCGTGAGGTTCTATTCCGGGAATTGGACGTTGGTCCGCTGCCTGAAACCGAAGAACTCAGCTTCTTCATCCGGGAGTTCGGCGAACGCTGAGGCACTTCCCGGTCCGCGCCCAATGATGCACCCGCTGCCTCGCGGGTGCATTTTTTTGCCCCTGATATAAGCCTCAAGTAAGTCTGACAAAGTATTCGGCACCTTAGTGCGGGTTAAACGAGTGCTCAGTATTTCCTACGATGTATTTCCGCGCACCGCGCGTCTGTGAGGGATCATGGGAGTGAATCAGGCGCAAGCTGGAAAGCTCCGACAAGCCTGGCAACCGCTCCTGCTGAGCCTTGCGGTGGTCTGGGCCGCCGCCAGCGGCTGTGGATCGGAGGGATCTCCGTTACCAAACGAAGGAGCTGGTGAGAGCCAGTACCTGTCACCCACACCCCTTGACGTCGGGTTGCCCGATGGGACAACCGTCCCAAGAGATGCCTCCCTCCAATACGATGATAAGCCCCGGATGGACCTCTGGCGTTATTCCAAGCAAGCGGACCGGATGGCCCTTCTAGGGAACTGGGAGGAGGCCGTCAGCGCTTACAGCCAGGCCATCGCCGTCGAGCCGTCCGACTCGGCAGCCTACGTGGGCCGAGCCAAGGCCCACTACATGCTCGGTGAGCACGAGAAAGCCGTGAAGGACTACACCAATGCCATAGAGATTCGAGAAACGCCTCGCCTATACATGAAAAGAGGTCATGTTCTCCTACAGCTAAGCCGGTTTGCCCAAGCGGACCAGGACTACCACCGGGCCATCTCCCTGGGGTCCTCCTCCTCTACCGCCTACGAGGGAATGGGTGAAGCCCACCGGCTGCAAGGAGAGTTTGATGAGGCCATACGGAACTACACCGTCGCCATCGGGCCGAATGATGATGGCTGGTGGGCAGCCTATTACTTCAGAGGTCTCTCTTATTTCCAGTTGCGGCAGTTTCAACGGGCATTGGAGGACTTCCATCACGTCATCGTCCTCCAGCCGCACAGCGGACATGCTTACTTCGCTCGAGGTGTCACCCGGTGGCTGGGCGGCCAGTGTAGCGCCGCGTTGGACGACTTTCAGGCGTTCGTGGCCCTCTCTGATGATGAGGAAGCGTTTGCCCGAGCCCAGGACTACATCGAGCAGCTTGAGGCGATAGTTCGTTGTGAGCCGCGGCTGTACGCCCCGATACTACTCTCATCCCAAGGCATGGCTTGGCTTCGAGTGCCCTGGGAATAGAGAGAGTCTGCTGCCACCACTGGCAAGCCCAAGGAAAGCGCCTCCCAGCAAGGAATCCGCACCAGAAGTCGCTCTTGTCCAGCAGAATTGCGGGCAGAAATCTTGGCAGTTATATTTAAGCGGGGTTTAAGGGCTGAGTGTGAGAAATGCATCACAAAGTGCGGCCCGGCGTTGAAAGGCTGCGGCGACCCGGGCCATGAAGCGCCGTTTATTAACTCATGGGCTGGATCAGGGAAAAACAAAACTCGTGGCCGCCGCGCGTGAGCCAGATGGAAGGATCCGGTGCGGAAAAAGTATCACAAAGTGGGCCCAGGCGCAGCAAAGAAGCGGGGTCCCGGGGTTTCGGAGTGTCCTTTGTTTTGACGGTCTGGCTTGAATCACAAGAGGTCGAAGCAGACCCGGTGTGGAGCTGGAGAGTGACCCACGTGCAGACCGGTAAGTTGGCTTACACTAGGCGGCTCGATGACGTTCTTGCGTTCATCAACAGCCAGTCAGGGCTTGCGGCGCCCAAATAAGCCGGGGCGTCTCCCAAATGCAACTATCCAGGGGAACTAACGAGGCGCGCTTGTGAAAAAAAGCACTAAAAACGGCTCCAAAGATAACCTAATCGGGGTTGGATGATGTTCGTCAAACGGACGTGGAAGCTCTTTTTAGCACTGTCGCTGGCGGCCCTGCTGCTGCTGCTGGGGACGGGGACTGTCTGGGCCCAGGGGCCGGCACCTACCGGAGAATACCGGGAGCTTGCGGGCGTCGGCAGCCGGCTGGCCGTGTGGATGGCGGCCCAGCTCCACTTGAATTTCGCCGCTTTCGTGCTGGCGGTGCCCATGTTCGCCCTGGTCATCGAGTTCATGGGCTGGCGCCGCAAGGAAAAGCGTTTCGACCGCTTGGCGCACGAGATGGCCCGGTTGCTGCCCCCGGCCTTTTCCATCACGGCGATACTGGGTGCCATGATGGCTATCCTGCTCTTTACCCTGTACCCGCGCTTCATGGGTTACCTTACGGACATTATGGGGCCCACCATGTGGGTTTACCCGTTGTTTTTCCTCGCCGAGACCTTTTCCCTCTATTTCTACTACTACTCTTGGAACCAGCTTCAAGGCAACAAGAAATGGATCCACCTGCTGCTCGGGCTGGCCCTGAACATCTTTGGCACCGCCATCTTGTTCACCGCCGACTCCTGGGCCACCTTTATGATGACCCCCGGCGGCGTGGACGAGGTAGGCAACCTGACCAGCCTGTATAACGCCGTGTGGAACCCGGGCTGGATGCCCCTCAATATCCACCGGCTGGTGGCCAACATCACCCTCGGCGCCCTGTTGGCAGGGGCCTACGCCGCCTACCGGTTCATTGCCGCGGAACGGGAAGAGGACCGGGCTTTCTACGACTGGATGGGGTACACCGGCAACCTCATTGCCCTGTTCACCATGCTTTTCCTGCCTTTTGTAGGCTACTATTTCGGTTTCGAGCTGTTTTCCTACTCTGCCACCTACGGTGTGACCCTCATGGGAGGGGTTCTCTCCTGGCTGTTCATAATCCAGGCCATCGTCATCGCCGTCCTCTTCATCGGCGCGGCCTACTACGCCTGGCTGGGCCTCATCCGCATCCCCGGCTCTGAGGCCCAGCGGAAGTGGACCCCCGTCTTCAACGTCGTCCTTATCGTCGGGTTCATGGTGTGGGCGACCCCCCACACCATGGCGGCCTCCATTGAGGAGTCCACCGGCGGTTTCCACCCCATCCTGGGGGCGTTGGGGGTTATGGCCCCCAAGATGATCGCCGTCACCCTGATCCTGGTGGTCCTCTACGCCAGCTACCTCCTCTACCGCCGGGCCGGGCGGGTTCTGACCGTTCCGTGGAGCCGCACCGGGAACATCATCCAGTGGGGCGCTCTGGGCTTGACCGCAGTGGCTATCACGGTACTGGGGGTGGTCGGCTACTTTTCCTCGGCAGAAACGCGGATCGACACGTCTGTGTTGCAGATCGTGGTCCTCATGATCGGCATCGCCTTCACCTTTACCTTGGACGTGTTCCTGTTGCGGGGGTCGCAGACGGTGGCCGCGGTGCGATGGGGCAGCATGCCCCAGCGGGGCCAGTACGTGCTCATAGCCCTGGCTTTCGTCATCGTCTGGCTCATGGGGCTCATGGGCTACGCGAGGAGTGGCGTCCGCCTCAACTGGCACGTCTTCGGCATCATGGAAGACACCTCCGCCGGGGCTGGTCTTCCGTCTCTCGGCGAGGCCGCCATCGTCATAACGTTGATTACTCTGATCTTCTTCGCCCTGCTGGCCGTCTCCTTCGCCATCTCCGGCATGATGGGAAGGGACCCGGTGGTTGAAGCAGAGGCCGAGGCAAGCAGAGGGCAGCGGTTGCAGGCTGCGGGGGAGCGGGCATGACGCGAGTTCGGCAGTACGCGGTGGCCACCGCCCCGGCCCTGATTATCCTTGGGTTCTTCGTCTGGTTCGCCAACTGGATACCTCAGACGGAATGGGACCCCCCTGAGAAACAGGACATCGGCGCGAGCATGACCCCGGCCCAGTTGGCGGATGTCGGCCAGACCATCGCGCTCCAGCGGGGTTGCTTGGCCTGCCACACGATCGAGCCCGGGTCTGGGGTTCAAGGGGGAGGCCGGGGGCCAAACTGGGCCGGCCTGGCCACCCGAAGGGCCCAGGGCGTAGATGGAGGACCCGGCGACCTGGTCGAATACCTGGCCCAGGCCCTCTACGAGCCGGGCGCCTACCTGGTGGAAGGGTATGCCGACATAATGCCGGCGGCCACGAGCGCCCCGGCAAAACTTACCTACGAAGAGATCGTGGCGGTCGTCAACTACCTGCAGTCTCTGGGAGGAACGCCCTCGGCGAAATTAGGCGACATCCCCAGGCCATCAGGGGATACGGCGGGTGGAGTGGCCGCCACCGGCGGCGCATCGCCAGTTGAAGCGTCGGTCAAAGACCCCGTGGCTATCTTTACCGCGTTCAACTGCGGGAATTGCCACAGCCTGGATCCTGGCGTGGTGCTGGTGGGACCGGCCCTGGACGCGGCTAGCCTCAAGGACACAGCGTCGGGCCGAGGGGTGAGCCCCAGGGCCTACGTAATAGAGTCCATCGTGAACCCCGGCGCCTTCGAAAAAGAGGGAACCCTCTCCGGCGTCATGCCCCCGACCTTCGGTGACCAGATGACCGCCGGACAACTTGAAGCCCTGCTCGATTATCTTCTTTCCTCTGGAGGTGGACAATGAGGCCCGGCCTTCCATCCTGGGCCCGCAACGTGCCCCTGCCCGTAGGCGCTTTCCTGGTCCTGGCCGGGATGTTCGTCCTGCTGAAGCTCGTCCGGCCCGTGTTCCCAGGCAGCATTATCTTGTTGTACATGGGGTTTGTGATTGCCGGCGTCATCATCCATGTTACCCTGGATGATGGCCGGATGCAGCGGTTCCGGGACTTTTTCGTTGGAACCGCGAATGACACCGCAACACACCGGGCACAACGCTGGATCCTGCTTCTGGTGGTTCCGCTGGTCTTGGGTTGGGGAGTCTATGGCGCCATGCGTCCCAGCTACTCTCCGCCCGTGGAGATCTTCCAGCGGCACCCCACCGCGGGTGAAGAAATCCTGAGCCGCATTGAGGTGCCGGAATGGGCGGCGGAGCCGGCCAACTGGAGCCCAGCGGCTGTTGAGGAAGGAAAACTCCTTTACGGGGGCAACTGCGCCATATGCCACGGGGAAAGACTGGATGGCAAAGGCCCGGCCGCCGAGGGCTTTCGCTATCCCATTCGCCCCGCCAGCTTCCAAGACCCGGGCACCATTGCCCAGCTTACGCTTCCCTACGTTTATTGGAGGCTGACCACCGGCGGCATCCAGAACCAGTTCAATAGCGCCATGCCCCGTTGGGT
The DNA here is from genome assembly GCA_030740155.1 of Dehalococcoidia bacterium. Taxonomy (GTDB): domain Bacteria; phylum Chloroflexota; class Dehalococcoidia; order Lucifugimonadales; family UBA3495; genus CAJWBT01. The sequence goes on along the minus strand of JASLXV010000013.1, from coordinate 10,785 downwards.
GGCCTCAGACCAAGAACCCGACGCCTCCACACTTCACTCCAATGACCTGTCATCGGACGAGGCGTGGAAGGTCATCGTGTACCTGTATGACGAAACGGGCCACACGCCCAGGTAAAAACACAGCCAGTAACAGCGATCCAGTTCTAGAGGTGTAGGTTTGGCGGACAGTAGGATAAGCCGAAGAAAGTTTCTCACAGGGGCCGGCGCCCTTGCTGGGGGCGTGGCGGCGGCGGGTGTGCTTCGGGGTCTAGATGCGGAGCCGGTCTTCGCGGGGCGCAACCTCAGGCCGGTCGCCCAAATCGATAACCCGCTGGAGTACTATCCCGACCGGGCCTGGGAGGACGTATACCGCAACCAGTACTCTTACGACCGCTCTTTCACCTATGTCTGCTCTCCCAACGATACCCATGCGTGCCGAATCCAGGCCTTCGTCCGCAACGGCGTGGTGACCCGGGTGGAGCAACCTTACGAGCACCAGAACTACAAGGACCTGTACGGCAACCAGGCAACGCAAGCCTGGAATCCACGTATGTGCTTGAAAGGCTACACTTTCCATCGGCGGGTATACGGGCCATACCGGTTGCGGTATCCCATGGTCCGCAAGGGATGGAAGCAGTGGGCCGACGAAGGATTCCTCTCTCTCTCCGACGACCCGAGCCGGCGCACCAAGTACAAATTCGACTCCAGAGGCAGCGACGAGTTCGTTCGGCTTTCTTGGGACGAAATCAGCACGTACCTGGCCAAGGGACTCATGGCCATCGCCGAGACCTACAGCGGCGATGAGGGGCGGCGGCGCCTGATCGACCAAGACGGCTACGAACCCGAGTTGCTGGAGCACTGGGGAGGAGCGGGCACCCGGACCATGAAGTTCCGGGGCGGCATGGGCCTGCTGGGCGTCATCGGAAAGTACGGGCTCTACCGCATAAGCAACATGATGGCCCTTCTGGATAGCCGCATCCGTGGAGTGGGCCCCGATGAGGCCCTGGGCAGCCGGAACTGGTCCAACTACACCTGGCACGGCGACCAGGCGCCCGGCCATCCCTTCGTCCACGGCCTTCAGACCTCGGACATCGATATGAACGACGTTCGCTCCTCCAAGCTCACCATCCAGGTGGGCAAGAACCTGATCGAGAACAAGATGCCCGAGGCCCACTGGCTCACCGAGATCATGGAGCGGGGCGGGCGCCTCGTGGTCATCGCCCCCGAGTACAACCCCGCCGCCAGCAAGGCCGACTACTGGATGTCGGTGCGTCCCGGCCTGTCCGACACCAGCATCTTTCTGGGCATCACCAAGTCCCTCATGGACAAAGGTTGGTACGACGAGCCCTTCGTCAAGCAGTACACCGATTTCCCGCTGCTGGTGCGCACCGATACCCTCCAGCGGCTCAAGGGCAAGGACATCTTCCCGGGGTATAGCAACCAAGACCTCACGAAGGGCCCCAGCTCCACCATCCAGGGGATAACATCGGAGCAGCGGGAGATCATCGGCGACCCGGTGGTATGGGACTTTAACAGTAACGGGTTCAGGGCGATCACCCGGGACGACGTTGGCGACACGCTGACGGACAAGGGCATCGATCCGGCGCTGGAGTGGACTGGCAAGGCAACGCTGGTAGACGGATCCGAGGTGGAGGTGATGACCCTCTGGGAGATGTACAAGGTTCACCTCCGGGACTATGACATGGACACTGTGCACGAGATTTGCGGGGTGTCCAAAGAGATGTTGGAGCGGTTGACCAAGGACATCGCCCGGCGGTTCTGGGACCCCGACTTCATGGGCAAGCCCAGGGAGGCCTATCCCATCTCCATCCACTACGGGGAAGGCATCAACCACTACTTTCACGCTACCCTGCACAACCGGGCCACCTACCTGCCTTTGATGCTGGTAGGTAGCATCGGGATAGCGGGCAGCGGCGCCCACACCTGGGCTGGGAACTACAAGGCCGCCAACTTTCAGGGTTCGGAGTGGTCGGGCCCCGGCTTCAAGGGCTGGGTGGCGGAAGACCCCTTCAATCCCCTCTTGGACTCGAACCAGCCGATGACCAAGGAGTATGTCCACGGCTACGCCCGGGGCGAGGAAGTCGGCTATTGGGCCCACCGGGACAAGGCGCTGATTGTGGACACCCCGAAGTTCGGCCGCAAGGTTTTCACCGGAACGACCCACCTGCCCACGCCAACCAAGGTCATTTGGACCACTAACGTGAACCTCATCAACAACGCCAAGTGGGCCTACGAACTCATCAAGAACGTCAACCCCAAGGTTGACATGATTGTCACTCAAGACATCGAGATGACCGCCACGTGCGAGTACGCCGACTTCATCTTGCCCGCCAACTGTTGGATGGAGTTCCAGAGCCTGGAGATCACCAACTCGTGCTCCAACCCCTTCTTACAGATTTGGGGGAAGGACGGAATCAAGCCACTATACGACAGCAAGGATGACCTGCAAATCTATCCCGGCGTGGCGGAGAAGCTGACCGAACTCACCGGCGACCCCCGGTTCCAGGATTACTGGACCTTCGCCCGGCAGGGGCGCGAGGACGTTTACATCGACCGGCTGCTGGACACCTCAACCACCAGCCATGGCTACACCACCAAGGACGTCCTGGACGGGAAATACGGGGTGCGCGGCGGCGCGCTGATGCTCTTCAGGAGCTACCCGAGGATCGCCTTCTGGGAGCAGGTGCACGAAAGCGTCCCCTTCCTGACCGATACCGGCAGGCTGAACGCCTACTGCGACATCCCTGAGGCCATCGAGTATGGCGAAAACTTCGTCGTTCACCGGGAGGCCCCGGAGGCCACGCCTTACCTGCCCAACGTCATCGTGTCCTCCAACCCCTTCATTCGCCCGGAAAACAACGGCATCACCCCGGCTATGCTGCTGGAGAAGGTTCAGGACGCGGACCTCCGGACGGTGGCCAACAACAAGCTGACCTGGGCTGAGGTGAAGAACACAGAGAACCCCCTCTGGGGCCTGGGCTACCGTTTCCTCTGCACCACCCCCAAGTCTCGCCACACCGTTCACTCCCAGTGGACAGTCACCGACTGGAACTTCATCTGGAGCAACAACTTCGGCGACCCCTACCGCGTTGACAAGCGGAGCCCGGGGGTGGGTGAGTGGCAAATCCACATGAACCCCCAGGCAGCCCGGGACCTGGACATCGCGGACGGCGACTACGTGCACGTGGACGCCAACCCCGCCGACCGGCCCTATGTTGGTTGGCAGCAGGACGACTACTTCTACAAGGTCTCCCGGCTGAAGATTCGGGTCAAGTATAACCCTGCTTATCCCTACAACTTCACAATGATGAAGCACGCTTCGTTCATCGCCACCGAGAGGAGCGTGCTGGCCCACGAGAGCCGCGCGGATGGACGCGCCTTGTCGGCCGACACCGGGTATCAGTCCAGTTTCCGCTACGGCTCCCAGCAGAGCATCACCCGTAGCTGGCTCATGCCCATGCACCAGACGGACAACCTCTTTCACAAGGCCAAGGCACTCATGTCCTTCATCTTCGGGTTTGAAGCGGACAACCACGGCATCAACACGGTGCCCAAGGAGACCCTGATAAAGATTGAGAAGGCCGAAGCAGGGGGGATGGACGGCGTAGGCGTCTGGACGCCGGCGACCACAGGCTACTCACCCGCCAACGAGAGCAGCTTCATGGCCAGGTACATAAAGGGCGACGTCACCAGGGTGAGGAGCTAACCGTGAAAGCCTTCGAACCCCAAGACCCGATGGAGTTGGTGGGGATAGCCCTGCCCCAAGGGGACGCGGACTACATGGCGGAGTGCGTGGTGGAGGAGTATCTGCTCTTGGGGTGGAACGACGGACAATTGATGTCCATTTTCACAAACCCATTCTTCCAGGCAACTCATCGCATCTACCACGAAAGGGGCGAGGAGTACGTTCAATCGGTAATTCAGCGGGTCCGGGATAAATGGAGCCGCGGCTGGATCAAGAGAGGAGAGCCCAATGCCTGACGTGTACAACTGGCAGCTTGGCCGGCAGATGCACTACCCCTATCAGGAGAAGCATCCCAGTTGGCAGTTCGCCTTCGTTTTCAACACCAACCGCTGCATCGCTTGACAGACCTGCACGATGGCCTGTAAGGCCACCTGGACCTTTTCCAAGGGTCAAGAGTACATGTGGTGGAACAACGTGGAGACCAAGCCCTACGGAGGCTACCCCCAGTTTTGGGATGCCAGGCTTCTGGGTATGCTGGACCAGGCTCACCAGGATGCGGGCCGCGAGGCCATCTGGGACCCTTCGCAGCGGGATGGCGATCAGCGGCCTTATGGCGCCTACGAAGGTATGACCATCTTCGAGGCAGCGAGACACTCGGAACAGCGGGAGGAGGTCGCCCTGGGTTACGAACCCACCGATGAGCAGTGGCGGTCTCCCAACATCTACGAGGATACAGCCACCGGCTCCCGGGACCAGCGGGACCTGCTAAACCTGATGCCCGCGGCCCTTCCCGAGCACGAGACGTGGTTCTTCTACCTCCAGCGCCTGTGCAACCACTGCACCTACCCGGCGTGCCTGGCCGCTTGCCCCCGGCAGGCCATCTACAAACGCCAAGAAGACGGAATCGTGCTCATCGACCAGGAGAGGTGCCGGGGTTACCGAAAGTGCGTCATGCAGTGCCCCTACAAGAAACCCATGTTCCGGGACACCACGAGAGTCACGGAGAAGTGCATCGCCTGCTACCCCCGCATCGAAGGGAAGGACCCCATCTCCGAGGGGGAGCCCATGGAGACCCGCTGCATGGCGGCTTGCGTGGGGAAGATACGCCTCCAAGGGCTGGTCGAGGTCAAAGAGGACGGGAGCTGGGTCGAAGACCGGGACAACCCTCTGTACTACCTCATCAAAACGGAGAAGATCGCCCTGCCCCTCTACCCTCAGTTCGGCACCGAGCCCAACGGGTACTACATACCGCCCCGGTGGGCGCCCAGAGCCTACCTCCGGCAGATGTTCGGCCCCGGCGTGGACGAGGCCCTCGAGAAATACTCCGCTCCCTCCAGGGAGTTGCTGGCCGTGCTGCAACTATTTCGGGCTTCTCAGACGATTGCCTTCAGGTATGAGATCATCGAGGGTGAGAAGGTCTTTGAAACCACCATCAACGGCAAGAAGTGGGAGATGTTCAACGACACGGTGGTGGGGTACAGCAAGAGCGGCAAAGAGATAGCCCGGGTGTCGGTAGAGGAGCCAACATATATCCGCCCCGGCAAACACTACAACGCGATCTAGGGGGTTGTTGGCCATGTGTGAAACCTGTGGCTGTAAACCGATGGCCCGGAGCAGGGCCTACGAGTTCATTTCTGCCGCATTCTCTTACCCAGACCCGGACCTGGTAGAGTTCTTGCAGAGCCGCCTGCCGGATTTGGAGAACCGCTTTTTGGTCTTGGCGGACCGGCCCAACCTCGGGGCGTTGCGGGCCTTGAGGCCCGCAATCATGTCCTACTCTCCCGGCGAACTTGAGTCCGAATACGTCAGGACCTTTGGGCATACTATTTCCAAAGAGTTTCCTCCTTACGAGGCCGAGTATGGGCAGTCTCACATTTTCCAGAAATCTCAGAACCTGGCCGACATTGCTGGGTTCTACCGGGCTTTTGGCCAGGAGTTGGCCCCGGATTTCAATGACCGCCTGGACCATATCGGCGTCGAGTTGGAGTTCATGCACGTTCTGTGCCTCAAGGAAGCCTACGCTCTCGCCAAAGGGCACCCGGAAGAGCAGTTGGCCGTGTGTAGAGAAGCCCAGGCCAAGTTCCTGGGGGAGCACCTGGGCCAGTGGGCGTTTGGGTTCGTCCAGAAGCTAGAGACGGGGACTGGGAGTACCTTGTACGGGCTGATTGGCCAGCTGCTGATGGCGTTTCTGACCTTCGAGATGCGAACGTTTGGGCTTGAGCCCGGCGAAGTGGGCGACCCGGTCATCGTGGAGCCATCCGAAGAAGGAATGCCGGATTGCGAGGCCTGCCCACTCGTTGTCCCCGCCGCGGAAAGGGGGTAGAGGTCCATGAACGCCGGAAAATCTCTGATCAGTCGAAGATCCATGTTGCTCGCGTCTTCCGCCGCCGCCGTTGGCTGGCTAGTCTGGCCTTTCACCAGGAGCGTGTCGGCTCAGAAGGCAAGCCTCATCGCCAAGCAGGTAGACCGTGTCCCCGACGATCCCGAGGCCAGCCTGTGGCAAAAGGCGGATTCCCTGGAAGTGCCAATGGCGCCCCAGGCGGTAGTAAAACCGCGCACCTACGAAACCGGGGTGGGAATCGTGACGGCCCGTGCGCTCTACGACGATAACAGGCTTGCATTCTTGCTGGAATGGGACGACGCCGGTGAAGACGTGAGCATTGGCGGTGTGGGCTCTTTCCGGGATGCCGTTGCCGTCCAGTTTCCCTCCGAGTCGACCAAGGGCATTCCGTATTTCGGAATGGGGGAGTTGAACAACCCGGTCACCATCTACCACTGGAAAGCGGACTGGCAGTTCGCCAGTGACTACGACACAAACGACGAGTTCCCCAACATGGCCGTGGACTGGTACCCATTCACGGGGCGGGGCCCGGGTGAGATTGCCGAGGCGTCCGACTACGGGAAAGAAGAGGCCAATAAGGTATTTCATACCTCCTGGTGGGCGGGCAGTTCCCTCGCCAACCCCGATTTGCAGGCCAAAACGCCCGTGGAGAAGCTCACGGCCGAAGGGTTCGGCACCATCAGCTCTGTGAACGTGGGGAAGCAGGACGGCTCCGGCAAGGGAGTGAGGAAAGAAGGCGGCTGGAAGACCGTGATCTCCATTCCCCGGGCCCAGGAGCGATTCTCCTTTGAGCGCGGCGATACCATGCCGCTGGCCTTCGCGGCTTGGGATGGAAGCAGCAAGGAGCGGGGGGGCGAGAAAGCCATTTCCACCTGGTATTTCTTGAGCCTGGAGAAGGCTGTGGGGCCTTTCGCCTACATTAGCCCCCTTCTGGTGGTCGCTGGAGTGGCTATCGTCCAGGTCCTGGGGCTGAGGCTGCTACGGAGAAAGGAGAAGCAAGACGGCGAAACGAACCGCTAGACGACGGGGTAAAATGGTTATGGCTTGCTACAGGCGGTGCCGAGGATCATCTTACCGGGTGCTGGTAGTGGACGACCACCCGAAAGCCCGTGAGATGCTTGCCACGATGATCCTCTCTTACGATGACAAGCTTGATATACAGTCGATATATGAGGCGGCCAGCGGGGAAGACGCTACCCAACTTGCGCGTGACTACCAACCCCACGTCGTTTTGATGGACATCAGGATGCCGGGCATCGACGGCTTTGAAGCTGCCAGGATAATCAAGGAAGAATGCCCATCAGCCGCGATCCTGATGATGACGGCGGTGGAGGAGCCAGGGCAACGGCAGGTGGCCGCCGATCTGGGAGCCGCCGGCTTCATCACCAAGGACCGGGTGGGCACGGAACTTGTGCCGATGTTATCGTCGCTGCTCGGCCAGCCGGCGACGGAAAGGTAGCGTCAAGGTGTATCAGCGGATTCTGGTTCCTCTGGACAACTCGCCCTTCAGCGAGGGCTGCTCCACGGCCGCCGTGTCGCTTGCCCAAGCCTTCGGGGGAGAGTTGGTGGGGAGCCACGTGTACGCCGCTCGGATGCACGAGCGGCGGTTCCGTCAGATGGAGACGACCCTCCCTGAAGAGTACCTGGTGGACGAAGAGCTGGAGCGCCAACGGGCCATCCACGATTCACTGATCGCCCTGGGCCTTCAGCTCATCTCCGAGAGTTACCTGGATGCCCTGGAGGAACGCTGCCGGGAGGCGGAAGTCCCCTTCAGCCGGAAGACTTTCGAGGGGAAGAACTGGGAGTGCCTGGTAGAAGACATCACCAGCTCGAACTACGACCTGGTGGTATTGGGGGCCCGGGGGCATGGGACCAGCCGGCCGGACACCGTCGGAAGCGTGGCCCAGCGGGTGCTCCGGGGGACCCGCACCGACACCCTGGTGATCAAAGAGCCGGAGGTTTTCGCCGACGGAGTCGGCAGGCCCATTGTCGTGGCCATGGACGGAAGCCAGGAGGCCTTCGGCGCCCTGCAAGCGGCCTTGGCGTTGGGGAAAGCCTACGGGCGTCCGGTGGAGACGGTGGCGGCCTTCGACCCCTATTTTCACTACGCGGTCTTTCACAGCATGGTGGAGGTGCTCTCCGAAGAGGCGGCGCGTCTGTTTCGCTTCAAGGAGCAGGAGCAGCTCCATGAAGAGATCATCGACACCGGGCTGGCGCGGCTTTACCAGACCTACCTGGAAGTCGCCCAGAGCGTGGCCGAGGCCCAAGGTGTGAGTATGAAAACCACACTGCTAACGGGCCGGGCCGCCGATGAAGTGCTGGCCTATGCCGAGAAGGTCAAACCCTGGCTCTTGCTGATGGGACGCATCGGCTCCCACAGCAGCCCGGAAGTGGACATCGGGAGCGTGACCGAGCATCTCCTGCGCTTCGCCCCCTGCAACCTCCTGGTGGCGAGCCAGCGGTACAGCCCGCCTCTGGAGATGTGGAGTTCGTCCACGCTGCGGTGGACCGGCGAGGCAGAGACTGCCATGGGCCACGTTCCCGAGAAGTACCGGGGCGCGTTGCGAATGCTGGTGCAGCGGCTGGCCCGGGAGCAGGGGCATAGCGTTGTGTCCGCATCCCTTGTCGGGGAGGCCGTGGCGGCCATGCGGCCGGGTCGGCGTGAGAAATCAGGCCGTGAGAAATCAAACGTGGAAGAGGCTGCCCTCTCCGTGGCGGTAGAAGCGCTTCGCAAAGAGGCCGGAACGGTCTACCTGTGCCGCCAGTGCGGCCACGCAGCCCGGAAGAACCGGCCCGTAATCTGCCCAGTATGCCAGGAGGAGGGCGAGACTTTCCTCGTGGTGGAGCCAGACACCCTGGAGGCCGCAGCCCGGCAACAGGGTGGCAGCCAGGCCCAAGCGACCTTTGACGGAGGGTCTCTGCGGTGGGCGCGAGCCGCCCTGGAGCAGCTCCGGCGTATTCCGGACGACCGGCGGCGAAGCCGCGCCCGGCTTCGGATCGAGAAGGCAGCGCGCCTGGAGGCTGTGCCCGTCATAACGCTGGAGTTCGCCCTGCGCCATCTGCCGGAAGCAATTGATCACTGGAATTGATTCGACCGCCCAGGCCGGCCTGAACCCTCCCGCTGACGGGACGGAAGAGCGTTGCGCCATGGTAGGCGCCCCCTTGGTGGTGGGGGTGAACCACTTCTCGGCGCCCATTGAGCTGCGGGAACGCCTGGCCCTCTGCGAGGACCGGGTCAATGGCGTCCTGGGCTCCCTGCGAGATAGCTGCCAGGCCGCCCTCCTGTCCACCTGCAACCGGATGGAACTCTACGCGGTTTCCTCCGGAAAGGTTACCCTCCACGGCCTCCGGAGATTCTTCGGCTCCTGGGGCGGCATCTCTCCCGCTGATCTTTCACCGTACGTCTACGCTTACGCCGGACCGGAGGCGGTGCGGCATCTCTTCCGAGTGGCGGCGGGACTCGACTCCATGGTGGTTGGCGAGTCTCAGATTCTGGGCCAGGTCGCCGACGCTTCGAGGATGGCGGAGGCGGCCGGGAGCAAAGGAAAGGAGCTGGACCAGCTGTTTACCGACGCCATCAGGGTCGGACGCCGGGTCCGGGCCAAGACCGCGATCGCACGACACGGCGCCTCGATACCGGGCGTCGCCGTCGGCTTGGCGAAACAGGTCCTGGGGTCTCTGAAAGGCCGCCGGGTACTGATAGTCGGAGCGGGCAAAGCGGGAATGTTGAGCGCCCGGGCCCTCCTCGGGTCGGGTGCGGCCGAGGCCTTCGTGAGCAATCGGACGGACCAGCGCTCGCGAGAGCTGGCGGCCGACATCGGGGGTACGGTAATCCCGTTCTCCTCTTTGGGGAATGTACTTACCCAGGTCGACGTCGTCGTGAGCGGCACGGGCGCGACAGAGCCGGTTATCAGCTTCGAGCACATCGCAAGGGCCATGGAGCGCCGGGCGAATGCGCCCCTGCTGTTGGTGGATATCGCGGTGCCCAGAGACATCGAGCCTGCCGTGGCCGGAATTCCCGGAGTGCATCTATATAACATCGACCGGCTCAAGTACTTGGCCCAAAGCAACCTTCACCAGCGACGCTTCGAGGTCGTGAGGGTCGAGGAGATTGTCGAAGAAGCGGTGGGCCAACTCGTGTCGTGGTGGAGGTCTCTCCCCATTCTCCCCACCATCAAAGAGATTCAGCGATCCGCGGAAGAAGTGCGGGAGAAGGAATTGGCCCGCGCCCTTCGCGACCTGTCCCATCTGGGCGCTGAGGATCGGCAAACAGTGGAGATGATGAGCCGGGCCATTGTCAAGAAGCTGTTGCACCACCCCTTTCGCTCGATGAAGGATACGCCGGGGGATGAGGAGTACGTGGCGGTGGTCAGGCGTTTGTTCAATCTAGCGGAGAGGAACGGCGCCGCCGGCCTCTGAGGGACTCTTTTATTCCCGCTCGCGGACCCGTTGGGTAGCGCAGAACCAGCCAGATTTGGGCGGCGGAGCCTCCCCGTCATCGCTGGAAAACAGGGACCGAAACGTGATGACGGTAACGCCGATGTCCTCTGATAAGCTGGCCTGGACACAAGAGGCACTGGCCCGACCGCATCAGATGCTGGACGGCGTAATGCGGCGTTGTAGACCGTCAGCGATAATGGGACACATTGGGGTGTAAGAAAACCCGAGAAAGTGGAAGTGGCGTGAGCTCCTGGAATGAAGGTACATTACTTCCAGAAAGGAGCAAATGTGTCCCAGTCAGAAAACATTAAGGCCAATG
>JASLXV010000012.1:0-23749 GCA_030740155.1 Dehalococcoidia bacterium | reverse complement strand
TCGGAACACTGCCCGCAAGTATGCTGCGGCTACCATTCCGCCCACCTATCCTAAACACCAGCCCAGCGTAACCACCGGAGTAAACGCAACTGACATAATCCCTTGACCGAAAACCCTGACATTTTCCCTTGACGGCGACAGGAGAAGTACAAAAAAAAAGGGCCGCCCTGGGCCACACCATCGGTGGATTACTTGATCCTGAGGGGAAGTACCGGCAACCCCTCAGTCCACCGTTGGCGGTGAATCAGGCTCGTCGCCTCATCGATGTCTCTCGGCTCGGAGAGCATCTCAGCCTACCGCCGTACCAACTCTCGCTCTAAGGTGAAGCGGAAAGGTTTAATTGCGTAACGCTCGTCAGGACGAACGGATACTCCCCTTTGGTACGGAATCTCCCCGCTGACCTGGATTTCCCCGTTCGTCGAGGATTCCCCGTTCGTGGTGAGCCCGTCGAACCACAGCGGCTGCCTATTGTATCGGCGTAGCTAGCCGAACCGGCCCGTGATGTAGGCCTCAGTCCGCTCGTCCTTGGGGTTGGTGAACATCTGCCGGCTCTCGCCGTACTCGATCAGCTCGCCAATCCGGTCCTGGGTGGCCATGAGAAAGGCGGTGTAGTTCGATACCCGCGCCGCCTGCTGCATGTTGTGGGTCACGATGACGATCGAATACCGCTCCGACAGTTCCCGCATCAACTCCTCGATGGCCAGCGTAGCGATCGGGTCCAAGGCGGAGCACGGTTCGTCCATCAGGATGACCCTGGGTTCGACGGCCAGGGCCCGGGCGATACAGAGCCGCTGCTGCTGGCCTCCGGACAGGGCCAGAGCACTCCCCTTGAGCTGGTCCTTCACCTCATCCCACAAGGCGGCCCGGCGAAGTGACCGCTCCACCAACTCAGCCAGGTTGCCGCTGAAACCGTTGATGCGCGGGCCAAAAGCAACGTTATCGTAGATGCTTTTGGGGAATGGATTGGGCCGCTGGAAAACCATGCCGATCTGGTAGCGTATCTCGGTTGGGTCAATCCCCGGAGCGTACAGGTCCTGCCCCTCGAACAACACCTTGCCGGTCAGGTTAAAGGAGGGAATCAGGTCGTTCATGCGGTTGAGACACCGCAGGAGGGTGCTCTTGCCACAGCCGGAGGGCCCGATAATGGCGGTGATCCGGTTGCGGAGAAAGTCGAGGGTGACTTCGGTCACCACCCGCTTGGGGCCGTAGAACACGCACAATTCCTCGGTGCGCAGTATCGAATCATCCTGCTGCAATTGTCACCCTGCGTTTGGGCCTTGAAACTTGTTCCGGACGATGACCGCCGCCCCGTTCATGATTACCAGGGCAACCAGCAACACGATGATACCGGCGGCAGCGGCTTCGTGGAACCCGGCCTGAGGACGGGAGGTCCAGTTGAAAATCTGGATGGGCAGCGCCGTGAACCGGCTGAGGAGGCCGTCGGGCGCGAAGGGCACGAAGGTCAAAGCCCCCATGGCGATGAGGGGAGCGGTCTCCCCGATGGCCCGGCTCACCGCCAAAATCACCCCGGTCAGAATGCCCGGGAAGGCCTGGGGCAACACCAGGTGCCAGATCGCCTGCCACCGGGTGGCCCCCAACCCATAGGCGCCTTCCCGAAGGGATGGAGGCACGGCGCGGATGGCCTCTTCGGCGGCGATGATGATGATGGGCAGGATCAAGAGGGCCAACGTGAGCCCGCCGGCTAGAACGCTCTTGCCGAGGTCCATGCTGCGGACGAACACCTCCAACCCCAGTATCCCGTAGACGATGGACGGAACTCCGGCCAGGTTGGAGATGTTGATCTGCACGATCCGGGCAAACCGGCTGCGGGCGGCGTACTCCTCCAGGTAGATAGCGGCGCCCACCCCCAACACGAAGGACGCCACCCCGGCGATGGCCACCAAGTAGATGCTGCCCAACAGCGCGGCCTGAATGCCGGCCCGGTCCGGATGCCGGGAGGGAAAACTGGTGATAAAGCTCCAGCTCACCCTGGACCAACCCTGGGCGACGATGTAGATCAACATCACCGCCAGCATGGTGAGGGCGATACACACGGCCAGCAGGCACAAGCCATGAAACACCCGGCCCTGCCATTTGCGCCGAGCCATCCTCTTCCTGAATTCAGAGGGAGTGATCGCCGCCATTACTCGTACTCCTCCCGGAACCGGCGAACGACATACTGGCTCAGCAGATTCATCAGCAGCGTAATGGCGAATAGGCTCAACGCCACCGCGAAAATAGTCTTGTACTCCAGGGTGCCGGTCGGCGTATCCCCCAAGCTAACCTGCACGATGTAGGCGGTCATGGTCTCGATGGGGACCAGCGGGTTGAGGGTGAAGCTGGGGTTCTGGCCGGCCGCGATGGTTACGATCATCGTTTCCCCGATGGCCCGAGAGGCAGCCAGAATAAAGGACGCCACGATCCCCGACAGAGCCGCCGGGATGACCACCCCGGTGGAGACCTCCAGCTTCGTGGCCCCCAGCGCGTAGGCCCCCTCCCGCAAAGCGCGGGGCACGGCGCGCATGGCGTCTTCGCTGAGGCTGGAAACCATGGGCAGTATCATGATGCCCATGACGATGGAGGCGCTGAGGCCGTTGAAGACCGCGATGTCCTCGGAGATTCCCCGCAGCAGCGGCGTCACGAACAGCAGCGCGAAGTACCCGTACACCACCGTGGGTATCCCGGCCAGTATCTCCAGGATCGGCTTGACGGTCCGCCGGATGGGGTCCGGTGCATACTCGCTAAGGTAAATGGCGCTCAGGAGCCCCAGCGGCAACGCCACCACCATCGCCCCGATCGCCACCAGCGTGGTGCCCGCCACCAACGCCAACACGCCGAACTGCTTTGAGGCGAAGAGGGGCGTCCACTTGGTGCCGGTGACGAACTCAAGGACTGAAACTTCCCTGAAGAACTGGAAGGCCTCGAATACCAGCACCAAGACGATGCCGGCGGTGGTCAAGATCGAGACGCCGCTACAGAGAAGGAGAATAGTCCGGGCAATGCGTTCAGGGAGGAGCTTTCGCCATTTGGGCCGGAAGGACCGGCGCAAATCCGCGGCGGCGGCCTGCTGGCCGATCGGTTCATCCCTTGCCAAGGTTGTCTCCCGTTCCTTAGAGGAGGCGTTAGCTGCAGGGAGGGTCCGCGAACCTTCCCCACCTAGGATAAGTCCACGCTCCTCAGTTTACAAGTAGGTCCAGCGGGGAACCCGCCGGCGGATCACTGGTTGGCGGCCAGGACCTCTTCGACCGAGCCTCGCTTCGGGCTGGCGCCGCCGAACAGGGTGCCGGTACGGCCATTATCAAACCGGGCCAACGCCAGCTCATATACCCGGTCTGGGTAGGCTATGTAGCCCACCTCGGCCACCAACTCCCGTCCCTCCTTGCTGAGAAAGTAGCGTACAAACTCGTTGATGTAGGCCTCGTCACCAGCCTCCTTTCGAACGTAGATGAACAGGGGCCGGGAGAGGGGGCTATAGGTCCCGTCGCCGATGGTTTCGCCGGAAGGTCCGACGCATCCCTCGCCGCCGTCAACGGCGATGGCCTTCAGACGGTCGATGTTCTCGGTGTAGTAGGCGTAGCCGAAGAACCCGAGGCTACTCTTGTCCCCCGAGATTCCCTGCACCAATACGTTGTCGTCTTCGCTGGCGGTAAAGTCCCCCCGCGAAGCCTGGGCCTCCCCGTTTACCACCTCGGTGAAGTAGTCGAAGGTGCCCGAGTCCACGCCCGGCCCGTAGAGGTGGAGGGACTTGTCGGGCCAGTCGGCGCGCACCTGGTTCCAGCGTTCTACCTGATCCTCCGCCTCGGGAGCCCATATCGTGTGCAACTCCTCCACCGTAATACAATCGACGAAGCCGTTGTCCGGGTGCACCATCACGGTCAACCCGTCGACGGCCACGGGAAGCTCCACGTACTCCACACCGTTCTCGGCGCACATCTCAACCTCACCGGCCTTGATGGGCCGGGAGGCGTCGGCGAGGTCCGTCTCCTTGTTGCAGAACTTCTTGAAGCCGCCGCCGGTGCCGGACACTCCCACGGTGATCCGCACCGATCCGCCGGTGATGATGCCGTACTCCTCGGCCACCGCCTCGGTGATGGGAAATACGGTGCTGGAGCCGTCGATGTTGATGGCCCTTCCCCCGCCGTCCCGGGTGCCGCACGCCGTCAACAACACGGCAAGGGCGAGAAAGGCCACCAGCCAAACCCTTGTTCTACAGCTGCTTCCCATTCTCCCCTTGCCGCGCTTCACACTTGCCGGTTTCAGTCTACCACCGCTAGAGCTTATGGTCAGCAACTCGCGTTATAGCAGCGCATTCTAGCTGTCGTCAGCCGGATTCCGCGCAACGCGGCGGTTCCCGGCCCTTGGGAAAGAGACCCGCCACGGGCTCCGAGACGATTCATCCTTCGACCGGGCCGGGGAAACCCTCCCGGAGGAACCGGCACGTCCCGCCGGCGCTGCCGGCGCCGTTAGGCCAGCCTGTCCAGGGCTTCCTTGATCTCGTCATACAGCGGCTCCTTGCCGGGAGCCGGGGCCACCCACTTGTAGCGGACCACGCCGCCCTTGTCCAGCACGAACACGGCCCGTTTGGCGGCCACGTAACCTTCCAGCCCCGCCAGGTCCTGGAGGGCGATGTCGTACAGGTTTACCACCTCCCGGTTGAAGTCGCTCAGGACCGGGAAATTCAACTCATTGTTCTCGGCCCAGACTTTCTGGGAAAAGGGGGGATCGACGCTGATGCCCAGCACTTGGGCATTCAAGGAGTTGAATTGGTCCGCCCGGTCCCGCAGGGCGCACATCTCGGTGGTGCAGGTTCCCGTGAATGCCCCGGGGAAAAAAGCGAGGACCACGTTCTTTCCCTTGAATTCGCCCAACGACCTCCGGCCGCGATCGGTGTCATACAAGGAGAACTCGGGCGCCGGTTGTCCAACATCCACAGCCATGGTGTAGCCTCCTAATAGCCAACAACAACCGGCCAATTGCCGGCCGGTTGAATAGAGTTAGAGTATGGGGAAGGGGTCCAGATAATTTTATCACAGCGTATCCGGCCGCACTCCCTCTATGTTAGATATGTTAGAATGGCCCAGCCTTCACCCCCGGCTGGAAGGCCCGAGGTGAACGCAAAACTACCGGCGAAGCGGTCTGGATATGTTCTTCGATTCCCGGCGTTCAACGGTCCTGGCAACCAATGGGATGGTGGCCACCAGCCAGCCCCTGGCGGCGATGGCTGGGCTGCGCGTTCTGATCGACGGAGGCAACGCCGTGGACGCGGCGATCGCCAGCGCGGCGGTACTCAACGTTGTCGAGCCCGTGTCCACCGGTGTTGGCGGCGACATGTTCGCCCTGGTCTGGAACAATAAAGAGAAGACGGTGCGGGCCATCAACGGGAGCGGGCGTTCCCCGGCGGCGGCTTCCCTGGAATCGCTCCGGTCCCAGGGGCATGATCAGATTCCGGAGACCGGGGTCCACTCCATAACGGTCCCCGGCGCGGTCCACGGCTGGGAGACCCTCCTGAAAGCCTGCGGCACCATGCCCCTTTCGGAGTTGCTAAAGCCGGCCATCCAATACGCCGAAGAGGGTTTCCCGGTCTCCGACATCATCTCCTTCCAGTGGTCCAAACAGCAGGATAAGCTAGCCCGGCTGCCCTCGGGCCAGGAGTGGCTCCGGGACGGCCGTCCGCCGGCCCACGGCGAGGTAATGCGCGTGCCCACCCTGGGCCGGACCCTTCGCACCATCGCCGAGGGAGGCTCCGAAGCCTTCTACCATGGGGAGATTGCCCGGAAGATGGCCGCCTTCGTTCAGGAGCAGGGCGGCTGGCTGTCCACCGAGGACCTGGCCGGCCACACCTCAGACTGGGAAGAACCCATCTCAACGGACTACCGGGGGGTCACCTGTTGGGAATGTCCCCCCAACGGCCAAGGCATCGCCGCCCTGGAAGCGCTGAACATCGCCGAGGGTTTCGACATCGCCGGCATGGGCGCACAGAGCGCCGACGCTTATCACCACCTGATCGAGTCGATGCGGCTGGCCTTCGCCGACGCCTTTCACTACGTGGCAGACCCGAGCAAAGCCCAGGTCCCCACCAGCCAACTGGCCTCCAAGAGCTACGCCCAGGCCCGCCGGGCGCTCATCGACCCGCAACGGGCCATGGCCTCGGCTCCTTACGGCGAGGTCGGCCGCGGCAGCGACACCGTTTACATCAGCACCGTGGACCGCGAGGGCAACGCCTGCTCGTTCATCTACAGCATTTTCGTCAACTTCGGCACCGGCATGGTGGTGCCGGACACCGGCATCGTGCTGCACAACCGGGGGGCCCTGTTCTCCATGGACCCGGCCCACCCCAACGCCCTGGCCCCCAACAAGAGGCCGTACCACACCATTATTCCGGCCATGGCCACGGTGGACGGGGAGTTGTACCTGTGTTACGGCGTGATGGGGGGCCTCATGCAGCCCCAGGGCCACATGCAGGTGATCAGCAACATGGTGGACTTCGACATGGACCCCCAGCCGGCCCTCAATGCTCTCCGGTTCCTGGTCACCGAGGACTCGGTCGCTCTGGAAGAAGGCATCCCAGCCGAAGTGGTTGGGGATCTGGAACGCCGGGGCCACCGGGTGGGCATCGCCCGGGGATACCAGCAGTTGATTCTGGGGGGATTCGGCGGCGCCCAGCTAATCCAGCGGGACCGTGAGACCGGCGTGCTGCGGGGCGCTTCGGAGCCTCGCAAGGACGGCTGCGCCGTCGGCTGGTAGCCCGGCTTCCAGCCCAAATTCGGCCTATCGCATCGCGTGGGGCGGTCACGAACCGCCCCTAACTCTTTCTGACCGATCTCCCCTCCGTCACCCCTTCCACCGCTCCGGCCTCCCGTTTCGCCTCACCCGTGGCCGCTGCCTTCAGGGAAAGGCCCCCCTCCTTCGGCCGTATCTCCCACACTGAACAGGCCCACTCCCAATCGCAGTAGGAGGCAGCACCCTTGTCCGGTCAACCTCCCCACCGTAGCATCAATAGGAGTGTACTCCTCGTTTTCGTTGGGAAGAAAAGGAACAGCTTCCGATCCGGCCCGCAACGGCAGGCCGGAGACCAGGAGGCCGTCCAGACCTTGGGCCACGGTCTCAGAAGCCCGGAAAGGCCATGACGCCAACGATACCCGGGTCTGGCCGGGACACCCTCAGCTTACGTTGAAGGTGTGTACCTTGTTTACCGGCGGGCGCCCTGAGACCACCTGTGGGCGCTGGGCTCAATGAACGTATTTGGTACAGACAAAGCAGTGACTTCAAAGATGTTCTCGCCGGATTAGGAGGGCAGTTTCCATGCTGTTGCAACATGATTCTCACGCATCCACCAACGGTTTCCGTGCTCAGGATTCCTTCTAGGACCGGTTTGAGCGGCTGGTGGACAAGATAGGCAGTGTGGTCGTCACCTCCCGGCGCAATATCCGTTTGGCCCTGCTGGGGCTCTTCGCCCAAGGGCACGTTCTCCTGGAAGACCTGCCCGGCGTCGGCAAGACTCTGCTGGCCAAGACCATCGCCGCCTCCATTGACGGCGAATTTTCCCGTATCCAGTTGACGCCGGACCTGCTGCCCAGCGATATCACCGGGGCGGCGATATTCGACATGCGAAAGCAGGCGTTCGAGTTTGTCCCCGGCCCAATTTTCGCCAACGTTGTGGTGGCCGACGAGCTTAACCGGACCGGGCCCCGTACCCAATCGGCGCTCCTGGAGGCCATGGCCGAAGGGCTGGTCAGCGCCGATGGGAACGTGTGGCCCCTGCCCCGGCCCTTCATGATCATCGCCACCCAGAACCTGATCGAGAGCTATGGGACATTCCCCTTGCCCAATTCCCAACTTGACCGGTTTATGATCTCGATGACCCTGGGCCTGCCCAGGCCGGAGCAAGAGCTGGAGATCCTCAGCCGGTCGGGGCAGGAGTATGCTCAGCTGTCCCCGATACTGTCGAAGGCCGCGGTGGTGGAGATGCAGGAGAGCGTCGCAAAAGTAGAGTCGGCCCCATCGGTGCGGGAATACATCGTCAATCTGGCGGGCGCCTCGCGAGCGGACGACATGGTTTCCGTGGGCGTGAGCCCCAGGGGATCGGCGGCCCTGCTTCGGGCTTGCCAGGCTTGGGCTGCCTTCGCCGGCCGCTCCTACATCGTGCCGGAGGATGTGCAAGATTTGGCGCCCTACGTGTGGTCCCACCGGGTCATGATCGGATCGGACCAGGACATAGAAACCGGGAGAGAGGCCATATCCCGCATCTTAGAGCAGGTTCGAGTACCACTGTGATGGAGTTCCCCCTTCGATGATTACCGCCAAGGGGGTTGGTTTTCTTGCCGCCGCCGTGGTGTTGTTTCTGCTGGCCCGCCCGACCCAGGTGGGTTGGCTCTACCTGGTTGACGCGGTCCTATGGGGAATAGTCCTCCTCTCGGCAGCTTTCCCCTGGTTGGGAGTGGCGTTTCTGGCGGCCGAGCGAAGCGTAGAACGGCCCGATGCCAAACGAGGCCGCGCCGGGCCGGCCGAGGATGACCCGGTCCGGATCAAGATAACTCTGCGGGGCCGCGCGCCGTGGCCCAGTTACGTGCTCAGCCTGTTTTATGATTGCCCGCTGGCGGCGCCGGGCAGCCGCCTGCGACGCTTCTTCGTCACCGAGGTATCAACATCGGGCCAAGTTTCCATGGTGTCCACCGTCGAGGCCTTCCAGCGGGGAATGCATCACCTGAGTCCTTTGGTGGCCGAGTCATCGGCCCCGTTCGGCCTTTTCCGGCGCCGGGTCCGCCTGACGGCGCCCCAGCCGGTCCTGGTCTACCCCAAGGTGTATCCCTTGCAGCGCATGGCCTTGGCCGACGGGGCGTCCGGAGAATCGCCTCACTCCCGCAAGTCCGCGACCGGCACCGACCTGGCCGGCTCCCGCAACTACCTCCCCGGCGACCCCCAGCGCCGCATCCATTGGCGCAACACCGCCAGATTGGGCCGGTTGATGGTCAAGGAATTCGAAGACCCGGCCGACGCCACCCTTTACCTGGCCTTCGACGCCACTCACGTCTGGGGAGAGGGCAAGGAGACTACCCTGGAGTATGGGATCAAGGTAGTGGCCAGCGTCGCCGATTACGCCTGGCGGCATCGGGTCCCGGTGCACGTATTGGGCGGCGGCGTTCGCGGCAAGGATCCTGGCCCGGGGATCAGCCGCGGCGAGCTGGCGGCGTTATCGCGGGCGCCGCTTCTCGAGAGCCTGGCCCGGGTCGCCCCCGGTGACGGCCTCGGGCTTCCCGAGACTCTGGCCGAGTTGCCCCGCGGTTCCAGCGCACTGGTGGCGGTGTCCCTCGCCGATACGGCGGCGGTGCAGGCAATCGTCCGGGCGGCCCCGAAACTGCACCGGCTGGTGGTGGTGGCCTTCGACGAGTTTGGCGACCGGAAGAACGGCGGCGAGGCCGATGCCGATGCATTGAAGCCCTTGCACCTGGCCAAGATTCCGGTGGCCCGGTGTGCGAAGGGAAAGCTGGGCGAGGCGTTGCAATCTCTGGGAAACCTGAACGGGCCTTCACATTCCAAGCAGATACCCTCTGGCAGGCTTGGGACCGGCGGCCAAATCCCTCAAGTCTCCAGTTCCACCAACGGGCCCTCCGAAGAAAGGCGGCCTCGATGATGGAACTCGACGAACGAGACCGGCAGCCATGAACTGGGCGTCCCGGTTGTTCTCCCCCCGGATAGAGGACTCGCTGCGGCTGCGGGTCCTGACCGTTTTCTCCTTATGGCTGGCGGCACTAGCGCTGGCCTGGGTGGGCGGCAACCTTTGGCTGTCCCTGATCGGCGGGGGTCTCGGGACCCTTGGCAACGGGCTGGGATGGCGCTGGCGCCACCAGGGGTCTCTCATCCGGTCGCTGTTCATCGCCGGCCTGGTGATGGCCCTCTTTCTCTTCATGCGGTCCCAGATGCTGGAGGCGATTAACGGCAACTGGCTACCAATGGGGCACTTCCTGGTGTTGGTGCAGGCCCTGGCCAGCTTCGACTTCCGGACCCGAGGGGGGGTTGTACGGTGGCATGGTCCTCAGCGGGAGCGCCTTGTTTTTCGCCAGCCAGCAGGCTTTTGATCCCAGCTTCGGCGTGTTCGTGATGGGGTTCGTGGTGGCGCTCCTGGCTTTTCTGACCGTGTCCTTCTTGGAGGACGGGATCAGGGGCGCCAAAGTACACTGGATTCACCACCGGCCCGCCCGCCCGGCCATGATTCCCTATTGGATAGGGGTTGCCTGTGCGGTGTTCGGCCTGGCCGGGTTGGCCTTCTGGCTGATGCCCCGGGGCTAACTCAACCTCATCGGCCCACCTCAGGTGACCGTCGTGCCTTACGCCGGCGCCTCCCTTCGCGAAAGAGATGCCCCGAGCGAAGCAAGCCTCGCCGAGATCGCGCGAACGCTCAATCCGGAAAACGGTGGCGAACTGTTCCCAAGTGACCTCTCTCGATCCGGCGCCGGCCCGGGGGATGACGTGGCGTCGGGCGGGCCGGATGGACCTTCTGAAAGTAGGGGTACGTCGGGGACGCCGGCAGGCCAGGGAGCCGGGCCCGGCCAGCCTAAGCCGAACGTTTTCGGGACCGAACCGGGAACCTATTCCAACGGCGGCACGGCATTCTTCGTCCGCAGCAAGGTTTCTAGCTACTGGCAGGGCCGGACCCTGGAGCACTTCGATGGCGGGACCTGGCGGATCGATCCTACCCCCAAAAACCTGGCACCTTCGACCGAAGAGGAAGGCGTCTGGTTCAACCGGGACAGCTTTGACCGTGACAATCGCATACTGTATTACCAGACCTTCTACGTGCAACGGGACCATCCCGACGCGGTCTTCATGGGCTATCGAGCTTTGCGCCTCTCCGCCGAAGACGGTTCTCTGGATGAACTCGGGGTCCATCAGGGTAACTCCTACCGGGTGCTTTCGGCCTATCCCAGGCACAGTCCGGAGCGGCTGCGCCGGGACTCCACCTGGGTGGCGGACCCCCACCTAATCAGTCTGCCGCCAAGCTCGGAGCGGGCCCTCCGTCTGCTGGCCGGTCAAATCACCATCGGAGCAGGTAGTGACTTCGACGCGATGGAGCGCATTGTCGGCCATCTGTCCCGGCAGGCGAGCTACGACCCGGCGAGGCCCTCCGAGCTAACCCCTTCGGTGACGCTGGAGGAGTTCCTGGTCGAGGGGAAGCCCGGCAACGCCATGGACTACGCAACCGCCACGGTGATGCTGGCCCGGGCCTCCGGGTTGCCGTCCCGCCTCGCCGTCGGCTACCTTCCGGGCGTCCGGGACCCGCTGTCCGGCGCTTACAAGGTGAGACAGAGGGATGCCCACGCCTGGGCCGAGGTGTATTTCGCCAATCACGGCTGGGTCCCGTTCGACAGCAGTCCCCGTCAGGAGGAGGTAATCACGGGCGGGGTCGACTCCGGCGTTGGTTATCTGTTCCAGGGAGGCGTTGGCGATGACGTTTACGATGCGGTGAAGTCGGCCCCGTCCGAACTCGCGGGCCGGTTGCTGGATGGGCTGCGCAACCCCGTATTTTCGTTGGTTGGACCGGTGATACTGTTGACGGTGTTGTTGCTCCGTTGGGCGCGCGCCCGGTCCCAGCGGAAGGCAATTAGCCCGTGGGCGCCCCTGACCTATCGTGGCGCGATGTCCGGGGAGGGCCGCCGGGAGCTGCTGAAGCTGTACAGCCGGCTGGAAAAACTGTTGCAGCGGAAGACCGGCCTCCGCCGGAAGCCGTGGCAGACCGTGGGAGACTACGCCGGGGCGGCCACCGCCGGCAACCCCAAGGTCCGGCGGCAGCTCGTCTGGTTTACCGAGGCCGTCTGGCAGGCGGCCTACAACCCCGGCGAGCTGCCCGCCGGGCTTGCTAAGCAGGCGCGACAGCGCCTGGCTCGCATCAAAACGGCGCTGAAACACGGCGACTGGACAACCCCGGCCCACCGCACCGCGGCCGACGTTGACACCGGCGGCACCGCAAACTAAACTCTCACCCATCTGGGCCGTTATCAGATGATAGTGGGCGCCCTCTTTTCCCGTACCGGCGCCGGCCGGCGAGCGCCCATCTCAAGCCCTTACGGCCGGTGGAAACCGCGACTGAAGCACGCGGCTCCCTAGTCCGGACCGGAGAACCCAGCTAGGCCCCGAATTGGAGAGAGAGAATGTCCCAAGGGAATAAAGATAGATCATTTTACGCGAAGTATTTCAGGGAGGGGACGGTCCTCCACGGCCTGCAGTCGGTGCCCGAGGAGCGGGAATGGCTGATGGCCGCGCCCAAGGGCGAAGTGAAGCCCGCCGAGGTGGTCCTCTTCCTGGGATGCAACGTGCTGAAGACGACCCATCTGGTGCGCACGGTGATGGACATCTTCAAGCTGCTGAATGTCGACTTTGTGGCAGTGGCCGGTGCGGCCTACTGCTGCGGCATCCAGCACCACCGGAGGGGCGACACCAAACCCGCTTACTCCGTCGCCTCGGCCACGGCCCGGAACTTCATGAAGTTCAGCCCGAAACGGGTGGTGATGTGGTGCCCCTCGTGCATCATGTTCTACGACGAAATCATGGAGATGCGGGAGGAGTTTTTCTTCCAGCACGTTGCCGAGTTCCTGGTGGAGAACCTGGACAAGCTGGACTTCCAGCCGCAACCGGCGGTGGACGTGGCCGTACATTACCACACTGGCAGCGCCCAGTCGGATGCGGAGGCCCGCAGCGTCATCCAGATCCTTTCCGCGTTGCCCGGGGTGAACCCGCTGGACTTGGGTGTCAACAAGAAACTGGGGCGCCAGTGCACCCCGGCGCTGCTGGCAAGCCTGGGCGAGGACGGGTTTGAAGAAACCCTCGGCAAGACCTTCCGTGACGCCGTGGATGCCAACGCTGACGTCTACTGCACGCTCTATCACGGCTGCCAGCGGGGCCTGTGCCGCTACGAGATGGACTATCCGCTAAAGGTGGAGCACTACCTCACTCTGGTGGGAAGGGCCCTGGGCATCGAGCACGAGGACCAGCACAAGAAGTACTTGATGATGGGTGACGCCGACGCCATTTGGGAAGAGACTAGCGCCTGCGCCGCCGCCAGCGGGATCGGCGAGGATGAGGCCCGGGCAACCATACAGAGCAACTGGGTCGACGTGAACATCAAGAGCCCCGCCCGCCGCTGATCAACGGCCAGTTTGGGCGACACCGCCTCGACCATCAAAGCGAGGCTAGGCCACACTGGTCCTGACCCAGTGCTGGGCTTTGGCCTGACTGCCGATGGCGGAGCGCCGGCTACTGCTCGAATTCCCCCCAATCTCTGGCCCCGTGGCCAAGGCGGGGGTAAGTCGCGCCCTCGATTATGGCGGATGCGGGATATTCTGGCCGGAAGTTCCTCTCGCTCGTGCGCTGGCAATACAGTACCCACCCGGTGGTGAACCTGAACCCCACACACCCGAAGCTACTTACCGGCTACGGTGTCCGGAATACGCCCGAAGGGAAGACGCTCTCTGAACCACATCACGGTTCGGCGGCTACGGAAGGTTACGCCCCACTGCTATCTGTCCCTGATTGCGATGCAGGCGTCGAAGACTGCCTCTCAGGAGACACCGGTGGCAGTGCAAATGCCCGCTACATATTCCATGCTCACATAGATACCCGGTGCTGCCAAATGCACTAACGCCGACTGTCGAACAGCTGCTCGACCGCCTCAGCTATCTCGTCAACCGCATACGTGCGGCTAAGCTCGCGCACTTGGGATAACAAGAGGTATTTACGTTCACCGAATACTCGGTCCATTTCTTTCGTCACCACGACGTAGACCTCCCACCAAAGCTTGAGTGGACAGATGAGAACCTAGCCGTGAGCCGACGACCTGGCGCCGTCCGAGGGATACATGTCTCTTGGGCGGCCTTCTCTATTACGCGGTCAAAGTCCGGACAAATCTTGGGCTCTGGAGCAAAGCCCCAGCTGCCTCGCGGGGGTCCGTGTTGCTCTGACTGGGACTACGGTTGCTACGCCCACGACCGCCGTCGTGAGAGAGCTGGTGGCGGCGGTCTATGCGCTGGGAGTTGGTGAAGCTGGCTGATTCCCACGTGTAGGCGCTCCAGCTCGGCTTTTAGCATCTTTATGAAAATCGGCTCCTCGTCGACTTCCGCCAGCCGTTCGAACCCTCCGGCAAAGGTTTCCTGGTGGCCGATGATCTGGCCCGTGCGTAGCCCACTCCTGACCGTATCCGGGCTTAGGCCCAGCTCAACGCTTTTCTCGGCAATACCTACTGGTTGCATATGGTCTCCTGTGGCTGGTTTAGCGAGACTCTAAGTATCTGCTTGTCCACCAAATCCTATCTCTAGTCTACGTTCTACGGCCCAGTCCAGCCTATCTACAGCCTATGCGGGGTTTTGCGGGATATGCAGGTGCTCGCGAGTTGGTAGCATCGCGCTGTTGCCGCGCTGCAGCCCTAAACGCTCAACCGAGAAGGAGCAAGTCATGTTCGAGGCTGTAGACCGTCAGTGATAACTGGCCGCATGCAGGGGTAAGAAAGCCCGAGAGGCTAGAAGCGGCGTTATTTCCTGGGGTGAATGTAGGTTACTTCCCGAAAGGAGCAGATGTGTCCGAGGCCATAAATATACAAGACGCTCGATTGACCCCGCCTAAGCCGTACCCTACAATTGAGTGACGCCAGCCGGCGAGTGCAACCCGGCCGGCTTTTCTGGCAGTTCTCCAGGCTACGGACATTTCAGGAGGGAGCATGACGACGGGAGAAGGTTTCGCCCATCCGGAATTCCTGGTTGATGCCGCTTGGGTGGAAGCCCACAAGGACGACTCCAATCTGGTGGTGGTGGATTGCGAGGTGGAGCCGGCTTTCCTCCGGGGCCACATCCCCGGGGCGGTGCTGGTGCCCGACAACTACGAGAAGAACCCGGACACCGGACGGGTGCACCTGATGAATCCCGGCCAGTTCGCGGCCATGTGCCAGGGTCTGGGCATCGGCGACGATACCCTGGTGATCGCCTACGACAACAACCAAAGCAACTATTCCGCACGGTTCTGGTGGGCGCTCAAGACCCACGGCCACGGCAACGTCAAGGTGCTGGACGGCGGTTGGCGGCGTTGGGTCACCGAGGGCCGGGCCGTCAGCTTCGACAGGGCCCATCCCGACTCCAGCGTGAAGTTCACCCCCAAGGCCGACGACACGATGATGGCTCGGGTCGACGACATCAAGGCCGCCTGCAACGTTGATGGCGCGGTGATCTGGGACGTCCGGAGCACGGGTGAGTGGAACGGCACCAACAGCCGAGGCAACAAGCGGGTCGGGCACGTGCCCGGGGCCGTTCACCTGGATTGGTGGCAGACCATGGACCGGGAAACCCACCGGTTCAAGTCACCGGAAGAGATTCGGCGGATCCTTTCGGAGAAGGGCATTACTCCGGACAAGAACATCTTCGCCTATTGACAGGGCGGCATCCGTGCGGCGCACGGTGTGATGGTCCTGAAGCTCCTCGGCTACGGCGAGGCCAAGAACTACGATGGCTCCATGGGCGAGTGGGCCAATATGGAAGACACGCCCCTGGAGGTGTAGCCGGGCCACCCCGAGCACATCGGCTTCTACAGTCCCTGTTGCTAAAACGCGGAGGGCGCGGACGTCTGGATTCAGACGTGCGGTGCAATCCGCGGCGACTTCTTTTACTACAGCCGGTGCCTCTTGACCAACTCCTCGTCGGTGACATTGGTCCCAGTGAGGCCGTTGGCGTCCTGCTGGGAGAGGAAAATGATCGCCTTGGTCATGGCTTCCGGGGTGACCCAACTGGAGTAGTCAGCGTCGGGGCGTTGGGCCAGAAACCCCTCGGTGACCACCGGCCGCATCGGCTTCAGCGCGTTGACCGCGATATTGTACCGCCCCAACTCGGTGGCCAGCCCCCAGGTGAACCGCTCCAGACCCGCCTTGACGGTCCCATAGACCTGGCCCATCATCTCGATGCGGACGCCGGGCTCCATCCCCCGGGTGGAGGAAAAGATGTTGTTGGCGGCCTGGGACGACACGTTGATGATGCTGCCCCCTCCTTGATCGACCATTATGGGCGCCACCGCTTTGCAGCAGATGAAGGGGGCCCGCAGGTCGATGTCCACAACCAGGTCCCACTCTTTGAGGCTGGTTTTCAGGAAGGACTTGTAGTTGCCCACGCCGGCGTTGTTCACCAGCACGTCAACGCGGCCAAAGGCGCCCATGGTCTGCCGCACCATGGCGGTGATGTCCGCTTCCTCTCGCAGGTTGCAGCGGACGGCCAGCGCGGTGCCTCCGAAGCTCTCGATCTCCGCGACGGTGGCGTGGATGGTGCCGGGCAGACCGGGGCGCTCGGTCTCCGAGCGGGCGGCCACGACGACCTTGGCGCCCTCGCGGGCCAAGCCCACGGCGGCGGCCTTGCCGATCCCCCGGCTGGCGCCGGTTACGATGACTACTTTACCGGAAACGGGCATTCTCTCACCTCGTTGGCATCTTCAGCCTCCGGCGCCCGGCTGGCCCGTCGGCATCTCGGCTCATTCCCGACTCCCACACCCTGGGAGGAACTCCGGACAGCACCCCCGTCCAACGCAGGCCGGATGCTGGAGAGCAGGCTCCCTAGTCCCCCCGGCAAAGGTGGGATAACTCAGCCCAATCTCAACTTCATGGGGCCTCGCAAGCGGGATGCTGAACGCAGCTCTTGGGGCAGGCCCGTCAAATCTTCGGGGCAATCATGTTTGGGGAACGGCTTATGGGGGTAGCAGACCGGCCGCCGGCCCAAAGGTCCGGCTGAAAGCCTCGGGGGATATGCTGGCGGCTCCCGCTAGCTTGCCGAGCATTTCAGGGTTTTCCAGGTCCCGGCGCTCCAAGCGGATCATGTACTTGCGAGCCACGGCATAGTGCTCCGATTCGACGTCCACTTTGCGGACCCGGGTGCGGCCGGTTTCAGGGTCGCGCAGGTCCTGAAAGGGGACAACCCGAAGGTGTCCGTCTTGCAGGCAGATCAGACCCCCATCGCGTTGCTCTTCGTCCTTTGGTTCCGACAGCAGGAACCGGACGGCGCCGTAGCCCAGGGTTCGGGTGTAGTCGATGTCAAACGGAATAGGCGGGGCGCACCGCAAGTTGTAGCCCAGGGTCACCTCCACCATCGACAAGCGCTCCCCACGGTCGGCAAAGCGTTGCCGCACCGCCCGCCGGAGGATCGTCGCCAGGGGGATTTCGCTCAGGTTGGGATGGCCATAGGAGTCGTGCTCGATGACCACTCCGGGAATTTGGGCCAACTCTTCCGGGTCCAGCTTTTCAGCGATCCCTTCCGCGATCACCGCCAGTCCGTATTTCTGCCCCATTGCCCGGCGCTTGAGCATGGCCCCTTCCAGCACCTTGCAAACCAGGTCCAGGCCGATGCGCTCTTGGGGAAACTCCTCGGGTATGAGGGCCAGTGACGCCCCAGCAGCCTTGCCGATCCCCAGGGCCAGGTGGCCCGCTTCCCTCCCCATCACCACCACGAAGAACCAGCGGTTGGTGGTACGGGAATCCTCCATCAGGCTCAGCACTACCTCGGTACCCACGTGCCGCGCGGTCTCGAAGCCGAAAGTCGGCATGCCGCCGGGCAGCGGCAAGTCATTGTCGATCGTCTTGGGCACGTGGGCCACGCATAGGCCCCCCTGGGCGGCCCTGGCCAGTTCCGCGGCGCCGAAGGCGGTATCGTCGCCACCGATGGTTACCAGGTATTTGATGCCCATGTCCTGGAGAGCCTGAAGCGCCCGCCAGAGATCCTGCGGGTTACGGGTGGGATTGGTCCGCGAGGTGCGCAGGATGGAACCGCCCGAGGTGTGAATGCGGGACACGGCGCTGATCACCAGACGCTCGACCATGTCGGTCCGCCCAGCGGCCAGGTGCTCGAAGCCGTCAAGGATTCCAATAACTTCGAGGCCGGAATTGACCGCCTCGATAGTAGCGGCGCCGATGGCGCTGTTGATACCCGGCGCCGGACCGCCCCCCACCAGTATGCCGAGGCGTTTTGCCTCCTTGGTCATGTGGCTAATCCTTATTCGAGCGGGATGTAGAAGCTTGACGATTGCGGAAGGGGCTGACCCACAGCGAGGCGTCAACCGATTGAACACCACCCGTGCTGCTTGAGAATCAGGCCGGACGCTGCTTAATCCGTCCTCTGATGTTAACCATGATAATACTTTGTCAAGCTATGTACCACAGTTCAACCGTGGGGGTCAGACCCAAATCTAATGGGGCCGTGGCGCACCGCGCGGTCGAAGCCCCCGGTTCACCCCGGCCGCGGCTGTCATGAGTAGCGGATCCTGGGGTCGAGCCAGCCGTACATGAGGTCGACCAGCAGATTGATGGTCAGGATAGCCACGCCAATGATCACGATGACGGCCTGGATCATCGTGAAATCCCGGTGGAAAACCGCTTCGATCAAGATCCGGCCCATGCCGGGCACCAGGAAAATGGTCTCAATGATGACCGTGCCTTCGAACAGGCGGCCAAATTGCCACCCGGTCACGGTGAGGATGGGCAACAAGGCGTTCTTCAGACCGTGCCGGGCCAGCACAACCCGCTCGGACAGCCCCTTGGCGCGGGCAGTCCTCATGTAGTCCTCCCGAAGAGTCTCCATCATCGAGGAGCGTGCTACCCGGCCGATGAAGGCCATATCGTAGAAGGCCAGGGCGACGGAGGGAAAGATCATCTGCTGCAGATTGGTTAGCGGGTCCTCCCACAGTTCGGCGTACCCCAGGGGTGGCAGCCAATTAAATACCCGGACCAGGAACAGGATAATCAGTACGGCGGCGAGGAAGTTGGGAATGCCGATACCGACCAGGGTGAAAGTCCGGGCGCCGTAGTCGAGCCAACTCTCCGGCTTGATGGCCGAGATGATCCCCAAGGGCACCGCGAACAAACTGGCCAGGATTATGGCCATGAGCGCGAGTTGGGTGGTTCGGGGCACTCGGGACTTGAGTTCCGTCATGACCGGGGCGTTGAACCACAGAGAATCACCGAAGTCTCCCCTCGCCGCCCCACTAATCCAGCTAAGATACTGAACGGCCACGGGCCGGTCGGTACCCAATTTGTGGCGTAGCCTCACCAGCTCTTCCTGGGTATAATTTGCATCCCCTTCGCTGAGGATGGCCAGTGCAGGGTCACCGGGCATCACCTGCATCACAACGAAGGCGACAATCGTCAACAAAAGGACCGTGGGTGGAAACAGGATGACCCTTTTCACCGCATATTGACGCAAAATGTGGCTCCCTGTTCTTCGTGGTTATCGCCGTGGGCCGGCCGGGCCCTTTGCCTGGCCCGAGATCGCCTGGCCCGAGATCGATAGTAGCCGATTACAGTGCTTAATACCAGACCAGGTGCCAACCCTCGTATCCGGCCGCTGCACCCTCCGGGCTTCGAGGAAGCGAGAACAGGTCCGGAGCACCGTCTACCCTCCGGACGCCTCATCCCCTGGCCTCAGACACCCAGCCGGTCCATGGCCCCCAGCGGGAACCTATGATGCCCCGTTGCCGCCCGCCCAATCTGGTGGTATATTCGGGACGACCTCAGCGGCGGCAACGGTAAAAACTTGCAAATAGGGAGGCTGGCGCTATGCGCATTGCCCTGATTGGCCAGGCAGCTTTCGGCGAGAGCGTCCTGAACGCTCTGGTCGAGGGTGGAGAAGACATCGTCGGGGTGTTCTGCCCCCCCGACCGAGAGGGACGGCCCCCGGACCCGATCAAGGCGGCGGCCGAGACTCACGGCATCCCCACGTTTCAGTTTCGCCGAATGCGAACTCAGCCGGCCATCGACGCCTTCGTAGGCCTGAACACCGACCTGTGCGTGATGGCCTTCGTCACTGACATCGTACCCGATGCGATCCTGACGGCGCCGACGAAAGGGACTATCCAGTACCATCCGTCTTTGCTCCCGAAGCACCGGGGCCCCAGCTCCATCAGCTGGCCCATCATCCAGGGCGAGACGAAGACGGGGCTCACCATCTTCTGGCCCGACGCGGGCCTCGATACCGGCGAGGTGCTCCTTCAGAAAGAGATCGAGATCGGCCCCGACGACACCCTCGGTTCCGTGTACTTCGGCAGGCTCTTTCCCATGGGCGTCGAGGCGATGGCGGAAGCCGTGGCGATGGTCAAGGCCGGCACGGCGCCCTGCATCGTGCAAGACGGGGACCAGGCCACCTATGAGGGGTGGTGCGGCGCCCAGGAGGTCATTATCGACTGGAGCGGATCGGTCGACCAGATCTACAACCTGATCAGGGGGAGTGATCCGAGTCCCGGCGCCGGGACCACACTTGGTGGGAAGACGGTTCAGTTCTACAAGGCGGAAAAACGGGAAGGCGACAGCGGGAAGAGCCCTGGGGAGGTAACCGAGGTCACCGACGCCGGCTTCGCCGTGGCCGTGAAGGGCGGGACCGTGTTCATCGCCAGGGTCCAACCCGAAGGCGGGCGCAAGGTCTCCGCGCCGGAATGGACCGGGAGCATCGACCTGCGGCCGGGGGCCCGGTTCGGAAGTTAGATCCATCCGGTTTCTGCGCGAAGCATCTCAAACGCGCGGCGCGGAGACCCATCGCCGGGGATAAGGTTGAGAATCGAAGTGCCGCGGTTCCGCCCCGGGGTCAATTTGACCCCCCTTGAGGGGCGTGGCACAGGTAGTTTGTACATGGACCAGGGAGGTGTAAGACGCATGGCCGACTCACCGAAAAGGGAGTTCGATTTCGAAAAGGCCGAGATAGGCGAGGACCTGGGTTCCTACGATTACGTCCTGAGCCAGAGGACAGTGGACAGCTACCGGGCGTCCGTGGAGGACCCCGGCGCGCCTTTCGTCACCATCGGGGTCAAGCACGACACCACGGCTCTCGATATGGCCTATGACGACCAGGTCGGCGGAATCCTCGCCCGTGCCGAAGTGGAGTTCTACAACGCGCCCATACCCGGCAAGAAGATCTTGGTAACCGCGCGGATCGCCGACAAATACTGGCGGCGCGGCAAACCCTACCTGGTGACCGAGGCCACCGCCATCGACGAAGACGGGCGGCTGCTGGAAATATTCCGCTCCTACGAGGTCAAGAAGCCTGACGAATTGGGCAAGAAGTGGCAGGAGTAGGGCCGACAGTCAGCCAAGATACCCCGCACCCTTCTTGAGAAGGCCGGCGCCAACCCAAACCGGTTCACCGGTTTCCAAGAATGTTTCATGCGTCACCCGGGGGAGAGGTTTAGTGGCCGGCCGTCCGGTCAACATGACTCGAAAGCTCTCGTGGCTTATCCCCGGCCGGAGGGCTCCCAGTTCTTTCGATGAGGCCCTGTAACCCCTTGCATTCTTGCCCGATTGGGCCAACAATGTGTTGTGTAGAATGGCGGCATCTGAACGCCGTTGAGCGCCTGTCCAATAACCGGCCTCCGTGGTTCGACAGGTCCGGCTTCGTCGGGACTCTCGATGGAATCGGAGTTCAACGCGAACCGGGGGCAATCCGTACCGACTGGGACAGTCCGTACTAACGGGGGCAATCCGTTCGTCCTGAGCTTGTCGAAGGACCGAGATTGGCCTCCTTCGGGGTTGTTGGACCGGCCCTGTGCCGCAGTCTAAGTGTGGAGAGTAGCGTGGCAAGCGCCGTTGGACCTCGGCAGATCGGTTTCCCTGGAATCCTCATCGCCAAGCCTGCTCTTGGGTTGCCCAAGCCGCCCAAGCTCAAGGGGCGGCCGCGCGGTGACCGGCGGCTGCGCCAGCCCGGTTGGGCCGGGGACCTCGCTCCCGACGAGTTGGCTTTTCTTAAAGACCGATTCCTGCGAGACAATAGGCTCGCGGTGAAATGGGCCTTCCCGCCGAGCGCCAAACCGCGACCCGAGGAGGTGATCCGAAGGGTGGCGATGCACGGAGACCCCGACAACCGGAGGCTCAACCTCAAACTGGCCCGCCAAGCCCGCGCGGAAATAGCCGCGAGCGACACCACGAACCAGGCTCCAAAGCGACGACGCAAGGCTGGCAAACGCGGAGCGAAGTACGGGCCGGCCGATCCAGTCCGGCAACTGGTCCTGCTGTAACCGAGCACCGCCCCTCGATGGCGGGCCCAGCCTCCAGGTTACCTGAAGCGCGGATTCGAGGATAGTCGTCATGTTCTATGCCGCCACGTGTGATTGTAGGCCGTCAGCGATAACGGGACACATCGGGGGGCCACACAAGTCGGCAATGAGGCCGTGTTAGTGGCAGGGTGTCCGTATCTGAGCCAGGTATGAACATTGACAGCCATTTTGACAGCCACACCGAAACACATCAGCATAATTCGGCGGACGCTGGCGGAACGAGCAAGGGTCTATTAGATACAAAATGGACGTTGGCGGACAACCCGGGACGTGCATCAATCAGACTTCATAACCGGACCCTCAGGGAGTTCGCCCAGGCTCTTCCACACCCCTGATCTCTCGGGTCCCAATGTGTCCCACTTTTGCTGGTTGCCAACACGCTTGGCAGCACGGTGGTTGCCCCATGAAAGCGGGGAATCCGAGTGAATCAGGCCGCATTTGACGCCCTTGGAATGCGAGATTATAGTTGGCGGTATCCCAGAGGGAGCTATATCCAGGAAAGTCGGTTTGACCTGGGGGATCCCGGATAAAGTGTGACGACAGGCGAATCGACGGCATTAGCGGAGTCCTGTGATAGCCTATAAGGTTCGGACAGGTAGCCATCTGCTGACTGTGGGATGGCATGCTGAACCGCGGCCACGGGACCGCAGATGACTTGGGGCTTGCGGCCCCCGACTGTAGACCGTCAGCGATAATGGGACACATCGGGGGGCAAGAAACCCCGAGAGAAGGGCGGTGGCGTGAGCTCCTGGAGTGAAGGTAAATTACTTCCAGAAAGGAGCAGATGTGTCCCAGTCAGAAATCAGCAAGGGCACGGCCGTCGAGGTGAAGACTACACTACTGATCCTCAGGGAGTTCACCCAAGCCCTTCCCCACCCCTGATCTCTCGGGTCCCAAACTGTCCCATTTGTGCTGGTTGCCAACACATCGATGGAGTATCGATCGTCGGCACCGTTGGGCCGGACAACGACTATGGCAGCGTCAAAAGTAGCTTCACCGCCATAGGGACCTGACGAAGACGAGAGATTCTTGAATTGGGCTCTGATGTCCGCAGTATCCCCATACTCTGGAGTGGATGGTTCTAGCCAAATGTCTATTGCTGCGGCATCGAAATCTGCTGCGTATGCATCTTGGCTTGTGACAAGACCAATGAAGATCGCCGCAGCGAAGAGAGTCACTCGTGCTAGCAAGACGGGAAATCTTGTAGCCACTATTGGAAGAATGCGTCGGAAAGAAGCGCGGATCTTGGATGCGAGTAAATCGAAATCTATATCGATCATCGCCCCTCCTTATCTGTAGCCAGTGATGCCGCATCCACGACGTTCAACAAGGTTCCTCAGGAGGGAGGGCCTTCCTGAGGTGGATCCCATCATTTGGACAGGATCGGGGCTAAGTTAAGAGAGAGTCCTGCTGTCCCGCCACAGTTTACCACTGCTTGTCTGGGTGACCACCCCGTCGTAGTGGGTCGTCTTGGTGGTTCCACCGAAACCAGGCCGAACACCTCGGCTGGCGTTCGGTAGCCCAGAGCCTGATGGGGCCGTTGGAACCGGAACCGGGTTGGGGGGGGTGCCGATGAGAGAACAATGGGCTTTAAATAAGCCCTCGAATATAAATAGACATTAGCATGAACATAATAACCGGCAACCACCGGTGCAGACCCTCCAGTAAAGTCCAACGCAAAGCCATCCGGTCGGCGCTGACGGCC
>JASLXV010000011.1:0-7444 GCA_030740155.1 Dehalococcoidia bacterium | reverse complement strand
GATCAACTCACCGGTGGGGCAGTCGGCCCGCCCCTTGTCGATGGCAGCTTGGTGATCCGCTGATGTGCGATCGGCTGTCTTCGGGTCCTTGCCCGCGGCCTGCAGGATCTCCTCGGTTGCCTTGCCGGCGCCGCAACGAGTGAGGGCGCTGCGGATGGCGGATTCCAC
Organism: Dehalococcoidia bacterium; assembly: GCA_030740155.1. Classification (GTDB taxonomy): domain Bacteria; phylum Chloroflexota; class Dehalococcoidia; order Lucifugimonadales; family UBA3495; genus CAJWBT01. The sequence continues at coordinate 7,276 of JASLXV010000011.1, read as the reverse complement.
CACCTGGAGTTCCACGTTCATGCCTACCTGGTCCCAATAGCCGATCAACGCCTCGTTGACCTCGATCTGCTTGGCGACCCGGGCGGCGCGGGCTGAGATAGTAATCTTGTTATTCCTGTCGTAGCCGGCTTCTTCCAGAAGCTGTCGGGACTTGGCGGGATCGTACTCATAGGGAGTCGTGTTGTAGGTGCTGGCGCCGATGATGCCGGGCCAGATGATGTTGCCCCGGCAGGTGGTTTTCCCCGCATACAACGAGTCAACCAACTCCTGGCAGTTGATGGCGTGGGCCATCGCCTGCCGCACCTTCACCTTCTTCATCTCCGGATGCCAGATGTTGTTGACGGTCAGCGCGTAGGTCTCCGCCGAACTGCCGAACTTGACCATGTTGTCGGCCAGGCCGCCAATGCCATCCACGCCAAGGTCCCACCCTATATCGGCCTCGCCGGCTTCGATCATGGCGGAGATAACCAGGGGCTCTCCCCGCCAGAGCCAGGTGGAACTTCGGATGAAAGCCTTTTGGAACTCGAAGTGGTCCCCAACCGGGACGTAGTCATCGTAGGCTTCCTGGGTGATGGACACGCCGGGTTTCCAATCAACGTGCTTGTAGGGACCAAAGCCGATGCTCGTGCGGGCCCGCTCTTCCTCTGATGCGCCGAGCACCCACTTGGGGGCCTCGAAGTTCACGAAAAACGCGGTGCTGGGGAAGATCGGGCATGGGTCGGAACAGTTGATTTCGAGAGTAAACTCGCCCACCGCCGCAGCAGTGAAAGGACCGGTGTAGTTGATGCTGCCGGAGGGAGGGCTTACCAGGGCGAGTTCGCCGGGGCTACCGAGAGAAACCATGCTGGGCAGGGCGGCCTCAGCATTCCATGCTTCCCCATTGTGGAACTTGACTCCCTGCCGCAGCTCAAACTGCCAGGTGTCCGCGTCAATCTGCTCCCAACCCACCGTAGCGCTGGTGGGAACAATGCGCAGGTCGTCCCCCGACTGCCAGGTGAGGGGGTCCTGGATGTTGGAGTGGCTGATAAATTGGGTGAGGGCGGCTCCAAGAGAGCCGAGAGAACTCATCAGGACCGGCTCTTCAGGCATTACCAAGGTAATGTGGTCCCGAGCGGAGGTTACGCCCGCCGGTAAGGCGGTCGCCTGGGGCGCCGCGGTTGGGATGGCTGTGGCCACCGGGGCCGCTTGCACCGTTGCGGTTGGGGCCGTGGTTGGCCGCGGGGTTGCCGTTGCCGAACTTCCGCAAGCCAAGACTGCCAGGGTGACTAGAGCGACCACACCCAACATCCACCGCCGCCAATTAGTGTTAGTCGATGAGATCATGATTTTCGCTCCTTCTGCTCCTTTTAAGGTAGGATACACGAATTCGCCATTCCCAGCCCAAAGCTCGCTGCTAATAGTCCTGGCAGCGGGCCGGACCATTCGAGACCTCAAGAAGCAGTAGACCCTCTAAGGCAATAATTGAAACCCATTTCAGGTCATTTTGTCAAGAGCGACTAACGGTTAAGTAAGCAGGGAGGGTGCTCTGGCCGTTTTCCACCATTTGCCGGAAGATATCAGCGATCATTCCCGTCCGGCCGTTTTCCGCTGAACCACCTCCTCGATCGTTCTTGCCGTTGAAGGTTGGCCTGGGAAACCCGATCCAGAAAGTTGCTGATCCCGATATAGCGGAAGTCGTCTCCGAGCAGGGTGTCCAGCGCACCCCACATGGAGTACAGGAACAGCAGGAAGGCGGCGGTGCCCATGGTCAACGCCAGGCGGTAGGGCAGATCGGCGACGACGATAACGGTGGCCGTGAGCATGATCAACGAGTGAATCACCGATGCCTGCAGGCCCTGAAAGGCTCCCCAGGCCAGCTTCCGCCGCCGGAACGAGCGCGATATCAAATAGGAAACAACCGGGCAAGGCACAAGGGAGAAGGGGAGGTCAAGTAAGAATATGGTTAACGGCACCCCGATTAGCAACGCGCTGCCGTGGGCTATGGCACTGCCCCGCCTCTCTAAATTGGTATAAGGCGACGCTTCTGGCTCCACCTTCCGCGCCGGTTGTCCCCGGTTCATAGCGTCTCCTGGCGAGGGCAGGAAAGCCCGGCCCTCCGGCCCTCGAAAGTTTCCATCCAGCTTCGCCGGATTGGCGGGGCCGGCCTGGTCTCGAAAGGCTTCGGATATTGCAGCGCCCCGGCCCCGCCGGTTAATAGCTCGATGATACCTTCTTTGGCGGCAAGCGCACAATTCTCTTTCCACATACGCCACAGCGGGCGCCGCCGGACGGCAACCCGTGGAGCCTCGAGGAGTCAGCCTCTCCGGCCGGCCCCGGAGGGCATTCTCGTACCAATGACGCCGGAATGACACCCGCAAGAACCAAGTTGACTCTGTACCGGCCTGGTTCCAATGGATGTGCCTGGGCGCCCGGTCGGATTTGAAGCATTTGGTGGACGGGCCATGCCGGTGAGTTGATAGCGGTATGGTCAGGTCCCCGGGTAGGTTGTAGACTGGTACCGTGACGCCCGGAGGTCCGGACCGGGCCGGGAAGCGACCCAGTCCCCGGCGCGGAAAACCGCCGGGGCGTCCGGTGCCCGTAGTTACTTAGCCAGTATTTACTTAGAAGGAGAGGTGACCGAATGCCGCTGAAGGGAATTCCCTCCTACAGGTTTCCGGCCCGGGGCTCCAATCACATGGTGGTGGCCGGCCACTACCTGGCGGCCGCCGCGGGTCTTCGTATCCTGGATCAGGGGGGCAACGCCATCGATGCCGGCGTGGCTTCGGGCATCGCCGTCAACGTCACCATGCCCCATTGGACCAGCTTCGCCGGAGTAGCGCCCATCATCATCTACCTGGCCGATAAAGACGAGGTGGTGACCATCAGCGGCGTGGGCCGCTGGCCCAAGGCGGCCACCCTGGAGTATTTCCGCGACACCTACGGCGAAATACCCGTTGGGGTGGCCCGGAGCGCGGTGCCCGGCGCCTGCGACGCCTGGCTGCGCGCCCTGGAGTTGTACGGCACCATGACCTTCGAGCAGGCCGTGCAGCCTGCCCTGGAGCTGGCCGAGGGTGGATTTCCGGCCTCCGAGTCCTTAGTGTCCCGAATCAAAGACTTTGAAGAGTTTCTCAGTGCCCACCCCGGTAGCCGCGAGCTGTTTTTGCCCGGCGGCAAACGCCTGGAGCTGGGGCAGCATTTCGTCCAGAAGGACCTGGCCGGCGTGTTCCGCGGGATGATCGAGGCGGAGCGGGCTTGCTCCGGCAGTGGACGAGAGGCCGGCGTCCACGCCGCGCGGGATTACTTTTACAAAGGGGACGTGGCGGAGAAGATGGTGCGCTTCGCCCAGGAACAGGGCGGCCTCATAACTATGGAGGACTTCGCCGACTTCAGCGTCAAGGTGGAGAAGCCGGAGACGGGCACCTATAAGGACTACACCCTCTTCACCTGCGGGCCCTGGTGCCAGGGGCCCAGCCTCATCGAGGTGCTTAACCTGATTGAAGGGTATGATCTGAAGTCCATGGGCCACAACTCCGCCGAGTACATCCACGTCTTCACCGAGGCCGTCAAGCTGGCCTTCTCCGACCGGGATGCCTACTTCGGAGACCCTGAATTCGTGGAGGTGCCCATGGCGGGCCTCCTGTCGAAGGAGTACGCCGCCGAGCGCCGGAAGGCCCTCGACACGTCCAAAGCATGGCCGGAGCTGCCGCCTCCGGGCAATCCCTGGCCCTTCCAGGGGGTCGACCGGCCCGCCGCCAGGGGGATAAACGTCCCCGGACTTGCTGCCGCACCGATGATGTCCGACACCGCCTCTACCTGCGCGGTGGACCGGTGGGGCAACGCCTTCGCCGCCACCTTCAGCGATTCTTTTACCGCCACGCCCATAGTGCCGGGCCTGGGCCTGATAATCTCCTCACGAGGAGGCCAGAGCTGGCTCGATCCGGAACTCCCTAATTGCATGGGGCCCTGGAAGCGGCCTCGCATCACGCCCAATCCCGCGATTGCTTTCAAGGATGGCAAGCTCTTCATGCCCTTCGCCACGCCGGGGACCGACGCCCAAGTGCAAGCTATGGCCCAGATGTTCGTCAACATGGTGGATTTCGGCCGGACTCCCCAGCAGGCGGTGGAGGAGCCCCGGTTCAACAGCTTCAGCTTCCCTGGCTCCTACTGGCCCCATGCCTATCACCCCGGCATGGGGCAGTTGGAGGGCCGCATCGCCGAGGAGGCCGGCGCCGGGCTGACGCGCCTCGGGCATACGGTGGAATGGTGCCCGGACTGGACCTGGGATGCGGGCGGCTTGTGCGGGATCATGGTGCACCCGAAGTGGGGCACCCTGGAGGGCGCCGCCGATCTCCGAAAGGAATGCTACGCCATCGGCGGGTAGTGGTTTGGGCGAAAATGCCGGCACAGAGATACGTGACGGCGGGAAACCTCTTTCTCGCGAGAAAGAGGTTTCCCGCACCCTTCCGGAAAGAGCCCAGTGGGAAAGGAGGCCGGAGAAGTGGAATACGCAAGACTGGACCAGTTGCCTGACCATCCGGATGGAGGCCAGGCTTCAGCTTGGGAGCGGCTGGTTGTGGATGGCTCCGTCGCCCGGCCGTTGACTCTGAGCGCCGAAGACCTGGCCAAACTCGGCCGGGGGGAGATGGTCGAGGACTTCAACTGTGAAGAGGGATGGGTGGTGCCGGGTCAAGCGTGGGAAGGCGTGCCGGTGGGCAAGATATTGAGCGCGGCTGGACTCCTTGCCGAGGCGCGGTACGTGAGCTTTAGCGCCGGGCGATTCACCGCGGTGGTAACCCTCGAGAGGGCCCACGACGCCACGGCGCTGCTGGCCCTGCGGTTGAACGGCGAGCCCCTGACGCCCGGCCACGGCGGGCCCTGCCGGCTGGTGATCGCCGGGCAGGACTGCTTTGACAGCGTCAAATGGGTCGACCATATCGAGGTAACGGTGGACCAGCCAGTGGAGACCGCCCGCGAGATATCCCTGCGGCGCATCGGGAAATTGTAGGCTGGGGTCAGCCCGCATCCCGGCGCCATCGGCATTCCGGGCCGGAGGCGGGATGGGTCCTAGAAGTCTGGCCAGGTGGAAGTGACTAATGTCATTCCGACCGCGGGGAGGAATCTCAGCGTTACAAGGAGATTCTTCGCTTCGCTCTGAATGACAATAATCAGCATCAAGTTGACTGAGTACTAGGTTTCCTCGTACTCCTTCAGGGCGGCCTCGTTGAGTTTCCTTCCACACAGATCGATTAATCGCTTGATGAGCACCGGTGTGACGTGATAGTAGAACAGGAACGGTAGCAGGAGAATGGTGCTGCGCCCACGCCGGCCGACGCGGATTTTCTCATTGAGCTTGGGCCTGAATTCGACATCGCAAAAGATCTTCTCATAGCGGTTCCAATTCCCTTTGCCGTAGCAGATCACGAAGCAGGGATGGAACGCCAAAAACTCCGAACGCAGCCGCTCGATTCGACCCGGCCGAACAGCAGCGTAGTATTCGTCGCGGGTAGGAAAGATTGATTCGTAAGGCCACACGGCGGTCGATGGTGACGGTAGCGGCATCAGTTCGGTAAGAAAGGTGTCCCCGTCAGCACGTCCCCGCATGTTGGCTTGATACTCTCGTGCGCTTGACGTCTCCTGCCATCCGCATGTGCCCTGCATCGCCATGACGAGCTTCGACATGACTCGCCACGTCGGAACGTGCCGGTACATATCTTTCCAGCCTATCTTCTCGTGGGCCAAGCGCAGGTCCTCGACAGGGTCAAATAACCTGGCCCGCTTTCGCAACTCTTCAATCGATCCGCCACCTTCCTCCATGCCGATGAACCAGTAAGGCGCGGCTTTCCTCCCATATCCTTCGAATTTGAGTGCGCGTTCAACCTCTTTTTTGGATAATCCTTGATCCTCCATATCTAGGGAAGAGCAACGTTGCAGTTCCGCGCCTCCAAAATATAGCCCCGAATGGGCCACGGTTCCGCTGTTGTCATTGAAGTACCTCCCCAAAGATTGGCCATCATTCAGGGAACCGCCGACTGGGGCGGCGCCGGTGACATCAAAGGAGCCGGGCTCTCAATAATCGATGCAGCTTTGCCGGCCAACACCGTAGTGGTCCCGAACGTGGGCGGCCCCATATCTGCCTTGAATGTACGGTTGCTCCAGGTACCAAGCGGGGTCCACGCCGTCTACGCCGCCGATAACACGGTCCACGCTGGGAAAGGGGTCCATCCGGCCGGTGCCGGTGCTCACTACGCCGGCCATCTCGGCGGGATGGTAGAGGAAAGGCGGCGCATTGCCGTCCTCGTTGTCCTCCTCCTCGGTCACGAACACCGTCTTGATGCCCACCCGCTCGTAGGCCTGTATCGCGCTGATGGAGTCGACGAACCGTCTGCCTCTGACGTCGTTGGTGACGATGGCGCCGCTGGCGCCCATTAGCCTGGCGGCTTCGGCGGCCCGGTTCCCCGCCAGCCGCATCTCTTCTTCCGCACCCCAGTTGGTGCGTCCGATGATGCACCCCAGGAAGTTGAGGGTCTTGCCATGGCGGCGGGCCAGGCCCAGCATGATGGGGTTGTTGGTGAAGGGCCAGGTCACGTGGGCGGCTCCGGCGGTCACCGCGCCGTCCATCATTTCGGTGGGACCCAGCACCCAGGGGGCGGATAGCCGGGTTACCCCATAGATCGCCGTGCCGTGGGCCGACCGGGGACCCACTCTCGCCTCCTGGGAGGCTAGGTGGCAACTGAGCACCACTCCGGGCAGCGAGGGGTCCTTCTCGGTCAGGTCGAACACCTCCACTTCGGGTGGCGTCAATCCAAGGGTGGTCTCCGCCAGCTTGTCCGACAGCGATAGTATGGCCGACTGCAAGATATTCGAGCTGTTTCCCGAGTCCAGCCCTCCCTTGAGCCGGAGGGCCAGGCACAGATTGTAGGTCGACGCGTAGGGCAGCAAGGCGCCGGAACCCGACATGTCGACGAAACGTTGCCACGACCAGGGCTTCCCCCGCCCCGGTCGCGGCACGTCATCTTTCTGGTCCACGCTCCAACCCCGCGCCGCCCATACATTCGGATCTTCGACGCTGTTCTTGTGGGTCAGGCCGCCCCGCGGGGGGGTGCGGCCGTACCCGACCGTGTCCGCGGGCCGGCCGCACCTTCCGGGGTAGGTCATGGCCGGGCTTTCAACCTTGATTCGAGGCTCCAGAATGTCGTGGTAATTGATGATCCGCGTCGACTCGCCCGGCTTACCTATCTCCAGCATGGCCGTTTCGATGCTCGGCTCGGCCAGGATAGGGCCCAGCAGCTCGTCGGCA
>JASLXV010000010.1:0-22030 GCA_030740155.1 Dehalococcoidia bacterium | reverse complement strand
GCCTTTGCTTCGCTGGCCGCTCCACGCCGCCAATATCCCAATACAAACCAATATGGTTGGTTGGGTCTTTCGGGTTGGGGCGTTTGGCAAATCGCCCCTACAACGCCGGGACCCGCTCGTACTGAGCTTGTCGAAGGACCGGGATCGGCCGAATCTGAAATCTTCGGATGGGCTCCAAGTATCTATCGCCCCGAGCGGTTCGGCAAGCTCGTGCGGTCCATGAACCTGTCGAATGACCGTCCGTTCTCAATCGTGCTCCTCGGTGAGGAGCCGACCTTCCTGAAAATGGCCGGTCCATTTTACCGGTCCATTTGGATGGGAGCGAGTGTAGCAGCGGCGCCCCCAGGCGTCAACAAACCGTGGCCGAGCCGGGGCCGGAAGGCAGTGCTCTCTGGACTCCCGCCCTGGGGCCGGTGAACCGGCTGCTCTTATTCGGGAGACACCGCCGGGTCGTCTCCTGGAGCTATGCTACACTTGGTCTACCCATTCGAGGGCATCCAGCGTATCGATTTAAGCGGAGTCGGAGGGCGAGAGATGACCACCGGAGTTAGACCCGAGGACAAGACCGTTGCCGCCAACGGCCTGAAGCTGCATTATCTGGACTGGGGGGCCGCCGGAAAACCAACCTTGCTGCTCCTCCACGGCCTCCGGGGCCACGCCCACTCCTGGGACGACGTGTCGGCCGCCCTGTGCCAAGACTTTCACGTCCTGGCCCTGGACCAGCGAGGCCGCGGCGAGAGCGATTGGGCGCCAGGTGGAGATTACTCCACCGACGCCTTCGTGGCCGACTTAACCGGGTTCTGTGACGCCCTGGCGCTGGACTCTTTCATCCTGGTGGGTCATTCCATGGGAGGCCGCAACGGGATGGCCTTCACCTCCCGCTACCCGGACCGGGTGAAAAAGCTTATCGTCGTGGATATCGGTCCCGTGATCGACCCCCGGGGCGCCAAGCGCATCACCCGGGAGATCACCGAGCTTCCCGAGGAGTTCGACTCTTTCGAGGCGGTCGTGGAGTACATGGGTCCGCAGGACCGTTTCGCGTCCGACGCCGTGCTGCTGCGGCGTCTGCGGTACTCGACCATGGAGCTGCCCAACGGCAAGGTCGGTTGGCGCTTTGACCTGGCAGTCCGGGAGCAGCGGCGGAACGGCACCAGCGCTCCATCCATCGACCTCTGGCCGGCGCTGCCCAAGATTGGCTGCCCCACGTTGATCGTCCGCGGCGGCGAGACGGACCTGCTGGGCGCCGATGTGGCCCGGCGGATGGTTGAAACGATCCCCGACGCCCGGCTGACGGAGGTCCCCCGGGCCGGGCACATGGTCTTCGAAGACAACCCCGACGGGTTCCTCACCGCAGTGCGCGGCTTCCTGAGCTAACCGCCCCGGCGCGGTCCTTAACGGATGCGGGTAGCCGGCGGTGATTGCGTCTCGTTGAGAAAAGGACTTATGGCGACACCCGAGAACCAGAGCCCTGGCGACCGCCCGGAGAGCGTCTCAATAGCCATCCGGGAGGTGCTCAGCGGCGGCCCTCCCGCTGACGGACGCGTTGGCGAGGGTATGCTGTTTCGCACCAACAAGGGCGACTTCCGGGGGATCCTGCATCCGGCCCCCGGGTCTCACCAGGCGGTGGTCTGGGTCTCCGGCGTCAGGGGTGGATTCGGTGGTCCGGGACCCGGCATTTACGCGCGGATGGCCGGTGTATTGCAGGGGCAAGGCATCACCTCCCTTCGTTTGGACTACCGCTATCCCGGCGACTTCCAAGAGTGCGTCCTGGACCTGCTGGTCGGCATATCCTTCTTGGGAAAGGATGGGCGTGGGCCGGTGGTGGTGGTGGGGCACTCGTTCGGAGGGGCCGTGGTCGTCGCCGCCGGGGCGGTCAGCTCCTCCGTCAAGGGAGTCGTCTGCTTGTCGCCCCAGACCCGCGGCACCGGCGCCGTTGCGCAGCTTTCTCCTCGACGCCTGCTGGTGGTCCACGGCAAGAGCGACACGCGTCTCCCGTACTCCTGCGCCCAGCAGATTTACGCCGCCGCCCTGGAGCCCAAGGAGCTTGTTCTCTACGATGGGGCCGAGCACCGGCTGGCGGAGTGCCGGGAGGAGCTGGAGAAGCTGCTGGAGGCGTGGATACCGGCGGCTTTGGCGGCGTGACGCTTCTTCCCGCTTCACCTGATTCGGGCTTGCCTCAATCTTGACCCTCGGTTATATTGGTCAACGGGTATCTCCGTTTTGGAGATATCCCCCTCCGGGGGTGTCAGTTGGCCGAGGAAGAGGGCAAGAAAGAGGGGGAAAAGCTAGAGTTCACGCCGGAAGGCGAGGCCCTGGGTTATATCTCCTTGGACCAGGCCCGGGTCTTGGCCTTGCGGTACGCCCGCGACAACACCGACTTCTACGGGCGTCGCTACGCCGACCGCGAGCTTGTCTGGGAGGAACTGAGCGCCGAGGAGAGCGAGGACTACTACCGGGTCCGGCTCTCCTATCGTCCGGCCTGGTGGTTCCGGGGCAAGCCCGGCGTGGAACTGTTCGTCATCGACAAGACCGGTCCCGTCGAACTGCGGCAGATTCTCGGCGAGCCCAAACCCGCTTTAAAGTCGTTAGCCGTTCTGTCCGGAACGGCAGCCGTGGCCCTGGTGATGATGGGAATACTTCTCGCCGCCGGGGTGTTTTCATCGTCAACGGACGATATTGTCCGCGTGACGATGGAACCGGGTGCGCCGATCACGGTGGTGTCTTCCGATGGCAGCGTGACCATTGAGGCAGACGAGGGAACAGCGGCTGTTCCCACTGAGCTGTCGTTTCGCGCGCTTTCCTCGTCCGAGATACCGGTAATGCCCCCGCGGTACAAAGCGACCCAGACGGCGTTCAACCTCACCATGGAGTCGGCCCTGCTGAAGCCAATCACCATCAGAGTGCGGTTGAGCGCGGCCGATGCAACGGCGGCCGGCGGCGTCGAATCCAACCTGGTTCTCCAGCATTACCAAGATGCCGGCCGCCGCTGGGAAGCCCTGCCCACCACGGTGGACTTCGACGCGTCCACCGCCCGGGCCCAGGTGGATAGCCTCAGCGTGTTCGCCCTGACCGTCAGGGAGCCCGAGCCCACTCCAGCGCCGGTGCTCACCCTGACTCCGGCGCCCACTGCATCGCCGACGGACCGGCCCAGCCCAACGGCAATAGCTGCCTCCACGCCGGTCCCGACGCCTACCGCGACGGTGGCTCCCGCGCCGACACACCCACGCCCGCACCGGCACCAACAAATACGCCGGTGCCCGCGCCAACGGAGACGCCCACGCCACCCACCCCGACGCCAATACCAACACCACCGCCGACTTATCTGCTGGAGGCCACGGTCCAACCCGGGAGCTTGGGTAGAATCGGCCTGAACCCCTCCAGCGATGACGGACGCTACCCGGTCGGGAGACGGGTCCGGGTCACGGCCAGTTGTGAATACGGATTCGAAAGGTGGACCGGAGACCTGCCCGCCGGGGTCAACCCTTCATCGACCTCCATCATCGTAACCGTGGATCAGAAGCGGAACCTGATGGCGCACTGCGCCGAGCCCACCGGCTTTCCCTTGTCCATTAATGGCGAGACTCTCGATCCGGGCCAACTGATGCTGTTCGTGCTCAACGGAATGGTCCAGGTGAGCCAAGCGCCCGGCCCGGACGGGAAGCATGAGGTCGGGTCACGGGTGCTGCTCCAGGCAACGCCCAATCAGGCCTGCTTTGGGGTCACGTGGACAGGTGCTGATACCGTGGACAGAATGTTTGCCTGGGTAGAGATGCGGGAGGACCGGGCGGTGGAGGTAACCATCGAGCGCCCGGTCTATACCCTGACCGCCAGCGCAAGCCCCCTGGGCGGTGGAATCGCGACCGGAGGCGGGCAGTATCTATGTGGGACCCAGGCGACGTTGCAGGCCACGCCCAGTTCGGGCTGGTGGTTCACCGGGTGGTCTGAGAATTGCGGCGGAGATACGCCGTCCTGCACCCTGACCATGAACTCGGCCAAGAGTGCCATCGCCAACTTCCAGGTCATCGGGGCCACGCCGGTCCCCACCCCAAGGGCAATCCCGACTCCCACGCCGACGCCGACGCCGACGGTTCCGCCGACAGTAGGGCCGACGCCTACCCACACCCCCACCCTGGCGCCTGGGATTACCCCAACAGTAACACCCACCCCCACTCCAACGCCCACGCCTGCGCCGACAGCTACGCCGATACCTCCGCCTACGGGGGGCAAGATTGTCTTCGTGCGGCGAATAGACAGTAACAACTTGGAGATTTATGTGATGGATGCCGACGGCTCCAGCCAGACTCGCCTGACCACCAATGTGGCCACCGAAGGGGACCCTGCGTGGTCGTCAGATGGGAACAAGATCGCCTTTTCATCAGACCGAGACGGCAGCAAAAAGATCTACATCATGAGTGCTGACGGGTCCGGGGTGGCCAGGTTGACGACTGACCCGGTTAAGGACCAAAACCCATCCTGGTCGCCTGACGGGAGTAAGATCACCTGGAATTCCCTGCGTGACGGCAACTGGGAAATATACGTTATGAATTCAGATGGCACTAGCCCTACCCGCCTAACCTTCAACTCAGCCCGCGATGCAAGCCCTGAGTGGTCTTCGGATGGGAATAAGATCGCTTTTCAATCAGAGAGAGACGGCAATTGGGAGATCTACGTCATGAATTCCGATGGTACTGGCCCGACTCGCCTAACCTCCAACTCAACCTCAGATGTGAGCCCTTCCTGGTCGCCGGACGGGACCAAGATCGCCTGGAGTTCCTCGCGTGACGGCAATTGGGAGATTTACGTTATGGACGCCGACGGCACCAGCCAGGAGCGCCTCACCAGCAACTCCATCGATGATTTCAGGCCCGACTGGTCGCCGGACGGGACCAAGCTGGCCTTCTACACTGAGAGGGATGGGAACTGGGAGATATACGCAATGGATGCTGACGGCTCCAATCAGACCAACCTGTCGAACAACCCAGCTTACGAAATCTTGCCTGACTGGGGCCCTTAGCGTTGGCCGAGCCGAGGCTTGTTGCCCCCTCAGCCTGGCCGCTTGCCCCGAAGCCCCAGGTCGTGTATGTTGAGGGCGATTCCCGGCCCAAGCCTGCAAGGACCAGGTGATTGACCATGGCTGAAGACGAAAACGTGTAGGATCAGGGACAACCCGAATCCCAACCCCCTGGGGGAGGGGACTTCATCTCGTTGGACCAGGCTCGCGCCGCCGCCCTGGCCCACGCCCGCGACAACCAGGATTTCTACGGACGCCGCTACCGCAAAAAGGAGCTGGCCTGGGAGGTGCTCTCCCAGGAGGAGCATGAGGACGGCTATCGCGTCCGCCTATCGTACCAGCCGGCCCGCGGCTTCCGGGGCCAGCCGGGGGTCGAAGAGTTCACCATCGAGAGGACTGGACCGGTCCAGTCCCGCCGGATCATCTCCGAGCCGGTGAAGAAGGGAGGGTTCTTGGGCTGTGGCCTGGTGGCCGTGGGGACCCTGCTCTTCATCGCCGTCCTGCTCGTAACCGCCCTGGCCTCCGCGTTGTAGCCCTGCGGCATACATCGCATTGCACGGCTGAAGACCTGCCTATCGCCCCCCTTTCGTAAAGGGGGGTTGGGGGGATTTCCACCACCCAAAGAAACGCCGACTCTTTCCACGATACACCGTCCAAAGGAGGCGCCGACCAATGCCGGACCTGGAAGTGCTGACCTACGGCTTCGGCCTCAATACCGACCAGGGCTCGTTTGGCTACTCGACCATTTCCCTGCTGAAGGTTGGGAACCGGAACATTGTCGTCGATACCGGGCCGGCATCCCGCCGGGGGTTGCTGTTCAAGGCGTTGCAGACCCGGAACCTCACGCCTGACGATATCGATACCGTCATCCTCACCCACCTGCATTGGGACCACTGTCAGAACACGGACCTGTTCCGCAACGCGCGAATCCTGGTCCATCCCACTGAGTTGGACTACGCCCGCAATCCGAACCGGGGCGACTTTGCCGTGGCCTGGTACGTTGCCGAAACGCTGGACAAGGCCAAGATCGATCTCGTTTCCGATGGCGACTCCATCGCCGAAGGCGTCTCGGTCATCGACACGCCGGGCCACACCAAGGGCCACATAAGCATCCTCGTCAGCGACGGCGATGAGGAAATCCTCCTGGCCGGCGACGCCTTGCCCGACAGCGGCACGGTCCTGCGCGGGCTTCCCTACAACGTCTTCTGGGACGTGGAGGACGCCAGGGCGAGCGTCGAAAAAATGGTCCACTCGTCTAAGGTCTTCTATCCCGGCCACGACCGCCCCTTCAGGCTCGAAGGGGAGGAGATCAACTACCTGCACGGCCCGTCCAACATCGAAGTCTACAACAGTACCGAGGGTTCGGGGATAGCCTCGTTGACCTTTACCGTCAGCGGCATCCGGCCCGTCAACATCGATATTGTGCAGAAGTGATAGACGCACTCGAAGGCCCGGACACCTGCCATGACTGACCGCATCGATGACCTGGTCGCCTCCTTGGACTCGCTGGTCCGGAGAGGACGGGGCCGGTGGACCCGGTCGGCCTGCGGGGTCACCCGCTCGGAGCGGGAGATCCCCGCGCTTCTCGACGGCGACGCCTATGTCCCCGCCACCAGCCGCGCCCGGGTGCTGCTGGTGTCCGGCCTGTCCGGCCGGCCCGACGACGTGGCCCAGGCGGTGCGGGCCCTGGGGGTTTTTGCCGCCGGCGGCCCCCAGTTGGCGAGCGAGATAGCCCTCAGCGCGGTACCCTGCGGCAACCCCGACGGGCTGGCGGCTGACGCGGACCCCGGCAACGGCGCGGGCGGCGACCCCTCCACCGGGTACCCCTCGGAGGGTAATTATTTCCATGACCAGCAAAACCCTGAAACACGGCACCTCTGGCGTTGGGTAGGCTTCCAAGCCCCAGACCTGGTGCTCGAGTTACGATCCGGGAACCATACACGGTGGGAAGCGAACCAGAGCGCCGGCCTCATGGCGCCCGCCGTTGGCGCCATGCCGTTACGGGATGACGGCTCGTTGCTGGCCGCTCTGGGAACTGGAAATCCCAACGGCCTGGGCGCAATCCCCGGCCTACGCCTGACGGCTCCGGCCCATCATGTATCCGGCGAGTTGGGCCGCCTTTGGAGCCTTGTCACCCAGTTCCCGGACTGGGGACCTTCCCCGGCACGGCACGCCCTCGACTCCCGGCGCTCCCGGTCGAAGCTGCGGGTGGCAAGTATCCTCGACACGGCCTACGGCCGCCATCTGGACCCCGTCGTCTACACCCAGGGTGTCCCCATCAGCGGACGCCTTCGGTTGGCCCAGTTGGGCCCCACCGGCCCTGGCGTCGCTCTGGAGATAGCCTCGATGCTCGACGAGAGCAGGCTAGGAGCCAGTGATCCCTTCGGCGACCAGCCCAGGCCATCGAACCTGGCCGGGGTCCTCTGGGGAGCCGAACTGGCCGAGGCTACCGGAGACCGCCGCTGGTCCCAACTGATAGTGAACGTGGCGGACCGCTACCAGGCCGGAGACCCCGGCGCCGCGCCGCCTCCGTCGGACCCGGATTTCCGGACCGAAGATATGTTCATGAACGGGGCGATATTGGGCCGCGCCTTCGACATCACCGGCGACGAGAGGTACCTGGAGCTGCTGACCCGGTTCCTGGGAGACGGCGGCATCCAGCAGGAAAGCGGCCTGTTCTGGCATTGCCGGCCGGTACCCTTCTTCTGGGGCAGGGGCAACGGCTTCGCCGCCATGGGCCTGTCCGAAACCTTGACCCATTTGCCCGAAGAGCATCCCAGCCGGGCCGCGATCCTGTCGATGTACTTGAAGCAAATGGACGCGGTGCGCCGGTACCAACAGCCGTCTGGGATGTTCCCCCAGGTGCTGGATGTGCCCGGCTCCTACCAGGAGTTCACCGCCACCTGTATGTTTGGGTACGCCATGACCAGAGGCCTACGCCGGGGTTGGCTGGACGATTCCTTCCTGGAATCGGTGCGGCACGGATGGCAGGGTGTGACCGAGCGCATCGACGATGAGGGGAACGTGGTGGACGCCTGCACCAACACTGGGGTGCAGGGCAACCTCAGGGAGTACCTGGACCGCCCGGCGGTCTCCGGAATCGACGACCGCAGCGGCGGCATGGCCCTGTGGTTCGCGGTGGAACTGGAGCGGCTGGCCCGGCAATAACCGCCGCGGCCCGGTCCCGAGAACATCGAAGGGCTGGAAGCTGGTCGACCAGCCCTCTGCGCCGCGGCCATCCAGCGGGTCAGGCCCGGCCGGGAACTGCGCTCCGAAACCAAGAACGTTATCAACATGGGCGCCGGGTAAGTGGACAACCTGCTCCGGGGAGAGGCACTGGATATGGCTTTGGACAAAGTGTTGCAATTCAGCTACAACAGCGTCGCGCAAGAGATCGTCTGCGGCCCAGACTCCATCTCCGGCATGAATGCCTCGCTGGACCGGCTGGGGGTTTCCCGGCCCATGGTAGTCTGCGGCCCCAACATTCTGCGGGAGTCGAATGTGGTGCAGCGGGTGCAGGAGGCGCTGGGCGACCGGTGCGTGGGCCTGTTTTCCGCGATCGAGCCCCACTCGCCCATGGAGGTCGTCTACGAAGCCGGCGCCTTGGCCAAAGAGCTGCGGCCCGATGCCCTGGTGAGCGTCGGGGGCGGAAGCACCCACGATACGTGCAAAGGGATCGCCATTCTGCTGGCCGGGGGCCGTGACCTCCACGACTTCGAGATTCGCTTCAAGCCGCCGGACCATGTGTTCATCCCCGACCTGCCGTCTGGGAGGCCGCCCATCATCAGCGTGCCGACCACCATGGGGGGCGCGGAGCTTACCAGGGGAGGGGGCGGCCTGACCGACAAGGCCCTGGGCCGAAAGGTGCTGATGTCCGGGAAGGGAGCCGGGCACAAAGCCGTGATCGTCGACGGGAAGGCCCTGGCCACCACGCCGATGCCCATCCTCGTGTCCACCGCCATCGGCCAGCTCCGGATTGCCATCGAGAGCGTGTACTCCCGGACCCACCACCCCATCGCCGACGCCTTCGGCCTGCACGCCATCGAGGGCCTGGTGCGCCACCTGCCCGGCTGCCCGGAGAGAGACCTGGACGGCCTGCTGAACATCAAGACGGCGGCGTTGCTGGCCGCCCTGGCCGGGGCCGCCGGCCTGGGCTTGAACACCGCCATGGCCCATCAGACCGGCGCTCTGTACCGGGTGAACCATGGGGAGGCCAACGCCATCCTGCTGCCCCACACCATGCGCTACAACCTGGACGCCAGCGCGGACAGGCAGGCGTTGATCGCCAAGGCCATGGGGATCGACACCGGCGGTCTGAGCGACGAGGAGGCGGGTCTGGCGGCGGCCGATGCGGTGGACCGGCTGTGCCGGCAGCTGAATATCCCGGCCACCCTCCGGGAAGTTGGGGTGCCGGCAGAGGGGTTGGAACTGATCGCCGCCGCGACCCTCCACGACCGGGCGCTGGCCACCAACCCGAAGCCCATCGCCGACGCCGGGCCCATCATGTCGGTTTTGAGGTCCGCCTGGTAGCCGACACCCCTTCTGAACCATCGCCGGGCTCGAGGAAGAACCGGCAGCCGGGTCGTCCTTGAGCCCGGAGGGCTTCTTGAAGCTAGAGGAGCCCGGCCTTTCACACCCCCAGGGGGCCGGTGGAACCGGGAAGCCCTTGGTTGCCCTTGATTCGGGTGCTAACCCCTCCCGCCGGTGTATACTCGCTTCCACGTGATTCTTGACTTCACGGCTTGGCGGCCCGGAAAAGCAAGGACGAGGCCTTTCCGGGGAGGCCCGGCCTGAAGGGCGCGTTTCCCTTCAGAGTATTCTGGGACGGGTCCGAATATTCCGGACGGGCGCAGGGTAGGTACTTCAACATGGCGCAAGCAGCAGAAAGCGGGGTAGTATCCCGTGCCAGGGCCAGCGGCGGCCGAGACCGGGCCATGGCCGCCGGGGTCATCGGAGCCCATACCGTCGAGCACATCTACTCCCGGGGCTTCATTGTCCTGCTGCCCCACATCACCGCCACCTTGGGCCTCTCCCCCATCTTCGCCGGACTCATCGACGCCTCCCGCCAGATTTCCTCCGGCCTCATCGCCCTCTCCTCCGGCATCCTGGTAGACATGTATCACCACCGGCGGGGGCAGATGCTGGCCATTGCCATGCTCGTTATAGGCCTCGGGTACTTCCTGGCTTCCGTGGTGGGAAGCGCCTTCGCCCTGGTGGTGGTGGCCGTGATGTTGGGTTCAGCCGGCAGCGGCCTATGGCACCCGCCGGCCCTGGGGATGCTGGCCGAGCGCTTCCCGGAACGCAAAGGGCTGGTGGTATCTCTCCACCGCTCCACCGGCAGCCTGGGTGACTTCATCGGTCCCGTCATCGTGGGAGCGCTGCTGGTGACCATTTCCTGGCAGCTGATACTCCGGTACGGATTGGTCCTCATCCTGCCGCTGTTCCTGGCCATCGCCGTGTTCCTGCGCCGCACCGGAAGCCCAACGGCAGAGGGGGAGAATTTCTGGCGCCGCCTGACGGGCCAGTTCAGAATCGCTGGCCGATCTTTCAGCGGGACCGGGATGATTTCGGTGATGCTGGTTTCGGCGATCAGGGGTATGGGAGACCGGGCGTTGATTCTGTACCTGCCCTTCTACATGGAAGAGAACCTGGGCATGGGAGATGTTGCCGTGGGCTTTCACGTGGGCCTGTTGGCGGCAATGGGCATCGTCGCGGGCCCCATACTCGGGTTCGTGTCAGACCGGGCCGGGCGTAAGCCCTTGATTGTCGGCATCATGCTGGTGTCCACAATCTTGCCGATAACCATGGTGTGGCCCGGCAGTCAGCTGGGATTGACCGTATCGGTAGTGGTTTTCGGGATATTCTTCTTCTCGGTGAACTCGCTGACCCAGGTGATGGCCATCGACCTTACCGAGGGCCGTGGCCTTGAAGGGACCGCCATCGGCGTGATGTGGGGCAATAATGCCCTGTTTGGGGCGGCTTCCCCGGTCATCGCCGGAGGACTGGCCGAGATCTGGGGTTTTTCTGCCGCCTTCTATTATGCCGCCGCCTTGTTCTTTCTGGGCTTCCTGATTTCCCTGGCGATGCCTTCATTCAAACCCCGCCGGGCTTTCGGTGCGGGGCGGTAACGCGGGGCGAGAGGGTAGAGATCCACCCTTGCCGATCCTTCTCCCTATCATAGAGAGTGAAAGCGGTGAATTCCGCCAATTCGCCGCTTCGGCTGGCTCGAAGCGACATCCATCTATGTACCGTCCCATTTATCGTCCCGGCAACACCAAAGCGGCCTGGGGGCATCCGGCCCGAGCCGCCGCATAGGCCGCCGCCCCTGGCCGGGGGTGACGCCCTTGACACGTTCCTGTAACATAAACGCGACCTGCCACCGGGTAGCAGTGGGGTGATGGATGGCAGGAATCCTCTCATGAGGTACGGCAGTTGATGGCGCAACCTGAGTTGCATTTCGGAGCGAATATTGCCCTGGGCGTGGCGGATGTTGCCAAGCAGGCCAGATGGATGGAGGAGCTGGGCGGCTACGAGTACATCGCCGCCGGGGAGCACTTCATGCGGGGCAGTCCACCCCAACCCACCCACGCCAGCCTGCCGGTGATGGCGGTGGCCGCGGGCGCGACCGAAACCCTCCGGGTGCTATCCGCCGTCATCCTGGTCCCCTTTTACCATCCCACGGTGCTGGCCAGGGTGACCGCCAGCTTGGACATGGCCAGCGGCGGACGGCTCACCCTGGGCGTCGGCGTAGGGGGTGAGTACCCCGTGGAGTTCGAGGCCGCCGGGCTGAACGTAAAGCAGCGGGGCCGGCGGACCAACGAGTGCCTGGAGGTGCTGCACCGCCTGTGGAAAGGCGAACAGGTAACCTTTGAAGGGCGCCACTTCAATCTCAAGGACGTGGCAATCAACCCGCCTCCGGTTCAGAAGCCCCATCCCCCCGTATGGGTTTCCGGGAGGCGGGACGTGGCCATGCTCCGGGCGGTACGCCACGGCGATGGCTGGTTTCCCTACTTCTACAGCCCGGAGCGGTACCGGGACAGCGTGGGGAAGATCATCGAGTATGCCCGCGTGGAGGGCCGGGACCTGTCCAATTTCCAGTGGGCTTGCTACCTTCACACCACGATCTACCCCACCCAGGAAGAGGCCATCGAAGTCGCCGCCGAGGAGATGGGGGGCCGTTACCAGCACGGCCGCGACTTCGCCGAAATAGTTCGTGACTATGCCGCCGCGGGGACCGTGACTCACTGTATCGACCGCATCCAGGAGTATATCGACGCCGGAGCCCGGTACATCATGTTCAGCATCTCCTGCCGCCAAGAGGACCGGGCCAGACACCTCGAGACTATCGCCAAGGAGATCATTCCTCACTTTCAAAAAGGCTCCGCCTAGGGGAAAATGGCTCCGCCCGGGTGCGGGGCGTCAAGGCTTTACGGTTTGTCATGCCGCCGGGCCCTCCCAGGGGGACCGGCGAGGCACCGGGATTGTCCAGGGCCCGAGACGGAGCCGGAACCAACCGGGCGGCCTTGGCCGCAAAACTGTCATTCCGAGGAGCGAAGCGACGAGGAATCTAGTGGGGGGTTCCTTGGTTGGAGCCAGGAACCGCCGCATCTGACCCCTCGTATCACTCGGGGTGACATTGTCCAGAGGGCTTTTGGGGCAAGGCCCAACCGGGCGGCCGTGGCTCGATGGTTTCTATGGCAGGTCGAAAACCAGGGGTTGCCCTCTCGCTATCGGGCCGGAGCAGGCCGGCGCAGCTTTGCTGCCGCCCTGCTCCTGGGAATTGGACTCGTCGGCCGACGAAAAGCCGTGTGTTTACGGCGGCGTATGGGGTATAATGGTAAACTGACTTGGTGGAACTTGTCGTTGCACCGGCCAATCTCCAGTAGCTGAACGGCCGGGAATGCTTCTCTCCCTTTGAGACCAGTGGAACATCGCGGGGCTGCACCGTGCGGGGAAGACTCGGGGCTGAGAAGGACAGGAGTGACAATGTCGAGGACAAAGAGGGTTGTGCTGATCCAGCCGGCCTCGGCCGGCGGGAATTTCGAGTATATTGCTATCCCTCGCCAGGGTATGTTGTTTCTTTCGGGCGCCTTGGCCCAATGGAACGGGCCGTTCCATTACGAGCGGGAGATTTGGTTTGAGGACCGCTCCGGCTTGCTGGACCCTGATAAAGACCTCGATGGCGTAGACATCCTGATGGTAACGGCGCTGATCAACGAGGCCCCTCGGGGTTATCAGCTCGCCCGGCAGGCCAAGCAGTTTCACCCCGAACTGATCACCATCGGGGGAGGACCCCAGATGGGGCCCCTCTCGGAGGAAGCCTTCGATTACGGCCACTTCGACGTGGTGGTCCAGCGGGAAGCCGAGGACATCGTCGGCCAGCTCTGCGACGTATTGGTGACCTACCGGGGCACCGAGCGGGACTTCTACCTGGAAAAGATTCCCGGCATCAGCTTCCGCCGCGATGGACATATAATCCAGACCCGCCGCAAGGGGCTGGTCTCTCCGGATTTCGTGGAGCTTCCCGATTTTCGCTCGATCAAGGACCTGACATCATCCAATCCCATGGCTGGCGGCGTGCTGGAGACCGTTCGGGGATGTACCGAGAATTGCACCTATTGCCAGGTGATCCAACAGTTCTTGGGGTACCGCCTGGTTTCCCGGGAAACGGAGATCAAGCGGCTACATCAATTGCGCCAGATGGCGGAAGACGGCCTGATTCACTCCTCGCGCAATGGGGTATTCCAGGTCTTCCTTTCCGATGACCTGCACCCGCCCCCCCTCCGGGCCGTCAAATTCCGCGATGAGAGGCTGGCCAGGCTCAAGGCATGGAAGGGCCACACCGATGGCATCTACCTGATTTGCCAGGCCCGGGCGGAGATCGGCCAGGACCCGGAACTGGCCCACGCGATGTACGACGCCAACATCAAGATGGTCTATGTCGGAGTGGAGACGGCCAACGCTGAAGCCTTGAAGCTGATTAACAAACGGCAAGATCCGAGCCAGGTGAATAAAGACCTGATCACAATGAACCAGATGGGGTTCGGGGTAGTGGCGATGACCATCATCGGCCTGCCGGGCGACACCAAAGAATCCATCATGGAGTTCGCCGATTGGGTGACCGGGATCAGCAAGTATCAGACCGCGAACTTCCTTACGCCACTGCCGGCCACGTCTAACTGGAATGACTTGCAGCCGCTGAGCGTGAACGGCGATATCCTTCAAGAGGGCGAAATGCGGCCCTACCAACTCTATACCGGCCGCCAACTGGTCCACTACGACGAGCGATGGACGATGCAGGAGAGCCGGGAGTTGTTCGACCAGTTCTCGGCCAAGCTGACCTCGGTGGACGACCTGTACCGCCGGGTGTTCCGGATGCTCCGGACCTACCGGCTTCGCCTGGCCACCACCAGCCGCGAATTGGGCGACACCATAACCGCCCGCATCACCGAGGCCACCGAGATCCTCCGCGGCTGGGGCGATCCTGTGTCCAACACCAGCAAGGAATTCAGCGAGAATCTCTCCCTGCGGGTGGGAGAACTGGCGGAGACGCTACGCGCCGTCTCCCAGCCGCTGGCCAACGCCCGTCGCGAAGTGGCGGAAACCGTTGGCGCCCGGGTCAATGAGCTGACCGACTCGCTGAAGATACTGTCGGACCCCCTCACCAGCGGGGGAAGCGAGCTGTCGGCTAACATCTCCAGGCGGATCACCGAGCTGACCGAGATGCTGGACCGGATGTTGCTGGACTCGCCAAAAAAGGGCACCGTCCGCGAGTGAGCCGCACCTTTCCTGCCCCGGACCCCGGACGCCGGTGGGGCCCGCCACCGCCGGTCGGGGCCGGACCGGGCTTCCCTTGTGTAACCGCGTCACCAACCCTGTATCTGGCTGATAATTCATATGCGCCATAACCACCGAGTTTTCATCACCGGCGTCGGCGTAGTAAGCCCCCTGGGGCTGGACGCCGCGTCCAGTTGGAACGCGCTAATCCGGGGCGAGTCCGGAGTCGACTACATTACGGCCTTCGATACCGAAGGCTTCGATACCCGCTTCGCCGGCGAGGTCAAAGGATTCGACCCCGAAAACCACCTGGACCGGAAAGCGGCCCGGCGTATGGACCGTTTCGCCCAGTTCGCCACGGCGGCCGCCCAAGAGGCCTGCCGGCACGCCCAGTTGGACCCGAAGGCCGACCCTTACCGGGTGGGCGTTATCATCGGGAGCGGGATCGGCGGGATCATCACCCTCTCGCAGCAGTTCGAGGTGCTGAGCCAGCGAGGCCCCGGGCGGGTCAGCCCCTTCCTCATCCCCATGATGCTGGCGGACATGGCCTCGGCCCAGGTCTCGATGATCACGGGGTCCATGGGGGCCAACTACTGTTTGGTCTCATCATGCTCCAGCGGGGCCGACGCCCTGGGACAGGGATGGGAAATGATCCGGCGGGGCCAAGAGGACGTGGTCCTGGCCGGGGGCGCCGAAGCCCCGATCATTCCCATCGCAGTCGCCGGATTCAACGCCTTGCGGGCCCTGTCTCGCTTCGCGGGTGACCCCAAAGCGGCCAGCCGGCCCTTCGACCTGCAGCGAGACGGTTTTGTCATGGGCGAAGGCGCCGCGGTCCTGGTGCTGGAAAGCCAGGAGAGCGCCCAACGGCGCGGTGTACCGCTTCTGGCGGAGGTGCGCGGCTACGCGGCTACCTCGGACGCCCACCACCTGACCGAACCGGGGCCCACCGGGAAGAGTGCCGCGAGGGCCATGCGTCTGGCGCTGGAAGCCGGCAGCATCGACCCGGCGCGGGTGGACTACCTCAACGCCCACGGTACGTCTACACCCCTCAACGACCATCATGAGACCGTGGCTATCAAGCTCGCCCTCGGAGAGGATGCCTACCGCGTTCCCATCAGTTCCACCAAATCCATGACCGGCCACTTGCTGGGCTCAGGCGGGGCGCTGGAGGCGGTCTTCTGTCTCCAGGCAATCCAACACGGCATGGTCCCGCCTACCATCAACCTCGAGAACCCCGACCCGGAGTGCGACCTGGACTATACGGCAAACGAAGCCCGCTCCGCCAAGGTTGACGTGGCGATGAGCAATTCGTTCGGATTCGGCGGTCATAACTCGGTCCTGGTCTTCGCCAACCCTGAACTAGACGATTGAGGTGCCGGCTCATGGGGGGAGGAGCCAAACGGTGGCGCCTGCCGTCTCTGGTGGAGGACCGGGATTTGCCCCGGGACCTGCCTCCGCCCTTGGCCAGGGTGCTGGTAAACCGGGGGATCGACACCGCCGAAAAGCTGCGCATTTTCCTTGAACCGCCCCAACGGCTCCCCTACGACCCCCTTCGCATAGCGGGCATGGACCGGGCGCTGCAACGGCTGTACCGGGCCATCAGCGGGGAAGAACGGGTGGGCGTCTTCGGCGACTTCGACGTTGACGGGGTGACCGGCGCGGCCATCGTGGCGGAGGGTCTGGAACCCCTGGGCGTCCCGGTCATACCCTACCTTCCTCACCGCACCGAAGAGGGCCACGGATTGTCCGTGGCCGCCATTGATCACCTGGCCGCCCAGGGAGTAAGCCTCATCATTACCGTCGATTGCGGCGTCACGGCGTGTGATGAGGTGGCCCACGCCAACCGGTTGGGGATCGACGTCATCATCACCGACCACCACCTCGCGCAATCCGGATTACCCGATGCCACCGCCATCATCGATCCCATGCTTCCGGGCGGCAACTACCCGTTCCAAGACCTTTGCGGCGCGGGCCTGGCCTTCAAGCTGGTCCAGGGGATCTATGAGTACCACGGGCAGCCCTGGGCCGGCCAACTGCTGGAGCTGGCCGCCCTGGGCACCATCGCCGACCAGGTGTCGATGGTGGACGAGAACCGGTACCTGGTACAGCAGGGCCTGGCGGGTCTGGCGAAGACCCAGCGGCCGGGCCTTCTGGCCCTGTACCGCCTCGCCGGTGTTGACACCACCTGGCTCGACGCCGAGACTCTGGCGTTCCAGGTCATCCCACGCCTCAACTCGGCGGGCCGGATGAGCCACGCTCTGGACAGTTACCGGCTGCTCACAACCACCTCTTCCGAGGAAGCCGGCGCCCTGGCCCAGAAGCTGGAAGGCCTGAACCAGGACCGGCGGGAGTTGACCGAGCGGGCGGTTGCCTTAGGCCGCGAGGAGGTCCGGAGCCAGCTGGCCTCCGGCGCGCTGCCGGCCATTCTGTTGGTCGCGAGCCAAGGCATTACCCGCGGGGTCGCGGGCCTGGTGGCGGGGAGATTAGCGGACACGTTCCACCGGCCGGCGGTGGCCATGGCCATGGAGGACGGCTATCTGGTGGGCAGCGGGCGAAGCATACCGGAGTTCGACCTTTTCGAGGCGTTGACCAGCTGCCAGGACCTGTTCGTACGCTTCGGTGGCCACTCCCAGGCAGCGGGCTTCACCCTGGCTACCGAGAAGTTGCCGGTGCTGCGAGAGAGGCTGACCGCCGCCGCCGATGCCACCCTGGATACCCGTGACCTGAGCCCCACCCTGAACATCGACGCCGAAGTCCAATTGGCCGAAATAACCGACGACCTCGTCCGTTGGCTTTCCATCCTGCAGCCGTTCGGCCCCTCCAACCGCCAGCCCGTGTTCTTGACCCGCCGGGCCCACGTGCTGGAGGCCCAGTACATGGGCAAGGAGGGGCAGCACCTGCGGTTCAAGCTGCGGGAGGGCAATGACGAGTGGCCCGCCGTGGCCTTCAACCAGGCTGAGCGATGGGTGTCCGGAACCCCCTACGTGGACCTGGTCTATTCCGTCACCATCGACCACTGGCGGGGCATGGAGAGGCTGACCCTGAGGGTGCAGGACTTCCGGCCGGTCGCGGGGTAGCGGGCGGTCCGCTCACGTCAACTGGAAGCCGGTCCCGGACGGGCTTCCGGCTCTCCCCCGCGCTACCAGCCTCTTGAGTTGTGCCAGTACTCAGCTTTGACTTCGAAAACAGCGTGCGCTGAGGCCTTCCCGCAAAGAAACCGGGATGACAAGTGGCGCCCGTTTTCGTCCTTCGTGGTCCGGTTCGAGTCCGGGGAAACACCGGCTCAAAAGCGGGAGCCGTTGCCGGCGGCTTCCCCGCCGTTGTCAACGCTATTGGCTCCGCTTTCCCGCGGCCCGCCCGCGCGAGACCCCCTCCCCAATCGTCTTTCCGGCGAAGGCCGGAATCCAGAGAGAGCTTTGCTGGATCCCGGCCTTCGCCGGGATGACAAGACGGGTATCAAGCCACTCGGGAGACACCTGGTGGACAATCGGCTAGTGGCTCGGATCTCCAGTGGCGAGCATGCGCGAGGCCCCCTCCCCGATCGTCCTTCCGGCGAAGGCCGGAATCCAGAAAGGGTCCGGCTAGATTCCGGCCTTCGCCGTGATGACGAAACGGGTATCCAGCCACTCGGTAGACACTCGGCTAGCTGCTGGGATTTCCCGTGGCGAGCTTGACCAGTTTGGCCCGGTATACCAGCAAGGGAATCGTGATCAGCATCACCGCGAGGGCCACAACCTGGGCCTCGTTCAGCGCCCCGAAGTACTCGTTGAACTCCACTCTGAGGAAGCTGATGAAGAACCTTCCGATGGAGTAGCAAGCCAGGTACAGGGTGAAGAACATGCCACGGGGCCGCAACCGGTTGCGCAAGGGCCAGAGAACCGCGAGCAACGCCAAGTCGAACAGCAATTCATAGGCCACCGCGGGGTGAGTCGGCGCCGTGCCGCAGGCCAAGAGGCCAGGGCTAGCGTCATGAGTGTAAACAATGCCCCACGGCAGATCCGTTTGGGTGGCGCAATGCTCACCGTTGATGACATCGCCGACCCGGCCGATGGCCTGGGCAAGAAGCAGAGCCGGAGCCGAGAGATCGGCCAGGTGGCCGACACCCGGCAGGGGCGCCCGGTTGGGGGAGCCCAGGAACCGGAAATACCGGCCCCACATGGAGAGGTACCAGGCGGAGTTGCGGATAATTATGTAAAGTGCGCCGCCGGCGAACCCCCCAAGAATGGCCCCATAGATGGTCACGCCACCCTGCCAGGCGTAAAACACACTCAGGGGGTCATCCTGGTATATCTCACCCCAGAAGTCGATGACGTGCAGCAGGCGAGCCCCAACGACGCCGCCGATGATGGCCCATACCGCAACTGAATAAATGGAATCGGCAACCATCCCCTGCCGCGAGCCCGCGCGGACCACCAGAAACACCGACACCGCCACCGCAACGAAGGTCATGAAGCCGTGCCAGGAGAGTACCAGGCTGCCGAAGTCGAAAATATTCGGACCCATTCCGATGGTGATGGTGGCAAGTCCGTTCATAGGCTAACTCGTTCCCATTGCCAGCCGCGGCTTATCTGGTTTCCACGCCAGCGAAGGATTCGGGAGACGTGGTGACAACAAGGTATACCTCTGCGCCGTAAGGTTGCAAGGCATTCGCCACCCGTTGGTAATCGAGTTCGCTGGAAGGCAGTCCGAAAAGTCCGGGGCCGGCGCCGGTAAGGCGGTAGCGGCCGAGGGCCAATTCATCCAACTGCCGGCGTACCCGGCCCAGGTCCGGGAAAACACGGGAGGCCACCTCGTCGAAAACATTGTAGAGCAGACCCGCCACGGACTCCCTCACGAAATGCCCGCCCAGGAGGATTTCCGTCATCCGGCGGGTAATGCCTCCATCGCTGTATTGGCCGGGAGTGAGGGCGGAATACACGCTGGCGGTCTTGTTGGGCACCGTGGATTTGGGGCAGACCAGGATCACCGCCACGGGAGGAAGCGGAGGCAAGGGCGTAACCTGTTCTCCCCGGCCCGTGACCAGCGCGGTGCCGCCGGACAGGAAAAAGGCAACGTCGGAGCCGATGGTCCCCGCCACTTGAGCCAGGTCTTCGATGGTCAAATCGAGGCCCCAGAGCTGGTTTAGCACCATCAGGGCCGTGGCGGCGTCGCTGCTTCCTCCGCCAAGCCCCATCGCCACGGGGATCCGCTTGTGAATGTAAATGTGGGCCCGGGGCTCGGTGTTTCCGCGCTCGGCAAGCGCCGCCGCGGCCCGCCAGACCAGATTGGTCTCGCCGTTCAGCGAGGCGTCGTCACACTCCACCGAAAGGGAAGATGCCGGTACGATCTCCAGCCGGTCGGCCAGGTCGATCGTCTGAAGAACGCTTCTGATCTCATGATAGCCGTCGTCGCGGCGGCCCAGCACCTCGAGGGTTAGATTCAGCTTGGCGAAGGCCGGGGCTTCCAATCTAACTCAGCGACGCCCAAGCGCGGTAGATAATCGCCCAGTCTTTCAGGGAAAGATTTGCCGGCCGCAGGCTTCCGTCCAGCTCCAGGTCCAGCAGCAGCTGGCCCACCACTTGGTTCGCCACTCCAAGCCCGTGGCCCAGAGAGTTCCGGAGCTGCTTCCGTGGCGCCGAGAACCCGGCTCGCACCAGCGCGAAGAATGCGTCCGGATCGGCCACGTCGACTGCGGGCTTGGCCCTCACCTCCAACCGCACCAGAGCCGAGGTTACCTTGGGCGGAGGCCGGAAGACCCGGGGAGGCACGGAGCACACGATCTTGGGCACCGCGTAAAACTGGGTGGCCACGGACAGCAGGCCCATTTTTCCGGGGCCCGCCGCCATCGAGCGGGCCACCTCTTGCTGCACCATTACGACCATCAGCCGGGGCTGGGGGTTCAACTCTAGGAACCGCCGGACGATGGGGTTGGCGGCGTAGTACGGCAGGTTGCCTACAACCTTGTAGATGGCGTCAGGGCCCACCAGTGAGCCGATGTCCACCTTGCGGGCGTCGGCCTCGACCACGGTAAGGTTCGGAGGGTCGCCGAGGCGGGCGGGCAGCGCGGCCGCCAACTGAGGGTCGAGTTCCAGAGCAATCACCCGGACCGCCCGGTCTACCAGGCGGCGGGTCAGGGCGCCCCGGCCGGGGCCTACTTCCACCACCGTGTCATCCCCGGTGATTTCCGCGGCGGCCAGAACGCGGCTGAGTATCCGGCTATCGGCGAGGAAGTGCTGTCCCAGGGCCTTGCGCGGTCCGGCGCGCACCTGCGCCGGAGCATCATCTGTTCCTCGGAGATGGCGGTGGACGGTTGCAAATTGGTTTGAGACCGCGCACCTCCCTTTGACGTCAACCACTGAGCGTGTCCCCGGCGGTGACTCCGGTCAGGCGCTCCCACGGCACCCGCAGGGTCCTGTTTACCGTTGCTTCCTTCCGGATCTGGCGGGGTTCACAGGCCTACGCCGCGCAGGACCCAACCCTCAACATCACCAACCTCGGATATAGGCCCATTGGCGGCGCCTAGGGGAGGAATTCAACCCCGCTATAGCGGATTGCGGGTGCAGGGCACCGCTGGCTCCCCGTCTAGCGCGGCCTCAATATCATGGTAGGCTAGCGGCCGGGTGCTGTCAAATGGCGGTCAGCTTTCAGCAATCAGCTTTCGGCTAACAGCGGTCAGCGGTCAGGGACCGGCAATGGGCTTGTTATGGCTGCCGAAAAAGACCGAGACGCAAATGAATCATCAAGAAGAGATTCGAAAATGATCAACATATCCGAGGCCGGCGCCCGCAGGCCAGGTAATGGAAGATCGTTTTATTCGAAAGCGAGATCAGGGAGCCGTTGTTTCTTGAACTTTTACTCGAAAAATGAAGTTGTGAATCATCGAGGGAATGCAGAAGTCGGTGGTACTGACGGTAAGTGCCACGGCAACCAGTAGGCCTCCAAGCACGTATCCGGCCGCGGTAAGGTCGGCATTGAATAACAATACCGTGGCAATGAGCCATAATGTAGCCATCACGCAGGTGAATTTGAGCTGCCTGGAGCGACGGGGCAGCTTGGGTTTCTTTAGCGCGCCCCGCAATACGTGGTTATAGACGTAGTCAAAGGGATGGTTCGGAAGGACAACTCCCAAAAACGCAATTGCGGTCATCACTAGAAGAGTGGGGATATTGGCTGTAGCCACGCCGATAGCCGTGATCGTGACACAAAGGATATAGGCGAACCTATTCCCGAAGGCGAGGTCGGAAAGGTCTGCATCTGAGATGT
>JASLXV010000009.1:0-52436 GCA_030740155.1 Dehalococcoidia bacterium | reverse complement strand
GGGCGAGACGCCGGTGGCCGCCAGCAAGACCATGGTGTGGTACAGCAGGTCGGCCACTTCTTTGGGCAGATTTTCGTAGTCACCTTGCGCGGCTGAAATAACCGTCTCTCCCGCCTCTTCGATGACCTTCTGGGCGATGCGCGCGGCTCCTTCACGGAACAGCTGCGCCGTGTAGCTGCTTTCCGGCAGGTCCCGCTGCCGTTCCCGAATCACTCCGAAAACCTCGTCCAATATGCCCGGCCCGGATTCGGCCGCCTCAAACTCGTCGGGAAGCTCCTCGATGGGGGTGAAGAAGCAAGAGGTCTCCCCTGTGTGGCAAGTGGGGCCGTCAGGGTCCACTTTGAGCAGGACGGTGTCACCGTCACAGTCCAGCCACGCCTCCCGCAGGTTCAGGTAATTACCGGAGGTCTCGCCCTTGAGCCACAATTCCTCCCGGCTGCGGCTGTAGAAGCACACCCGGCTCCCTTCCAGGGTCAGCTTCAGTGAGCCGGGGCTCATGTAGCCCAGCATCAAAACCCGGCCGGTGCCGGCATCCTGGACAATGGCGGGGACCAAACCCTTGCCGTCGAGCTTAATTTTCATGGTTTTCCGTCCTGGGCCGGCGGCCACGAGGGCAGCAGAGCGGGCAACTCCAAAAGGCTGCCAATCTGGTAAGCCGGTTTGGGATACTCGGGGTCCGGAGGGTCACCGGAGCGGTTGATCCAGACGGCATTCATTCCGACCTCGCTGGCGCCTTGAACATCCTCAAGCTGCTTGTCGCCGACGTAGACCGTTTCTTGGGGGGTAACATTCAGCCGCCGCAGCACCTCCAGGAACAAGCCAGGATGGGGTTTATAATCCCGGGCCTCCTCGGAGGATAGCACCACCTCGAATTCAAGCCCCAGAAACTTCAAATTCGGAATTAAGAAATTGTCATCGGCGTTGGAGAGGATGGCGGTCCGCCACCGCTGCCCGATCTCGCGCAGGGCCTGCAACGTATCGGGATACGGGTCCCGGTGTGCCAGGTCGCTGATGGCCTTGCCGACCGCGGCATCGGGGTCGCCGGGCAGGTCCAACGCAGCGAAGGCACGGACGAAGGCTTCCCGCCAGGCATCATGGTAGTTGTAGAAAGGCGTCTCCGGTTTGATTCGCTCGGCCCGTGAATTCTGGTCGACCTTTCGCCATTCCTCCCAGAGAAGCTCGGAGCTGGTATCGAGCCCCTGCGCCTCGATGATCTCCTGGAAGGTGACCTTCCACATCTCCGTGCCATTGAGGACCAGGGTGCTATACATATCGAAAATGACCGTGGTAATGAGGCTCATGGGTTCGAGGATCGTCTCCTTTGCCGGTATTTCCTTTATCATCTGCTTGGTTCGATGCCGGGTCCGGGAAGGCCGCCGGGCACCCATCCCAAGCGCTCACCCGGCGCCCGCCGGCAGCGGCCGCACCGGTATACCACGGTCCGCCAGGTACTCTTTGGCCTGGGCGATGGAGTAGGTGCCGAAGTGGAAAATGCTGGCGGCCAAAACCGCGTCGGCCTTGCCCTCAGTGAACGCCTGGTACAGGTGGTCCAGGTCCCCGGCGCCGCCACTGGCGATGACCGGTACCGGCACCGCCTGGGATATGGCCTGAGTCAGGTCCAGGTCGTATCCGGTGAGTTGACCGTCGGCGTCCATGCTGGTCAGAAGAATCTCACCGGCGCCAAGCTCCACCGCCCGGCAGGTCCACTTAACAGCGTCCATGCCGGTAGGGGAACGCCCGCCGTGGGTATAGACCTCCCAGCGAGAGCCCTCCTCCAACGCCAGGTCAACTGGTCCGTGCTGGCTGACGGCGGCCCCGGCGCCGACCCGCTTGGCGTCGATGGCCAGCACGATGCACTGGTTGCCAAACTGGGCGGCGCCCCGGCTCAACAAAGCGGGCTCATTCACGGCCGCGGTGTTCACCGAGACCTTGTCCGCCCCGGCCCGCAGCATCCGGCGAACATCCTCGACGCTCCGGATGCCGCCGCCCACGGTCAGCGGAATAAAGACCTGCTCCGACACCCGCCGTACTACATCCACCATGGTATCGCGGGAGTCCGAGCTGGCGGTAATGTCCAGGAAGACCAACTCGTCGCCGCCCTCCTCGTTGTACCGGGCGGCGAGTTCCGCCGGGTCACCGGCGTCCCGCAGGTCGACGAAGCTGATGCCCTTGACTACCCGGCCGGCGTCCACGTCCAAGCAGGGGATGATGCGTTTGGTCAGCATGAGGCCGGTATTCTCTTCCTTTTTCTACTGAGGTTCAGCCTCAGCAGTATACCACCGGAGCAGCCTTCTTCTAAGGGCTACTTCATCAAAAATGAAGCATAACGGGCCCGGTATCCCGGAAGTGTTCGAGAATACCCCTGGTGCTGGTGGCGGGACGCAGGTGAGGTAGAATTAGCCCGCTCGAACTACTCCAATCGACCCACTTTCGAGGTGAGACCATGGCGCTTACGCTGGCGGAAGCCAATCGGGCAATCGAGGGCGCTATCGCCCACGCCCTGGAGCTTAACATCAAGATCAATGTGGCGGTTTGCGACCCCGGCAGGCATCTCATCGCGTTCAACCGGATGGACGGGGCGATCTGGGGGGGAGCATACGGTTCCCAGGGGAAGGCGATAGCATCGGCGGCCTTCGGCAGGGCCAGCGGCGACCTGCAGCCGCAGGCCGACTCGCCGATTATCCGGGGCATCCTGGCTACCGAAGGAGGGCACGGAATTGCCAGCCAGGGCGCGGTGCCATAGTCCGGAACGGCGTATTGGAAGGCGCCGTGGGAGTAGGCGGCGGCACCGCTCAGCAGGATGAGGACTGTGCCCGCGCGGCCTTAACCAAACTTTAGCCCGGCATTCGGCCTTCAACGGTCCGCGGGCGCCGCCCAAGGACCAAACCTCTACCGTTGGTCGAGAGCCTTCGGGCCGGGTATCGTCAGAGGAGAGCGGGCTGCGGCATCGCCGCGGGAAGCTTGCCCTTGGCCCGCGCCGCATGCCGTTCGACCCACTGCGCGGCTTTCTTCTTGGCGACGCGCCCATCGACCCACCGCATTGCTTCCTTCGCCGTGCCGCTACTGGCCAACTCCAGCCGATCGGGACGCCGACCGAACACAATGTAGCAGATAGTCCGGATCTCTTCGTGAATCACATAGCCTCGGTAGTAGAGGTTCATCATCCGCGCCAGCCCTCCAGAGCTTTACGTAAATAGGTTCACCGCGGCAGGCGCCGGGTCAAACGTTTCCATGCCGCAAGCACCTTCAATACCTTAAGGACATATGTTCTAATACTGGAGTGCGCCGGTCAAGGGGCGGATGTCAGTAGAGGGAGAGGGGTGCGCCTCGGCGCCGGGGGACTCCGGCGGCGCAATACTGACTGGCCCGTTGATTGGCTGCGGATTCTAGTGAACAGGCCGCAGGTGTCCGATTCAGCCGGAACCGCCTTGAGGAGATCAACAGACCGGGAGCTGGACCAGATGACGGCCCGTGGCTTGGGATTCGAGCGAGGCGAGTCTAGCCGCAGATAGAGGCTTTGCCCAGGAACACGTGAGGAGGAACGGGTTGGGCCAGCACCCCGGAACCGATACTTTCTCGAGGAAGCAAGGCGTAGGGCGCCGGAGTGGGCTCCGGCATATGCCACGGGGCGGAGGTCAAATCGAGGTCGTTGCCCCCGCCTGCTTCCCAAATGCCGGTCTCGTTGGCATCCAGGTCACCGATCTTGAAGGTCACCGTCTTGCCGGAGAAAGCCTCACCGGCGCCCTGATCGATGAAGAGAATGTACCGGCCGTCCTGCACCGTTGATGAAGCCACCAAGGATTCCCCTACCCAGGCGGCAACGAGGGCGCCGTCGGCGGCGGGCTGGCACCCGCCAGGAGGCAAGGGTGTCGGAGCCGGCGTGGCCGAACCGCAAACGAAGGCCGTCCCCACAAACACGTGGGGGGGCACGGCCTGGGCCAGCAAACCGCCGCGGAGATGCACCTGGTGCAGCGAGGCAGAAGGATCCGGCGCCGGCCGCAGTGCGGCGGTCAGGTTGATTCCGTCACCTCCGCCAATTTCCCATATGCCGGTCTCGTTGGCGTCCAGGTCGCCGATCTTGAAGTTCACCGTCTTCCCGATGTAGGAACCCCCGCCGCCCTGATCGACGAAGAGAACGTACGAGCCATCCTGCACCGTTGTCGAGGCGGCCCAGGCACCCTCGACCCAGGCGGTCACCAGGGCGCCTTCGGCGGCGGGTTGGCACCCACCTGGCTCCAACAGTGGTGCTGCCGGCGTGGGCACAGGACTGGGCGTCGCCGTAGGTTCCGGTGTCAGGGTGGGCGCCAGTAAAGGAACACCAACGAAGCGCGAAACGGGCACCGGTGTTGGCCGGGGAGTGGGTCTGGCCGTCGGGGCCGGCACCGGGGTCGGGGCCGGGGCCGGCGAGGGAGCAGGCTCGGCGGATTCGGTGAGCATGGCGGCAGGCGCGGCAATCGCCACAGCCACCGGCGTCGGCACGGGGATAGAGGTGGCCGTCGCGGTGGGCACCTCCACCGGTACCGGAGCCGGAACCGGGGTGGCCGCGAGCATCGCCTCGACCGTTGCCCGGACGCTCACAATTACGGTGGCGGCGAGATCGGGAGGGTCACTCGGCGCCGGAATTGGCAGGGCGGCCTGCACCGCCGCCCGCACCGTGGCCTCGATGTCCGGGGTTGAGGCTGGCGGCGGCGAGCCAAGCGTTGGAGCGCCGGAGCACGCCAGGGGCAACAGCACCAGCAGCGAGAGCGCGAGGAGCCTGATTCTTATGTAAAGGACTCTCAGATAAACGAGCAACACGGTGGTAATGTTACTCGGTTGTCACCCCACAACGCACAAAGGAACGCTTGCGGTTTCGAACAGGTTTGTCACGCGCCAGGCCTGGTTCGGCTCCGGTCGGGCGGCGGAACGTTTATCCCTGTAACTCTGCCAGAAACTCGGCCATCGGCTTGGTTTCCTGGGTGGAGGCCGTCATGTCACGAACCAAAACCTCTCCCCGATCGATCTCGTCATCGCCCAGAATGAGCGCGTAAGGGATCTGCAAAGCGTTGGCCTGGCGTAACTGGCCTCGCAACGTGCGAGTGCCGCGGCTGAGGACCGCGCCCAGGCCCGCGAGGCGTAATTTGGCCGCCAGCTCCAGCGCCGCTGAACGGGCGGCATCGCCGACGTTGGCCACCAGATACTTGGGCGCCGGTTCATCTGGGACCTCCACGCGGCTCTTCTTGAGGTTCAGTGTGAGGCGCTCCATTCCCGTCGCGAAACCGAACCCCGTGGTCGGACGGCCGCCCAGTTCTGCAATTAACCCGTCATACCGGCCGCCGCCCAAGATGGTGGATTGGGCGCCGCCTCGCCGGGGTTGCAGCTCGAATACGGTGCGCGTGTAATAGTCCAGGCCTCGCACCAGCCGGTGGTCGACCTGGTACGGTATTCCGATGGAAGTCAGGTAGCTTTGGAGCTTGGACCAGTGGTCGCCGCACTCCTGGCAAAGGTGCTCGGCCGACCGGGGCGCCGTATCTCCAAGGGCCCGGCATTTCTCCTCTTTACAGTCCAACAGTCGCAGGGGGTTTCGTCCAAGGCGGACCCGGCAGTCGGGACAGAGCTGTTCCTGAAGGCCGGAGTAGTAGTCAGCCAGCCCGGCGACGTAGGCAGGACGGCATTGGGAGTCGCCGATACTGTTCACGAGCAGGCTGATATCCTGCAAGCCCAGGGATAGCACCAACTGCCAGGCCAGGTCGATGACCTCCGCATCAACCGAAGGGTCACCGTCACCCAGGGCTTCGACGCCGAACTGGTGGTGCTCGCGAAAGCGCCCGGCCTGGGGTCGCTCGTAGCGAAAAACGGGGCAAAAATAGTAGAGCCGCACCGGCTGGGTCAGGTTGTGCATGCCGTGCTCCAGGTAGGCGCGGCAGACGGGAGCCGTCCCCTCGGGCCGGAGGGTGACGCTGTCGCCGCCCCGGTCCTCGAAGATGTACATCTCCTTTTCAACGATGTCGGTGCCCGCTCCCACGGAACGGATGAAAAGGTTCGAATCTTCGAAAACCGGCGTGTCAATTCGGCCGTAGCCGTACCGCCGGGCCAGGTCCACCGCCTTGGACTCGATATACCGCCAGTATTTCTGCTCCGGTGGCAGCAGGTCGGTGGTACCTCGGGGAGCTTGGAACAAGGGGTTTTTCTCCTTTACAGGCAAGAATCACTGAAGTGATGCGAACCACCATTATAGTGGCAGGCCGCCGGCTACGCCAAGGAAGCACCAGCGCCACGCCGGTACCAAAGTTCAGGCAGGGCTAGACCACTCCGTCGGCCCGCAGCTGGTCCAGCTCTTCGACCGTTAGGCCGCCGATGCTGCACAGTACCTCCTGGTTGTCCGCCCCCAGATGGGGCGGCGTGCGGCTGGGAATGTCGACACAGCCGGTCAGGTGAATCGGCGTGTTGACGGTGCGGAACGACCCGCCCAGGGAATCCCCGGCATCGACGAACATGTCCCTGGCTTCCAGGTGAGGACACTTATCCAGGTCGGCCTGGTCCTGGACCACACCCATGGAGAAGCCGATCGCGGTCAGCTTCTCCATCACATCCCACTTGGAAAGGTGCCGGGACCATCCTTCGATGGCGGGGATGATGCTGCTGAAAAAGAACTCACCCGAGATACCCCGGCACAGAAACCGGGGGTCCTGGATCAGATCCTCTCGCCCGATGAGCTTCCACAGATTGATCCACTTCCCCTCCTCCTGGGCGCCGGCCAACACCGCATACCCGTCATTCGACTTCAGGGTCAGCTGGGCGGAGAGCATGTTCTCCCTGGCCCGGCCGATGACTCTGCCAGTCGACTGATAGAAAGGCATGGTGCTGGTGGTGTGGGCCACCATGCAGTCGTACATCGCCATGTCCACGTGCTGACCCAGACCGGTCTTGCGCCGGGTTTCCAGCGCCAGTACGACCCCCAGGGCCGCCCACAGCCCGGGTACCGAGTCCCCGATGTTGTCGCCGACCATCTGGGGTGGCGAGCCCGGGGGACCGGTGACCTCCATCCACCCGCCCATCCCTTGGACGCAGGGGTTGTTGGCCGGCCACTTGGAGTAAGGGCCTCGCAGCGCATCGCTGTCGCCGTAGCCGGTGATGCTGGCGTAAACCAGGCTCGAGTTGACCTGGCGGAGGTCGTCGTAACCCAGGCCCAAGCGGCGCAAGGCGCCCGGTCCCCAGTTATCAAGCAAGGCCTCGGACACGCGAATCAACTCGTGGAAGACCGCTTTGCCTCGGGGGTCGCGCAGGTCCAGGGTCACGCTCTTCTTATTCCGGTTCACCCCCAGGAAACGGGCGCTGACCCGCTGCCCGTCCGGTTTCTCGATGATGGGCTTGTTGTTCCGGGCGCGGTCGCCGCCCCCCGGGCGCTCGATCTTGATCACTTCAGCTCCCATGTCGGCCAGGATCATGGAGCAGAAAGGGCCGGCCACGATGTGGGTGGCGTCCAGGATGCGGACGCCCTCGAGGGGCAGGGGAAGTTTGCCGTTGTTCGCTACCATGCATCGCTCCCAAGTTCGGTTTCGGCAACCCAAGGCCGGCCTCGGTGAGCCGGCGGGCGTCGCGCGCTTAGATGGCGGCAGGGTCCTTGGGTCGCTTGGCCGGTCCCTCGCCGCGGGTTTTCACCGGGGCCGGCACCCCAAGAACCAAGGGGCAGCGAACTAGACTACTCCATCGGCCCGCAGCCGGTCCAGCTCTTCGACCTTTAGGCCGCCGATCCCGCACAGTATCTCCTGATTGTCCTCGCCGGGCCGGGGTGGCGTCCTGGCGGGCACATCGACACAGCCGGTCAAATGAATCGGCGTGTTGACGGTGCGGAACGAGCCACCCAACGAATCCCCAATATCGACAAACATATCCCTGGCTTCCAGGTGAGGGCACTTATCGAGGTCGGCCTGGTCCTGGACCACACCCATGGAGAAGCCGATGGCCGTCAACTTCTCGGTCACCTCCCATTTGGAAAGGTGCTGTGACCAGTCCTCGATGGCGGGGACAATGTGGCTGAAATAGAAATCACCCGTGATACCCTGGCAAAGATATCGGGGGTCCCGGAGCAACTCCTCTCTGCCGAGGAATTTCCACAGTTTGACCCACTTTTCCTCTTGCCCGGCGCCGGCCAACACCGCGTACCCGTCATTCGATTTCAGCGTCAACTGGGCATAGATCATGTCCTCCCGGGACCGGCC
This sequence comes from Dehalococcoidia bacterium, assembly GCA_030740155.1. Lineage (GTDB taxonomy): Bacteria > Chloroflexota > Dehalococcoidia > Lucifugimonadales > UBA3495 > CAJWBT01. The sequence goes on along the minus strand of JASLXV010000009.1, from coordinate 44,235 downwards.
GATGACCTGGCCCGTCGCCTGGTAGGAGGACATGGTGGCGGTGGTGTGGGCCACCATGCAGTCGTACATCGCCATGTCTACGTGCTGTCCCTGGCCGGTCTGGCGCCGGGTTTCCAGAGCCAGTACGACTCCCAGGGCCGCCCACAATCCAGGCACCGAATCCCCGATGTTGTCGCCGACCATCTGGGGCGGCGAGTCCGGGGGGCCGGTAACCTCCATCCACCCGCCCATCCCCTGGACGCATGGGTTGTTGGCGGGCCAATCGGAGTAGGGCCCGCGTCCCGACCCGTCGGGATCGCCATAGCCGGTGATGCTGGCGTAAACCAGGCTCGGGTTGATTTGGCGGAGGTCGTCGTAGCCCAGGCCCAAGCGGCGCAAGGCGCCCGGCCCCCAGTTGTCCAGCAAGACCTCGGACACGCGAATCAGCTCGTGGAAGACCTGCTTGCCACGGGGGTCACGCAGGTCAAGGGTCACGCTCTTCTTGTTCCGGTTGATACCCAGAAAAAGGGCACTGACCCGTTGCCCGTCAGGTTTTTCCATGACGGGCTTGCTGATTCGGGCGCGGTCACCCACCCCGGGGCGCTCGATCTTGATTACCTCGGCCCCCATGTCGGCCAAGATCACGGAGCAGAAAGGGCCGGCCAGGACGTGGGTGGCATCCAGAATGCGAATGCTTTGGAGGGGCAGGGGCAGTTTGCCGTTGGTCTCTGCCATAGGTGGCTCCCTAATCCGGATTCTTCGGTATCTGCAACCCAAGGCCGGCCTCGGTGAACCGGCGGGCGTTGTGCACGTAGATGTCGGTCAGGTCTACGAGCCTCTCCGCTTGTTTCTCGTTCAAGGGTTTTACCTGGGCGGGCACTCCGATGACCAACGAGTGGTCCGGTATCCTGGCCCCGGATCGCACCATAGCGCAGGCGCCGATGAGGCAGAAGTTCCCGACCCGGGCGTCCTCCAGGAGCGCCGCATTCATCCCGATGAGGACGTTGCTGCCCACCCGTCCACCGTGGACCACCGCGCCGTGGGTCATGAGGACGTTGTCTCCCAACTCGAGGTAATCATCGGTATGGAGGACGCAGTTGTCCTGTATGGAACATGCTTTGCCGATGACGATCCTCCCGTAGTCGCCCCGGATTACCGCTCCGGGCCAGATACTGGAATCTTCCCCGATCTCGACGTCGCCCACGATGTAGGCAGTTTCGCTGACGAAAACCGAGGGATGAATCTTCGGATGTTTGCCGTCTATGCTACGAATCACGAGGGCCTCCTAATTAATCGAACGCTTACCAGGATACACGCACCATGGCAAAGTTGCAGTCTCACAGCGGGCCGCGGAGGATCGCCAGTCATTAGATTCCCCGGCAATCACCCGGCGGCCAGCAACTGCCGCACCGCTTCGGGAGGGGCCAGGTTCGTCTGGACCCCGCTCCAGGTGTAGATATAGATGGCGGGCACGATCAGCAACATGGCCAGCTTGAACTCTCGAGCGCAAAGCAGCCGCTCGTACCCGATGATCAGAGTCAACGGGAAGATGGGCAACATGTACCGCACAAGGTCGTGGTGGGCCACGAAAATCAAGGGCACGTAGAATGCTCCGGCGAACAGGGCCAGGTCCCGCATACCGTTGCGCCAGAGCAGCAAGATTCCGATGGCGTTCAAGAGGTATATCCAAAGCGATGCTTCGGACCAGTTGTAGCCCAGGACCGACGGCCAAATGGAGGCAAAGGGGGCGCCCGAAAGATGGATGTTGTCGCCGGAGTGGAAGTAGGCGAAGAAGTCTCCGTATTGGACCTGGTAGAGCCCGGCCAGCAGCAGCGGGGCCGCCGCGAAAGGCGCCATCGGCAATAGCTTTTGCCAGGCCACGGACCATACCGAGGGACGGGGCTTAGCGCGGACGTAATCGCCGGCGATCAGCACCAGGTAGACGGCGAGCAGGAGAACTCCGGGGCTGCGGGTCAGTACCGCCGCCGCACCGGCCAGGCCGGCCAGCCAGAACTGCTTCCTGCGAAAGAACAAGATGAAGCTCAGCGCTTCCAAGATGAAAAGGGGCTCCGCCGCGCCCACGCTGTGGTAGATCAGCCACCGGGGCGGCAGAAGCAGGAACACGACTCCCAACCAGAGGGCATTTCGGGAGAGTCCCAGGTCCTTCAGCAGTTGGTACAGGACCCAGATCGCCAGGCTGGTAGCGGCTATCGTCGCGGCGAGCATTCCGTTGGCATAGCCGAAGATGTAGGAGAACAGCCGGATGGTCGCCGGGTAGCCGGGCAGGTGGGCTGCATAATACCCTGGGGTCAAGTCGGCGAAGGCCTCGACGGCGGGGTTGCCCGGGTCGTAGAAAGTCTGGGCCACCACCAGGTACAGGGGACCATCCCAGTACCGGTAGATATTATCCAGGGACCAGCCGGAGAAGGAGAGATGGAGGTAACCGTCCCGGTTTTCGTAGAGGGGGATGTATACCAAAAGGGTGGCCAGCAGGTTCAGCGCCACCAAGGTGAGGACGGACCTTCCCAGGCAAAACCGTATCCCCGCGCGAAATAAGTCTACCGCGATGTTGGGCCCGCTGGAGGGAACGGCAACCAAGGCAAGGCCTCTCGGGTGTTTGCACTCAGCTATCAGCTTTCGGCTGTCAGCTAACCTGCCCTTGGACGCTCCACCTCTTTCTTGGAGAGAGGGTGGGGGGTGCTGAAAGCTGACCGCTGAAAGCTGACGGCTGGTATCTGATGGCTCCTAGGCCCCAAACAGGCCAGGTAGCCATTCTACGCTATAGGCGCAGGCGTAGGCAATAATGGAAAACCTTCCTAATTTGCCTACCCATACGATGGCCAGGAAGCGCCACACGGGATACTTGAGGGCGCCGGCGGCTATCCCCACCACATCGAAGATCGGGTTGGGGACCAGTGACACCAGAAGAAGAATGAGCCAGCCACGATGCCGCATCCAGCCTTCGATCTTCAGGTACAAGCGAGTCCTGGTGACAAATCCTCGGCCGCTGTACCCCAGCAAGTAGCCGGTTACTTCGCCCAGGGTGCCGGCGGTCCCGGCAATCAGGGCAACCCAGTAGGGGGTCAGGGTAATGCCGGGTAGAACGTCGGGGGAGCTGGCGGCACATACGGCGATAATACCGGGAGGCATGAGCAATCCGCCGCTGGCCAGCAGGACGATCAGCCCCACTCCAAGGTACCCATATTGTTCCAGGGTGATATAGCTGTGCAGGAAAAAGGACGCTACCCCGATGGCAACAACGGCCAGGAATACCCCCAGACTCTGCTGCGTCTCGGGGTTCCGCCAATCAGGCCGGCTTGCCAGGGTGGAGACTGGGCCGATGATCCTCATCGGCCCGGTGACCCGGGGGCAGCAATCAGGGCGCAAAGCAACGCCCGGGACGGCAGGTCGTCGAACTCGCCAAATTTTACCGTGTGGGGCCAATGCCCGCACTCGGGATGAATGCGGACCACGCTGCGAGTCAGGTCACACCGGACCGGGCCGGCGTGTGAAACTAGGATAACGATATCCTCCTGTCCCCAGACCGCTATCAAGGGAACGGGCTACTTTTTCAGACTGCCCCTAACGCGCCGCCGCTGCCGGCTGGGCTTTGACTCTATACCGTCATTGGTACGAAAATGTCATGCCGAGCCAGCCGTAGCGGCGAGGCATCTGGGCAGAGATTCTCCTCCGCCTCCCCAGATCCCGAGTCCTTCGCGGGAAGGACTCGGGATGGCGCGACGGCGTCTATTTTCGTCGGCCGTGGTGCTGGTGGCAACCAGCATGAATGATCCCGAGGAGTGAACGCCCCCTGTTATTCCGAGGAGCGAAGCGACGAGAAATCTGGTGCGGGATCCTCCATCGCGGCCCGGACCCCTCGCGTCACTCGGGGTGACCTATTCCAGGTTACTTCTCGTGCGAGACCTGCCGCAGACCTGAGCCGTCGACGCCGGGGTGGATTGGTCGTGCCGCCTCGTCTGAACTTCAGGCCGGTGAATTTCAGGCCGGCTGGGAAATTGGTGCCGCCTTGGTCAAGACCAGGCCCGCGTCGCCGGCATCCACCACCACGTGGTCTCCAGCGTGGTATTCGTTGGCGAGAATGCCCTTGGACAGCGGGTTCTCCAGGTGTCGCTGGATGGCCCGCCGCAGGGGCCGCGCGCCGAACACCGGGTCGAACCCCTCTTCGGCGAGCCACCGGCCGGCCTCTGGGGTCAGCTCAAAGGTGATGCCCCGGTCCTCCAGCCGTTTCTGGACATCCTCGACCATCAGGTCCACCACTCGGACGATCTGTTCCTGGGTCAGCGGGTGGAAGATAATGGTCTCGTCGATCCGGTTCAGGAACTCGGGCCGGAAGGCCCGCTTCAGGGCATCGTTAACCGAGCCCCGCAGATTCTTCTCGTCCACGTCACCGTTCCGGCCGTCGGTGCGAAAGCCGAACGGCTGCCGCCGCAGACCTTCAGTGCCCAGGTTACTGGTCATTATCACCACTGTATTTCGGAAGTCAACGGTGCGTCCCTGGCCGTCGGTGAGGCGGCCGTCATCCAGGATTTGCAGCAAGACGTTGAACACGTCCGGATGGGCTTTCTCAATCTCGTCGAACAGGAGCACCCGGTAGGGACGCCGGCGCACCGCCTCGGTGAGCTGCCCCGCCTCCTCGTAGCCGACGTACCCCGGAGGCGCCCCGATGAGGCGGGAGACGGTGTGCCTCTCCATGTACTCGGACATGTCCACCCGCACCATGTTACGCTCGTCGTCGAAGAGGAACTCCGCCAGGGCCTTGGCCAGCTCGGTTTTGCCCACTCCGGTGGGCCCCAGGAACATGAAGCTCCCAATGGGCCGGCGAGGGTCGCTCAAGCCGGAGCGGGAGCGGCGTAGGGCCTCGGAGACGGCGGTCACCGCTTCGTCTTGCCCGATAACCCGCTGGTGCAGGCCGTCTTCCATGTGGACCAGGCGTTCCGGCTCCCCTTCCAGCAAACGCCCGGAGGGAATGCCGGTCCATTTGGAGACCAGCTCAGCGATGTCCGCCTCGTCGACCAGCATGTCCACGCGGCGCTCGGCCAGCAATCGCTGTTTCTCGGGCTCGTACTCCTCCTCCAACCGCAGCCGATCGGTCCGGAGTTCCGCCGCCTGCTCGTACTCGGAACGCTGAGCCGCGGCCTCCTCCTGGTCCACCAGCCCCCGGATCCGCTCTTCCATGACCTTGATGTGGGAGGGCAGGCTTTCGGCATCGATACGCAGCTTGCTGGCGGCCTCGTCGATGAAATCCACGGCCTTGTCCGGCAACTGGCGGCCGGTGACGTACCGGTCGCTGAGGCGAGCCGCGGCCACCAGGGCCGAATCGCTGATGGTGACCTTGTGGTGAGCCTCGTAGCGAGGGCGCAGGACCTTGAGAATCTCCACCGTCTCCTCCACCGACGGCTCTTCCAGGTAGATGGGCTGGAACCGCCGCTCCAGGGCGGTATCCTTCTCGATGTACTTGCGGTACTCGGTGGAGGTGGTGGCTCCGACGCACTGCAACTCTCCCCGGGCCAGGGCAGGCTTGAGCAAGTTGCTGGCGTCGATGCCGCCCTCGGCGGCGCCGGCGCCCACCATGGTATGGATTTCATCGAGGAACAGGATGACCTCCCGCTGGGCCTGCTTGATCTCGTCCATCACGGACTTGAGCCGCTCCTCGAACTCCCCCCGGAACTTGGAACCCGCTACCATGGCCCCCAAGTCCAGGGCCAGCACCCGGCGCCCCTTGAGGGAATCGGCCACGTCTCCAGCCACGATACGGGAGGCGAGCCCTTCGACGACAGCGGTTTTGCCAACCCCGGCCTCTCCGATGATGACCGGGTTATTCTTCTTCCGGCGGGTCAGGGTTTGCATCACCTGGCGAATTTCGTCGTCCCTTCCCACAACCGGGTCCAGCTTGCCTTCTCTGGCCAGCTTCGTCAGGTCCACGGTGTATTTCTCCAGGGCCCGGTACCGGCTCTCGGCCCTTGGGTCGTCCACCCGGTGGGCTCCGCGGACCCTCATCAAGGCCCGGTAGACCTTTTCCTGGTCGATGCCAAACTCCTTCAGCACCTGGGCCGAGTCCCCTTGAGAATCCATGGTGGCCGCGATAAACAGGTGGTCGGCGCCGATGTACTCGTCCCGGAGCCGCCCTGATTCCTCCTTGGCGTTATCCAGGAGCCGGGCGGCACGGGGTGTGGCGTAGATCTGGTTGTTGTCATGAACCACCTTGGGGGCGGCTTCGAGGGCCTGGTGCAAGCGTGTTTTCACGCTGTCGGCCGGAACCCCCAACTCGGCGAGAATCTCACCAGGGATGCCGCCCTCCAACTCCAGCAGGGCCAGCAATACGTGCTCGACATCCCACTGGTTATGGCTGTAGCGCCGCACCAACTCCTGCGAGCTGTGCAGCACTTCCTGAGCCTGTTCGGTAAACTGCTCTGGCCGCAAGACCATCGAATCATCTCCTCGGTTGTGAATCGCTCCGGGGCCGGTTGGTGGAAGCACTCTGTTGGGCTCGCAGGCGGTAAAGCTCCTCGGTCAGTCCTTGGACCTGCTTTTCCAGGTGCTCGATCCGGTTCATCAGCTTCAGCGCCACCTCGGCTCCGGCCAGGTTAACCCCCATCTCATCGGTGAGTGCCTTGACCCTTTGCACCCGTTCGATATCAGCCATCGAGTACAGGCGCTGCCGGCCCACGGTACGGGAGGGCCAGATCAGGCCCACCCGCTCGTAGTAGCGCAAGGTTTGGGCGTGAACCCCGACGATGCGGGCGGCTACGCTGATAACGAAGCAGGGTTCCTCTCGAAATTGACCTTGAGAAGCCATGTCTATCCTCCATCACGGACGTCGCCGGACCGTGATTCCCGCAGGCGCCGGAACAGCTCCAGTTGCTCCGGCGTAAGGCCGGTGGGTAGTCTTACATTAGTGGTTGCGTACAGGTCACCCCGGAGCTTGGGATCATTCAGCGCCGGCATGCCCTGGCCGGCAAGCCGGAAACGCTGCCCGTTCTGGGTCTCCGGCGGTATGGTGAGGGCAACCTTGCCCCGTAATGTCTCGACGGTCGTTTCCCCTCCCAGGATGGCGTCTTCGACGGGCACTTCGACCTCCGTGTAAAGGTCCCGCCCCTGTCGCTGAAAACGCGGTTGAGGGTGTACCGAAATGACCAGGAATATGTCATCCCGCTGGCCCGAGCCGGCCGAGACGCGGACTTTCGACCCGTTGTCCACGCCGGGCGGGATTTTCACCTCCAGCCTGCGGCCCCCGGGTTGCTGCAGCACTCTGGTGGTGCCTTCGAAGGCTTCATTCAGCGTTACCGTGGTGGGATATTCGGCCGGCGCGGGCCGGCGCCGCTCCCTTCCTATATTCGAGAACAGCCGGTCGAAAACGCTGCTCTGCTCCTCGCCGAAGGCGCCGAAGGGGTCATCGCCGCCGTGGGTAGACCAGCGGTACGACCCTCCCCGGCGGGCTTGGGCTTGAGCCTCTTCGATCCGGTCCGAGTGCATCCAGTCATTGCCATACCTATCGTATTTACGGCGCTTCTCCGGGTCAGACAGGACGCTGTAGGCCTCGTTTATTGTCTTGAACTCCTCCTCCGATGCCTTGTTGCCCTGGTTCACGTCAGGGTGGAACTCCCGTGCCAACTTACGGTAAGCCTGCCGGATATCCTTCTGGGACGCGGCCCTCGGGACTCCCAACGAATCGTAATAATTTGCCATAGGCGTTGGCTCCTTAATTTCTACCGTCCATTATATTTATCTTAATGGCCACTGTCAATTAAAAGTTTATAAGTTTTGCAGCTTTATATAACAGGTTATAAAAGTATACTTGATAAGTAGCACTCACTTTACTACAATAGATTTTGACAGGCTTGAAAGCAGATAACGGGCGCTTCAACAGCCGGTAGCCAGGATACGACCGTGGAGGTACAAGGAAATGGTATTGCAGCATTGGGACCCCGTATACGAACTGCGCAGGATGCGCGAGGCGATGGACCGGCGATGGCGTGGACCCGCCCTGGCCGCCCCCAGCACCGAGAGGAAGGGATGGGTCATACCCGTTGACGTGGTCGAAGAGGCCGAGGAGATTCTGGTTCGGGCCTCCCTGCCCGGCGTCAAGCTGGAGGACATCGATGTCTCCATCGAAGACAGCGTGCTAGCCATTCGTGGCGAGTCCGCGGAGTCCAAGGCGGAGAAGGAGAGAAAAGAGGGTGGATACCTGATTCGGGAACGCCGCACCGGGGCCTTTCATCGCTCGCTGCGCCTGCCCGACACGGTGGACACCGACAAGGCCAGGACGCATTACGAGAACGGGATACTGACCGTCACCCTGCCCAAGGCGGAGTCCAAGAAGGCCAAGCACCTGAAGGTGACCGCCGGGAGTACCTCCGCGGGCGAGGCCGCGGATAGGCCAGTCCGGCCGGTAAGCAACCCGGACCGGGGGCGCTCGCCCGGCGGAGCGTCCCCGGTCCATGAATCGACCCAATCACCGGCGCCGGCCAGTGAGGAGAGCAAGCAGAATCATGGGAACATCGAAGGTTTTGGACCAGCCACGGGAATCGGAGATTTTCACCCAGGGACGAGCTTCCGCGGCGCCGGGAGAGTTCGCGAGCTTCCTTGAAGAAGAAGCGCCGCCCCAGCCGGGCAGGTGCCGAAAGGCGGCGGTCTGGTTCTATTCCGTTCCTCTGGCGGGCGTTCGATACTACGGCTACGAGGATCGTTCGAACTAAGGCGAAGCGGCCGAAACACGACGGAGCGGTGTCCCACAAGGATAGCTAAAAGGGGCATCCCGGACCGGCGGACCGCGCCGCCCACAAATCAGGGGAGCTTGATGCTCCCCTGATTTGCTGGGCGCCTTGGGGGAAAGCGCCCGAGGGTGGGAATGGGGACTGCGTCAAAGCGGTGGCTTGAAAGCAGCCCCGTTTTCTGTGACCCCGTTTTCTGTGCCAAGGTATACGAACCCCGCGTTCAGGTGGATTCTCGAGTCGGGTTTGCCGGGCCGCCGCGGCGCTTGAGAGTTTAGGTAGCAGATGCTACAATTTCATTCGTCGCGGGCGTTTGCCCTCAACGGGACTACTTCCCCAGTAGCTCCGCGGTAGGGCGGATCAGTCACAGGCGGATCAACCGCGTCGATCGTTCCCCAGTAGCTCAGCGGTAGAGCGGGCGGCTGTTAACCGCTAGGTCCTAGGTTCGAATCCTAGCTGGGGAGCCACTCCGGTCGCACACGAACCTCTTCCTCATTGGCAGCGACTTTCTCGGGGAAACAGTCTCATTCAGTCCGCAGACTTCCAACGTCAATTCCCGTTCGCTGACTTCGGCCGGCTGCTCACAGGGCTTGAGCGCGCCGGACAACTCCTTCACCGTTCATTGGGCCTGACGCAGGTGAATGGAGGATGGGTCTAATTCCTCGCCGGTCAGATCCGTTGTGGGTGCCGGCGCTGAACCTACCCGGTTCGCTGGAAGATGGTAGCCACGCCTTGGCCGCCGCCCACACACATGGTCACCAGGCCCAACTCTTCGCCGCGCAACTCCATCTCTTCCATCAGCTTGACGGTCAAGATTGCGCCGGTGGCGCCGACCGGATGGCCCAGGCTGATGCCGCTACCGTTGACGTTGGTCTTCTCCAAATTCATGTCTAGCTCTCGCATGCAATAGAGAGCCTGGGAGGCGAAGGCCTCGTTGAGTTCGATGAGGCCGATGTCGTCCAGAGTCATGCCAGCCTTCTTCAGGACCTTGCGCACCGCGGGGACGGGACCGGTGCCCATGATGGCGGGCTCCACCCCGGCGATGCCGCGGGTGTGCCAACGCATCCTGGGTTTGATGCCGAGTTCGGCGGCTTTCTTAGCGGACATCACCACGACCGCGGCGGCGCCGTCGTTAATGGTGGAAGCGTTGCCGGCGGTGACGGTCCCGTCCTTCTTGAATACGGGAGAGAGTTGGGCCAGCCGTTCCAGGGTGGTATCTTCCCGAGGACCCTCGTCCCGGGACACCACTATAGGGTCGGCCCGGCGCTGGGGTACTGCCACCGGGAAGATCTGGTGATCGAACCGCCCATCTTTTATGGCGGCCACCGCCCGCTGGTGGCTGACTTCGGCCAATTCGTCTTGTTCCTCGCGGCTCACGCCAAAACGCTCGGCCACGTTCTCGGCGGTTACACCCATGTGGTAGAGGTTTACCGGGCATCCCAAGCCTTTAACCAGGCTATCGATGAGGGCCCCGTCTCCCAGCCGCAGACCATCGAAACGGGCCTTGTAGTCGATCAGAAAGGGAGACTGGCTCATGTTCTCGATGCCTCCGGCGACGGCGATTTCCACCTCCCCGGTCTTGATCAGTTGGGCAGCCAGGTTGATCGCTTCCAGACCGGAGGAGCACTGCCGGTTGATAGCGATGGTGGGAACCTCGGCGGGGATGCCACTGACCAGGGAGGCTAGCCTGGCGGCGTAGCCGGCCTCGGCAGTCTGGAGGGCGTTGCCGAGCAAAACCTCGTCGACCTGGTCCGGACGTAGGTTGGCCTGGTCCAGCGCGGCTCGGATGACCATGGATCCCAGCTCCGACGCCGAAACGTCCTTGAAGGCTCCTCCGAAGCGGCCTATGGGCGTGCGGGCGCCGCTGACGATGACGGCATCTTGCATAAAGCCTCCCCAACTCCTCTGAGAGAGTTCGAAATTCAATCAGTCCGCCACATCCAGCTCGATCGCCGGTCCTCGGTGCGGATGCCGAAACGATACCACAGCCACAAGTGAGGAGCAATGATGTACCTTCTTGCCGGCCGTGAGGTCTGGCGGGCCACTTGAGTTCCAAACCCCCAGGACCCTGGCCAGGTCAAGCGCTCGCTGGTAGATGATCGTCCCAAAACCGCCAAGGAGACGGATATCCGAAGCTCAGAGAGATGATTGTTGACAGGTTTCCAGGGGCGGGAGTACTCTCCTCTCGTTCCATCGTATCGGGCCGGCGCCGGTGGAAACAGGAAATCCCGGCTCAACTGCTGCCGAACCCCGGTAACCAACCTTTACGGACGAGGAGCCTCATGTACGCAGTACCCGACGTCGATGAAGTAGTGGCCGTTGCCAAAGAACTGGGGATCAATTTGGGTCCCGATGAGGCCGTCCTGTACCGGAAACACCTGATGGATGTGATGGGACGGCTGGACGACTTCGTGCAAGCCCGAGTGGAGGAGCCCAAGCCTCCGATGGTCTCGGCCGCCCGCGAGCCCGGATACCGGCCAAGCCGAGAGGAAGACCCGCTCAACGCTTGGATGTGGAAGTGCCGGATTGATGGAGCAGCCGAAGGTCTGCTCGCCGGCAAGACGGTCAGCTTCAAGGACCACATCGCCGTGGCCGGTATCCCGATGAGCTTCGGTTGCTTCGCCCTCGACGGCTTCATTCCCGACTTCGACGCAACCGTCGTCACCAGGGTGCTGAGGGAGGGGGGCACCGTCATCGGCAAGAACGTCATGAACGGACTGAGCGGCGGCTTCGGCACCGGCGGCGGCTTCGGTGACTACGGCCGGCCCCTCAACCCCCACAACCACGATCACGTGACCGGCGGATCGTCCTCGGGCTCCGCCGCAGCCGTGGCCTCCGGCCAGGTGGACATCTCCTTCGGCGGCGACCAGGGCGGCTCCATTCGTATCCCTTCGGCTTTCTCCGGCACCGTCGGGCACAAGCCCACGTTCGGTTTGTTGTCCCACTTCGGGATCGGGTTCGGTTCCGACCAGAGCATCGACTACACGGGTCCGATGACCCGCACCGTTGAGGATGCCGCGGCTACGCTCCAGGCCACCGCTGGTTACGACCCTTACGATCCCCGCGCGACGCGAGATGTCCCCAGCACCATTGACCTGCTTAGCCGGCTGGCCGACGGTGTTTCCGGGCTGCGCATCGGTGTGCTAGAGGAGGGCTTCGCCGATGCCGAGGCCGAGGTGCGCGACCTGGTGATGGCGGCGGTCGACGTTCTCGCCGAAGCAGGCGCCGGTGTTTCCAAGGTGTCCATCCCGGAGCACCACGCCACCCGCGCGGCCCTCGCCGCGCTTAACGGCGAAGGCGCCCTCGCCGTGTTCAAAACTGGGTTCTACGGCGCATTCACCAGGACCTACTACCCGGCCTCCCTGATCGCCTCCATTAACAAGATGTGGGCCTCCCAGGCCGACGTGCTCGCGCCGCGCAGCAAACTGTCGCTCATCGCCGCCGAGCTAAGCCGTCGCAATTACCACGGCAGGGTGTACGCCAAGGCCCAGAACGTGCGTCCCACCTACATCAAAGCCTACGACGCCGCACTCGCCAACGTTGACGTGCTCGTGATGCCCACCTGCGTCATGACAGCGCCCAGGAACCAGACACCGGGTAGCTATCTCGAGGCCGTCGAGGCGAATTTCGCGGCGATAAACGCGGGCGCCAACCGCAACACCCAACCTTTCAACTACACCGGTCACCCAGCGCTCGCCCTGCCCGTGGGCAAGTCGTCTGCTGGTCTCCCAGTCAGCATGCAGCTCGTCGGGCGCTTCTTCGACGACCCGCTCCTCATGAGGGCTGCCTACGCCTACCAGCATTCGACCGATTGGGACAAGATCATCGGCGTCAATTCCTGATCGGGCCAAGACCCAGGCGTGATTAGCCCGCGAGGGTTTGCCTGGCCTCATTACCCTAGATGCCGCGTGTGAGCTTTCTGTTCCGGAGGGCTCGGTCGATGGGGGCGACGCGCCGTTCGCCGGATGGCAGTTGCGAACCTTGAGAGCTTGTGCTTTCCTTGGCTCTATTGTTGTGCGCCGAGATGATGTGGCTCGTGTAGCCTTGTATGTCCTGCGCCTGGTTGATGTTGAGTTTCGCCAGCCGCAGAAAAAACGGATCGTTCTCCGCCACCCGCTCCGCGTAGGCCATGACTTCGCTGTCCAACTGCTCACCCGGGAGAACCCGGTTCACAAAACCCAGGGCTTGGGCTTCATGGGCGCCGATGAAGCGAGGCTCGAACAGTATCTCCTTGGCCTTGCGGATGCCAAGGTCCCAGGGGAGAGAGAAATATTGTCCGGTCGAGGCCAGGAATTCCGCGTCCTCGGCCGCGAAGATGATGTCCATAGTGGTGATGACCATCCAGCCGCCCCAGATGCACTTGCCTTGCACCGCGCAGATGGTCGGCTTCGGCAGGTTTCGCCAGCGCAGCCCAGCATCGATGTATAGCTCCCAGCTTCGCTTGAAGGCGCCGCTGGGGCCGTCAGGATAGGGCCGCGCCGCGTCGTCGGCCAGCTTCACGGGAGTGCCCAGGTCGTGACCCGCCGAGAAGTGAGGCCCTTCCGCCCGCAGCACGATCGCTCCGACCTCATCGTCGGCGACGGCCCGAGAGAACGCCTCGTCCATCTCCTCGATGGCGATGCGGCCGATGGGGTTGCGGTATTCAGGCCGGTTCAGCGTAACTCGGGCCACTCGCCCGACGGTCTCGTACAGTATCTGTGAGTATTCCATCCTTTTCACCCCTTTTCTTACCGCGCGGCCAGTTCAGCCGGTATTCCCAGATCAAATTGATCTCCCCGAACGTACGACAGCGGGGATGCCGTGAACTATAGAACGGTACTCAGAGCGCGTCAACTGAAATCCGAACCGCGAGAGTGGGCCCCATCGAAGGATCAACCGTGACCAACCGGCCGGGGCGGTCGCCAGGCAGATCAGGGCAGGTCACCTGGGAGCATCGAGACTCTTGCTCGGTTTCGCCCCACTCCGGGACGCGCAATGGGGCCATCTCAGCGCGGTCCAGCCCCTGGTGCTATAATTGCACCCGGTCGAAAAGTGTCCATCGCCGAGATTTGGTAGGAGGGCTTTTATTATGGGCAAGGCATTGGAAGGGCTCCGAGTAGTTGACTTCACCCACAACCAGGCCGGGCCGTCCTGCACTCAAATGCTGGCCTGGCTGGGGGCGGATGTGGTCAAGATCGAGCGCCCGCAAGGCGGTGATGAGGTCCGCGCCAATGTGGGCGGATCTGCCGAGGCCTCCAGCCCCTTCTTCCTGCTCCTCAATGGCAACAAGCGCAGCCTAACCCTGAACATGAGAAGCAAGAAGGGCCAGGATATCTGCAAGGAGATTATCAAGCATTCGGACATCGTGGTGGAGAACTACGGCCCGGGCGTGATGGAGCGGTTCGGCCTGGGTTGGGACATTCTTAAGGAGTTGAACTCCCGGCTCATCTTCGCCACAATCAAGGGTTTCGGCACCTGGGGCCCTTACAGCGACTATAAATGCTTTGAGACGATCGCCCAGGCCACCAGCGGCGCCATGAGCATGACCGGCTTTCCCGAGAACCCGCCCACGATCTCGGCGCCCAACGTGGGGGATACCGGGACCGGTATGCACATGCTCATCGGAATCTTGGCTGCCCTCCAGCAGAGGGGGAATACCGGCAAGGGCCAGAAGGTCGAGGTCGCCATGCAAGAGGCCGTGCTGAACCTTCTGAGGGTCAAGTTCACCGGACAGTATGTCACGGGCCAGGCCGGAGTACGCCCGGGCAACATCAGCGTGGGCAACTCCCTGGGGGGCACCTATCCCTGCAAAGGAGACGGCCCCAACGACCACGTGTACATCAACCTCTCTCGGAGTTCTCCATCCATGTGGGAAGGCCTTCTGAAGACCATCGGCAGGGAAGACCTCCTGAGCGACGAGAATCTCGCCGACCCGGCGTACAGGTTGGAACATCGGGATGAGGTCGTGGCGTTGATTACCGGGTGGACGCTACAGCATGACAAGATTGAGGTCATGCACCGGATGTGCGCGAACGGGACCCCCTGCGGCGCCACCTTGGACAGCCTCGAGGTGATGGCGGACCCTCACCTGCGGGCGCGAGGCATGATAACCACCGTGGACCAGCACAACTGGGGCCCCATGGACATGATCGGCTGCCCAATACAATGGGAAGACTCGCCCGTCGAGATAACCGCGGCCCCCACCCTGGGCCAGCATACCGAGGAGATACTGGCCCAGTTCCTGGACTACGACTCAGCGCAGGTCGAACAGCTCAGGACCGAGGGCGTAATCTAGTGTACTGGCTCGCAAATAGGTTTACGTCGGGCAGAATGCCTCCGCATCGTCTTTCCGGCCCTTCCGTGGAAGGGGAATCCAGAGAGGCTTTTCCTGGCTCCCGGCCTTCGCCGGGATGACGGGGCGAGTACCAAGCTATCTACGAGAGACTAGACTAGCTGGATACCGGCCGAAATGTTCCGCTGCACCTGGAACCCATCACCTGAACAAACGACAGAGAGGGGGATGGTCGCCGGGCAGGTCATCGGTAGCCCAATCAGGAGCAGCAGGACTCTCGCTCAATTTCGCCCCAATCCTGTCCAACCGATGGGGTCCACCGCACCGTAAGGTGGCCTCATACCACGCACGTTTCGGTTGCCGGGCACGGGAGGGGTACCCAGACTGCCCTGATCGGATAGGATTAGGGTAACCCAGTGAGTCTTCCATGGGGGTGAAGATGCCGTTCGCGGAGTTGGGACCTCAGAAGCGAGTCTGGTACGAGATCAACGGCCAAGGCGAGCCATTGGTGCAGATTCCCGGTGGCGCCCTGGGGCTGCGGAACTTCTCCCGGGTCTCTCCGGTGCTGGCCCGCCACTTCCGAGTGGTGGACTTCGACCCGGTGGGCACGGGTAAGAGCACTCCAACGCCACCGGGATATACGTTACAAGATTGGACCAACGACCTTCGGGACCTGATGGACACGCTGGAGATTCCCCGGGCCCACCTGCACGGCACGTCCACCGGTGGCCATGCCTGCCTGCAATTCGCTGCTCAGCACCCGGACCGGGTGATGAAAATGGTTCTGGTAGGGGTAGTGGCCCGGTACGATACGGCGATGCGCCTCAACCGGAAGGTGGCCAAAGCCCTCGCTGGGAACGTGGGCATGGAGGCGGTTGCGGAGTTGACGGCCCAAGCCGTGCTGACGCGGGACTTTCTGGATAGCCCGGAGGCCGGTCCTTTGCTCGAACAGATGCGGTCCATCTTCGGCGAGATATCCCCCGACTCTTATATCGCAACCATTGAAGCCAGTGAGAATGCGGACCTTGGGCCGGACCTGCCTCGCATTACCGCCCCGACCCTGGTGATCAACGGGGAGTACTCCACCTTCTCACCCGTAGACACGGGCCCCCGAGGGATTGGTGGCCGCGGCATCGCCCAGGGGGTCCCCAACGGGCGGCTGGTGGTCTTCAAAGGAGCCGGGCATCTGGTGATGATGGAACGGTTCCAGGAGGTCTGCGACAACATCGTAGGGTTCCTGAAAGAGTAGGAGGCCCCTCGGTCAACTCCTCAGCACCCTGGCTCCCGTGACCCCAAACTCATCCCCTTCCTGGCGCCCAGCGGGGCAGCACCAATCTGCTCGGCGTCGCCCTATGAAACAATAGAGCCGGCCAAGTGTGACTCGCCGGCGGCCACAAACCTGCTTGCCGGTCTGCTGAAAGCCCGCTCTGCCGGAGGAAAGGCGAAGGCCGGCCTCCACACCCACTTTCAGTTCCACAATGCCCAGCCGCCCCACCAGACCCTGGACTACCGGAAACCGGCAGCGGCGTTCTACTTGGAATCGGCGGAATCACTGAGACGGCCCGCCGCAAGGGAATGGTCGCTCCCGAGAGCAATGGTACACTGTAGCGGCAAAGCAGGATTTTGGCCTAGTGTCGCCCAAATCCTGCACGGTATTCCGGGTCCACCTCGGACACGTCCAACTGGAATGTGGGTCTTGTGGGGTTGGCATTTGCAAGGGATCGGGCAAGACCGAGCTTCGAGCCCGAATTTCGATTCGTTCAGCGGAGGATTGCAGTGAGTGAAGTCTTGGTGGAGTACTCGGACGTTGGCGGTTCCTCGAACACGGATAGGACCCTGGAGAAAGCGAAGATACGTGGGGATCAGCTTGGCATCGACACCTTCGTCATTGCCACAAGCAGAGGCGTGGTAGGCCTGAAGGCTGCCAAGTATCTCCAAGGGAAGAACGTGATCATAGTGAGGCATGTTACCGGCTTCAAAGACCCCGACGTCCAGGAAATGACTGATCATGTCAGGGAAAGCATCATTCAGCTTGGCGCGAAGGTGGTTACGGCGGCCCATGCGTTCGGTGGTTTCGGACGAGGTATCAGGAAACGATTCAACACCTATCAGGTGGATGAGGTTGTCGCCGAAACACTCCGGGTTTTCGGAGCCGGTCTGAAGGTAGCAATCGAGATTTCGGCCATGGCGGTCGACGCCGGGTTGGTGAGAACCGACAAAGATGTCATCGCCGTTGGCGGCGGGGGTGGGGGAGCCGATACGGCGATAGTGGTGCAACCGACGAACATCCACACGTTTTTCGAAACGAAAGTCAGGGAGATCATCTGCAAGCCCCGCGCCTGGGGCTAGGCTACACCCACTAACTCGGCCGGCAGACCCCGGCGCGACGGAGATCGGACCGGATTTCTGAAGTGGCCCCCATCCCTTGGACAAGATTGAGGCAAAAGTGAGCGGTGGTCAAGCTGGCAGATCGCCACCGCTGCCCGGGCACATCGTCAGTGGGCCCGTGTGCCCTATTTGCTACCCTGTTTGACACGGATGTGAACCGCATTTAGATTAGTGCGGCGCCCACCCGAGAGAACGTCTCCCGGCTCCCGCTGCTTCCGGAGCGATCTTGGGCTGGATCGAAAGGGAGCAGACGGGTTGTTCATGGCTGTTGTGGATTGTCATCTGTAATAGCAAAAGTTGGCGGGCATCCAAAGGCTGGATTATACTAAGGCCATCTTTTTGGGAATCACTCGAGGCCCGAGGCCGACTCAAATGGGGAATTCCGGTTAGGTTTCTCCGCCAAAGCACCGGGGAGCAAGTCTATCCACACGATGTCGCAAGGAGAGCACGCAATGGTACAGGGCATCACGGGCAAGATACTGAGGGTCAACCTGACCGACCGGAAGGTTTCCATCGAAGAACCGGACGAGCTTTTCTACCGGAGATACCTCGGTGGGGCCGGCTTTGTGGGCTACTACCTGCTGAAGGAGATGAAGCCCGGAATCGACCCGCTATCGCCGGATAACCTGCTCATCTTCGCCCTGGGTCCGGTGACCGGCGCGGCCGTCCCGGGAGGCGCTCGCAACTGCATCGGCGCGAAATCACCCCTGACCGGAGGCATGGCCAAAAGCGAGGTTGGCGGCTTTTTCGGCTACGAGCTGAAACGCGCCGGGTACGACTCCCTCATCGTTGAGGGCCGGGCCGAATCCCCGGTATACCTGTGGCTCAACAATGGAGAGGTGGAAATCAGAGACGCCTCCTCCCTGTGGGGAATGACCGTACTGGAAACTCAGGATGCCATCGAGGCGGAGCTGGGCGAGCGGATGGTCCGTACCGCGACCATCGGCCCCGCCGGGGAAAACATGGCCGCCATATCTTGCATCATGACGGACCTGCGCAACGCCGCCGGGCGCGGCGGCCTGGGTGCGGTGATGGGCTCCAAGAATCTGAAGTGCGTGGCCGTCAAGGGCCGGAAGGGGCCCCAGGCCGCCGACGCCGTGAAGCTCCGGGAAATGGCCCAGTGGATGAACACGAACTACATGAACGTCGGGGCGGCGTCCCATCACAGCTTGGGCACCGGGACGGCCGCGAGCATGGTGGGCGGCAACTCCATCGGCAATCTGCCGGTCCGCAACTGGGGCGACGGCCTATTCGAGGAGGTGGAGAAGATCACGGCGGACACCCTCAGGGACACGGTCCGGGTAGCCATGGAGGCGTGCCCCGCCTGCCAGATCCGCTGCAAGAAGGTGGTGGAACTGGAAACCGAGACCTACAAGGTCGACCGAAGAAACGGCGGCCCGGAGTACGAGTCGCTGGCGGCCTTCGGCTCGTACCTGGGGATAGACGACCTGAACGCCATCTGCCGCGCCAACGAGCTGTGCGGCCTGTACTCGCTGGACACGATCTCCACCGGCTGCACCATCGGCTTCGCCATGGAATGCTACGAGAAAGAGATATTGACCCCCAAAGACACCGGAGGGATTGACCTCCGGTTCGGCAACGTTGAGGCCATGCTTCAAGTGATCGACCTGATTGCCAAGCGGGAGGGCATCGGCGACATTCTGGCCGACGGGAGCCTCAAGGCCGCGCAGCGCATCGGCGGCGGCGCCGAAGAGTACGCCATGCAGGTCAAGGGCCTCGAGTTCGGGATGCACGAGCCCCGGTTGAAGCAGGGTCTCGGACTGGCCTATGCGGTGTCGGCCTTCGGCGCCGACCATGTCGCCGGCATTCACGACACGGGCTACACCCGGGAGGGCCCCGAGATGGATTCCGTGCGGCAACTGGGTGTTCCGGAACCTCTACCGGCCAACGACCTCAGCGCGGCCAAGGCTTTCATGGTGAAGAGCCAGCATATGTGGCGGCTGTTCGGCGACTCGCTGACGATATGCCGCTTCGTACCGTGGACGATCAACCAGCAAGTGGAGCTGCTGCGGGCGCTGACCGGCTGGGATTACACGGCGGTGGAGGCGTTGCAGCTAGGAGAACGGGTGGCGACCATGGCCCGGGTCTTCAACGTCCGCGAAGGGTTCACTTCGGCCGACGACACCCTACCCAAGCGGTTCTTCTCTCCCACGCCCCGGGGCGCCCTCAAGGATACGGCCATCGACCCGGAGGAGTTGGAAAGGGCCGTTCACACCTTCTACGGTTTGATGGACTGGGACCCGGAGACGGGCGTTCCAACTGAAGAGAAGCTGCAAATGTTGGGCATCGGTTGGGCGGCCGATTAGCCGGGACCTGCTCCGGCCTGCCTGATTAGCCGGCCCTGGGCCCCAGCTCTGTCTGGAGGTTCTGGATCACTTCATCCCGGGTGCGGGTCAGCCACCGTCGGCGGCTGCCGATGGGCACGTTTTCGACTTCCGGAACGACCTTCAGGGCTACGAAGACCGGGCCCGGCCGGCTCAGGATAGCCTCGATGTTGTTGGAGAAATCCTCAAGGTTGTCGAAAGCATAAGTTGAAGGGTATCCGGAGCCTTTCGCAATGACATCGTAGGCCACGTTCTTGGCGTTTGGCACCGGCTGCCCCCCGGTGGTGGCGTAGCACTCGTTGTCGATCAAGAAGTGGTAGAAGTTCTCGGGGCTCTTCTCGGCGATCGTGGCCAGGGTTCCCAGGCTCATCAGGACATCGCCCTCCGAGTCGAAGAGCACCACCTTTTCCTTGGGCCGGGCCAGGGCAAGCCCCAGAGCGAACGAAGCGTGGCCGCCCATGGCCGGATCACCCAGAGGCACATCCCGGTTCGGCTTGTCGCTGATGTTCACCCAGTAACGCCCTCCCCTCCCGGGAATCACCACCGCGTCGCCCCGGTGCTGCTGGAATACTTTGAGCAAATCCGCAACTTGAATCATTGTTGATCTCCTAGAGGTTCGCCAAGACCATCGAAGCTTGCCGCCTGGTGGCGGACTTTGGCGAGGGGGCTGAAATCATCGGTTGAAGCCGTGGTACTCATCCCCGATCAGCACCGCGACGGGACGCTGGGCTTTTTCCGCCTCCGCAAAGGCCAGGGAGAGCCTGGGAGCGTCGTCATTGTTCTCAACCAGGAAGTATTGAATGTTGAACGCGTTCAGAAATCGCTCGGTATAGGTTGCGGCGGTGTCTGTGTTGATGCCATGGCGGGTCCAGCCACGGTAGCCTACCAACAGCACCACCGGGATATTCATTCCCAGGGCCCAGCCGCGCAGCGAATCACCCGATTCCATCAGGCCGGTGTTCTGTATCAGGATGACCGGCTTGGCCCCGCCCACCGCCAGGCCCGCGGCGGTGGAGAATGCCTGACCTTCCCGGCTCACCGTAACAAGGTCCAGTGAAGGCTCCGCCTTCATGAGGTTGTACAACCAGTTCGTCTCGCTGTCAGGCAGCCACACGACGTGAGTCACGCCGTTCTTCTTCATTTCCTCAATCACAATCTCGGGGCTGAATAGAGCCTGCTGTTGGCCCATGAGCGTTATCTCTCCACGATTGACTTTAGTGAGAAGACCATGCCCTGCCCACAGATGATTCTGCGACTTGTCCGCGGCACGGGCGACCACTTCCGTGTCCCGCCGGCGCGCAACCTGGGGTTCCAATGAACGTGAGGGGCGGCGCCGTTGTAGACGGAAGCCATGATACCACGAGGGAGCCGGTTTGCATCAACGTCGTACACAGATTGCGGATGAGGTTAGGCAGGACGGCAGAGGGACACCGAAGCCGGCTAGAATAAAGCGACAGAGGGCTCGGCATGAAATGGGACTCGGGAGAGGTTGTCTCAGGGATCGCGCTGAATTACCGGCTGACCAAACCGGCATGGTCGATATATTTCGTCAGCGGAAATGGGCGATTACTTCCCGGCCAAAACGCCTGATGGTCTCCTCTTGCTGGGCGCCGTAAGAGGTTATGAACAACCCGGCCACCTCGGCTCGCTGAATGGCCCGTGTCTTCTCCCGGCACTGGGCCGGTGTGCCGGCCACGGCGAACCGGTCCGCCAGGTAGTCGGTCAACCCCAACTCATCGCTCAGGGCGGCTCTTCGCGTCTCGCTCAGCTGCTCGTGTTGAGCCGAGGTGTATTCGCGGCAAAGGGTCGAAATGGGCTCCCGGAGCGCCTCGGGCACGTGCTTCCCCTCCAGCGTGAAGCGAAAGGCGGTATGGGCGCTGCCGGCCAGGGCAGTCTTGATCTCGCCGATAGCCTGCTCCCGCCGGCCGGCAATGCTGCATTTGGCAAAGGCCCACACCTCCGTCGAACCTTCCGGTTTTCCGGCGGCCCGTTCCCCTTCCCGGATCCGTTCCACCGAGTCCCGAAGCACCTCGGAGGTCAATCCGGTATGGAACAACGCCGCATCGGCCTCCGCCCCCGCCATGGCCAGAGTCCTCGGTCCTTCCGCCGACACGAGAATTGGCACCGCCGCACGGGACCAGCCCACATGAATGGTCCGCTGTTGGTACCGGTAGGACTGTCCTGACAAGACGGTCCGTACCGCCTCGATGTACTCCTTGACCTGGGCCAGACGGGCTGGACGGAGCCCCAGGTTGAGCACCGAGTTGTTGCCGGTGCCGATTCCCAGGAATGCCCGCCCCCCGGAGAGTTCGTTGATCGACGCGATGGCCGAAGCGGTTACGGCGGGGTGGCGGGTGAGGGGGTTGGTGACCGTCGGCCCGATTCGCACCTTTTTGGTCGCCTGAGCCACCACGCTCAGGCTGACGTAAAGTTCCCGAGCCAACGACTGGGACTCGGCGACCCCGAGGTAGTCGAACCCTGCCTCTTCGGCGAGGCGGGCCCGCTCGGGGAGCTGGGCAAGGTTGTCCGGCTGAATGATTACACCGAATTTCATGGCTTCCTTCCGTTCTCTTCAGTTGCCCGCCAGTCGAAGGGCCGCAACTTGAGGTGGACCACCTCAGTGGGACCGGAGCCACGCGATATTTTGCGAAAGCCCCGTGCCACCTCACATTATAGCCGCCGGCAAATCGCCATCACTTTTCGTTGATAGTGATGCCTGAACCCCCGGATAGCCGATCCTAAGACAATTAGACGTTGGCGAATGATTCACACAATAAGCCATTCCATTGCAGGTGGACAAGCTATAATGATGGACGGCAACACGGTCAGATTTCTGGACAACCGGAGGTTTCATGACTGAAGACCATCTACGGCTCAAGAGTATCAACCACATCACCTACAACGTCAAAGATAAGGACAAGGCGCTGCGGTGGTACGTGGATGTTTTGGGAATCAAACAGATACCGAAGATGGTCAACGGCGACCACCTCTATTGGCTGCAACTGCCCAGCGGGGCCATGGTCCACATAATCGAAAATCCGGAGGCCCCCTCCGCTCCGTCTCATCACACGGCCTTCGAGGTGGACGACATCGAGGCGGCGTGCAGCGCCCTCGCGGCAAAAGGAATCGAGACCACGGATATCCAAACCCGGAACGACGGCCAACGGGCGTTCTACCTGAACGACCCGGACGGCAACCGAATCGAGATTTGCACCAAGTCCGGCTTCGGAGTCCTGGTCTAGCGCCGGACCCGGCCGCCGCCGCAATTTTCGGCGAATCGCCTTGGGAAAACCACCTAGAGGGAGCGGGTCATGATTTTCGGCGCCATAACCAATTCATGGCGGCAACAGCTTGAATCACGGGACTTGATGGACCTGGTCGAGCAGGCCGGGCAGTTGGGCGCCCGGCACATCGAACTACGGCAGACCTGCCTGGGCCGATGCGAAGATGGCAGCGGGGAGGACTGGCGCCCCAATCTAGACCGGCTCGCCGGCCTGGTCGATGCTCACCCGAGCCTGACCTTCGATCTGGCCATGGCATTGCCGTGCTTGACCCAGATGATCGACCCTCAAGGCGAAGGCTTCCAAGCCGCGTTGGCCGGCGCCAAACTGGTCGGCAAGGCCCAGGCGCATCTCCGCCTGGTGGACCCGCGCCCCTTTGACGCGCCCTGGGAGTCGCCGGAGGACATCCCGGCAGAGGCCCTCAATGTCGCGGCTTCGGCAACCGAGGCCGCCCGGCAAAGCGTGGTGATGTCCATCGAGAACTCCGGTCAGCCTATCCGGAGCCTGGCCATGCTCGTTAAGGCCGCGCGAGCCCGGATGTCCCCCGCGCATGCGCCGTATTTGGGTCTTTGTCCCGACCCCACCAACCAGCTCAGGCGGTTCCCCGGGAGCGACCCGCTGGAAGAACTGGATGCGCTGCCCTTGGACATGATCAAGATTGTCCATTTCAAACAGCTCAGGAACGGCGAACCCCACGGCAGCGTGGACGACGGCGACTTGAACTGCCTGCGCATGCGGGACATCCTGAACGCCAAGGGCTACGCCGGACCCGCCATAATGGAGATACCCCCGGCCCCGGACGTCTTCGACAATCTGGCAGCCAGCTTCCGGTATCTCGGCTCTTGAGGCGTCTCTCAGCACTCGGCATGTTGACCCAAGGTGCTGACAGTTCCCCGGCGTGGCGCTGGGAGTCTATGGCTGCCCTGGTCAACCGGAGGATTCTAGGCGGCCGTGACCCAGTCGACCCCGTTGAGCACTATTTTCTGGAACTCCGGGGTCTGGAAGCTACTGCGGTCGTGCCCCAGAAGCAGCGTAAAGACCTTGCCCTGGCCGTATTTTCGCGTCCAACCCAGCGGGAACGTGCCGGCGGGCATATCGGTGGGCGCCCGGCTGGGGCCCCAGGGATAGGTGCCGCCTTCGGATGTCCCGGTGATGAAGACATCATTCCCTTCCTGGTAATCGATGCCCATGTATAGCTCGTCGTCGGTGGAGAAGTCGGACACGCCACGAACGCCCCGGTGGCCGGGGTTGCTGACGTTCACGGCGAAATTCCCGTAGGGAGGATGGTAGCTGGTGCCGGATACCCAGCCGCCGCCGGTGATTTCAAGGTAGTCTGACCAATAGTCGGAACCACACCCCGAGATGTGAAGACAAACGAAGCCCTTGCCGCCCCGGATAAAGTCCTTGATGCCATTCTGTTCTCCGCGCGACAGTTCCAGTTCGGCGAAATCGGCGGCGTTTTCCCTCCGCGTGTTGAAAACCAAGGCGTCATAGGCGCTCATACTCGCTGAATCCGCCAGCACCGATGGGTCTTCGCTGACCGTGACGTCATGCCCCGCTTCCTTGAGGAACCCCTCGAGTACCGGCGTCGATTCTCCATAAGGATGCCTGCCACCAGTTATGACCAGTAGTTTCATTGCGCCTGCCCTCCGGTTGCCTGGGTCGATTGCGGGACATTATACGTTAAAGGGGCGATTCACATTTGGCTATATGTCGAGTGGTGCGCGAGAAAGCCGTCGGAAGGTTGAAGTTGTCCTGCATTCAGTCCCGCCATGGATTGCTTGCTCTCAGATTCGCTCGAGCTTCCTTACCCATGACGGACCCATGACGGCAGATTTGGCGTTTTGCTCCGTCGCCATCAGGTGCCGGCTCAGGTCCCTACCCTGCCCAAACCGCCTGCGGAGCCTTCCCCGGTGAGGAATCGGTGAATGTCTTCAGCATACTTCACCTCGGAGTCGTCTTCGGGCCCGTATCCCAGTACTTCCCGGGCGCTAGTCAGAGACCAAAAGCTGCGGATGTTGTCGCTGATGCCGTAGACCACCAGCCAGGGTATACCACGTTGGTCTTCTATATTTGGGGTATCGATCGCTTTGGCAAACAGTTGGCGCAAGTCCCGCGGGCTGATGTAGGCTCCCAGATCTCGTTTGTATTCCTTGGGGTCGCCGGTGAAGTCTTCGGCCCTTATCTCTCTGGGGGCGCCGATCCTCACCATCACCACTTCCAGCTTGCGTCCGAAGGCACCGCAGGCGAAGAGGAACCCCATGTGCTCGTAAGTGGCTTTGGCCCACCCGTAGAAGTTGTCGGAAAGGGGAAGCTGATAGGGATCCAACATCTCCATTCTTCGATCGTGGATGAGGCCGTGCTCGTCCCAGTCCGCGGCGTGGTTGGAGCTGGCCATCACTACTCGCCGGACCCCGGCTTCGTAGGCGGCCCGGAAGACGTTGTAGGCCATGGCCACGTTCACTTGCTCGTCATAGAAGTCGTCCAGCGGCACCCCGCGGCGGCGGTTGTAACCCAGGTGGACCACGGTATCCACTCCCCGGAAGTGCTGGGCGTAATTACCGAGGTCGGGCCCGCTCAGGTCGGTGGTGATGAGGTTCGAGACCCGGTTCCCTTCGCGGTCCACGTCCCTCACGTCAAGCAATGTAAGCTCGTACCGGTCCCGGAAAACGGGGAGGAGTTGAGATGCAATGTAGCCGGTGGCTCCGGTCAGCAACACCTTTCGCTCGGCCATGCTATGTCCTTCCTTTCAGGTCAGGCCGGCCGGGGTTTCCCGTGCCAGTTCCCAGATTGTCGCTCCCCGGTGTATGCCTTGACCTCCGGCCTCGTTGCCGCAAAGCCGTGAGTGGCGGTGCAGCCCGGTTCCGCAAGGTAAACAGCGTGGCAGCAGTCACGGACGCTGGCGGGCGTCGCATCGATCCGGGCGGCGGCGGCCGTGCTCCTTCGTAATGAGATTGCCAGCCCGGCATCCGGCAATTTGGAAAGGGATGATCCTCGCTAGGGCCCTTCTTCGTAGTATTGTCGTGGTGACCTTGCCGGGAAAGGCTGGTAGGGATACAGGGCCAAGGCTCGCTCATCCAGTTCGATGCCCAGTCCGGGACTTTCTGGGATCGGGATGTATCCGTCGACCATCTCGAAGGGATTTAGCGCGATAGCCTGTCCAAAACTTTCCAGGTTGACAAAATACTCGGTGATGAGGAAGTTGGGGATGCAGGCGGAGCATTGAATGGTGGCGGCGAGCCCTATCGTGGTGCTGTTGTAGTTATGGGGAGACACCACCACAAAGTAGGCCTCGGCCATGGCGGCAATCTCTTTCAGTTCCAGAATGCCACCCACGTTACAGACATCCGGATTGATGATATCGGCGGCCTGTTTTTCGAAGACTTCGCGAAACTCGAATTTGGTGTAGAGTTCCTCGCCGGTCACTACCGGAATATTAACCTCCCGCTTTACCGCGGCCAGGGCATCGACGTTTTCAGCCAGCACCGGCTCCTCGTACCAGAAGGGATTGTACTGCTCGATGGAGCGCGCTATTCGAGTGGCGGTCCTCGGGGCTAGCCGCCGATGCATTTCCACCAGGATATCCACGTCCGGTCCCACCGCTCGGCGCACCGCCCCGACGTTTTCGATGGCTTGCTGTTCCACGTCCTTGCTGATGTAGGTTCGCCACGGCCCTGGAACCGGATCGAATTTGAGGGCGGTGAACCCCATTTCTACGACCCGGGAAGCCTTCTCGGCCAGCGGTTCCGGTGCTTTGGCCCCCTCGGACCAGCCGTTGGCGTAAACTCGTATCCGGCTGCGGCAGGCTCCGCCAAGCAGCTTGTGGACGGGGGCCCCAAGCTTCTTGCCGGTGATATCCCACATGGCTTGTTCCATGCCGCTGAGGGCAGAGTAGAAATCCATGGCGCCTCGCCGGCCGGCAAAATCGTCGTAGGCTATCTGCGTGAAGTGCTTGATGTTCATGGGGTCCCGGCCGACCAGATACCGCTTCATCTGGTCCACGTGGGCCACGATTTGCAGGTCTCGGTCGGCCTGGGTGTAGCACTCCCCCCAGCCGTGGATTCCCTCATCGGTGTCCACTTTGACGAAGCAGAGATTCTTGCCGACGCCCGGATGGACCAGAAACGTCTTGGCATCGGTGACTTTCAAGCGCCATCTCCTTGCTGGTGAGCCCTCAGCTCGACACTGCCCTGATCAGGCATTGTCCGCTCGATTTGATGATGCATTCGTAATTGTTTGAACGGTATCACCCCCACTTGAGGCAGTCAATTCCCATCAACCGAGGTGGTCCCAGCCGGTCGATCCGAGTCGGGGCGTTAGTTAGGCGAGGCTCTCCGGTCGTCCCACGATAGCCGCCGGAAAATCGTCATCACTTTTCGCCCGCGGTGGTAGCGGACCCGGGCGTCTATGGAGGCTATACCGTCGACACTAACGGGAGCGGAGGTTGGACGAACGCCGCCGGCCTGGGCTCGAGCAGTTCGCCTTCTTTCTTTCGCCTCCACTCCACGTCTCGTTCCTTCTTTACCGTCGATCCGCTCTCAGGAGCACGGCTTTCGTTTAGCGACCTGCCCGCCTTTCCGGGTCCCCCTCACTCCCTCACGGCGGGCACCACTTGCCACCGCGTGACTGCCGCTGCCAGAGCAGTTGCCAGCAAGATGCCACCGGCCATGAGAAACGTGGCCTTGACGCTGAGAGCGTCTGCCAGGATCCCAGCGAGGGTGGGGGTAATACCGGAGACAACCACAGCCGAGCCGAACACCAACGAGACGGCAGTCGCCTGGATGCCTCCTTCGGTCAAGTCCATTACCGCAGCCAGATGAATGGACATCAGCGGGAACGCGAAGGCGCCCATGACCAACACCACCAGCGCGAAGATCCATCCCGGAGGGGCCAGGTACAGGCTCAGGGTGGAGAGGGCGAGTATGGTGAGGCTTGGAGCCAGGACCGCTTTCCGTCCCAGGCGGTCAGACGCGTAGCCCAGCAGGGGCTGCGACACGATACCGCCCACGTTGGCGAGGGACAGATAGAGGCCCACGACGACGCTGGAAACCCCCGCGTCTTCCCGGAGATAGATGGGCAGGAACGTCAGAACGACGGCGTGCCCTCCGGTGTATCCTCCCGCAAAGAGAAGCACCAGGAGCACCCGACCGTTACGGAAAAGCTGCCGAAAGGCCCTCAAGTAGGATTTCATGCTGGCGGCGGCGGACTCGCCTGTTGGGACGGAGCGTAGAACAAACCATACCAGGAGTCCGAGCAGGATGCCGGGGATCACGCTCCACTGTAGAACCAACCGCCAGCCAAGAACGATGATCAGCGCCCCCGCCAGTGTTGGTCCGATTGTTTCGCCCAAGCTGCCGCCAGTGCCGTGCAGCGCAATGGCAAAGCCGCGGCGAGCCGCGAAGTGGCGGGATAGGGAGGAAATCGCAGCCGGGTGCCAGAAGGCGATGGCCGCGGTCATGAGAGCGGATGCGACCATGGCCACCCAAAAATTCGGCGCCAGCCCCAACAACATCGCGAAGAATCCGACCAAGGCAATGGAAAGGCCCAGGATCTCGGCGCGCCTCCGGCTGAACCGGTCCGCGGTGAAACCAGCGGGCAAATTGAACAGTCCACCGACGACGTTGCGAACGGTTGAGAGCGTGCCTACCTGGGTATTGCTCAACAAAAGCCCCGTCTTTATCTCAGGCAGAAGAATGAAGAAGGCTGAGTTGAATATGTGCTTGATGCCGTGGCCTGCCACGGTTGCCACCAGCAGGGTGAGCCGTTGCTTGTCGGTAACGCTCTCCAACGGGCGCGTGGACGGTGTTTCTTGCATCTATTACCTTACGATCTGGGTCTGGGTATGGAGTGGACCCGATCAGTTGGACCGGACTGCCCAAATCCGGAGCCGGTCCCCCGACCCTCCATTATAGCCGTAGCCAGTTCGCCACCACTATCCGCGGATGGCTAGGGCCGTTAAAGACCGGGCCTTCGGGCCTTGAATTCAGGCTTTTAGGTTACATGGGAGGACACCTGCTTCCGGTGGCCAACCATCGGAGGCAGGGTATCGAGATCGTTCCAACACCCCCGTCGAATGGCCCATAATGCGAATCGAGGGCCGTACTACAAATAATTGGTAGCGCATCAACGCATCAGGTGTTAATATCCGTCTGCGCTCGCTTGGCCGCGGTTGGCTGAACGGGCTATCCGCGAGAAGTAGAGGTAATCATGAGCGAGTACATTCCCAGTCCCTGGTCGTGGGTGGCGAAGCAAGTTGAGCTGTATGAAGGGAGCGGAGGCACCGACGGTTTAAGTTTGAGGGACACCGGCCTGCCGGTCATAATCGTGACCAACCGGGGCTGGAAGACCGGTGCTATCCGCAAGACCCCGTTGATGAGGGCCGTGGATGGCACGAGCTACATTCTGGTGGCATCCAAGGGTGGAGCGCCAAAGAATCCGTCCTGGTACCGCAACTTGAAGGCGGAGCCGAATGTTGAAATCCGCGACAAGACCGAAGTTTATTCGATGCGGACTCGCGAGGTAGAAGATCCAGCCGAGAGACAACGGCTGTGGGACATCGCCGTGGAAGCATATCCTCCTTATCAGGAGTACCAAGACAAGACCGATCGCGTCATTCCGGTCTTCATTGCAGAAGCCAAATAATGACTTAGCGCGGCCAAGCCAAGAGACCTCAGCTTAGCTGTATGTCCGATGTAGACAATCAGCGAATGGGACACAATCGGGGGCAAAATAACTTGAAAGGGTGGAGGTCTCGGGAGCCCCAAACTTCTCCATCATCCGAGTCCGGAGCATCGAGGCGGCAGCTCTGATATTTCGTGTCACCCTGAGCTTGTCGAAGGGCGTGAGGCCGGTGGTTCGACAAGCTCACCACGAACGGTAAGTGTGATGCCGATCATCTAAAGGTATTTGTAACGCCGAACATCGACTAAGGAAGTACTAACGCACTGTCTCGTGATCAACCTTACCTCGGAGAAATTGTAAGAATTCCCAATGCGCATTCGTTCCCGACAGCATCGGTGCCGGAACCCAGGGAAGCGCTGGCTGGATCCCGGCCTTCGCCGGGATGACGGGCCGGCTACCATGCCATTTACGAGACGCTAGACTAGCCAGAAGGCTATCTCCTTGTTGCCAGGGCCTTCTCCAGCGAGGCAACGCGGTTTTGATGGCTTCCTGACCCGCCCATTGGTTGACGGCTTCCAAGCCTCACTGGCTGCCGAAGCCCCTGACCTCCACCTCAAAGGTGTGCGTCTCGCCGTCCACAGTGGCGCGGACAATCCGGCGAGGTGGCGCGGCGTCGGTATCCGGGCATGGTGGGCGAGGGATGGCCTCTTCCAATGCGGTGACAACGTCGTGGGTATCACCGTTCACCGTCGCCCGAAACCGCCGGCGGGCAAACACGGTGGCCGGCGTGTTTATGAGCTGCTGGATCGCATCTTCCTGCTGCCTCAGAGCCTGGTGCGCGACCTCCACGGTCACCGGCCGGAAGGACATGGTATCGCCGGGACTGGCCTGGGCCACGGTGCCGAGGTCAACGCTGATGACGGTGGCGATCTTGGTGTAGCCCCCTGTTGTCCCACGATCCGCCAGGAGCAAGATAGGCATCCCGTCTCCCGTCACCTGCACCGCGCCAAAGGGAATCCCATCGGAGACGATGTCAGCGCCTTCCTTGTGCTGGATCGGGGGCCCCTCGTGCCGGTACCCGATGCGATCGGACTGGGGCGTGACCGTGTAGGCGGCTGAGAGAAAGGTCCGGAGGCCTTCCTGGCTGAAGGCGTCGTCCTGGGGACCCAGCACCACCCGCAGCACGTGACTTTGCCCGTAGGCGGGAATCTGCTCCCGGGGCAGCTTCCGGCCTTCCACTCGAGCGGCGGGCTCCTCACCGAGGGCGGCCAGCCGGTCTCCCGGCGCCAGGGCCCGTCCTTCTAGGCCGCCGAGGCGGGAACGGGTGTAAGTGGAGCGGCTGCCCAACACCTGGGGAACGTCGATGCCGCCGGCGACGGCCAGGTAGGCTCGCATACCGTCCTGGGCGCTGCCGAAGGAGAGGGTGCCACCCTGGGGCATGGTAATGGCCTGCCACATGGCTACCGGAGCATCATCGAGCCGGGGGTCCAGGCCGGCGCCGGTGATGGCGATGACCGTGTCGGCCAGGAACCGGAGGCGAGGCCCCACCAGCGTGATCTCCAGGCCGGCGTCTCCTTCCTGGTTACTCACCAGCACATTGGCGACCCGTAGCGCGAACTGGTCGAGGGCGCCGGCGACGGGCACTCCGTACCGCTGGTAGCCGTACCGCCCAAGATCCTGCACGGTGGTAAAGAAACCCCCGTCTAGAACTTCGACGACGTCCATGGCTCAACTACCGCCTGTCTCGGGTCGTGAGCTGGTAACTCCCCGTCCGGACCTGCCGCTGGATGTCATGGTAGGCCTCCTCCGTGATAGGAGCGAACCGGATGTAGTCCCCGACTGTCACCGCTACCGGCGGTTCCCGCTGGGGATCGAAGAGTTGCACCGGCGTCCGGCCGATGAGCTGCCATCCGCCGGGGCTTTCGATGGGGTAAACGCCCGTCTGTTGTTCCGCAATGCCCACAGAACCGGCCGGGATGGCGGTCCGGGGCGTCTGGAGCCGGGGAGTGGCGATCCTCTCCGACATGCCGCCCATATATGGGAAGCCGGGAGTGAAGCCCATCATGTACACCAGGTATTCAGCGCCTGAGTGAATCCGGATGACCTCTTCCAGCGCCAGCCCATTGTGTTTCGCCACCTGGCCAATATCGGGGCCGTACTCACCGCCGTACAGGGTCGGAATCTCCACCACCCTTGGCGCCTTCAGATCGGCCTGGTCCAGGTTCTGCTCCAGGGCACTCAGCAGCTCCTCCAGCTCCGGGAGGCTCAAACACAGGGGATCGTAGTAGACCAGCAGCGAGCGATAGGAAGGTACCAGGTCCACGAGCCCCGGTATCCCCTGGTTTTCGATGGCTGCCAGCAGGTCGCGGACCTTCCGGTTGATCTCGGGGGTGATGGAATCCCCCAGTTCAACCACAAGGGCCTTGTCGCCGGCGGGGAGGAATCTGGCGCGCTGGTACATCGGGGTGTGAGAACCAGACCTCGCTATACCAACTGACTCAATGGGGTGATCTCGACGCCCGCGGCCACCAGCTTGGACCTGAGGTCGGCGGCCAGTTGCACGGCGCCGGGAGTGTCGCCGTGAAGGCAGAGGGTGTCGGCCCGGACGGAGATTTCCTCGCCGCTGATGGCGGTGGCTTTCCCTTCGGTGATCATCTTGATGCTCCGGGCCACCAACTCCTCCGGGTCGTGGATAACAGAGCCCGGTAATGAACGGGGGACCAGGGTCCCGTCGGGGTTCAGTGCCCGGTCGGCGAAGGCCTCCAGCGCCACCCGCAGGCCCATCTCCTCGGCCAGGTCAGCCCAGGGCGTACCGGTCAGGACCACCAGGATCATCTCCGGGTCCACCTCCAGCACGGCCTCGCAGATCGCCCTGGCCAGGTCTCCGCCACCGGCAGCCATGTTGTACATGGCGCCGTGGGGTTTGACGTGCTGGAGTTTCTTGGTCTTGGTGAATGCGGCCAGGGCGCCGATCTGGTAGATCACGTCGTTCTTGGCTTCTTCGGGGGAAACCACCATGTTGCGCCGGCCAAAGCCTTGTAGGTCGGGGAAGCCGGGGTGCGCCCCAATTGCTACCCCGTGCTCCTCCGCCAGCTGGACCGTCCAGCGCATCCAGGTGGGGTCACTGGCGTGGAAGCCGCAGGCGACGTTGGCCGAGGTGATGTACTTGATCACCTCTTCATCGTGGCCCAGTTTATAAGCGCCGAAACTCTCGCCCATGTCGCAGTTCAAGTCAATCGTTCCAGGCATGATAGGAACCCTCCGAGGAATGCTAGCGGTGACTTTTCCCTGAAGTATGGGTATTGTAGCATCACCTCCGGGAGCATACTATACAATCGATCGTTTGGCGCCCGGTTTGGCGTCCGAGCTTCCGGCCTTGTGTGAAAAGAAGAGGTGAATCGTCTGTGAGCAGCGCCGAATTGGAAGAGGCCCTGGAACTCACCGTGGCAGGGGTAGGGACCACCTTCCTGATCCTGGTCCTTTTGATGATGCTGATCCTGGCGATGAAGTGGGTCTCCGGGATACCCTTCGTTCAGAGAAGGACCGGGGCCCTGGCCGCCGCGGAAGCGGCCGGCGCCCGGCGCAACAGGGCGCTGGCCGCGGCAATAGCCGTGAGCGCGGCCCTGGCCGAGGACGAGGCCACGAGCCATCTGCCTGCACCTCAAGATACCTCCGCGTAGTCGAGAGAGGAGAGCTTGCCAGATCTCAACCAATACCTGACTGAGACCGGCCTCTACCATTTGGAATGGGGCAACCTCCTGCTGATTGCCCTGGGCTTGGGTTTCATCTACATTGCAGTGGCCAGGAAAACGGAGCCCTACGTCCTGTTCCCCATCGGATTGGGGATCATATTGAGCAATCTGCCCCTCAACGCGCTCACCCAGTTGGCGGCCGGCGATCCCCTGGCTCCGGGGGCGCTCCAGGAGTCGGGTATCCTCGGTCTGACCTTCCACTTCGCCCTGTCCTTCTGGAACATCCTGCCGCCCCTGATCTTCCTGGGCCTGGGCGCCATGACCGACTTCGGCCCATTTCTGGCCAACCCCAAGACTCTGCTTCTGGGCGCGGCGGCGCAAGTGGGCATCTTCGTGGCCTTTTGGGGCGCCTTGGCCATGGAACTGGTGCCGAGGCTCGGCCTCGAATTCTCCTTAGAGGAGGCCGGGGCCATCGGGATCATTGGCGGGGCCGACGGCCCGACCACCATCTTCGCCTCGGCGATCCTCGCGCCTCACCTGCTGGGCCGCACCGCCATAGTCGCCTACTCCTACATGGCCAGTGTGGCGTTCATCCAGCCGCCCTTGATGCGTCTGCTGACCACCAAGCGGGAGCGCCAGATAGTAATGAGGCCCTTGCGCGAGGTTTCCAGGCAGGAGAAGCTGATCTTCCCCTTGGTGGCGATGGTCCTGATCATTCTCCTGGTGCCGGAGGCGGCGCCCCTCATCGGAATGTTCATGATCGGCAATCTGTTCGCCGAAAGCGGCTCGGTACCCCGGCTCAGCCATGCCGCCTCCAACGAGATCATGAACGTCGTCACCATCTTTCTGATGATCACCGTGGGCGCCCAACTGTCGGCTGACAAGGTCCTAGAGCTGGAGACCTTGGCAATCCTTGCCCTGGGGCTGGTGGCCTTCGCCAGTGGCACCGTAGGCGGCGTGCTGTTCGCCAAACTGATGAATCTAATGGTGAAGGAGAAAGTGAATCCGCTGATTGGCTCGGCCGGGGTGTCGGCGGTGCCCATGGCTGCCCGCATCTCCCACAAATTGGGCCAGGAGGCCGACCCGGATAACTTCCTGCTGGCCCACGCAATGGGCCCCAACGTGGCGGGCGTCATCGGCTCCGCGGTGGTGGCGGGCATTTTCATCTCCCTATTGAGCTGAAACGGGAGCAGACTTTGGCCAGACACATGAAGGTCCAAATAGGGGAGCAGTGGTATGCCGTCGCGATGGACGATATCCGCACCAACCCGGTGCGGGTTCTGGTGGACGGCATGCCCGTGGAGATAGAGGTGGAAGGGCTTCCCGCCGCTGAGATCCCGGGTCCATTGGCTGCTTCCAGGGTCCCCGCGGGCACCTCCGTGGGGAAAGTGACGGAGGTGCGGGCGCCGATGCTGGGGGTGATTATCTCCGTGGCGGTGAGCGTAGGCCAGCAGGTCTCGGCGGGGGACCAACTCTGCGTGATGGAAGCCCTCAAGCTACAGCAAAGCATTCGCGCCCCGGTCGCGGGCGTGGTGCGGGCGGTCCGGACCCAGCCAGGCCAGGGCGTGAATACCGGCCAGGTCCTGTTGGAGTTGCGGTAGGGGTGTGAGAGGGCGCTGCCAGGCCAGGCCGGTTTCAGCCCGGCGTTTCCCAATTCCGGGCCCGCTCCATTGCTCGCTGCCAGCCGGCGTAGAGCTTGTCCGCCTCCCCTCGAGACATACGGGGCTCGTAACGGGCATCCAAGCGCCACTGCGCGGACAGTTCCTGCTGGCTGCCCCAAAAGCCCACGGCCAACCCGGCCAGGTACGCGGCGCCCAAAGCGGTGGTTTCAGCAATCTCCGGTACCTCCACCGGGATGCCGAGTAGGTCGGCCTGAAACTGCATCAAGAATCTGTTGGCCGACCCGCCGCCGTCGGCCCGGAGCAGGGTTATCTCCAACTGGATGGACGGCCTGATGACCTCCAACACGTCTCGGACCTGGTAAGCTATCGCCTCCAGGGTTGCCCGGATGATGTGGGCCCGGGTCGTGCCGCCGGTAAGGCCAACAATGGTCCCCCGGGCATACATGTCCCAGTGGGGAGCGCCCAGGCCGGCGAAAGCCGGTACGAAGTACACCCCACCTGTATCCGAAACCGATTGGGCTATCTCCTCTGTGTCGGATGCCCGCTCGATAATGCCCAGACCGTCTCTCAGCCATTGGATCGCGGCCCCGGTGATGAAGACGCTCCCCTCCAACGCGTATTGGGTCTGTTGCCCCTGTCGCTGCCAACCGATGGTGGTAAGTAGACCAGGGGCCGGTGGGACTGGCCGGTCGCCGGTCTGCATCAGCAGGAAGGACCCGGTGCCGTAGGTGTTCTTGACCATCCCCGGCTCGAAACAAACCTGGCCGAACAAGGCGGCGCTCTGGTCCCCGACCAGACAAGTTACGGGAACTGCCGCGCCAAACAAACTGGGGTCCGTCTCGCCAAAGATACTGCTGGACGGCCGCACGTCGGGCAACATGCACCGGGGAATTCCCAAAGACTCGAGCAGGTCCATGTCCCAATTCCGGGTGTGGATGTTGAAAAGCATGGTACGCGACGCGTTGGAAACGTCCGTCGCGTGGACCCTGCCGCCGGTCAACCGGTAAAGAAGCCAGCTATCGATGGTGCCGGCGCACAACTCCCCGGCTTCGGCACGGCGTTGACCGTCGGGCGTGTGGTCCAACAGCCAGCGGATTTTGGTGGCGGAGAAGTAGGCGTCGATAACCAACCCGGTCCGCTCCCGAACCCTCGGCTGCATCCCTCGGTCCTTCAACTCCTCGCATAACCGGGCCGTGCGGCGGCATTGCCAAACAATGGCAGGCGCCACGGGCCGCCCGGAAGCACGTTCCCAGACCACCGTGGTCTCCCGCTGGTTCGTGATACCGATGGCCGCCAGATGTTGGGGCTCGATACCCGCCGAAGCCATGGCCTCTCGGGCTACGGCGAGGGTCGACTGAACAATCTCCTCCGGGTCATGGCTTGACCAGCCGGGCTCAGGATAGTGCTGGGTGATCTCACGTTCGGCCCAGGCAACCACGCGGCCATCGCGGCCGAAGATCAAAGCCGCCGACCCGGTGGTGCCCTGGTCGACCGCCATGACGTAATTCTGTCGGGTTCTTGGCTGAGCCATGGTTCTCGCCGGCCGGGGCATCTCGGGTCAGCGGGCGGCTGCCGGAGGTGAATGGACCTGGTAGCGCACCGAGTATTTTTGCTCTTTGATGGTGAACGCGGAAAGGGCCGCCGGGAACAGCAGGAAACCAACGATGGCGAACGGGAGATTGTAGGAGCCGGTCACGTCTTGGAGAACCCCGGCCATCAATACCGACAAAGCGCCACCGACCTGGTGGAAGCCGAACGAAATCCCCGATATGGTCCCGAGGGCCCGTACACCGTAAACGTCGGCGGTCAGGGCCTTCGTCACGCTGGCGGTGGCGCCCCAGGCGACCCCGGCGAGGGCAGCAAAAGCCCACAAACCTGCGGTCGACGGCACCGCCAGCAACACGACGTAGGCGCAACCGCGCAAGAAGTACCCGGCTGCCAAGACGTTCTTGCGCCGGTACCGGTCCGCCAGTATTCCGGCGACGACGTTGCCTGCCACGTTTAGGAACATCATGAAGGAGAAGACCCAGGCAGCCGTGACGGCGGACACGCCCACTTCCTCTTCGGCGTAGGCCACGAAGTGAAACGATATCGCCGTGGTGGTGCACCCGCAAACGAAGTAAGCGGCAGCCAAATGCCAGATGGGCGAAGACCGGAAGGGCCTGGTCCACTGATCCGTCTCCAGCGGGCCTGCTGCCTGGTAACCAGGGCCCTTGGCGCCACTCCGGCGCGGGTCGGGATCGCCATCGGGTCGTAACCCCATCTTGCTGGGATCATCGCGAAGAAACATGAAGGCCATAGGCACCGAGAGGGTGAGAATGATCAGGCCCATGGCTATCCAGCTTACTCGCCAGCTCGTGGCCTCCATCAGATAGGCGACGAATGGCACCAGCACCAGTCCGCCCACGGAACTTCCGGCGCCGCTCAGGCCGACCACGGTGCCTAGCCGGCGCCGGAACCACCTGGCCAGCAAGGCCCCGGTGTTGTTCGCCGACGCACCGCTCAGGGCGGTGGAGGCGACGACACCAAACACGAAGGCAAAGAACAGGATGTGAAACGTAAAAGCGAGGGAGACCGTGGCCAGGCCAACTACGATCAGGCTGGCCACGATCACGCGTACCCCCAACCGGTCGAAGAGGTATCCCATGAACGGCTGAGTCAACCCGTTGACCAGGACGCCCATCGCGACGGCCAAGGACATGGTCGTCCGGTCCCAGCCAAAATCATCGCTCATGGGAACGACGAAAACGCCAATGGCCTGGCGGGTCCCCACCACGGAGAAGGCGATAAAAAGGCACGCCGCGGCAATGTACCAGCCGTAGAAGAGGCCGGGTTTAGGGGTGCTGTCGGTCATCAAGTGCCGTTAGCCGTGTTCAGGATGAGCAGGTTCACGCGGGAGCGGGCCACCGGTTGCGTTCAGCGTCGGTCCACTTAGAAACTATCTCAAAACCCTTAGTGCCGACTCCAGCGGTCCTTCGACGGGCTCAGGACGAACGGATAGGGCGCTCTTGCCCCGTTCGTGGTGAGCTTGTCGAACCACCTTTTGAGATAGATTCTCAATGCCAGGCCCTCCCCCGCCGGAATCAGGCAACGTGGACGCTCTATATTAACACCCGGCATCCAACCCGAACAGCCCGCCACCATAACCGGAGGTCTTGCATGGTGCTGCCGCCCCCCGTGACGGCTTCCTTTTTGCTTCTCCGGAGCCCTCCGAGTCCGCCTCACTGATAGTGCCGGTTGCTGAAAATTCCGGGCCGCAAGACACCTCGCCAAGGCTTCGGAACGAAACACAAGCCGGTGCGTGCAAGCATGAAACAGCACAAAGAGGGGTGCTTGAAGCAGCAGTAATTGGTATCATAGCCATCGCTTGAACTTGACTATCCGAAGCTCTTTGGCATGGGGCAGGGGACCCCCATGGTCCCGCTAAGAGAGTTTCGGCTCAAGAGGGCCGCTGGTTTTCAACGGGGCCATCCTAATTTGAGGGACCTAAGGAGGCAGGAATGGCAAAGCCACCCATCGTTACAGCTATCGAAGTGCATGAGTTCCAGTTCGAAGTGCAAAACATGACGCGGTCCCGCAACGGCGATACCAAGTACGCCCCCGGCGAGACCATCCATACCACCAACGTGGCGTTGAAGGTCCACACCGATTCGGGGATCGTCGGCGAGTACATCAACTCCAGGATGGTGGACGCGTCCGCCATCCGCATGTTGGCCGGCGCGGTCCTTGGCGAGAACGCCCTAGAACGGGAGCGGCTGTACACCGATATGAAGAGGGCCACTCAAAATGTGAGCCGCCTTGGAGTGGGACTGATCGACATCGCCCTGTGGGACATCGCGGGCAAGTACCACGACGCACCCGTATATCAGCTGCTGGGCGGCTATCGAAGGCGCCTTCCCACCTACGCCAGCACCTACTTCGGTGACGACACACCGGGCGGCCTGGACACCCCGGAGGCTTACGCCGATTTTGCCCAGCGTTGTTTGGAGATGGGATATCCCGCCTACAAGATCCACCCGTGGAAGAATGGCCCGGTAGCAAGAGATATCGAGATGATTGAACGCGTGGCCGCGCGGGTTGGCGATAGGATGGTTTTGATGTGGGATGCCGGATGCAAGTATGAGACCCTCGCCGACGCCGTGAGGGTGGGCCGGGCCCTGGACGAGGCCAATTTCTACTGGTACGAGGACCCCTACAAAGACACCGGCATCTCAGCCTTCGGTCACAAGAAACTGCGGCACCTCGTCAGGACACCCCTCCTCATGACGGAGTTCAACCGCATGCTGGAGCCGCACATCGACTTCGCTCTGGCCGGAGGCACCGACTTCCTGAGGGCCGACCCGGACTTCGATGGCGGCATCACGGGAGTAATGAAGATCGCCCATGCGGCCGAGGGGTTAGGTCTCGACGTGGAGTTGCACGCCTCCAACACCGCGCGGAGACACTGCATCGCGGCAATCCGCAACAGCAACTACTATGAATTGTGCCTGGTGCACCCGGACGCCGGCCCGTACAATCCCCCGGTGTACAAGCACGGTTACTCCGACGCCCTGGACAGCATCGACAAGGAAGGCTACGTGACGGTCCCTGAAGGACCGGGCCTCGGCATCGAGTACGACTGGGACTACATTATGGAGCACCGTACCGCCGGCGCAGAGTACAAGTGATCCTGTCGGGACTCTCTCCTGATCTGGCCCAATCCCGTCCAACCGACCGGGGTCACCCCACCAAGCAGCATCGGCCACTGCCTTGAAGGATGGCGGGAG
The DNA here is from genome assembly GCA_030740155.1 of Dehalococcoidia bacterium. Taxonomy (GTDB): domain Bacteria; phylum Chloroflexota; class Dehalococcoidia; order Lucifugimonadales; family UBA3495; genus CAJWBT01. The sequence goes on along the minus strand of JASLXV010000009.1, from coordinate 4,538 downwards.
GGATGCACTGTGAGGTGGCGCCCGAGGCGCTGAGCCGGCACGTAAACCAGGGGGCATCCGGGGTGTTTGACAGCGTTCCAGGGTGTCCGTACAATCGCCAATGCCAACGATGGCGCGTGCTTCGGACGCCCGTTTTGTGATAGGAAATCCCGGTCTTTTACTCTACTCCGGTCAGGAGCGCTTTCCATGAACACTCGGGCAACCTCGGTACCTCCAAAGGCTAACCCGCTGGCAAAAATGCTTTATCTCATCAAGCGCCGGTCCACGACGTCCCGAGAGGAGCTGGTGGCCCATTGGTTCGCCAACCACATGCCCAATGTGATACAGAGGCAGAAGGATCAGGCGGTACAAAGCAATCCCCACGCGCTCCGCTACATCGTCACCCTGTTCGACGCGAACGAGAACCGTGAGCATGTTTGGGATGGCATGGCCCAGTTGTGGTATGACGAGCCTCCGCCGAGGCCCAGCGTCCCCAGCGCAACCACCCCAACGGACACCTTCCAGCAGAATGTGGAACCCTATGTTCCCTGGGCCACCACGGAATACATCGTGATCGACGGCTCGGAGCATCTCAAAGTGGAGCCCCTGACCCTCAACGCCCCATTCCCCTGCACCCGCTCCGGCTTCTACCGCGTGAGCTTCCTGGTGAAGGCCAGAGAGGGCTCAGACTTCAAAAAGTTCCACCACCATTGGTTGAACACCCACGTACCCAACGTGAAGTCGGTGATGGAAAAAGTGGGAGGGTTCCGGTACGTGGTGAGCCACAGTATCGACCCTCTGGCTGAAACCTACGCCGGGCTGGCGGAGCTGTACTTCCATGCCGAAGCGGGGTACTCAAGGTATCTTGATACCATCAAGCCGGATGGGATGAGTGAATGGGTCGATCGAGAAGAGACCCTGGTGCTGAGCGGGGGAACCGAAATGATAGGGCTGCCCTGACGGATGGAGATCGCCGCCAGCCAGAGAACCTGCCTCCACCGCGTCTTCCGGTCCCACGTTTTCTCCCCTAGCTAGACCGGCTGCCCTCAAGGGCCTGCCGGATGTGCCTAAGCCGAATTTCCTCCATGTCTACGACGTGCTCCACGATGCGGCGTATGGTGTACTCCGGCTCCTGCCCTCGGCGCGGTTCCATGTTGCCGAGGCCTTGGCCCTCGGAGCAGTCGAGATGCAGTTCCTCGCCGCTGAGGTCCGCCAGGTTGTTGATCAGCTCCGTTCGGGCCACCTGCATCTCGGCCAGGGTGCGAGTGGTCTCGCCGCGGGGTATTCCCAAGGCCCGGCGGGCTTTGAGGACGTGTTGGAGATGGTCGTGATGGTGGAGCGATATGCGATGAATCAGGCGCCGTATGGTGAACGGTCCATCCTCTGAGGGATCCTCATCCGTGTAGACCGTGTCGAGTTGGTCATCCGTCACGGTCCGGAGAAGCTCCATGGCTTCGCGACGCTGGGCTTCCAGCGTCTCGATCAAATCCCGCAGTTCGCCGTCCATAGCGGACCTCCTCGCGCCTAACCTATCCGGGGACCGGCCGGCCGGTCTCCGGGTTCTTGCCTTTCTTCTACCGGCCTAAAGTCTCCCGAATGATAGCCAGGGCGCTCCTCTCCTCCGCCACCGCGTGAAGGATGATGTCCCGGGTTGAAGAGTCCTGGGCTGGGGCGCCGGGGTTGTCCAACTCCTCACCCCGCAGGTCTGCGAAATTGGCCGCGAACCGGGCGCGGACCGCCTGAAGCTCCGCCAGGGCATGGTTACTCTCTCTTCGCGGCATGCTCCGCCCCCGTTTGGCCCAGAGCAACTGCTCTATATGCTCCCGGTAATGGTCGCTCAGGTCGTAGATGACCTGGCGAAGGGTGCGCCCATCTTCGTGGACTTTGTCCAGGGTTGGGTCATGGAGGTCCCCCAAGCTCTCGGCGGCCTCCTCCTCCAGAGCCCTGAGGGTTCTCTGCAACCCTCTCACTTCTTCGTCCATGAAGGCAACTCCTAAGCGCCATAGTATCGAACCTCGGGCTCGGCGCGATCTCGGCTGATTTTGTCATCAGGAAGCAGCAGGCCGGTTGGGGGCGGCCAATTGCCGGTCTACCGATGCCGGCTGTTTCGCGGAGGGATGCTTATACCCCTAGGAATTGAACCGCGGCTCCCGTTTCTCTAGAAACGCGCTCATTGCCTCACGGGGATGGCCGGTGGTGAAACCCAGGGCAAAGGCCTTGATGCTATATTCCGCGGCCTGCTCATCACCCAACTCCAGCCACTTGACGATGATGTCCTTCTGAGCCGCAAGAACCTTTGGGCTGATCTTCTGGTATTTATCCGCGGCTTCCAGTGCGGCCGCGTTCACGGCGTTCTTGGGGACCACCCGGTCCACCAGTCCCATGTCCAGGGCTTCTTGGGAAGTCACGGACTCTCCGGTCATGATCAGCCGCCGGGCCCGGCCCAGCCCGATGGTCTTGGGCAGGAGGGACGCCTCGATGACCGAGGGCACCCCCGCCAGGACCTCGGGCAGGCCCAGTATGGAATCTTCCGAGGCAATGCGCAGGTCGCAGGCCAGGACCAGCTCTAGCCCGCCGCCCAAGCAGATGCCGTTGATGGCGGCGACAACGGGAATGGGCAGGGTCAGCACCCGGCGTATGGCCCGGTGCAGGGTAACTATGAACTCCTCGGCCGATTGTGGCGTCAGGTCCCGCATCTCACGGAGGTCAACCCCCGCGGTAAACGCTCGGTCTCCGGCGCTCCGCAGCACCAAAGTCGTGACGTCGGCGTTGGCTGCCACCTCGTCGAGCCCATTGATCAGGCTTTGAAAAAGCTCCAACCCTAGCAGGTTCAAATCGGTGCGTCCTTCCAAGCTCAGGAACGCCGTGGATCCCTCTAACTGCGTGGACACCTGGGACATGGGTTCGCCTCCTAACCGGGCTTAGCCGGGAACGACTCGGGAATACATTCTACTCTGCCTGAGGCATCAGTGAATAAATAAAGACCGGGCTAGGAACGAAATCATACCAACGGAGTGATCCTGGTTTTGCCCTTGACGAAATTGGAATGTTAAAGTCAGCACAGGTGAGGAGGCGACAGCATTGGCAACTGTAAATACCGTTCTAGGGCCAGTGAAGTTCGAAGACCTGGGCTTTACCCTGTGCCACGAGCATGTGGGCACCAATGCCGCAGGTCTTCGCCATACTTTGGGTGCTCGACCTTGATCACCTCGGCGCCAAAGTCTCCCATAAGAGTTGCCGGCATAGCCCCGGCAAAGAGTTGGCTGGTGTCCAGGATTTTCAGCCCCTCAAGAGCCATGCCGTTGCCGCCGGCGAAATTCGCCTCCAGATTCATGCCTCACCTCCAAATACTACGGAGCCACGGTACTATGGAATTGCCGGTTGCGAAAGCGCTCGGAACCGGCCCACCCGCTAGGGGGACTAGCACCTGACGGTGCTTCCGGGGAAAACCCCGTTAACTAGTTGTTCGAAAAACCGGGTCCAGCTCAGTCTCCCTCAGTTAACTCTTAGTTAGAGTTATTACTAATTCACAGCTCCGTTGACCTCAAACCATAGGATTAATCACTCCGGGAGTTGTCATTCCGAACAGCCGTAGGCGTATGAGGAATCCCGGGTGCTCCAGTTCAAGATTGACTGAGTAATAGGCCCAGAAAATCCCCTTGGAAATAGTTCTCGAGTCCTCTCCATGATTACCCTGTAGCCCAAACACTCGATGTGTCAGGCGGCGCGACGGACGGCCAACCGACACGCCTACTAGTCGGCGCAATTGCCTCTCAGGTCGCAATGGGTGACGACGTTGCGAAAATAGCGAGTGAAGAGGATAGTTTGCAGGATCAGAGGTTGCGGGCACCCCGGTCTCATTCAGAACAAATTCCGCCAAGAATACTGGCGCAACACCGATATTCTTGGCAGTCTGATAGCGGAAGCTCTTGGGGAAAGCTAACCCGAGGTTCTTTGTCGGGTCCTAGTAGTTGTCCGGATCAATTCTAGGCTGTAGGTGGTATGGGCGGGTTTCTCCGCCTCAATGATAGCCCTAACCTTATTTCCGTCCACTGCGTTCGGGCCGTCCAACTCCAATATCACACTGAAAGTGTTCTGGCTTCCTCCTCCCAAAACCGTATCCCGACCCAACCGAGCTTCCCCGGTTAGGGGGACACCTCCGAAGTCCTCGGTGATTTTGGGTTCCGTACCGGTGTGCACTCGCAAATATTCGGAGAGGCCGTGACAAGTCCCTCGCCATTGATAAAGTTCAACAGCGGATTTAACCAGATCTCTGCGACGTGTAAAGGGCGGAGAGATAATGTGCCACCAGGGCGGTCGAGTGCTGAGATGTGGCGCTTGAAAACTGTACCGCCTGTCGCCTTCAATCAGGAACGACAGAACCTGATTGAAGGTGGATTGGATGTACCAGTTGGGAATGTACCTACGTGTTCGAAGGGCTTGCTTCGTAGAAGGGATGAGTGCTCGTGAGGCGGCGCGGGTATTCGGACTGCACCGGGACACAGTGCGCAAGATGCTCAAGTACTCGGCGCCTCCGGGGTATCGACGTGAACGGCCGG
>JASLXV010000008.1:0-106473 GCA_030740155.1 Dehalococcoidia bacterium | reverse complement strand
GAGTAAACGCAACTGACATAATCCCTTGACCGAAAACCCTGACATTTTCCCTTGACGGCGACATTTTGCGCGACCCTCTTGCCCGTCACGGGCAGGGGTAGGACGTCAGCGAAACCGGGACCCAGACAGCGGAGGAGGAGTCGTCGCCGCCCGAGGTAAGAGGGTCGTCCGAATCTCGACCCGGGTGATGCGGCATGTGCTGGCCCACGTCCTGCCGGGCGGGACCACACAGACGATCTCTCTAAAGCACGTCCTAAACTGCCGTAAACACCCGCGGGACCCTCGCCTACCCTCCATATGCCCCATACTCCCTGGGCTTGTCTCCGGGCTTCTGAGTTCCGTCCTGAGCATCTGCTGGCTGGCCTGAGGCCTCTGGGCCCGCTGCCCAGTTGGTGCTCCAGGTCGGCGACGATACCTCTGATCCGCCGCTCGCCGGGTAGCGGGAGCCTTCGATAGCGTTTTCGGATGGGCACTACCGTCGATCCCGGCGCGGGGACCGCGTGACGATCATCTCGGGTTGGTCCACTGGAACACACCGCTATGGATGATGCCCTGGTGCCCTTTGCAATCCCCAGAGACGGTGATCACCGGGTCACCCCGCTTCAGCCGGTGGTAGTAGTCCAAAAAGGGACTGGATCTAAGCGGCCAGCGATGGGCAATGAGGCCGTATCAGTTGCAAGGTGTCTGAATCGTACCAGCCATGAAGAACTGCCGACAACCTGTTAGAATCGAGCCGGGAAGGCTGGATTTCTCGAAACGAAGCCGCCGGGGCCACTAGTAGTGTAGAATGGCAGTGTTGAGCAGGGCAGGCTGGGTTTTGAATGTGTGGCTAATTGGTCTAATTCGCAACTGCTGTAGGCAGCGATCTATACGGATACTTACCACTGTCTAGTTCGCATTTACGTGAATACTTCATAAGCGCTAGGTCATGGGTTCGAATCCCTTCGTTGCCACCAATTGACAAATTGCTGCATGTTTGCAAAGCGGCAGGCAGCTTTTTCCGGGAGAGTTGCCATGGTCTCCGATGCGCTCAAGCGGGTTGTTCATGGGCCTTCTTCCGGCCGCGGCCTTCCCGGCTTCGCCTGAAATTTCGGCCCACCCAGCTCGGCCGGTCTGGACCGAAACCACGTCCGCCACTGGCTTTTCTAACTTCGCCGGAAGGCTAACAAACCCGCTACCATCGCCATCCGATACGGGAGCCTGAATATCTTCTTTGGCCGATGCGGGACAGCGGAAGAGGGCAATGACAACCGATGGACCGAGTGTACCCACCGCGAGTTTCTAGCGAGACTGATGCATATTAGCGGCCCATCAATGTAAAGTCGGTGGCCGGGTCGCCTGAAAACGGAGGTCCGCTCCTTTGGAGCCACAACGTCGCGGGGGCTCTCCGGTCTCTGCCGTCCTGCGAAATGCCGATTTCCGGCTGATCTGGTGGGTGGGCACACTTCATGAATTTGCCCGCCGCATGGAGCTGCTGGTCCTGAGTTGGCTAATCCTGCAGGTTACCGACTCTTATCTCCAATTGGGCCTCGTCCTGGTCTTCAATAACCTTCCCAGGCCTCTGATTTCCTTATTTTCCGGCCTCCTGGCAGACCGGGTCAACCGCCACCGAATTCTGTTTGCAGCCCAGTTGGTCAAAACCTTGACGGTGGCCCTCATCCTCTACGTGATTGCATTCGACTTTGATCTGCTCAGACCATGGCACGTATTCCTGGCTATTACCGTGCAAGGCGCCGCCAAAACCATAGAGGACCCTTCTCGCCGCACCGCCATCATGGATATAGTCGGCGAAAGGAGACTGGTTAATGCCCTTTCTCTGGACGTGATCAGCAATACCGCCGGCAAGATTGCCGGCCCTCTGTTGGGAGGCGTGTTGCTGGACACGGTGGATTTCTCGGGGGCCTACGTCGTCGTTCTGGCGGTGCACACGCTCAACCTGGGCATGGTAGCGCGGCTTCGGATTCCACTCCAGCAAACCAGCCGCCTGGATGTGTCTGTTTTGCGCAGCTTGGGCGAAGCTATAGGCTATGCGGTCCGGAGCCCGATGCTCGTGGGGTTGCTTTACGTTACCATCTTGATGAATGCCCTGGCATTTCCGGTCCAGCAGTTCATACCGGCTATCGGCCGGGACCATCTGGGGGTGGGGGCAACCCTGGTGGGGCTGTTGGTAGCGGCCGAGGGCTTTGGCCAGCTCGGCGGCGCCGGCCTGATGTCTATTACCCGTAGGGTTCGTTTCCACGGACGGGTTTTCGTGGCCGGGTCGGTGGCCGTCCTGGCGCTGACTTTGATCTTCGTCTGGTCGCCGTGGTATACCCTGGCTTTCGTTATCCGGGCAATCGGAGGGATAGGTCAGTCTGGGTTCAGCACCATGCAAAGCACCATCACCATGCTGGCGGCTCCCCAGGGGATGCGGGGACGTATGATGGGATTGCTCAGTTTCTGCATCGGCGTCGGCACGCCACTGGGCGCGCTGGAAATAGGCGCATTGGCCGCGGTATTCTCCATTCGGGGAGCAATATCCGCCAACGCCATTGCGGGCCTGCTGTTAACTGTGCCGGCACTGGTCTTCACCTCTCTGATCACCCGCCCGTTGATCCAGCCGACACCGGCTCGAACCGAGACATAACCGGGGCAGCCCAACCGGATTTTGGCCGGTCCCTCCGTCATTCTTCTATTGTGCTCAGTAGGTCACGAGTCCAGCCGATACATTCATGTCCTCACCGGTTATCGAACCGGCCCGGCTTGAGGCCAGGAAAACAGCGGCCGCGGCAACGTCGTCGGGCGGGACCAGCCGCTCCAGTGGGGACTCCCTTGCGAACTCCTGCCTCGCCTCATCACGACTGATTCCCCGGCCTTCCGCCTGCTTGCGGATCACCCATTCGATGCGCTCGCCTTCCACGGCTCCCGGAGAAATCACATTCACCCGGACGCCATAGGGGCCGGTCTCCAGGGCCAGTGTCCTCGCTAGGCCGACGAGAGCCATCTTGCTCGCCGAGTACGGAGTCCGTCCCCGCAAAAGACGTTTCCCTGTCATGGAACCGATAATAATCACCGATCCGGACCGCCGCTCGATCATAGAGGGAAGGAACGCCCGGCAGCAAAGATAGGTGCCGGTCACGTTGACCGCAAAGGTCTGCTCCCAATCTTCAGGATCAATCTCCCACAAAGGAGACGACGGACCGGTGACCCCACTATTGTTCACCAGGACATCCACGCGGCCGAAATGCTCCAGCGTCTGCTCTGCAAGGTTCTGTACACTGGCGGGCCGGCTGATGTCCGTGGGCACGACAAGCCCTTCCCGCCCGAGTTCCTCGATTGATCTACGGGTTTCGTGCAGCGCCTGCTCGGCCCGGGAAGCCAGCACCAAGTCGGCGCCCTCCTTGGCAAAAGCCAGGGCGATCGCGCGGCCGATCCCTCGTCCGGCTCCCGTTATAACAGCAACTTGGCCGGCAAGCTCCATGGGAGCCTCCTTGGGCAACGCTTTTCACCGAGGGCGGCCCGTTCCGATGATCGGCGGAATAGGGCCCTCACGCATCTTTGATGAGGCGGGTCAATGCTGGCTTCAGCAGTTGGTCAGTGATGCGCCCGAGCGAGCCTGGGACACTTCAACGTCGACCCGAAAACAAGGCCATCTGACTCGCCGGATTATGCGCCTTCCGTGGCTACGGCGCAAGGCGATCTCCTTTCTAGCGAGGTGGACCGGAAATTCGGACGGGTGGCTAAATATGCGTCCCGCTCCTGAGGCCGGATCAACAATAAAGAGGATCGGGACGGGTCACGAGGACGAAGGAAGTAGACCCATCGGTAAGCAATAATACGAATCACTTACTATTATTGCGAAACATACATTGTGAAGCTCATTACAGTGGCCGAGTGACAACGGTATACCTGTGACAAATGGCAAAACATTGACAAACATGCGAAAGTTCCTTAATCTCAATTAGCAATATATATTATTTGTGAAAAGCGGAGTGATCAGGTTCCGTGAGGGCCACGGGAACGGTCGAAAATAACTCCAGGAACACCTCCGCAGGAGTCCCTCAACCGAGGCACTGGCGGGCGGAGCCAGGTCTGCAGTGAGGTTGCAAGGCCGCCACGTTTGACCGTCAGCACCTGCAAATAGTGTCGACGATTTGCCGGCGGCTGTTATAGGAGCCCTGGGCGGCCGTTGCGAAAGGCTACCTCAAGCCTGCCCGGTTGGTGAGGTCCATTTCACTGGTGAAGGCGGCGGCCCGGGCGCGCGCCTACCTCCTCCTCCAAGAAGGCGGTCGGCACTTGCTGGGCGCTCTACCGGACGTAATATCCCAGTGCATCCCGGGTTCGCACTTGTTGACCTTCCCCTTCCCGGTGTGATCTCCTCAAGGCGTATCCCTGCAGATCCCCCTGCGGGGTGTTTCTTGTCGCTGGCGAGGTTCGCCTTCCCTCTACTTGAAGCCACCAATTGCCACGGACTCCTGTCCTAGCTCCTCGATTGTCTTGAACTCGTTTGTCGCCTTACCTGTGACTCACGGCGGAGACGAAATTGACAATGGTTTGGACATCGGTGTTAGACTCAACATTATCCTCCTCGGCTCTTGCAGGGCTGGGGGTAGCTCATGCGGGAATCCTTTGGCAGGCCGTAAAAGGGTTTCAATGCGACGTTCCAAACGGTCCAGTTACAAGCATGGAGTTTTGGGTTCGTCTCTTGGGCCTTTAAAGGTTTACCTGGGCGATCGTGTCCGAGCCATAACCGGGAAGAGAGGGCATATTTGGCAATACTGGTCAGTTTCGATATAGATGGAACGCTAGAAGCAGGAGATCCACCGGGGCCTATTTCAATGGGCATGGTGAGGAAGGCTGAGGCTCACGGGTGCATTATCGGTAGCGCCTCAGACCGTCCGCTTCCAGTACAGCAGGCCATTTGGGACAAATACAGCATCCAGGTGAGTTTTGTATCGCATAAACAGAGTCTCCCAGACATTAAGTCTCGCTTCCCGGCTGAGGAGTACTACCATATAGGCGATACGGAGTTGGATCGCCAGTTTGCCCTGGAAGCAGGGTTCCATTTCGTCTGGATGGATGCCGGCGTTACCGAGCCATGGATTAACGGGAGAACGACGCAGGATTAGAGGCACCTTCAGAAGTCTCTCTCGTCCCCAGAGATTGCTTTTCCTCCAATCCTCGCGAGGACATATCAAGCCGGCCAACACTTTTTTGTATCTGAAATAAGCTGCCCTCGATCTTGCTTCGTGACCCTCGCCGGGACGGACTAAAAAATGACCTGGAGTTGACCCGCATCCTTGACCAGCAACCGTACTTTGCCTATAATTCGCGCCGGATTGGGCCGTCAACGGTGACGCGCCGTGCGCAAGACCCCACAAGGGAGGAGGACCATGTCAACGATCCCAGGCCTGGAGAGACCCGCCCCGGTTCCCAATGAGCTGACCAAGCCCTTTTGGGACGCCTGTAATGAGGGGCGGCTGGTCTTGCAGAACTGCACTGGTTGCGAGAGGCTGCATTATCCGCCCATCGAGAAGTGCAAGAAGTGTGGCTCAGCCGACCATATGGCTTGGAAAGAGGTGCCTGGAAAGGGACACATAGACGTGTTCTTCGTAATCCGCGACTCCCGTATCCGGGGGTTCCGGGGGGCGCAGCCGATCAACTTCGCGGTGATAACCCTGGACGAGGACCCTGGAATCAACTTTTTGTCGAACCTTCCCGGAACTCCGGCGGGCGAAGTCCCCGTTGGGGCCCCGGTGAAGATGATTTTTGAAGAGACGAGTAACGGCCAGATGGTCCATGAGTGGCAGGTGGTCGCCTGACCCACGGATCTGACGGAAACGGCGAACAGACTCAGAGGTAATGAGGGAGCGGAAATGGTTAGTGGTACGAGTTGGAGAAGAGATCGTGAAGGGCCGGGAGTCTGGGAGCACCGGGGCAAGGTCGCCATCGTAGGTTGGGGCCAATCCCACATGGATCGGCGCTGGGACGGCGTGACCATGGACCGGAGCTGCGGCGGCTTGTCCAAGGAGGCCTGCCTGAAGGCGATCGCGGACGCGGGCCTGTCGTTGGGCGACATTGATGGGCTCATTACCAGCGCGGAGACCCGCTCGGAGCAGACCTGGGCGCCTCGGCCCTATTTCGACCCGCCCTACGACACCGAAGATGGCCTGATCAAGGCTTCAGCGGAGTGGATACAGCGGGAGTTGGGACTCAAGAACGTGAAGTATCTCGAATCCGACGCGCCCTACATCGGCCCTATGATGGGCCAGGCTGCCCAGGCCGTCGGTGACGGTTTGTGCGAGACCGCCCTGGTGTGGTACCCGATGGTCAACCTCTCCGGCCGGTACGGGCACAACAGTCCCGTGAACGTCAGACAGGAGGCTGCCGGGCCCAACGCCTATACCCTTCCGTGGGGTTATCAGAGCGGCGCAATGTTCAACAATCTCGTGACCTTCCTGCAGTATTGCAAGAAGTACGGTAAGTCCCATGACGGGCTGGCCCCTCTCTGTTTGAACTTGCGGAGAAACGGATTGATGACCCCCTGGGGGTACTACGCCCTGTACGAGCCGTACCAGCTCACCACCGAGGATTATTTGAACGGGCGCCTGATCGAGGAACCGTTGGTTGTTTATGATTGTGACCGGCCGGTCAATACTTGCGCGGCCTTCATCTTCACCACCGCCGAACGTGCCAAGGACCTGAGGCAGAAGCCGGTCTACGTCCTGAACCACGCGCAGACCACTCAGCGGGGCCGGAGCACTATGGCAACCCTGGAGGAGCACCAAGAGGCGACAGCCAGCCTAGCACGAAGAATGTGGGAGGGCTCCGGGCTCGGCCCCGCGGACGTTGACATCTTCAATCCCTACGACGGCTACCTCACCTTCACTCAGCAGTTCTTGGAGGCCTTCCAGTGGCACGGTGTCAAGCTGGGAGAAGCCCACGATTTCTATGCCGATGACATCAGGGTCGAAGGCCCGCACCCCTTCCTTTCCAGCGGAGGAAACAACGGGACCGGGCGCAACCGGGCCGTCCTCTACGCCGATAGCATTGAGCAGCTTCGGGGAACGGCGGGGGCCCGGCAGGTGACGGTGCGGGCTGACACTGCCCTCGCGGGTTGCAACACGCCCGACAGCAACGGCTTCATCATGCTAAGCAAACACCCTAGCTAGAATCCAACGTAGCGGGCCGATTAGGCGCCCGGAGGCCTGTCGCCATGAAAGGAGACGACAAGCCACCGGGCGTTCTTCGTGCCTCTTTTCTCGTACTTCTGGTCTTGAGTCTCGCAAACGGCGTCGTTCCTGATCCGTCATCCCGCCGAGGGCCAGAAAGATGGGGGTCGTGAGGGAATTTCGCCCAGTTAAGCCAATCAAATAGCATTTGCGAGAGACGCCGTAGGCGCCGCGGGTGAAACCAGGCTGAACGGTGGACCCGCTAAGATCCCTGGCCCTCAAATCCGAGCAGCTCAATGCCCGGCCCCATCCCTTTGGCCTGGGCAAGCACTTTGAAGTCGCCGTACTCATCCGGATCCACCAGAGTCATCATGGCCATACGGCTCAATTCCATTCGGGCGTCGGACAGGCCTTGCGTCTGGAGCGCGTCGAGGAACAAGGCGAAGCCAAGGTTCGCCAGGAATTGGCGCTGGAGGGCGTAACCCACGGTGGCCAGACCGCACCGCCGGCCGAGCTGCATGAGAGACGTGAAGTCCACCTGGGTGGTGATGTCCTGCCGGCCGATGTGCTGATATGGGTCGTTGCCGACGACGTGCCGGTTGAAGCAGACCAGCGTACCGTTGGAGTTCTGAGGCGAATAGAGATCGGCGGCCAGTTGGCCGTAGTCGATGGTGAGAACAAACCCGCGATCCAGGGTCGTGTTGATCTGACTGATCCAGTCCTCCATGGCCAGATTGACTTCGCCCCGATACCCTTCAGGCAGTGACAGGTCCAGGCTGTCCAGCCTCTCTTCGATACGAGGGGAGGACGGCTCGTCCAGGATTTCTGTGAGCTTCCCTCGAGCCAAAGTGACGAAAATTTCCTTAACTTTTCCACCCTGGATGGCGAACCGGTGGACGGGGAAGTTGTCGAGCAACTCGTTACAAAGGATACAGCCAACAACATTTCGGAACGCCTCCAGTCCTTGGGATTTGACCCTTTGGGCCCCCGAAATCGTGTCTTGCCCGCCGGGGCCCGGCATACTTCCAGTCCCGCTGTCCCAACCCGAGGTGTGGTCCGTGGATTGGACCCAAAACGGCTCGTAGTCCGCGGCGACGTAGCAAAGCGTCTGGGCCAGGCCGGGGGCCATGCGCCGGCAAGCGTCGACGATGGACCGAGCCAGGGCGCCGTCGCCGGAGCCAACTTCAATCACGTGGAAGACGGAAGGGTCTCCGAGGAGGTGCCACATCTCCTCGAGTTGCCGGGCGATCAGGGCGCCGAATACTGGGTGACTCGTGGGCGAGGTCCCGAAGTGCGCGTTGATCCCGTTGCCCCGGGAAGAGTAAAACCCTCCACTGGGCGAGTACAGGCAGGCCCGCATGAACTGGGCGAACGTAATGCGCCCGTCCGTCCGCCCGCTCTTGCCAATGAGATCTCTGATCTCCCGGTCAACCGCTGAGTGCAATCTTGTCTCCCCAGATCTGGCAAGGCTCCATGGCCCGCGAGGTGAGCTTGTCGATGGTGGACGACAGATGGCACGACCGGATGGACGGTCCCCGCGCCGTTGAAGACCAGCCGGAGGGTCAGACAAACAAGGTCAGGGCGTGACCACGAAATCGGTGGTGAATGAAATGTTACCCACCGTCGTAGACACCTGTACCGGCCCGGGGGAGAACGCAGGTACCACCGCACCCAGCGAAAACGCACCGTCTGCATCCGTCTCCAGGCGATGGCTGCCCAGAAGCGGAACATCCCTGATATTGATCGATGTCACCAGAGTAAACGCAGGAAATCCACTGCCTCTGATGGTCACGGGGCCGAACATGGGGCTTTCGGCCGGCGTCAGATCGATGACGACCAGTGGGACAGTTAGCATCGAGTTAGCGCTGACGCCGGCTACTTCAGCGACAACCTCAGCGGCCCCGGAAGATATTTCCGGGACTGTTACCTCCACCTCAAACTCTCCCCACACGGTAGTCGTGAGACCAAGGTTGGCCCTCTGACTCTCGGCGCCTGCCAGAATGTCCACGCCACCCATGTCCAGCGACGCCAGTTCTGACGAAGCGGGGAAGCCCCACCCGTTGACGATCACAGTGGTGTTCGGAGGGCCAGCCGACGGTTCCAACCCAAGCTTTGCTGGGAGAATCTTGAATGAAGCCTCCGCCACGCCGTCCTCCGCCGTGGCGGAGACTGTATAGTCACGGCTGGATAGGCTTGGAGCAATCAGTTCGATCACGAATGCCCCGGTGCTGTCGACGGCAGTGTAAGGATAAGCTGAAACGTCAGCCCCAAAGAAGAGTATCGGTCTCACCGTGGCGAGCGGTGGATAGCCCTGGCCTATCATATCGAAAGGCGTACCGGGAAATCCTTGCAGTGGCTCCAGCGAAAGGCTTGGAGGAGGAACGAAATGGTCAACCGACACCGTGCGGCCCGTGGCATCATCGATGGCTTCCACCACGTGGGGGGAGTTAAACGCCGCAGAAAGCGGTACGGTGAAAATGGCGGCGAGGACGCCGTTGACGTCGGTCTTGCTGGCCGTGACAATGCTGCCGGCGTATTTGATTGTCGCGATTCCGGTGGGGGTGAAGCCTCGGCCCGTGATCGCCACCTTGCTGGCCCTTCCGCTGGTCTCCAGCGACAGGGTGACGGAGAGTTCGGAGGTGGGGGTTGGCGCGGGCGTAGCGGTAGGAACCGGCGTGGGAGGCGGTAGAGGGGTGGCCGTGGGAGCCGGAGCCAGGGTTGACGTGGGAGGTGGTGGTGGAGTCGGGATTGGGGGAAGGGTGGTCGAGGCCGGAATCGGAGTCGGAATCGAAGTCGGCTTCGGGGTTGAGGTCGCGGCAATTGTCGGAGCCGGAAGTGGAGTCGCGGTGGGACGGCTGACGATAGCAGTTTGCAGGCGCGCTTCGACTGTCGCATCGATATTTGGCGTCGATCTTGGAGTCGCGGTAGGCTCGGCCGGCGCGAATGTGGCCTGAATTACAGGGGTGGAGGTCGCGCCTCCGCTCGAACATGCGGCCATGATCAGGAGAGTAGCCAAGCTCGCAAGTAGAGCAGGGTATTTCATTGGTCAATTGCCTCCGCCAAACCAGGCTCGCAACTCCCACCCCATCCCCCAGTGCGGGGCGCATCGAGACCAATTGAAGGCACCGGGCGCGCCCGCATGATTGGTAGAAATAGCTAAGCGACTACCGTGTTCCTGAGGCTCCAATTATACTACTCTGACCACGATAAAAAGCCCCCAGTCATTCCCAATGGTGATCATTATTGGCCCGGTTCTGACCGCCCACTGCTCTTCATACCACTTCCAATCGGCCCTCTTGCGGCTGAACCAAACCTTCTCACCCCGGCAACTTCGCATGATCGGGGCCTGATGCGCCTGGCACTTTGGGCCGGAGTCACTGCCGGTCGCGGGCTCTGGTGGCGATCGGTCTCGAATGGGAAACCCAGTTGGCAGCGGCCAAAACTTGGGCAGCGGCTTTTCGCGGTCCCACTCTCAGTACCCGTACGCTCACGTACCCATCACTCCATCGCGATCAAGCCTCTAGCTTACAGATTCGAATCATATTCATGCCACCCTTTGTCCCCCGCGTGCATCTAACCTTTGCAGGCCTTGGCGCAAGAGCTAAATTCCCCGGAGGGAAGCCGACGACGCCAAGGCCCAGCCGGATTCAACGCAGGCACCTTAAACCCTTCATTCAAAACCGGGACGACCGGACGATACAAACCCGAAGCGAGATTTGAACCTGTAAGGAGGAGTAGACCATGAAAATCGTTGCCGTTCTTTACCCAGGCGGTTCCGCGGCGAAGGAAAACCATGAACTGCTCGGCTGCGCGGAAAACGCGCTTGGACTTCGCGAGATGGTGGAGGCTCGCGGACACGAGCTTGTCGCGCTAACTGACCCGGAATCTGAGTTGGAGCAGCATCTACATGATGTGGATATCCTGATCGCCACTCCATTCTGGCCTGCCTACATCACCAGCGAAAGGATTGAACGAGCGCCAAACATCCGGCTCCTTCTAACGGCGGGAGTCGGGTCCGACCACTTCGACCTGGCGGCGGCCGCGGAGCGGAACATCACCGTTGCCGAGGTTACCGGCAGCAACGTCGTCAGTGTAGCCGAGCACGTCGTGATGCAGATGTTGATCCTGGTTCGCGACTACGTCCCCGCCTATCACGAAGTGATCGAAGGTGGCTGGGACATCGGCAAGATCGCCGGGAAATCCCACGACCTAGAAGACAAGACCGTCGGCATTGTCGGCACGGGACGGATTGGGCAGCGAGTGGCCGCCCGGCTGAAACCCTTCGATGTTCACACCTACTACTTCGATTCTCGACGATTGAGCACCGCCGAGGAGCAAGTTCTTGGCGCCCGCTACTCCCAGTTTGATACCCTCGTCCGTTCGTGCGACGTGGTAAGTATCAATATCCCGCTCACCCCGGCGACTCAAGGGCTGTTCGACCGTGACCGGCTTTATGGCATGAAGAAGGGAGCCCACTTGGTCAACACGGCTCGGGGCCGGATTGTCGACACGGATGCACTCGTAGAAGTGATGGAGAAAGACCATTTGGCCGGATATGCGGGTGACGTATGGTATCCCCAGCCGGCGCCGGCCGACCATCCGTGGCGGAAGATGCGAAATCACGCTATGACGCCCCATGTTTCCGGAACCTCATTGGAGGCGCAAAAGCGCTATGCGGATGGAATCTACGACTGCCTGAAAAACTTCTTCGATGGGCAACCGATCGACCGGGACTGCCTCATCGTGGATGGCGGCAAGGTTACAAGCCCCAGCTACAGCTACATCTATGCGGCCTAGAACTCAGTTGACTTGATTCCTACAGGAGGTCAAGTCGCGGGGTGGAGCTACGAGGAATCTCATTGTTACGCTCAGGTTCCTCGCTCCGTTCGCAATGCCAACTCCTAGCAATGAGTTCGGCTGGGTAGTCGTACGCCGGGGGTAAAAAAACCGAGGACTTCGGCTCAGCGCTCCGTTGTTTGGGCGGCGTGGGATTCCGCTTCGCCGGGCTGGAAGACGCAGTAAGGCTCGGCCGCCAGGGGATCGCCGGTCGTGGCGTAGGCCCGCGCCCGGCACCCGCCGCAGATCACGTTGAAAGGGCAGCGGCCACACTTGCCTTGCAGCGCGGAAGGGTCTCTCAGGGAACGGAAGAGTGGGGAGTCGCGGTATCGGCTCACCACCGAATCGCGCCGCACGTTGCCGGCCGAGATGGGCAGAAAGCCGCTGGGGCATACCTCGCCCCGGTGAGAGATGAACAGGATACCTTTACCGTCGTTGCTGGGCACGCCCCGGTACAACTCGCGCACCTGGTCCGGAGATAGTCCGTCCAAGCCTCGACCCTCGCTCGCCAGGCGCTTTAGCACCTGTACTCGCCTAAAGTGCTGCCCCAGGGTCGTCTTGAGCGAGAACGGCACCTGTTCCGCGAGACCGCAGAGCCAGCCGAAGACACGTTCGTGTTCTTCCGGTGAGATGGTGTCCTCGGCGGCGGCACGCCCCGTGGGTACGAGAAAGAACAGGTCCCATAGCATCGCTCCCGACGACGCCACCAACTCCGCGATGGCCGGAAGGTCTTCCACGGTCTGACGGGTCACGGTGGTGTTGACCTGGAAGGCCATTCCCGCGGCCCGCGCGTTCGACATCGCCTTCCGGGTCAGATTAAAAGAGCCCTCCACGCCTCGAAAGCTGTCGTGGGCGGCGGCGGCCGAGCCGTCCAGGCTCAACGAGAGGCGGGACACGCCCAGGTCCTTCAGCCGTTGGAACCGCTGGCGAGTGGCCAAAGCGGTCGCGGCGGGGGCGACGGACATGGTGAGTCCCAGGCCGATACCGTGTTCCACCAGGTCAAAAAGGTCCCTTCTCATGAACGGGTCGCCACCCGAAAGGACCACGATCGGCGCATGGTCGAATGAGGTCAGATCCTCCAGTACCCGGATACACTCCGATGCGGACAGTTCCAGTGGGCTGCGCTTGGGTTGCGCCAGGGCCCGGCAATGGCGGCACGCCAAGGCGCAGGCCAGGGTCATTTCCCAAAAAACGACTACCGGGTCCCGGTCGATGTTCACCCGCCGGGGATCCAACATGGTCCGCTCCAAACCGTGGGGCAGCGTCAAGAATTAGCCTCTCGTACAGCTCGTATAGCCAGATCAAGTTCGCGGGGAAGCTTGGCTCCAATAACCGTTTCCCTTGCCGCGCCTGAGAATATTCGAGGGCGCCGGCGCAGGGTGATCGCCTACGGTCAACACAATTATTATATCCAGACACAGCAAACGGAAGTCAACCCCGCTCCCGGCAGCGGAACTGTGGTACGATCTTGCCGTGACCTCGGGATGATCTTCCTTGAGTCGGAGGGCAATGTGACTGCTGCAAGAATAACCGCTCCGGACGAAACTCTGGTGGCCCAACTGCGGGAGAAGGCAATCTCGTTGGGGGCGAGCTACTTCGGCGTCGCCGACCTGACCCCGGCAAAGACGTTCGTAACCGACCAGGGAGGCGACTTCCTCTCCGAATACCCCGTGGCGATCTCCCTGGGAGTAGCGCTGGTTGACGGCGTGGTGGACCAGCTATACCAACACCATAACAATATCGTCGCTCGCACCTACCAGCACCACATTTACTCCGCGGTAGGCGGGCACCTGGACCGGATGGCCGAAGGGTTGGCTTTCACTCTTGAGGGGAGTGGCTACCGGGCTATTCCGGTACCTTCAAGCGGATATTACGATGACGTGCGGAGAAGAGGCCTCATTTCCCACAAATTGGTCGCCAATTTTGCGGGGCACGGATGGATCGGTAAGAACTGCCTGCTCATCACGAAAGCCCATGGGCCGCGGGTCCGGTGGGTCACCATACTCACTGATGCCCCGCTTAAATACGCCGGTGGCGCGCCGGCCATCGTGGACCGCTGCAAGAATTGCAACCTATGCGTCGACCTCTGCCCGGTGCAAGCGTTCACCGGCATCAAGTTCAACCCCGAAGACCCGGTGGAGGTCCGCTTCGACACGCGGAAGTGCCAGCAGTATCTGCGGAGGCGGGAGAAGACCCATGGCGCGAGCGTGTGCGGCATCTGCGTCCACGTCTGCCCCCACGGCTGGAGCATGAAGCGGAAAAAGAACGCCCGGCAGACTACCGCCAAGTTATTGCACGAGAGGCTTGACGGAATGGTAAACGCCACACCGGACGGCACCTAGCGCCTGGTTTCGGAAATAACCTTTAGGGTCATCTAGGGTCATCCGTTTGTCTTGAGCTGAGCTTGTCGAACGGCTTAGGAATGGTGGTTCGACAAGCCCACCACATTCGGTGCGGGCAACGCCAATTACCGAAAAGAAGCCCTGGTGCTCAGTAAGCTTGGTTCTTGCAAGATGTCATTCTTGTATATTGACCCCTGGAGACGAGGCAAGACCGTTGTCATTCTAGACTGAAGCGAAGAATCTCGGCGTTACGCTGAGATTCTTCGTCGCACCGCTCCTCTGAATGACGAGTCTCAGCCAGAATGATAGTTATTATCATTAAGTTGGCTGAGCACTTGTCGCCTGCGGGTCCTGCTTCCGGGGCCATCGCCTCTGCTGCGGGCGGCCGCCGGGTTCATCTTCGGTTTCCCGGGTTCCCAGCGCCGATCCGGGAAGGCGCTCTACCGGCGATAAGAGGCTCCCCCGATAGCGGCCCGTGGTAGAATGCTGGCGCGATTCAGCTTTAGAGGGAGGCCATGAGGGGCTATGCCGAAGATTATTTGCTGGATGATGCAGATCTTTACCCCAGAGACCCTCAACGGATTCTACGGGTACCCCAAGCTCAATCCAGTGGGGTTGAGCTACCAGAAAATATTCAAAGTC
This sequence comes from Dehalococcoidia bacterium, assembly GCA_030740155.1. Lineage (GTDB taxonomy): Bacteria > Chloroflexota > Dehalococcoidia > Lucifugimonadales > UBA3495 > CAJWBT01. Next base: position 91,502 of record JASLXV010000008.1, on the reverse strand, counting down.
GATTTCAAGCCGCGCCCCCTGGAGGACACAGTCCGGGAGCTGCGCGAAGCCAACATGCTGGTCGCGGTCCCGGCCCTGGACAACGACGTTCTTTACGGGACGTCCACCCCCGCCTCCTGGGTCCGCGACCTGGTAGCGGAGTACCCAGACGTGTTCATCGGGTTTTCAGGGGCTGACCCGAACAAAGGGTATGACGCGGTCAAGGACTTGGAACGGGACGTTAAGGAGTACGATTTCCGGGCCCTGTACCTTCAACCCATGGAATCCGGCGTGCCCATCGATGACCGGAGGCACTATCCCCTTTACACCAGGGCCTGCGACCTGGACATTCCCGTCTTCGTTGCCTGTTCCGTCCACTATAACAACCGCGTCCCTTTGGACGTGCAGAGCCCCTACCGGGTGGACCAGGTGGCCGTCGATTTTCCCGACTTAAAGATCGTCCTGCGTCACGCCCTTTTCCCTTGGATCTGGGAGATCGCTGCCGTGATGATGCGTCACCCCAACATGTATATGGAGATCTCCAGCTTCCGGCACAAGTACATTCACCCGGAGTGGATCCGGTACATCGACTCCATGTTCCCAGATCGCACGGTATACGGGCTTGGCCACCCCTTCAGCACTCCGAAGCAAAATATCGAGGAGTTCGGCGAGGTTCCCCTGAAACCTGAGACCAAGAACAAGATTCTCTACGAAACGTCACCCAAGCTCTTGAGGTTTGAGAGCTAGCGCTCAGGGCATCAAGAAGGCCCGGGTGATGGCGGTCTCCTCCCCCTTGCCGGCCCACTCCGCTTGCTCGAAGGCCTGGTGTATCTGCTCCAGCGGGAACATGTGGGACATCACTTTTGTGAGCGGATACTTGTCTTTGGTGCGGTTGAGGAAGTCCAGCGCCACGGGAAGGATGTAGGGATCGTAGTGGGCCGTGGGTATGATTCTGGTGGAGCCCCACAATATCTTGGATATATCCAGGGTAACGTTACTGCCGGTCGAGATGTTGCCGGTCTCCACGAAGGTGCCGCCCGGTCTCAGCATATCCAGGCCTTCCGGAACCAGGTGAGGGAATCCCACCACCTCCAGAACCACGTCGGCGCCTCGCCCATTCGTCAACTCTTTGACCCGCTGGACACGTGATTCCGGAGTAGTGTGTTCGTTGATATCCACCGTGCTATCCGCGCCGCATTGCACGGCCAACTCCAGACGGTTGGAGATGCCGTCTATGGCGATGACGTGGGAGGCGCCCATGTCTATGGCGGCCGCGGCGCCCGCCATAGATACCCAAGCCGCCCGCACCCTGAATAACCACGGTGTCGCCCATGCGAACGCCGGCCTGGTTGAGTCCATATATCACTTGGGGCACCGCACAGTTGGCCGACGTTACCGCTTCATCAGAAAGGTTATCGGGGACCTTGAACACGAAGTGTCCCGGGTGGAGGTAGAAGTACTCGGCAAAGCCTCCACTGCAATACGGGTACTCCTCGATGGAAGCCCGAAAACGGAAACGGTCCGGGCAGTGGTTCAACTCGCCCCTCAGGCACACATAGCAGCGCCGGCAAGGGAAGAAATAGGTGTAGGCAACCCTATCCCCTTCTCGCAAAGGCCGGCCTAGCGAGTCCGTGGTGATGTCCCGTCCCAACGTGTGCACCACGCCGGTCATCTCGTGGCCGATGATCGCCGGCCCGGGACATCCCTTGAATTCGGGCTTCATCTGCCCACGCCAGTAATGGAGGTCGGAGCCACAGATGCCCGCGGCGGTAACCCGGATGAGAATTCCGCCCGGCTCAACGGCCGGCGTCGGCAGTTCGACCATCTCGAAATGGTGTGGTCCAACGAAGGCCGCCGCTCTTCCCATCGGCATGTGGGGCACCTCCTGTTGTTTGATTCGTCCCCAGATACCGTGGCCCTCCGACCGGAACGTATCGGTGAAGGCGCGCCGTGGGCGATCTGAAAGGGAATTCATTCTTGCCAAGTGCGGGCCAAGGTGACCGGCAGGATCTACAGTCACCGATACTTTCGGCCCCACTCGCATCCCCAATTGTACCCGAGAGCGTACTTAAATTCCCGTGCGCTCCAGCAGCGCGAAGGGCAGTACATTGCTTGATTCCCGAATTGGAATACTGACCAAGCATGCTTTGGCGAACATCCCATGGGCAACCCCTGTAACGGGGTGATCCCCGTCAGTTTCCCTTATTAAGGGGGTTTTGGGTCACACGCAAAATATAAGTTGTTTGAAACCTGTTTCCGCTGTTGACCTCTTGGCGAAGATGGAATCCTCCAGGAGGCGCCTCGGAGATGCGTTTCCCGCAAGACCGGTAGCCCAAGTTCATCGGCCCAAACCGGCTCCGGGCCGGCAACGCCAACCCAGCCCCACCGGCCGAACTGGCTTTCGCTTGATTGTGCTTGGGTTGTGCGACGCTGTGCTGGTGAGATAACATCCGATGACGGGCGGCGAGCGGGTCAAATTCCGGCCGGTCCATCACCGCTATCTAAACGGCGCGGAGGCTTCTCAGCATGGACGACACCATCAGCGTAAACCTGACGGTCAACGGGAAAGCGGTCACCTCTAACGTGCCCACGAGGGCCAGCCTGCTCCGGTTCCTCGGGCAGAAGAAGGTGACCTCCACCGTGACCAACAGGCTTAGCCTAATGCGGTTCCTGCGGGAGGACCTGCGTCTGACGGGCACCAAGAACGGTTGCGGGACGAACCATTGCGGCAGCTGTATGGTCCTAGTCAACGGGAAGCCGGAGAAGTCATGCCTGTTGCAGGTGCGTACCCTGGAGAACGCCGATATCGTGACCATCGAGGGGTTATCCGAAACGGGGGCCCTACACCCAATACAGGCGGCGTTTCTGGCCGCTGGGGGCATACAGTGCGGATTCTGCATTCCGGGGATGATCATGGCCACGAAGGCCCTGCTGGACTCCAACCCCGACCCCGGCGATGCTGAAATCCGGCGGGCCTTGAGTGATGTCGTCTGCCGGTGCGCTGCCTACGGACAGATCATCGACGGAGTGAAACTGAGCGCCCGCTGGCTGAAGAACCCCGAGGAGATGGCGGTGCTGGCCAGTGGCGGTCTCAACCACTCCGTGATGGATATCGACGGCGTAGCGAAAGCCCAGGGGACCCAGGTCTACGGAGACGACGTCTTGTTGGAGGACATGTTTTATCTCAAGGCGGTCTGGAGCGCCCACCCCCACGCCATCATAAAAGGCATAGACACCGGGGCGGCAGAAGAGGTCCCAGGCGTCCTCCGGGTCCTGACGGCGTCCGATGTTCCGGGACACAACGGATTCGGCTCGATCAAGCCGGACCAACCCGTACTGTGTCTGGATAGGGTCCGGTTTATCGGCGACGCGGTAGCCGTGGTGGTGGCCGAGAGTGAGGATATCGCGGAGAAGGCTCGGGACTTGATTCGGGTGGATTATGAGCCATTGCCGGGTCTCTTTTCCCCCGCGGACAGCCTGCGAGAAGATGCTCCCCTGCTTTTTCCTGACGGGAACGTCTGCACCCATCTGGTCCACGCCGTGGGCGACGTCGAGCGGGGACTGGCCGAAGCGGACCTGGTGGTGGAAGGCCATTTCGAAACGCCTTTCATCGAGCACGCCTATACGGAGCCGGAGGCTGGGGTGGCCTATTGGGAGGGCGACGTGCTGACCCTGCGGGTCCCAGCCCAGAGCCCCTTCGAACTGCGGACCCAAATGGCCAGCGCCATGGCGCTCCCGGAGGAGAAGGTGCGCATCATCATCGCACCCATAGGGGGCGCATTCGGCGGCAAGCTCGACTCAACTGTTGAGCCCCTGCTGGCGCTCGCGGCTTACTGCACCGGGAGGGCCGTCAAGATGACCCTGACCCGAGGGGAGTCGCTGATACGGAGCACCAAGCGGCATGCCTACTCGATGGAATACCGGGTTGGGCTGACCAGCGAAGGCAAAATCCTGACCGTGGACGCCAAGCTGCTTTCCGACGCCGGCGCCTACACGGACCTGAGTCCCCGGACAATCGACCAAGCCTGCATCTTTGCTTGCGGCCCCTACGAAGTGCCTCACCTGCGGGTGGAGGGTTGGGCCGTCTACACCAACAATGTCAAGGGCGGGGCCTTCCGGGGATTTGGCATCAACCAGGCCGCCTTTTCCCTCGAGTCCTTGCTGGACGAGGCGGCACGGAAGCTGGGCATTGACCCCTTCGATCTGCGCCACAAGAACGGATTGAAGGCAGGGAGTGAGACGGCCACCGGCCAGATCTTGAGGGAGAGCGTGGCGTTGCAGGAAACCGTGGCCGCCGCCCGGGCCGCGCTGGAAGAGGAGCTGCCCGGGATCAGGAAGATGGTCACTCCCGGCTGCAAGTTGGGCATCGGCGTGGCCAGCGCCTTCAAGAACGTGGGAGCGGGCAAGGGCAAGGTGGATGACGCGGGGGCTACCTTCACCCTTCTCCCCGGAGGAAAGGTGGAGCTGAGGGTCTCGGCCGTGGATTACGGACAAGGGATCCGTACCACGATGGCCCAGATCACCCGGGAGGTCGTACCCCTGGGCGACCACAGCCTGGAAGTGATCTCCGGTGACACGGCGTTGACCCACCGACACGCCGGAGCGGTGGCGGAGCGGCAGACGCTGATCAATGGCCGGGCCGTCCAGGAGGCGGCGAAGCTGTTCAGGGACGCGTTGCTGGCCGCAGCCTCCTCCATCCTGGAGCTACCGGCCGAAGAACTGGCGCTCACCGCCGACGCAGTTTCCGGCCCGGCATCGGGCGACGGGCTCACCCTGGCTGAGGTGGAGCAGGAGATGAGCCGCCGAGAGGAGCGGGTGCAAAGCAGCTACGTATTCGTCGGGCCCAGGACCTTCGCCCTGGCCGACGTGGCGGGACGCAAGAGCGTCCCCCGTGAAGAGTACCGCAACTTTCCCGCCTATGCCTACACCACCCAGGCGTGCGCGCTGGAGGTAGACCCCAAAACCGGGAAGGTCAAGGTGCTCCGGGTTTTTGCGGCCCATGACGTGGGCCGGGCCATCAACCCTCAGAAGATCGAGGGCCAGATCGAGGGGAGCTGCCTCATGGCCCAGGGATACGCCCTGAGCGAAGACTTCCCGGTGGAGCGGGGCTGGCCCAAGGCCCGGACCTACCACGACCTCAAGGTGCCCACGATCCTGGAGGCGCCGGTGGTCCGCACGTTGATCGTGGAAAAGCCCGACCCCATCGGGCCGTTCGGCGCCAAGGGGATATCGGAGGTGGCCACCGTGCCGCTGACGCCCGCGATCACTAATGGAATCTATGACGCGGTGGGAGTCCGTATCTACGACCTGCCGGCCACCCCGGCCAGGGTCCTGACCGGCATACGGAGGCTGTAGGTGAAAATACGCTCCTCCCACGGGCGAAAGCCCGTCCGCCTCAGGCCGAACTCATATCGGATCGGGTTTGGCGAGATCGGTTATGTCAAGCAGCGCCGGGGCCGAATCGGTGGCGGAGTTGAGCGGGGGGCCGGGATTTAGCTGGCCGGGCAGGAATCCCATTCATCAAACCCGGCGTATATTGCAATGAATGGTCACGAGTCAGTCGGAGTCCCCGTGAGATTTAAGCCCGGCGGCAAGCGAGTGGCGCCTCTTCTGGCCATCTGGCTGTTGGTAGCGGCTTGCGGTGGCTCGGCCACAGCCCAGCCGGCCACTCCCACCGCAACGGCACCCACTCCTACTCTCGCCGTGACCGTGGCTCTGCAACCGGCTTCAATCCCAATAACGCCCAGCGCAGCGACGGCGACGCCGGCCGCAACCACGAGCCCCACGGTGGCCATCACGCCCACGGTGGCGCCCACACCACTTCCTACCGTTGCACCCAGCCCGGTGGCGACCTCCAGCCCAACCTCCGCGCCAAGCCCCACGCCTTTGAGCGCACCTACGGTAGCACTTACCATCGCGCCCACGATGGCGCCAACGCCCCTTCCCTCGGCCACACCTGAACCGGCCAGCACGCCTGCCCTCGTGGTGGCCACCCAGGAACCGACACCGGCGCCGCCGACGCCGACCGCACCTCCCACACCTACCCCGGCGCCCGTGGACCTGGCCTCCAACATCGTGAATTTCAAACTGGAGGACTTGACGCTGCCGGTTGGGACCACGGTCACCTGGACCAACCAGGACGCCGTTTTTCACACCACCACGTCCGGTATCGCCCCTGGTCCCAGCGGTGTCTGGGACAGTCCGATGCTGCCGGGGAATTCCTCGTTCAGCTTCAAATTCACCGAAGAGGGCACTTTCGCCTATTACTGCCGGATTCACCCATCCTCCATGCAGGCGACGATTAGTGTTGGGCCCTCCGGAACCCCAATCTCCGCGGCGCCTCAAGGGGCCGTTGTCGAGGAAAGCATGGACGGCGGCGGCGATGACAGCGGCGGCGGCGACTACTAGTGCTAGATGTCGGCAAACTGAGTCACATTAGCCAAGCTTGGAAGCTATCCTAACGGATACGAACCGCTGTAACGCGGATTTATGACACCAGTACTAGCGTTTAAGCGCCGGCGATATCAGGCGGAACCGCATTAGGCCCTCGAACCATCTCAAGGTGAAACCGGTGGGCGGGGGGTGTGAGACCGGGCACATAGGTTACACAGGATCCGGGGATATAGACTACACTAATTCGAAACAGAGCCGTGTATCCGCCGGAAAACTAGGAGTTGTATGAAACGGCCCGACCAGATCAAAACCGTCCTGGATCAGGGTGCCGGCAGCCGGGTCCCGCCGGGGCAATACCTGAGCAAAAAGTTCCCGGTTTTGACCTATGGACCCGTTCCTCAGGTCGCCATCACCGATTGGAAGCTCCGGGTGTTCGGCCTGGCCGGCGAGGAAGTCGAACTGGACTGGGATCAGTTCTCCCAACTCCAATGGCGGGTGATCAACGCCGATTTCCATTGTGTCACCCAATGGAGCCACCTGGACAACAGCTGGGAAGGGGTACCTTTTGCCGACGTGGTGTCCCTGGCCCGCCCGCTGCCCGGCGCCCGGTTCGTGGTGGTCCACTGCCACGGCGGCTACAGCACGAATATTCCCCTGGAACTGGCCATGAGAGAGGGGTTTTTCGCCCACAAGCAAGACGGCCAGCCTTTGGGCTAAAGCCATGGCTGGCCGCTACGCTTGATCGTTCCGAGCCGCTACGCCTGGAAAAGCGCCAAATAGGTCAGCGGCGTCGAACTGCTGGCCGAAGATGCTCCCGGATTCTGGGAGCAACGAGGTTACTCAAACAACGCCGACCCCTGGAAAGAGGAGCGTTTCCAGCATTGATTGGACCGGTGAGGCCGAGACCTTAACCCGCGCGGCGCGGGGTTCGGACTAGGCTACCTCTTGCTTCTTCCCAACCTGAGTTGCGGGCTCCTGCATCGCCATCAGTTTCTCAACCGGCAGGTCTCGCAAGTACCCGCATTGAAAACAACTGAGGTATTTGCCATACATATCTTCAGCGCGGTAAAGGTCTCCCCGGCATCGTGGACAAACTTTAAACTCGATCATCTCCTCCTCCCTTTCCCCTCATAGATTCCCCACCCGATTTATCTCCTTCGCAACAAGGACGTTGACACAACTCGTATCAGACCGTATCATATAAACATGGCAAGGTCAACGCGGGCAGCTACGGGTTTGACGCAATATAGAGGGATACCGGATGCACCAGAGGTCCAGGCCAAGGGTGGTCGACAAGATGAAGATTTCACCTCAACCGCTACCGATGCGGCCTGAGCAGGCGTCTCTAGCCAGGCCGGAATCCAGCCAGCCCCCCCGGCCAGCGCCCGGCGCCACCGATGCCGAAGACACGGTGTTGCGGATGGAAGGCGTCTACATCATCAGCGTAGCCGCTCGCATCTTGGACGTGCATCCTCAGACGCTCCGCAAATACGAGCGGATGGGGTTGATCAACCCGGGCCGGACCATCGGCATGCTGCGGCTGTATTCCCGGGAGGACATCCGCAGGGTGAGACTGATCCGCCACCTGGGGAACATGGGCCTCAATCTCGCCGGGGTAGAGTTCGCTCTGGCGCTGATAGAGAACCTGCTCCATTTGGAGCAACGCCTTCTGGCTTTTTCGGAAGGCAACCCTCTTAGTTCGGTTATAGAGCAAGAAATAACCAGCGTTTTTCGCAGCCTGAACCTGCCGGTGGATGACTGAACCCCTGCTGCGACGTTGAACTCTAACCCAAGGATGACCAATGACGAATGAACCCAACGACTCCCAGGAGAACGGAGCCGAGCCCTCACCTGAAAAAGGCGAGGATGAATGGAGCCACCTTTCAGTGGACGACCAGTTCGCAGCCCTCCGTGAATACCTGGGGGAAGCCCGGCAAGAGGCAAGCCAGAACTTGGACACAGCCCAACGGGCTCAGGCGGAGCTTGCGAACTTTCGCCGGAGGACCGAGGAAGAGCGGGTATCCCAGGCAAGGTACTCCAACGGCCGGCTCCTCACCAGGCTGCTCCCGATCGTTGAAGAGTTGGACCTGGCGGTAACCCACGCCGGCAAGGGGGGGCCTAACGCTTCCTGGCTGGAGGGCGTCATGCTGATCCAGCGAAAGCTACGTAACATGCTGGCGTCCGAAGGGGTCACGGCGGTGGACTCCCTGGGAGCCCTGTTCAATCCACTGGAGCACGAAGCCTTGGGTACGGTGGAGACCACCGAATACCCCGATGGTTACGTCGCCCAGGCCATCCGTCCCGGATACAGGCTGCACGACCGGGTGATTCAACCGGCCCAGGTCATGGTGGCCCGCGAACCTCAAACCAACGATCAAGCAGAACAAACCACAGACCCAAAGGAGACCGAGAATGGCTAAAGTCCTGGGCATCGATCTGGGAACAACGAACTCCGTGGCGGCGGTTATCGAGGCCGGAGAACCAGTGGTGGTGGAAAACGCCGAGGGTTCCCGGCTAACCCCGTCGGTGGTCGCGGTAAACGCCCGATCGGGGGAGAGGTACGTGGGCCAGGTCGCCAAGCGCCAGGCCGTCACCAATCCGGAGAACACCCTATTCTCCGTCAAGCGGTTGATGGGCCGGAGGTTCGATGACGCCGAGGTCCAGGGCGCCACTCAAAAACTGCCCTACAAGATAGTGAAAGGCGCCGATGGAGATGCCCAGGTGGAGATGGCCGGCCAGGCTTATGGCCCGCCCCAGATCTCCTCATTCGTCCTTCAGAAAATCAAGCAGGACGCGGAAGCCAAGCTGGGAGAGAAGATCACCCAGGCGGTCATTACCGTTCCGGCCTACTTCAACGATTCCCAGCGGCAAGCCACCAAGGACGCCGGCACCATTGCCGGGATGGACGTGCTCCGCATCATCAACGAGCCAACGGCCTGCTCCCTGGCTTACGGCCTGGACAAGAGCAAGACCGATGCCACCATAGCGGTCTTCGACCTGGGTGGAGGCACTTTCGACATCACCATCCTCCAGATGGGAGAGGGTGTATTCGAGGTCAAGTCCACCAACGGGGACACGTTCCTGGGCGGCGACGACTTCGACCAGGCGATCCTGGAGTGGCTGATCCAGGAATTCAGGCAGGAGACCGGTATCGACCTGAGCAAGGACCGGATGGCTCTGCAACGGCTGCGGGATGCCGCCGAGCGGGCCAAGGTGGAGCTGTCCAGTGTTCTGGAAACGGAGATCAATCTCCCGTTCATCACCGCCGATGCCAGCGGCCCCCAGCACCTGGTGAAACCTTTGAGCCGGGCCAAGTTGGATCAGATGGTCAGCGGCCTGGTCGACCGGACCCAAGGACCGTGCCTCCAGGCTTTGGCCGATGCCGGGATGGCCGCCGGGGACATCGAAGAAGTAATCCTGGTGGGCGGAATGACCCGCATGCCGGCGGTGCAGCAAAAAGTCAAAGAGATGTTTGGCCGCGAGCCCAACCGGAACGTCAACCCCGACGAGGCGGTGGCCCTGGGGGCCGCCATTCAGGCCGGGGTTCTGGCGGGAGAGGTTGGCGATATCGTGCTCCTGGACGTCACGCCGCTAACCCTGGGCTTGGAGACCCTGGGAGGAGTTCTGACGACCCTGATTCCTCGCAACACCACGATCCCAACCAAGAAGAATGAGGTGTTTACCACCGCCGCCGATGGCCAGACCAGCGTCGACATCCATGTGCTTCAGGGCGAGCGGCCCATGGCCACCGATAACAAGTCCATCGGCCGTTTCATGCTCGACGGCGTTCTACCGTCACCCCGGGGAACGCCCCAAATTGAGGTTACCTTCGATATCGACGCCAACGGCATACTCAGCGTGTCCGCCCACGACAAGGGCACCGGCAAAGAACAGAAGATCGTGATCCAATCCGGCTCGGGCCTGGCCAAGGAGGAGATCGAGCGGATGGTCAACGAGTCCATGGCCCACGCGGAACAGGACCAGGTGAGGCGGGCTGAGGTGGAGACGCGCAACCAGGCCGACTCCCTGGTCTATGGCGCCGAAAAGATGATCGAAGAAAACAAAGAGAAGGTGCCCCAGGAACTGAAGGAAGAGGTCGAGGGCAAGATCGCCATCCTAAAGACCGCCGTGGCCGAAAACAACGTCGCGGAGATGCAGGCGGCGATAAAAGAACTCAACGACTCACTGCAGAAGGTGGGCCAGGCTGTTTACAGCGAGGCCAGCGAACCGGCCGAGACCACCGAAGAGACCCCGCCGGGTGATGATGAGCCGGGTGCTGACACCGTGGAGGGTGAGTTTCGCGAGGTCTGAACACGGGGACTGTTCCAGTTTCGGTCCTCGCGGTTCGTCTGCTATAATGGGCCAACGTAGCCAGCATCTTCGTTGAAAGTGAACTTTCGATACACCGGGGGCTAAGCTGTTGGAGAGGAAATGAGCTTACCGCAAGAACAGGCAGACCAAGGGCTGGTGGGGAAGAAGGACGAATCGATGGTTGAAGGAATCGACCAGTTGCTGACCCCTCTCCAGTATCACTACCTCAGTCTGCTCCAGCGATTGATAGCCGTGAAGAACAGCTATCAGATAGATGCAAACTTTGAGGCTTCTCTGATGGCGGCCATCAACAAAGCGATCTACTCCACGCTGCGTGATTGCATCGAATCCAACATCGGCGATGCAGCCAAAGAGTTGCTGCGCCGGGAGCACCAGGTAAACTAGCGTAGCCCGGCCCCCGCGGCCGTTCCCATACGCCGTGCCCCTCTGGGTCAATACGGCGGCTGGTTTCAAATTTGCGCCCGCTCGTGGCTCCGGCAGCCTCGCATGAGCGGGCGCAGTTGCGTTCCCGATTGGCATCCGCGACGATCTAGCCCGTCAGACCGTGGTGCGGGAAGACTTCTTCCTTGACGGCGGCGACGCTTTCCTCGGCGAACCGGCGGGCATCCAGGCGGACCTGTTTCGGGATGTCCGGGGCCGCCCCGTCGCGGAGTTGACTGATCCCGTGCTCCCGGGCGAAGGCCTCGGGTACCCGGTCGGGCCACTCCACATCCAGCATTACCCCATAGGCCAGGGTCCAGGATCGAGCCACGGCGCCCAGGTCGTAGCCGCCACCCCCAAGCGCCAGCCACGGCACTCCCAAGCGGGAAAGCTCTTTCACTGCGTCCAGGTACCCCCGGGTCGTCACCTGAAGGTGAGTCAGAGGGTCGAGGTGGTAGCTGTCGATGCCCAATTGGGTGACTAGCACGTCCGGCGCGAAGGCTCGCAACAGCGGAGGGACCACTTCCAGGAAGCTTTCGACGTAGATCTCGTCATCGGTGTAAGGATACAGAGGTAGGTTGACCGAATAGCCCTTACCGGAGCCCGCACCCGATTCCAGGACAAACCCGGTGCCCGGAAAGAGGAATTGCCCGGACTCATGAATTGAGATCGTCAGCACCTGGGCGTCGTCGAAAAAAGCATGCTGCACCCCGTCCCCGTGATGGGCGTCGATGTCAACGTAGGCCACCCGCAACCCGCGTTCCCGTAGGTACTTGATGGCCAGGGCCGGGTCGTTGAAGACGCAGAATCCTGAGGCATGGCCCAATGCGGCGTGATGCAGGCCTCCGGAGATGTTGAAGGCCACGTCCACTTCCCGGCTGGCCACCATTTCCGCCGCCAAGAGGGAGGCCCCAGTGCTCAAGGCCGCAGCATCATACATCCCCGGATAGATCGGGTTGTCCCCGCCGTGGTGGAAATTGAACCGGCTCGGGTCGCAGTCGGCGAGGCCCAGGCTCAGACCCCGCACTGCCGAGACGTACTCGGAGCTGTGCAGCCGCCGCAACTCCTCCTCCGTGGCCGGACGGGGCGGGACCAGCCGGGAGCTGCCTCCATCGAAGGCGCCATAAGCTCGAAGCAGCTCGTAGGTGTACCGAAGGCGCTCCGGCTTCATGGGGTGGTCCTGGCGCAACTCGTGACGCGACAAGGCATCCTCGTAGACGAAAGCGGCGCGACGCATCAGCGAGCCTCCCGGTACAACTGGTCCAGCTCCGATATCATGTTTGACCAATGAGTACCCCGCCAGAAGAGGCGGCGGCAGCCGGGGCACTCCATGAACTTACAGTGGTTTCGGAAGACATAGGAGGGTACCCGGCCGGCCGCATCCTGCTTGTTCAGCGGGTGCAGCGGTTCGTTGCAGAGGACGCAGCGAGAGAATCGCGCGCCCGGGTTCAGTTTCAAGTCCCGGACCAACTGGCATAGCTGGCTCCGCAGGTCGTCCGCCTCCACCTGTACCACCAGCATCTGACCGTTCCGGACGGCGCGCCGCAGGCCGAAGCCGGCATCCCGGGTTACCAGGATCCGGTCTTCCCGAAGGGCGATGCGCACCAGGTCATTGTCGTCGCCCGTCCGGGGGAACAGGGTGTCGTAGCCCATCACCCGGAGCCACTTGGCCAGCTTTCCGACGTTCATGTCAACCACGAAACGAGGACCTGCCGTCATGAAACAAGCACCTCACCGGGTTGCACCGTTGCGGTCGAGCCGTGGTAGCCACAAGCGAGGCCACACTTGTGTAACGGTTGGAATCCTTGAAGTCTATTGAAATTCACTCCCACGGTCAAGGTTCGCCGGCGTTCGCCCGGTGGGATCAATTCGTTGCCCCATCCCCGGCGCTGGTGGCGGGGTGAAGTGCCCGCCCGCCGGACGTGGCGGCTTCGGATAGGGCAAAAATCCTCGAAACTCGCCTGTTCAACACGTAGGCGCTCGCTGGGGCGTTCGAGTATATTTCGAAGTAAGCACAAAATCGTGATCGGACCCGGGTATGGAAACTGTATGGAATTGGTGACCATGGGTGAAGCCGCCCACTGCTTGGGTATCTCGGTAGACACCGTGAGAGGCTGCCTCCGCAGAGGCGAGCTACTGGGCCACTATCAGCCAACGCCCGAAGGGATCATCTGGTGGGTCGAGATACCCGAGCAGTTCGGCCCCTGCATGACCTTGGGGGCGGGCGCCGGCGGCCCCCGATCCACCTTGGCCGACGCCGCCGCGGGTCCGGCTTTTACACTGACGAGCACCCCCTCCGGTGTCAGCCTACCCGCCGGTGGGGTCCGTGCCCTTCGGGAGTTGATGGACGCGCTCAGGCATGAAACCGACGCCAAAGACCGGTCGCTAGCGTCCGAGGACCGCAAGATCGACCGTTTGCGCCTACTCTTGCAGCAGGCCATAGACGCTCCTTCACCGCCCGGCCGGAACAGGGCCTCGAACTCGCAGACACCAACGGTAGACTCGATACTGGACGAGTAGCCGGCAACGGACAACCTCGAGATGAGCCCAACCAGGCCACCGGCGATACAGAAGCTGCATGACCGGTAGGGGCGGCGCCGGGCATCACGGGGATTACCGGAGCCAGACAGCACCTGACTAGACACCAAGGCGGGCCACGGACTCGCCAGGAAACAGGAGATCGACGATGTTAAACGGATTCGACCCATCCCTCGAAGAGAGACTGAAAATGGCCGAGCAGGCGGAGCAGGAGGTGACGAGGCTCCAGCCACTGGCCGCTGAAGCCCCTTCGCTTCGGGCCGAACGAGCACGTTCCCAGCGGCAGGCCCAGCGGGCCCGCACCAGAGGAACCGCCATGGAGCAGGCCGGTCAGGCGACGGCGGCGGCATCCAGGGACCAGACCAAGGTACCCCTTCTTCTAGGGACCGCGGCCCGGGCCGTAAGCGAACTCTTCAGCGCCCTGCGAGACATCGACTCTCACCGCCAGGCGGCAATGAAGGCGCTGGCGGTCGCGGATCGGGTGGACTACGAGATCGAGGTTGAAGAGGGAGAGGAGCACGAACTCTCGTTGGACCGCGACCCCAGGGGTTTGGCCTATGCTCTGGCAGGCCGCCATGGCGACAGTCGCGTCAAGCTCTTGCTCGAAGAACTGGCCCCCGGCTTCAGCCCTCTGTCGGGATGCAACTTGGACGACCCCCTGTACCGCGAAGTGGCCGACTTCGCTATGACCCGGGCCGTGAATACACCGGCACTCGCGACAGCACCTGCACCTGCACCTGCACCTGCGCCGGCACCGTCACAAGCACAGGCCCCGGCGCCTACCCCCGCCCCGGAGGCGGAAACCGCCAACCAAGAGTAGCGCCAACTTTCACGCTATCGTCCAGCAGTGAATCACTCCCTGGCGTCGCCTTCCGTTGGGCGGCGCCAGGTTTCCTTTTCCGCCCCATTGTTACTTCCCGCGGCCAAGATGCGGCCCACTCCCGCAACCCGGTTAGAAACCCCTGCCGCCAACGGCACACCTCATCCCCAAACGCCGGTTGACTGTCATCTAACCCGAGTATAGACTCAACTCGCCCAGTGTAAACGGCGTACACCGGCACTTTCCGCCACCAAGAAGCGCCCCGTCACGTGATTTCACAAGCTGGTCCCGAGACCGTCGGCTATGCCCGGATTGCCTTCACCAAAGGGCTTGTCCTGGCAACGGGATTCCATCCTTCGGGGATCACTTCGATAGGCGTTGGGCCGGCTCCGGGCTTTGCGATGTTCGTTGGGCAACATCCGGGAGTGGAATTGGTCGAGCCGGACCCGGCCACGAATCCTGTGGTCAGTCTCGTAAATAGCTTTACACCAGCGAAATCATCCGGCATACCCACCACCGGCGTCTTTCCGGCGAAGGCCGGAATCCAGAGAAGCCTTTGCTGGATCCCGGCCTTCGCCGGGATGACGCACAGGGTATCAAACCGTTTGTGAGACCCTAGACCAGCCCCACCCGCGGTGCGAAAAGAGTGACCATGAAACTTGGTATCTACAGCTCCATAGCCAGTCCTCCTAGAGGTGAAAACCTCGCCCGCTGCGTGGATGAGGTTGTTGCGGAGGCCCAGCTCGCCGAGGAATCCGGTTTCGACGCCTGCTTCTTCGGGGAACATCACCAGGATAAAGACGGCTTCCTCCCATCACCCTTGATCGTGGCGGCCGCCGTGGCTTCCCAGACCAGGCGGCTTCGAGTGGGCACGTCGGTCGTCCTGCTGCCCCTCCATCATCCAGTGCGGGTGGCTGAGGATGTGATCACTCTGGACATCGTATCCAAGGGCCGGGTTAATCTGGGCGTCGGCCTCGGCTATCAATCGGCCGACTTCCAGGCCTTCGGCGTTCCGATTGAGCAGCGGGTTGGCCGCTTTGAAGAGGGAATTGAGATCATTCGCAAGTGCTGGAGCAACGAGCCATTCTCATTCCACGGCAAGTATTACGACTTCGACGGGCTCCGGGTGCAACCCGCACCTTTTCAGGATCCGGCGCCTCCCTTATGGATCGGGGCCGGCACCCGTCCGGGAGCACGCCGGGCGGGCCGGCTTGCCGACGCCTACGTGACCACGCCCAGCACGGACCTGAAGAGCACCGTGGAGGTAGTCGAAGTCTACCGGGCCGCGGCGGTCGCCGCCGGCCGCGAACCCCGGGTAGTGCTGATGCGGGACGCCTGGGTTGCCTCCTCTCGGGCCGAAGCCGAGCGGGTCTACGGGCCTGAGGTCATGACCGCATATAAATACTACTGGCGCAACGGGCTTCCCGAATTCACCCGAATAAAGTCGGAAGCAGAGTTGACCCTGGAGAAGGTGGCCCGTGACCGCCTGATCCTCGGCAATCCGGAGGAATGCGTCAAAGAGTTTCACCGATGGAGCGAGGCCACCGGCGCCGACTATTGCCTCCTTCGACTCCGCCACGCCCACTCGGGGGGGCCGCCCCACGAGGCGATAATGAAAGCCATCCGTCTTTTTGGCCGGGAAGTCATTCCCCACCTGGGGTAGTGCCTCGGGGTGCAGCCCTGGAACCGGCGCTGCCCGCCTGGCCGCCAACACTCTTCCAACACTCCGAAAGAGGTGCGCCGCCATGAAATTAGAAGAGTGTTCCCAAGAATACCAAACCGTGCGGATGGAGCGGCGTGACGGGATCCTCCAGATTACGCTCCACACCGGCGGCGGCACATTGCAGTGGAGCATGGTGCCGCATCATGAGATGCCCGAGGCCTTCCACGACATCGCCAGCGACCCGGAAAACCGGGTGGTCATCATGACCGGAGCTGGTGACGCTTTCTCCGGCCCCGTCGCGACCCTGGAGGACACCCCGAGGAGGCTGCCGGGGGACTGGGACGAAATCTACCGGGACGGCCAGCACTTGTTGATGAACCTTCTGGACATCGACGTCCCGATGATCAGCGCCATCAACGGTCCGGCCCTGCGCCACTCCGAACTGCCCTTGCTTTGCGATATCGTCCTCGCATCGGAGGACGTTACCTTCCAAGACTCCGCGCATTTCATCAACGGACTGGTACCCGGAGACGGGATGCACGTGGTGTACCCGCTGCTGATGGGCCTAAACCGGGGCCGGTACTTCCTTCTGACCGGTCAGACCATCGGCGCTTCCCAAGCCCTGGAGCTTGGGCTGGTCAGTGAAGTGCTGCCCCGGCAAGAGCTACTGCCCCGGGCCTGGGCCCTGGCGGAGCAGCTGGCTCAGCAGACTGATCTGGTGCGGCGTTACACCCGGGTGATGATGACCCAGAACATCAAACGCCAGATGCAGGACATTTTGGGATACGGGCTGGCGCTGGAGGGAATGGCTTCCGCGGACAGTTTGTTGGGAATGGGATGATGCCGGCAGGCCGCCGGCCATCGACCCAGCCCTGCCGCCCCAGCCTTCCCGGCGCGTGCGTGGAGGATGGCCCCGGCGGGTGGTTTCAGCTACGCCGGGGTTGATAAAACAGCGCTTTTCTGGCAGTATGTTTTTATGAGGATTGGGGCCTTCGACATTCACGAACCGGTCCCTGAGTTGCGCGAGCCTCACGTTTTCGCCATGGTGCGCCCGTGGGTAGACGTGGGGAGTGTCGGCACATTGACACTGAACCGGTTGGAGCGTTTTCTGGGTTCCAAGGAACTCGGCAAACTTGCGCGGCCGGGCGTTTTCTTCGATTTCACCCGCTACCGTCCCACCATCCACATGACGGAAGGACGGCGGGAAGTCAAGATTCCCAACAGCATCATCCGCTATGCTCAAACGGAAAACGGGCCTGATTACCTGTTCTTCCATTTGCTGGAACCCCATTCCAATGGCGAAGACTATACCGACTCGCTTCTGGAACTCGTAAGGCATTTCCAGGTCAAGCGGTACTGCCGGCTGGGAGCCATGTACGACGCGGTGCCGCACACCCGGCCCCTGCTGGTTACCGGCTCGCTGGGGTCCGTCCAGCAAAACAGGCAGGTGCCTCACTTCAAGGCACGCGGCAGCACTTACCGGGGGCCGACGACGATCATGAACCTGCTCTCGGAAGGGATCGAGCGGTCCGAAATCGAATCCATCAACTTCATGGTGCACCTTCCCCAGTACGTCCAACTCGAGGAAGACTACGCCGGCACCTCGCGGATGATCGAGGTCCTGTCCTCGGTATACGAGACCATACCGCAGGACCTGGCCCCGATGCGGCGCGGGCAGCGCCAGTACCGGGAGTTGAGCGCCACCGTGGAGCGAAATTCGGAACTCAAAGAGCTGATCCAGCAGATGGAAGCGTATTACGACGCTCAGATGGACTCCGAGGAGTCGGGCTCCGAACAGCCGGAACCCACAGCGAAGCTTTCTCCTGAAATCGAAAGGTTCCTCAGCGAACTGGGAGACGGATTCGAGTCCGGCGACGAGCAGTAGCCTCGCTTCCTTTGGGCTGCCCGCCGGTCCTGGGCAGCGGTTCACCCTCGGGCTCGCCACCTACCTAGCATTGCGCCCCGCGGCCTGTTCTCCAGAGCTTACTTTTTCGAGGTTTTTCGGAGATGGCGGCGCGGGAGATCGCCTCGGATCACCCCGCGCGTAGCTACCTTGACCAAGTTGGCGCCGGTGCGTCCTGCAAAGAGATACCGGCGAGCAATCCAGCGGGAGTAGGATATGGACCTGAAGAAGTTCGTACAGCGGTGCCTGGACCAGAACTACGAGTCCATGATCCGATCGGTGGACGGCCTCACTCAGGAAGAACTCGAGTGGCGCCCGAGTCCCCAGTCAATGTCCATCGGGTTTCTGGTTTGGCATTACGCCCGGGTGTTGGACCGTTGGGTCCACACCAGGGCTCTGGAGGCCCTCCAATTGTGGGGGCAAGGCTGGGCCAGCCGATTCGACCGGCTTCCCGCGGACCCCAACGACACGGGCTTCGCTTTCACGGACGAACAAATGGAGGGGTTCGAGACACCTCCGGCGTCGCTTCTCATCGCCTATGCCGAGATAGCCCGGAACAAAGCAATGGAGTTACTGGATGGTCTGGATGACTATTCACTGGAAAATGTGACGGTTCCCAACCCCAGGGGCGGCCGGATCACCCTGGAGACCATGTTCCAGCAGCTTATCTGGGAGTTCAACCAGCACGGCGGGCAGATAGCCTACCTCCGGGGCCTGCAGCGGGGGAACGAGAACCCAGCATACTCCGGAGGCATGCTGGAAGCGGCGGCGGAAGATGCAGAATAGACCGTTGCTCATGATGGTGCAGGTGACTTGCACCCCAGAGCACCTGGAGGCCTTCAACCTGTGGTACAACAGCCACCTTCCCAACCTGCTGCGCATCCCCGGCTACCTATGGGCTCAGCGGTACCTGGGGTTGGATGAAGAAAACCGGTTCACCGCGCTCTACGGGGTGCGCCGCCAGGAAGACCTGGCGGCGCTGGTTGGGTGGGATGGCCCGCGCCAGGATCCCATCGCCGCGAAAGAGTTCGCCGCCTGGCAAGACCTCCAGGGAGTGTCGCGCCGGATCAGCAACGTGTACGAGCAGATCAGCGGGACCCCCCTCCGGGGACCTCTCCTTCTCTCCGACCGGCCGTTGAGCATCGTTACCGCCGACGTGGACCCGGCCCGTGAAGCCGAGTGGGACCGCTGGTACACCGAGTCCCACGTGCCCAACTTGCTAAAGGTGCAGGGGTACGTCATGGCGGGCCGGTTCCGGGCCCTGGACCATCCGGCCCTATCCCGGTTCAACACCGGGCCCAAATACCTGGCCCTGTACGAGTGTGAAAGCGAGGAGGCCCTTCCCTCCCTCCGGCGCGGTGACCAGCAGCATCCGGAAGCTCGGGCGGAGCTTGAACGGTGGCGGACCACGGGATTGCCCCACGTCAGCAACTTCGGTTGGGGGTTTCACCGGCTGATCTCCAAGCACTTCAAGTGGATGGATGGCTGACCCTCGCTCCACACCGGGTCCGCCGGTCCGGAAGAGGTGTTTCGCGGTTGCGCGGCACGGCCTGAATGCCGGCGCCGGGGCCAGAAGGCGGCTGGTTTTCCTTGCCGCTCCCTACCTGGTATGCTAGACTCCGTGACGTTACGGGAATCCGCCGCCTATCTGGCGGCATTTGGACATCTACCATGGTTTTAGACAACGAATCGCACCAAGCACCCAAGGGTGTTATTTTTTCCGGCATGCGTCCCACCGGGATGCTCCACTTGGGCAACTACCTGGGAGCGCTGCAAAACTGGGTGCGGCTACAGCAGGAGTACAACTGCATCTACTGCGCCGTCGACATCCACGCGCTGACCACCATAGAAGATCCCGGTGAGACCGCCGCGATACAGCCCAACATCGAGGAGATGGTGCTGGATTGGCTGGCCGCGGGGATCGACCCGGAACACCACATCGTCTTCGTCCAGTCCCACATCCCGGAGGTTATGACCCTTCACACTCTCCTCAGCATGGTGACCCCTCTGGGCTGGCTGATGCGGGTTCCCACCTTCAAGGACAAGGTCAGGCAGATGCGGGAGACGGAGGAGAGCGTGAACTACGGCCTGGTGGGCTACCCGGTGCTCCAGACCGCGGATATCATCCTCTACCGAGCCGATACCGTACCCGTCGGCCGGGACCAGGTCCCCCACGTGGAGCTGGCCCGGGAGATCGTCCGGCGCTTCAACAACATGTTCGGCGAGACCTTCCCCGAGCCCCAATCCAAGCTCACCGAAGTCCCGCTCATCGTCGGATTGGACGGCCAGCAGAAGATGAGCAAGTCCCTGGACAATCACCTGGACCTGGCCGCATCCCCCGAGGAAACGGCGAAGCGTTTGATGACCGCCTTCACCGACCCGCAGCGGACGCGCCGGGATATCCCGGGCCGCCCCGAGATTTGCAACATCTACTCGCTGCATCAGATCTTCAGTCCAGCCGAAGAAGTGCCCGCTATTTACGCTGAATGCACCACCGCTAAGCGGGGCTGTGTGGATTGCAAACGCCACCTGGCCGCCAGCATCAACAGCTACCTGGAGCCGTTCCGAGAGCGGCGGCGCGAGTACCAGGCGCGCCCCGGCTTCGTCCGCGAGGTGCTGCGGCATGGGGCGGAAAAGGCCAGGGTCATCGCCCGTCAGACCATCGAAGAAGTCTACCGGAAGATGGGGCTGGCCTAGCTGCCAGCATTCAGCGCTCAGCCGTCAGCTAACGACTGTGAAGTTGCCGCTGATTGCTGCAGGAATTGCCTAGCATGACCCAACTGTCTCAAGGCCAACTCCCGAATTCCCGCTCCGGCAAGTCCGCGATGGACGTGGCCGTGGACGCGGCGCGTATATCGGGCCGCATCCTTCAAGAACGCTTCCGGACATCCATGCAGGTCAGCTTCAAGGGCCCGACGGACATAGTCACCGACGTGGACCTGGCGGCGGAGCGGGCGGTGCTGGAGCTGCTCCGGAAAGAGTATCCCAGCTTCGGTATCCTCGCCGAGGAATCACCGCCCGTCGAGTCTGACTCCCCCTACACCTGGGTGGTCGACCCCCTGGACGGCACCCGCAACTATGCCAACGGCATTCCCCACTTCTGCACGGTAGTGGCCCTGGCCCGTGGCGACGAGCCGGTGCTGGGGGTAACCTACGACCCGGTCCGCGAGGAGATGTTCACCGCGCAGGAGGGGCAGGGCGCCTTCGTCAACGGCGTGCGTCTGTCGGTCTCCGAAGGCCGGGACCTTGGCATGGCCCTGCTTTGCTGCGACCTGGGCTACGTCGACGAGAAAGCCGGAGTGGCCCTCGACATGATCCGCTCCCTATGGCCGGGATTGCTTGGCCTGCGTTTGCTGGGTTCGGCCGCCCTGGGGGTGGCCTACGCCGCCGCCGGCCGGGTTGACCTGTACTTCCACCACTCCCTGTCGCCCTGGGACATCGCCGCCGGCCTGGTGCTGGTGCGAGAGGCAGGAGGCGTGGTGATGGACAAACAGGGCCGTTCCGCCAGCCTGCGGACGCCCAGCGTCATCGCCTCCAGTTCTTTCCTGGTAGACCGCTTCCTTCAGGCGACGGATGGACATCCCTGGCGGGACTTGTAGGCTGCGCTCTGGATCACCTGATGCCGAGGGGAAGCTGACGTTCAGGGACATTTGCCTGGGAGCATTGGACTCGAGTTCACGCGGCATTAGGCTGCCTTATTCAACGACGTTCTTCACCCGGCCGCCATCTCGGCTCTCACTAGTGGCACTTCTCCCTAGCCGGAACCCCCCTATCCCACCGCCACTACTCCCGCCCGCAGCAACTCCTCCACCTCTTCCCCAGAAAGTCCGGCCTCTTCGAGGATTTCGACGCTGTGCTCCCCAAGGGCCGGGGCCCGGCGGCGGATGCGCCCCGGCGACGCCGACAGCTTCACCGGGATGCCGATGTTGTGTAGCGTGCCCAGCTCCGGGTCTTCTAAGTCGACCTGCATCTCCCGGGCTTTCACCTGGGGGTCCTGGTACACCTGCTCCATGTTGTAGATCGGCCCCGCCACCACCCCGGCCTTCTCCAGCAGGTCCAGCCAATGGCCGGTGGTCTCTTGGCACAATGTTTCCGATAAAAGGTCAGCAAGCTCCGCCTCCCTCGCCTTCCGGTCGCCGGTAGCCTTGAACCGGGGGTCGGCAATCAGCTCCTCGCGCCCGATGGCCCGGCAAAACCGCTCCCAAATGGGCTGAGTCGCCGCACCGATGTTGATATAGCCGTCCCTGGTGCCAAAGGCCTGGTACGGCGCCGTCAACCGGTGGGCCGACCCCAGCGGGCCGGGTATCTCGCCGTCGGCAAAGTAGACGGCAGACTCCAAAATCGTGTAGCTGATGCCGGCCTCCATCAGGGAGGTGTCCACGAACTGGCCCAGGCCGGTCCGAAGCGCGTGAACGTAGGCGCATAGGACACCGTTGGCGGCCAGCAACCCGGCTGAGGCGTCGGCGATGGGCACGCCTACCTTCGCCGGTGGGTTTTTCGGGTGCCCGGTGAAGCTCATCAAGCCGCTCATCCCTTGCGCCACCAGGTCGAAGCCGCCCCGGTCCCGGTAGGGGCCATTACTGCCGAAGCCGGAGATGGAGCAGTAGACCAGGCTGGGCTTCAGCTTGGCCAGCTCCGGGTAACCCAAACCCAGCCGCTTCATCACCCCCGGGCGGAAGTTCTCGACCAGCACGTCGGCCCGAGCCACCAGCCGGTTGAATACCGCCCGGCCCCTTTCGTTCCGCAGGTCCAGGGCCAGGCTTCGCTTGTTGCGGTTCATCGCGAGAAACGCCGCCGACCAGCCTTTGATGAAGGGTGGGCCCATGCGCCGGAAGTCGTCGCCACCGTCGAGTTTCTCAATCTTGATAATGTCGGCCCCCATGTCCCCCAAGAGCATGGTGCACATGGGCCCAGCCAGGATCTGGGATAGATCGAGCACCACTACTCCCGAGAGAGACATGGCGCCGGAATTTGATGTCATGCTTCTCACCGCCATCCAGTTGAGGTTCGCCGCCGGGTCCGGTGTTCCGAGCCCGGTAGCCACGGGCATCCGCGTGCATCCGATTGAAACCAGACGCATCTGAAGTATGAAGTATACTCAAACCCGCGCCGGAACAAAACGCCCTCAGGGAGAGAAGATGAGCACCCACCCACCCGGCGGAGCACCGAATAGTAACGGGACGAGCAACGGCGTTCCGGGAGGTCAGCGGACCAACGGCGCCGGTCTCCGCGTCAAGCAGGACGCCGATTACATATTCCACGAGCTGACCAGGAGCATCTGCCCGGAGTGCCAGGCGGTTATCGATGCCCAGATAATCATCCGGGACGGCAAGGTCTTCATGCGCAAGCGGTGTCCCAGCCACGGGTGCTTCGAGGGCATCATCAGCTCCGACAGCCAGATGTATGTCGACTCGGTCAAGTTCAACAAGCCGGGGACCTTGCCCCTGGAGTTCAGCACCGAGGTTAAGGATGGTTGCCCCCTGGACTGCGGCCTGTGCCCGGAACACAAGCAACACATCTGCCTGGCCCTCATCGAGGTCAACACCGCCTGCAACCTCAACTGTCCGGTCTGCTTCGCCAACGCCGGCGCCGGCTACAGCCTCACCCTGGAGCAGGTGGAAGGCATGCTCGACCGGTTCGTCGAGATCGAGGGCGACCCGGAGGTCATCCAGTTCAGCGGGGGAGAGCCCACGATTCACCCCCAACTCCTGGAGATGATCCAGGCGGCCAAAGACCGGGGCATCCGCCAGGTGATGGTCAACACCAACGGGATACGCATCGCCAAGGATGACCGGTTCCTGGAAGAGTTGGCCAAGCTGGAACCGGTGGTCTACTTCCAATTCGACGGGCTCCGGCCGGAAACCTACAGGACCATCCGGGGCGAGGACCTGTTGGACCTGAAGCTGCTGGCCCTGGACCGCCTGCATCAGGCTGGCCTGAACACGGTGCTGGTCGCGGCCATCGAGTATGGGGTCAACGTGGACGAGGTGGGCGCGATCGTGGAGTTCGGCCTGCGGCACCCGGCGGTCCGCGGGGTGGTCCTCCAACCGGTGACCCACGTAGGGCGGCACATGCCTTTCGATCCAATGCAGCGGGTGACGATTCCCGACGTGATCCATGGTATCGTCGACCAGACCAAGGGCCGGTTCGTCCTAGAAGACTTCGTGCCGGTCCCCTGTTGCTTCCCGACCTGCCAGGTGAACTCTTACGTCCTGGTCGACGGGGAGAAGATCATGCCCCTCCCCAGGCTCCTCAACATTGACGAATATTTGGATTATATTACCAACCGGTCCTTGCCCAAGCTCCCCAAATTCGACGAAGTGCGAAAAGCCCTGGAGGGCCTCTGGTCGGCATCAGCGGTGGCCGGCACGGAAATGACCGCCAGCCAGTTTCAGTGTGCCTGCGGCCCCGGTATGGACCTGGGCTACGATCTCGCCCACTTGAACCAGCACATCTTCCAGATCGCCATCAAGGACTTCATGGACCCGTACACCTTCAATGTGAAGCAAGCCATGAAGTGCTGCGTCGGTATCCTGGTCCCCGATGGGCGCGTTATCCCCTTCTGCACCTACAACTCGGTCGGCTACCGGGAGCGCATCCGCGAACAACTGGTTCGGGAGCAGACCAAGATCCGGCCCCTGGCGGGAAATACTCGGCCGTCCAAGGAGCGATAGACTGGTGATAATCGACTGCTACCCGCTCGTAGGTAGGCGCCAGATGAGGGCCGGATGACGCCAGGAAGAAGCCCGGAGGTGCTGGAGCAAGCCCAGGCCAAAGCCTGTTGCGCCGACCTCTACCAGTCGGAACTGGCGCGCATTATCCTGGGCGAAACATTGCATCCCGGAGGTTTGGCCCTGACCAACCGGCTGGCTCGGCTGATGGGCGTTCAGCCGGGAGATTGGGTGGTGGACCTGGCCAGTGGCCGCGGAGCGAGCGCCATGGCGGTCTCCCGGGTCTTCCGCTGCAAAGTCGTGGGGGTGGAGTTCGGGCGCGCCGCGGTAGCCGAAGCTCAGGCCAAGGCTGAGGCGCAGCCGTCGATGCTCCAGGAACCGGCCCTCGAGACCACGGCGGCATCGAAGGCGAAGGGAAGCTACTTCATCCAGGGAGATGCAGAGCGGCCGCCGCTGCGCCTCGGGTTTTTCGACGCCCTGTTCAGCGAGTGTTCCATGAGCCTGTTCCTGGATAAGCCCAAGGCGATAGCGGATGCCGTGAGGCTGTTGAGCCCCGGCGGTAAATTCGGCCTGAGCGACGTGACCGTGGCGCCGGGCAGCCTGCCTAAGGAGTTGGACGGCGCCGTGGGCCGGATACTCTGCCTGTCGGACGCCCTGGATGTGGAAGGCTACGCGCAACTGTTGGAGGGCGCCGGACTGCGGGATATCCAGAAGGTCGACGCTTCCACCGAGATCATCAAGCTATTGGACTCCCTGGAGACCAAGCTCGGCGCGTTCCTGGCCTGGCAGGGCATCACCGGCCAGCCCGTCCCGGACTCCGGCCTGGTGCGGCAAGCTCCCGAGTTGATCGCCACGCTGGGCCGCCTGGTGGCCGACGGCCGGCTGGGATACTGGCTCTTCGTGGCCGAGAAACCGGTCTCCGGCCCAATGTAGGCCGGTTCACCCCCGCTCCAGCACCCGGAAAGACCTCGCGGTGAGACCTTGCCCCCGGATGCCGGGCCCCGGTCATTGCAATCGGTATAGCGACGCCGACTCTTCCCCCGGCAGCTAACCCAAGACTGGGTGCTGGGGTTTCAGCGCGGCCTTCAGTCCGGACGGTCGGGGCGGGCCGGGCCCGTCCCGGCAAATCACCGGAGCAAGACGCCGGGCTTTTCTTCCAAGTAGGCCCTCCGGAAGTCCGTGGAGAGAAGAGCCATGGCGTCCGTGTCCCAGTCGAAGGACAGGACCACCGAACGGTCACAGGTCCCGCTCAATAGGCGCCGGCCGTGCTGGGCCACGATGCTCTCGGCCTGCCGGAAGTCCAGGCTCTCGTCCTCGATCCCGGACCGGTTGCAGACCATGATCGGCAGCCCGGTGTCGATGGTGCGCTGCTCCCACTCGCCGTCAGGCGCGCAGGGGCCGGGCCCCCAGGAGACGGGTGACACCAAGACCTGAGCGCCCTTCTCTTTTAACTCCTGGGCAACGTCGTTCAGGTAGCTATCGGCGCAGACCAAAATCCCGACCTTTAGCCGGTCGACACCCACCGGGTTTATCTCCCTGCCGGGGCTGGACCAGGCCTCGGTTCCCCGGAGGGGCTTGATCTTGCGGTGCTTGCCCACGATCTTGCCATGGGGGTCGATCACAAAAACGGTGTTGTAGAGCCGGTCTGATTCCGGGTCCCGCTCCGGGTGGGAGAGAAAGACGGTCAGGCCCAGCTCTCCGACCAACCGGCAGAAGCCTCGCATCCAATCGTCGGGCTGGGAGAGAATCCAATCGGTGCCGATCTGCTTCACGAACAGGTAGCCGGAGACCCACAGCTCCGGGGTAATCGCCCAGCCGGCTCCCTCTTTGGCAGCCACCTTTACGGCCGACTCCAGCAGTCGGCGGTTGCGCTGGATGTCGCCAGTAACCGGCGCCAGGTGCAAAAAGGAAACCCGCAGCATACTCATTCTCCCAATTATACCTTCCGTCGGCGCCCAGGTTCCATCCGGCGCGCGGCCCCGGTGGCGATTCACCGTCGATGGCGCGCGACACCCGTCCGGAGACGCAATCACCTCGTTCGTCAATGAACGCGCCCCTTGACGCCTTCCGGCGGCCCCTTCAGAATATAAGTGCAAAGGGCGCCATCCGCCGTCAAAAGCGGGGCGGCCCGGCGCGATGCCCCGTGGTGTAGTGGTAGCACGTCAGCCTTTGGAGCTGAAATCCCTGGTTCGAACCCAGGCGGGGCAGCCAATAGTAACGTCAAACAGGCGCCAAGAGGCGGCTAGTAATTGGGCCTGTCCTCACCACATTTCCCCATATTCCGCCCATGGGCGTGGGAGCCTCGGCTGTCGAAAAGAATATCACGGCCAGGCCTCTGAACCGGCCGGCGCGTATTTCACTTAACCGGCGAGGCCCTTCGGGCGGGCCAACCCGATGCTCACCAGAGACAATGCCGGCAGCACCAGCATCGCCACCATCCCCGCCGTGTAGGTGCCGGTCATATCGTGAAACAGTGCCAGCAGCAGAGGTCCGGCGGCGGAGCCACAAATCCCTATTGTCGTGGCCGTCCCCTGAATTCGGCCAAGCCGGTGACGGCCGTAGTAATGCGCCCAAATGACCCCCGAGACGATGGAGTGGAAACCGCCGGCGATACCCAGGACAACGATATAGAGCACCGCGAGGAAGATGGAGTCGATGGCCACCGCCAATCCGAGCGACACGAGAAACAAGACCATAATGAACGCGTAAAGGGCTTTCGGCCCGGTTCGGTCAACAACAGCACCGGCGATCATTGAGGTTACCGCGGAGGCGGCCGCGTAAATGACGAAGACTCCCGCCGCCAGGTTTGCACTCAGCCCATTCTCGACGAATATGGATGTCTGGTGGAACATCAACGCCGTCGATACCAGGCTCGGCGTTGCCAGAGGTATTGCCAAGAGCCAGAAAGCCGGCGTGCTCAAGACCCGCCTTTCCCGGCCAGGGCCGAGCCTGGATTGCCGGGCTTCCACCGATGGCGGATGGGGCTTGCCATCGGGAAACAGCCCGATCTCTTCGGGCCTGTTGCGAACGAACAGCACCGCTGGGGCCACAACGAGAACCATCGACATCATCCCGAGGAAGGCGTAGGCCTCGCGCCAGCCAATATTGTCGATCAGCAATCTGGCCAGCGGGGGTAGGATCGCGGTCGAAAGCACCATCCCGAGTCCCATGATCGCGATCGCCATACCGCGACGGGATATGAACCATTGGTTCACCAACAGAGTGGCGTTGATTGGCAACGACCCCTGGCCGAGAGCGCGAAGGCTGATGAAGGCCACGTAGAATAGCGTCAGGTTGGTCATGGTCGCCATCCCGAAGCAGGCCGCCGGGAAGGCCAGCCCAACTACGACCAACATTCTTCGCGGCCCAAACCGGTCGGCCATGCGACTGACGACGCTGACCATCAGGGCGCTTACGGCGGTGCTCACCAGGTATAGAGCGGATATGCCCGACCTGGACAACCCGGTGTCGGAGATTATCGAATCCAGGAAAACGGAGAAGACGTACGACTGGCCGGGGCCGCTGCCAAATGCCGCGAGGGCCGCCGCGCCAACAATGATCCACCCGTAGAAAATTCGGCGACCGGCCCGAGGGTCATCCTTCGGTGACGTAGTGATATTGAGTCCTTTCTTCTAATGGGCCGATCTTTCGGCGCACCCAGGACGCCTGGAAAAGTGAAGAGAGAGGCGGCCCCAATTACTTATACAGGAATGGGAGCATGTTAGGCGAGGGTGAGGTTCCGCCGGTTGGAGTGTAAATGCGAACGGGCGGGTTCCTTCTCTAGGTCCGCCGGACCTCGCATCATCCGGGTCTGCCGCTTTGAAACGGGCCCGAGCGACGGGCAACAAACTCTCCTACCGAGGTCTCCTTAATCACTGCGTCAACCAATTCGGGTCCGGTTAAACTTCCCCCACGGGCAGGGGTGCCGGCCGGGGCGGGCTGCCCCACCGGGCTACGTATCCTTACCTAACGCAACTTCTAGCGTAGCTTCATCGCTGATGCGTGGTTCCATGGCTCTATCCAGCCTTCGGGAATCTCCATTCCGAAGCCCGGAGCGTTCGAGGGAATTATGTAACCGTCTTTGGGCAGAGCCATACCCGGTATTCCGGTCACCTCTTCCAGCGGGATACCGGGGTCGGAGCCCAACCAGAATTCCGCCAGCGGCGACTCCGGCATCGCGAAGGCGAAATGCTGGCCGAAGGGTAACCCGGCTCCCAGGTGCGGAATGGTGACGATCCCCGCCGCCTCGGCGATGGTATGAATCTTGACCGCCTCCGACAACCCGCCACACCACCGGATGTCGGGCTGCACCACGTCAACGGCTTGGTTCTCTACCAGTTGCCGGAACGCGTGGCGGCCTTGATGATGCTCGCCCGTCGCCAGCGGAATCCAGGTAATTGCCTGTTTCAACTGGATGTGCCCCTCCAGGTTGGCGGGAATCAACGGCTCCTCCAACCATCGCAGTCCGTAGGGCCTGAGCCGTTCCGCGAGCCGCATGGTGAACTCCACGTTGAAAGACATCACCGGGTTGAACATGAGTTCCCGGTTCGGCCCAACCTCATCGCGGGCCTTCGCTATCTTCTCTTCGAGGATGTTCAGGCCCTCTATGCCCATCTCGTAGTGCACCGGGTTGCTGATCTTGAACGCGGTGAACCCCAACTCCAACGACCAATCCAGGTCGTCGCAGGTGCAATACGGCCGGATCTTCTCCCGCACGGGTCCGCCCAAGAGGCTGTACACCGGCTGTCCCAGCAGCTTGCCCTTCAGGTCCCAGAGCGCGAGATCGATGCCGGACTGAGCCACCGTCCCCACACCTCCCGAGCCGAAACGCTGAGTCGAGCGCCACATCACGTCATTCAGGTATTCCAGGGCCATGCAGTCCCGGCCCTCGAGGAGCGGCGCGTAGTGGTAGTCGACCATCGAGGCCACGGGTTCCCCAAAGCTACACAATCCCAGGCCCCAGGTACTGTCCTCGGCGGTCGCCTGCACCCAGACCTCTCGCTGGGCGCCTCGGCCCGGCATCCAGCCGTGGGCAGTTGAAAACTCCGGGTACTTGTTGAGCGGGAGCGCCCTCGGTGCTTTGGCGTTCCAGCCGGGCCGCCGGGCTTTCGTTTTGGGCTGGATCCGCGGGATGTTGACGTTGACCGCCCGGATATTCTTGATCTTCATCGTCGTTCTCCTTTGGGGGCCTTCTAGCCCCGAACGCGCCCCATTGTCCCCCATGCTCCACGACATCCGTTTGCCTATAGCTGGGTGGCGTCATCATAAACCCTCGCCGAGGGCAAGCCAAGGGGGAACCGAGGCGTTTGGCAGCCCCGTCATCGGGTTATTGATTGAAGACCTTGAATGATGCACTATTCAACCGACCCGGGTGGCCATCTTCGGGCGCTAATCAACAACCCGGACCTGATCGTCGGCGATGAACTGACCGGTAGCCTGGACACGATCTCGGCGGGCCTGGTTTTCGAGTTTTTCGAGACGTTGGTGCAGCAGGGCAAAACCACTGTCATGGCCACCCATGACCGTGAACTTGCCGGCCGGATTCCACGGGTGGAAGAGGTGCGCGACGGGCGTGTCGTCGGCGCCGGGGAGGTTGATTCCCGGCTGGTGACCGAACTCTAGAACGCTCCCGGCTACCAGTGGCCATTGCCAATCACGCGCCGGGCACCGGGGGCTGGCCGCCTAATGTCAGGAGGCAGGACAGATGGAGATTACGCAACGAGTCGAAGGCGATGTCATCGTGTTCTTGCCGGAGGCGCGGGTCGACACCCAAGCCGCAGCCGACCTGGACCAGGCCTTGCAGGCGGCGGTGTCGGCGGGCCAGCACAAGCTGGTCGTCGACATGTCCGGGGTGGAGTACATCAGCAGTGCGGGCCTGCGTGCCCTCGCCGCACGCTCATCCGCACCTACGCCGTGGAATACGAAACGCAGCCCGAACTTGCCCTCGGCGCCGCCAATCACCGGATCCTGGCAGACACGAGCGCCGGCCTGTTCGTTACAGTGTTCTACGGGGTCCTCGACCCATCGTCGGGAGAGTTGACCTACTCCAATGCCGGGCACAACCCTCCGTATCTGTTGAGTGCCCAAGATGGGACCACGGTGCGGGAATTGGATAGCACCGGCGTGCCGCTGGGCATCGTCGACGGCATGGCCTGGGAGCAGCGGGTTGTTCAGATGGACCCCGGCGACGTGCTGCTGCTATACACTGACGGCATCACCGAGGCGCAAAACGCCGACGAGGAGTTCTTCGACGAAGAGCGGCTGCGGGAGATTGTTCGCGCCGGCCTGGGACGCCCGGCTCAGGAAATCCAGGATGACTTGATCGCTCAGGTCGACGCTTTCGTGGACCACGCCTCCCAGTCGGACGACATCACGGTGATGGTCGTGGTCCGGGACCCCACCGAATCTGGGCCGCCGTAGGGATGTTCAGAACACGTACCTGAGCCCAATTCTAGTCAAGAACACAGATAGGACGATGGCCCCTCCAGCGTTTGACAGCATCGGGGGTAGGTGATAACGTTTTCCCCGGCGCACCATAGCTTCGCGGGCAATGAATCTCATATGGGAAATCCCGGCCGAGGCTCCTGAGCCCGGCCCAGCATCCCGCGGCACCGTGCCTCTTTCCGGAAGCCAGCGGCCGCCGGTGGCTCGCTGCCCCACCTGGGAAGTTTCGGACGGCAATACTGGTAGCGACACCGGGCTGTAGCCGGGCAACCGGCTGGAGGCGCGTCGCCGCCGGCGAAGGCCACCTTTCAACCGCGGGGTACCACGTTTCGCAAATTTACATCGGGAGGCGTCATGGCAGAAATAGACGGCGGACATCTCTTCGCCAAAGCCCTGAAACATGAAGGGATCGAGTACGTATTCACTCTGAACGGCGGGCACATCTATGACCTGTACGAAGGTTGCGTCGATGAAGGCATCCAGGTCATCGACGTTCGCCACGAGCAGGTGGCAGCCCACGCCGCGGAAGGCTGGGCCAAGGTTACCGGCAAGCCCGGCGTATGCATCGTCACCGCGGGCCCCGGCGTCACCGACGCCGTCACGGGAATCGCCAATGCCTTCCAAGCTCCCAGCCCCATGATTGTCATCGGAGGCAACGCGGACATCAAGGAGCACCTGAAGGGCGGCCTCCAGGACTTCGACAGCGTCACTTTCTTGAAGCCGATAACCAAGTTTGCCGAGCAGGTGAAGAGGACCGAGCGGATACCGGAGTACCTCGCTGAAGCCTTTCGCATGGCCACCACGGGTATCCCAGGCCCTTCCTACCTAGAGATTCCAAGAGACATCGTAATTGGCAAGGTTGAGGAGTCGGGCGTCAGGTATCCTCAGAGGTACCGGACCGAGGCGATGGCTTACGGCGACCCCGATTACGTCGCGAAGGTGGTGGACATCCTCAAGACGACGGAGCGGCCCATGGTGCTGGCCGGCTCCGACATCTGGTGGTCCGAAGCCTCGGAGGAACTGCGCGAGTTCGTTGAGATGATTGGCTCGCCCGTGTTCCTGAATGCGATGGGTCGCGGCAGCATCCCCTCCGACCACCCCAATCTGGGCGGCCTGGGACGCCGCTACGGCCTGGTCAAGTCGGACACGGTTATCCTCATCGGCACTCCCATCGACTTCAGGTTGGGGTACGGGTCCGATAACATGTTCCCTCAGAACCCCAAGCTGATCGAGATCATGATGGACCCCGGCAAGATAGGAATGAACCGGGACGTGGATGTCGGCCTGGTAGGCGACTCTAAGGCCATTTTGGGCCAGATAATGGACGAACTCAAGAAATCCGGCTACAAGTCGCCGGGTAATGCCTGGGTCGAAGAAGTCATGACCGAAGACCACGCGCTGAAGGCGGCCGACGAGCCGTTGCTGAACAGCGACCAGAGCCCCATCCACCCCATGCGGGTGATGAAGGAACTGGGGGACGTTCTGGAGCCCGACGCCACGGTCATCGGAGACGGCGGGGACTTCGTAACCTTCGCCGCCCGGGCGCTGGGGATCAACCAGGCCGGCCACTGGCTGGACCCGGGCGCCTTCGGCTGCTTGGGGGCCGGTAGCGGCTTCGCCATGGCGGCCCAACTGGCCCGGCCCGGCAAGCAGGTCGTCATCATCTACGGCGACGGGGCCTTTGGGCTAACCGGGTTCGACATCGAGACGTTCGTCCGGTTCAACCTGCCCGTCGTCTCGATCCTGGGCAACAACGGGGCCTGGAACCAGGTGACTCAGGGAGTCCTCCGCCGCGGCGGGCGCGCCATCGGCACCTATCTGTCCCAGGACACCGACTACGCCAAGGTCATGGAGGGCCTGGGAGGTTTCGCCGAGAGGGTCACGGACCCGGCCGAAATCGGTCCCGCCATCAAACGCGCCTTCGCCTCCGGCAAGGCCGCGCTGATTGACGTGGTGATCGACCCCGAGGTTTCCTACGGGAACATGGCCGGCCGGTCGAGGCAGCAGCGCACCTACTGACGAGGGCTTCGAAGAAGTCCGTTTGGTTCTAAACAAAGCAGCGGGCCCAGCCTGGCGGGTATGTCAGGCTGGGCCTCCTGTTTTACCCCGATACGCTGGTGCCCAGTAGACCTGCTTCCCCTCTGATCGAGCCATTGATCGAGAACGGCAGGCGTTCACCGGTGTCAACCTGCGATGGGTCGAAGAGCCAGCACGCCTGCAACCAGTGGCCTTTCCGCGGCCGAGGACAGCGCGGAATATTCGAGAAGACCATGTGAACACCGATCACACGGCGGGTTCCTCCGGATGCTGGAAATGGCGGGGCCTCAGGTCATATGAACTTGGCGCACCGGTCGATGATGGAGAGCACGGCCTCGCGCTCTCGCGACGGCAGAGAAAAAATCACCCGGTCCACGCCGGCCGCTTCCATCCCTTGGATCACGTCCGGGTCCGGCCGGGTACCGAAGGTGCTTATTGAGATGGACGCCGGGTCGCGGCCCGCCTCCTCGGCCTGCCGCTTGAGCTTGGAAATCTTCTCGGCCAGACTGGGGCCTTGCGAACCCCTGCCTCCGAGGGGCATCCAGCCGTCGCCGAACTCCACGACCCGGTCGAAGGTGGTGGCGCCGTCACCTCCCATGATGATGGGAGGATGAGGTTGCTGCACCGGCTTGGGGTAGGACCAGATCTTGTCGAAGTTGACGAACTCCCCATGAAACTCCGGCTCGTCCTTGGTCCATATCTCTTTCATGGCCAGAATCCGTTCCCGCAGCAGCCGCCAGCGGCTCCTGAATCTTGTGCCATGGTGGCCCATCTCCTCGGCGTTCCAGCCGCCGCCGATACCGAAGATGAAGCGCCCTCCCGAGAGCCGGTCAAGGCTGGCGACTTCCTTGGCGGTAACGATTGGGTCCCGCTGGATCATCAAGCAGATGCCCGTTCCCAGCTTCAAGCTGGTGGTGGCGGCAGCCGCGGCGGTCAGCGCCACAAAGGGATCGTAGGTGTGCCAGTACATCTCCGGCAGATCGCCGCCACCGGGAAAGGGCGTTTGCCGGGCCGCCGGGATGTGAGTGTGCTCCGGCACCCACATGGACTCGAACCCTCTCTCTTCCAGAAGGCGCGCCAGGTCATCGGGCCGGATGGAGTAATCAGTTGAGAACATGTATGCGCCAAACTTCATGAGTTCCTCCTTAGTGCGGGTCAGCGTTTGGCAAAACTCGCGAGGGAAAATGACGGGTAATTATAGCGCTGCGATGGGGCTCTCGGCCGGTGAGGGAAGCGGACAGAGTCCAGCGCCATCTAGTCACAAGTATAGACCGGTCTGCGGGCGAAGGGAGAGCTGGAACGGGAGCATGACTTCCGCCACGGGTTATCCCAGCCCGCCAATCCTTCGTCCGCCATGTCGTGGGGTTTGATGCAATGCGTACTCGATGGTTCCTGAAGCTCCGCCCCACCCGTCCCCCGGCCGGCCGAACGCCGGGTTCCGTTGACCAACCCTCCCGGCGGCGGTTATATTATTCTGCATCCGGGAATGGGCAGGAAGCTGCCAAGTTTAGGTGCGAGGCCGTCCCATATGTACGCGTTGATCCTGGCCGGCGGCAAGGGAGAAAGGCTCCGGCCGTTGACCGATACCCTTCCCAAGCCGATGGCGCCCCTCCGCGGCAAGCCTATCCTGGCCCACCAGGTGGAGTGGCTCAAGGAGGCCGGCGTGACCGACGTGGTTTTCCTGGCGGGCTACCGCTGGGAGTCCATCTGGGACCACTTCGGCGATGGGCAGCGGTTCGGAATCCGCGCCCACTACAGCGTCGAAGAGACCCCGTTGGGCCGCGGCGGGGCCATCCGCAAGGGGTTACCGCTGGTGCCCGAGGCGGAAAGCACGGTGGCGGTGCTCAACGGTGACATCATCACCGAGGAGCGCCTCGAGGCTCTGTTGGACCGGCATCTGGAGAAGAAGGCGGCCAATCCATCTCACCTCGCGACCATCATGGTGGTCCCCATGGTCAGCCCCTACGGCTTGGTGGACCTGGGCGGCCAGGACGGCGTGGTAGGGTTCCGGGAGAAGGTGGAGATGCCCTACTGGATCAACGCCGGCATCTACATTTTGGACCGTGAAATCGCCAGCGAGTTACCCGAAACGGGAGATCACGAGACCGGAACCTTCCCCAGACTGGCCAGCGCCGGCCAGATCGCGGCGCTTAAGACCCAATTCTTTTGGCGAAGTGTAGATTCCTTCAAAGACCTTCGAGACGCCGAAGAGTACCTGGCCGTCCGGGATGCCGGGGCGACCTCATGACAACCGGACAGCGGCAGCCCGAAGGAACCTCCACAGGGGTTGATGTGAATAGATGACCGAGACAGTCGCGGAAATTGCCGGCAGGATTCGAGCCAACGTCGAGAAGGTGTTGGTGGGCAAAGGGGAGGTCATCGACCTGTGCCTGGCGGCCATCCTCAGCAACGGCCACATTCTCATCGAAGATGTTCCCGGCATCGGCAAGACGACCCTGGCCCGTTCCCTGGCCGACTCGATAAACTGTAGTTTCAAACGGATCCAATTCACCCCGGATTTGATGCCTTCGGATATAACCGGTATCCACTACTTTAACCAGAAGACCGGCGAGTTCGAGTTCCGGCCTGGCCCGGTCGTCGCCCAGGTTGTGCTGGCCGACGAGATCAACCGGGCCACTCCCCGGACCCAGTCGGCCCTCCTGGAAGCCATGGCGGAGCGCCAGTTGACCGTCGACACCGCCACCATTCCGCTCCCAGCCCCGTTTCTGGTCATCGCCACCCAGAACCCCATCGAGCTGGAGGGCACCTTTCCGCTGCCGGAAGCCCAACTCGACCGGTTCCTGCTCCGGTTACAGCTGGGCTACCCGGAGGAGTCAGAAGAAGAGGAGATGCTGTCGCGCTTCCAATCGGCGGACCCGCTGGCCGGCCTCCAACCGGTGGCGCTCGCCGACCAGATCCTCAGCTTCCAGTCCGAGGTTAGGGAGGTGCACTTCGATCCGGTACTGCGAAACTATCTGGTCCAGTTGGTCCAAGCGACGCGGCAGCATCCGGACGTGGAGCTGGGGGCCAGCCCCCGGGCCAGCTTGGGCCTTTACCGGTGCAGCCAGGCGCTGGCGGCGATCCAGGGGCGAGCCTATGTATCCCCCGACGACGTGAAGCGCCTGGCCCCCCACGCGCTGTCCCACCGCATGATTCTCAAGTCCCAGGCCCGCCTGCGGGAACGCACCCGGGAGAGCGTCATCCACGAGCTTCTTGAACGGCTTGCGGTGCCCGTCTGAGGACATCTGCACGACGGAGACGACGAGGGCCGTCACCCGAAAACCAGCGCTGGAAACCAGCCCGGCAATTCCTGAGGGAACTTCCAGCTACCGAGACATGCACTCTTTCTCAGGAGGCACATTGGCAATCTCTTCCAACGACCGAATCGCCATCAGTCCACCTTTTCCGGAATGGACAACGGTGGACCTCTATCACCTTCGAACGAAGCCATGGATGAGTCTGGCGGCCGGTGCGGCGGCTGGCGCCGGTGGGGGTTCGGCGGCCGGCGGGAGTGCGGCCCCAAATCGTTCCAGCGTTGATTCTCCGTGGCGGCCGGATGACAGCCCGAATTCGGCGGAATAATTAGGCCGGCGGTTTCCCGATGCAAAACGATCTATGGCTGTTGATCAGCGCCCTTCTGATATTCTTCGGCCTGGTTGCCAGCCAGGGCCTGTTGCTGGTGGTCGGTTCCCTGGTCATCATCATCTGGCTGGCGACCCGGGTATGGGGGCGCTATGCGTTCCGGAGGGTGAGTCACACCCGTTCCCTATCCCGGCGCCGGGCCTTCATCGGCGACACCCTGGAGTACTCCGTCACCCTCTCCAACGACAAATTGCTACCGCTCATTTGGGTGGATATCCAGGACAACTTTCCCGAGGGTCTCGAACTGCCGGGAGCCAATCTTCGCGCCAGCAACATGGAGGGGACCCGGCAGCACGGCATCACCACTTCGCTGCTCCCTTTTCAACGGGTCACCTGGACCTACTCCCTGCAATGCACGGCCCGGGGGTATCACCGCATCGGCCCGGTGCGCCTGCGCAGCGGTGACATTTTTGGGTTCAACGCCGCGGAGACCAAGCTCACCGAAATGGAGCACCTGCTGGTATACCCGCGCCTCGTGGACCTGGGACAACTGCCGCTCCCCGCTCAGCACCCGCTGGGCGCCGGCCCCGGGCGGCGCCCGCTGCACCGGGACACCACGCGATTCATGGGTCAACGCGAGTACCAACCCACCGACCCGATGAAGCACATCGACTGGAAGGCCACCGCCCGAACATCACGGCTGCAAACCAAGGTGTTCGAGCCCATAGTTTCCCTCAACGTCATGGTGGCGTTGAACGCCACGACCAGCGAACACCCTTGGGAGGGCACCAACCGGCGCCTGTTCGAGCGGGCGGTAACTGTCGCCGCTTCGGCGGCGGAGAATACCTCCCGCCAAGGCTTCAGTTTCGGGGTGATCAGTAACGCCGTCGCCACCTATTCAGGTAAATGGCTCAGCGTCCCCGTGGGGGCGTCGGCGTCCCAGCTCCCCATGGTGCTGGAGGCGCTGGCGATAGCCGGTCCGTACGCGGTGACATCTCTGACCCGGGTGCTCCGCTCCGAACGGAACTCGATGCCGCCGGGCGCCACGATGGTCCTGGTAACCGCCATTATCACCAGCGCCGTGGCTCGAGATGTGGCGGCGATGAAGGAGCGAGGTTACCACGTGCTGGTGCTCTACGCCGGCGACGGTGGGCCCGAGTTGAATTTACCGGATACCCCTGTCTACCTGGCGGGACCGGTCCTCGATCCGTTGGAGGAAAATGAGCGGCTTCTGGCGGACTAGCGCTGTCACCGGAGTAGGTATCTTTCTGGAGGCCTGCGCCTTCTATTTGGTCATAGCCATCGTCAGCGCCCTCCTCGGGGAGACGGACGCCGCCCTGTCCTTCTGGCTTGTCTTTACCGCCCTGCTGTCGGCTTTCCTGCTGTCCGGCTACGTGCAGTCCCTTCCCTTCTCGCGCGGCCTGCGTGGGGCGGCCGGCCTGACCGCCAGCGTACTGTCCCTGCTGGTTCTATCTCAGTTGAACTCCGGTCTGGGGCCCACGTCGTGGGGCAACGTCGTGGGTGGAGACGTAGACACTGCCGTTGCCCTGTTCATGGGCCTTGTCTTCCTGGTGCTGCTGTGGTGGCGGGGGGTCACCATGGCCCAAGATGAAGTAAACCTGGACACGGTGCGCGCCTCCTTCCAGTGGGGTTTGATCGTGCTGTTGATCGCGGTAATGCTGGGCAGCCTGTACTCGACCATCGTAGTAAGCGGTTACTTGGCGGTGGGGTTTATCGGCGTGGGCCTCGCCGGCCTGTCCATGGCCCGCTTTACCTGGGAGGCCAAGGATTCACAGGGGATGCCGGCGGCATGGTGGATCCCTATCGGAGCCAGCGTCGGGGGGGTGATCGTCCTGGCCCTGCTGATCAGCGCGGCGGGGATCGGTGGTCTGGACGACATCACCAGGACAGCTCTGAAGACGGCCGGCAACGTGGGCTTCCTATTGCTCAGTCCAGTCATATTGGGCGTCGGGTACCTGGCTGGGCTCCTTGTGGGCTTGGCCAACCTGGTCTCCGGATGGTTCGGCGGCGGCGACCTGACCGAACTGGAAAGCATAGAGGCGGAGATGCGGGAATTCCACGCCCAAATGCGTGAGGAAGCTGGTGATAAAGGGCCGCCCGCCCTGCTGGTGATATTCCTAAAAGGGGCCTCTTTCGCGGCCGCCGCCACCTTCACGGGCTGGCTGGTGTACCGCATCTTCCGGTTCCAGAGGTTGCGGAGCCAGGGGGGAGACGGCTTGGAGACGCGTGAATCCACGTTCAGCTGGAGCAGGGCCAACCGGGACCTTTCGGCGTTGCTGGCCGAATGGTGGAGCAGCCTGCCGGTGGTGGGCGCCAAGCGGTCGAAGGGCATTGCCGACCCCAGCAACCCCCGGGAGTTCTACCATGGACTGCTGGCGCTGACCGCCAAGATGGGCAACCCCCGGCTGGAGTGGCAAACCCCGAAAGAGCACCAACACACCCTGGTGGGATTGCTTCCCAGAGAGCCGGTGGGCCGGATTGTGGATGCGTTTCAGATTTCCCACTACGGCCAGGTGGCGGCGAACGACCGCGAACTTGTCCGCCTGGGGCAGGACTGGTCGGCGCTCAACGAGTTTCTGGAGGAGCGGGAGCGAGAGGGGTAGGGATAGGCCCGTGGTTCTGGCCGGCGTTATTTCACCAGTGCTCTTGAAGGCCGCTGAAGTCCTCTCCGGCTCCGGCAGGGATGGCGAGATCCAAGGCAGCCGCCTTACCGAAAGTGGGGGATCACGTGACGGGCGATACGTTCCACCAGGGTGGTTATCGCCGGAATGTCGCCCGAGTTGTGGGCCAGGATCACGTGCTCCACGCCGGCGGCCTGGTAGGCCTCGATCGCGCCGATTATCGCGCCGGGATCGCCCCCCGAAACCCGGGCGCGGTCCACGGCCCGCTCGCTGGAAGGCCCGTCGTGGACCTCCACCTCAAACCGGACGGACATGGTTATCGAGCCCGGGTCCCGCCCGGCCGCCGCCGCCAGATCCAGGACCTCACGCCGGCCCAAGCTGAATGCCTCCGGGGTGATTCCGCTGGGGTGCCAGCCATCGCCCGCGCTTGCCGCCCGGCGGAGGGCCCCCGGGCTGGAGCCCCCGATCCACAGGGGTATGTGGGGTTTTTGAACGGGTTTCGGGGAGAAGTACAGGTCGGAGAAGTTCCAGCGGCGGCTGTGATAGCTGGGGCGGGGGCTGGTCCACAGCTCCTTCATTATAGCGATGCTTTCGTCGGTGAGCGAGCCCCTCTGGCGCAGCGGGATGCCCAAGGCTTCAAACTCCTCGACCATGGCGCCTACGCCGACACCCAAGGTTACCCTGCCGCCGGAGATCTGGTCCAAAGTGGCCGCGTACTTGGCCAACTCGATCGGATTATGGTAGGGCAGCACCAGGACCGATGTGCCCAGGAGTACCTTCTTGGTGGTTGCCGCCAGGTAGGAGAGGGTGCAGAGTGGATGGTAGTAGGGTTTGTCCGCCAGGCGGCGCCCGATATACCCGTTATTGAACAGGTGATCCATCACCCACAGGGAATCGAATCCCAACCCCTCGACCATGGGGCCCAGGGCCAGCACCTGATGAGGATCTTCGACCCCCCAGTTGTTCGGAACGCTCACACCGAATTTCATGGCGGCCTCCGGAGGTTGGCTATCAGGCGTCAGCCGTCGTCCATGAGGTATCGGCGGTTGACCTGATTGCTGACTGCTCTACCCGGTTTTGATGGCCTGGACCAGCCGGGCGGTCTCGATGGCCGACACGGCAGCGGTGCTGCCTGTATTGCCCGATTTCCCTCCGGCCCGGTTCAGCGCCTGCTCCATGTTTTCGGTGGTCAGCACCCCGAAGATGGTCGGGACCCCGGTTTCCAGCCCCACGGCCCCAGTGCCACCGGAGGCCTGCCCAGCCACCATGTCATAGTGACCGGTCTCGCCGCGGATGACCGCTCCCAGGCAGATGACCGCGTCGTACCGCCCCGTCTGGGCGAACGTCTTGGCTACCATCGCCAGCTCGAAGGACCCTGGCACCCAAGCAACACTGATGTCTCCGTCGCGAACGCCATGCCGGGCCAAGGTTTCTATCGTCCCGGTCAGCAACAGGCGAGTCACCACCTCGTTGAATCTGGCCGCAACCACTGCCACCCGAAGTCCTTCACCGTTCAAGTTTCCTTTCAATTCATTGGGCAAGCTAGCTACTCCTGATCCAAAGGTTGACGTGGCCCTTCGAGTCTTGGCGCCAGGACCGTTTCCCCTCTGATCTGTCCCGGTTTCCAATTAGAGGTTGCGCCGTCATGAAGCGGGCTCCTGAGGAATTCGACATCTTGCCCGGTCCACGATAACCGGCGACGAACCCGGCCCCAGCCGGACTAACAGTTTACACGGGAACTCCCCGGTTATCCACTATCGTCAAGCTTGCCGCGCAGGGTGAACAGCCGCTGTAGCAGGGTGAAACCGGAGGCCACGGCGATGAACAGCAAGACCCACACTATCTGGCCGACGAGCAGGCCAACTCCCAGAAGCACCACCCGCTCGGCGCGGGTCATCAGGCCGGAACGGATGAAAACCCCCAGTCCTTCGCCTCGGGCCCGCAGGTAGCTGACCGCCTGAGAGAATATCAATGCCAGCAGAAGGACGACGATGAAGAACAACCGGCGATCGTCGCTGAAATCGGCGTCAAGGGCGTAGACTGCCAGTCCCACGAAGAGGGCCGCCTCACTCAGCCGGTCAAGCACCGAGTCCAGGAGGGCCCCGAAAGGACTGGCCTTTCCGGTTAATCGGGCCAGAGCGCCGTCCAGAGCGTCCAGCAATCCGCCCGACAAGAACACGATGCCTCCGGCGAAGAGCCAGCCAAAGCCAACCAGGCCGGCGGCCGCCACAGCCAAGCCAAACCCTAGAAGGCTGACCGCATTGGGGGTAAGCCGTAACGCACGAAAGAACCGGGCGCCCGGCAACTCGAAGTAGCGAGCGACCGCCGCCCTAAACTGCTCTCTTCCGGGCACGGCCATTGGCTGCTTTCAGACAGTAATCGTAGTAGTCCTCAACTTGAGAGGCCACCACGTCCCACCGGTATTTTTGCACCAT
Source organism: Dehalococcoidia bacterium (assembly GCA_030740155.1). GTDB lineage: Bacteria > Chloroflexota > Dehalococcoidia > Lucifugimonadales > UBA3495 > CAJWBT01. The sequence goes on along the minus strand of JASLXV010000008.1, from coordinate 49,643 downwards.
CCGATGGCCCCTGGCTCCCATGCGCTGCGCCAACTCCGGGTTTGCCACCAGCAAGGCGAGGGCACTGGCCAAGTCTTCGGAATCTTTGGGCGCGAACAGGAGGCCTTGTTGTCCGTGGGTCACGATGTCGCGGTAGCCTTCGATATCGGAGGCCACCACCGGTTTGCCTGCCGCCATGGCTTCAAGCAAGACGATGCCGAAGCTTTCCGCGCCGGTGGCCGGAGAGCAGTAAATGTGGGCGGTGGCGTAGTAGCGGGCCAGGTCTTCAGAGGACACCCGGCCGGCGAACACCACGTCCTGCAGCCCGCGGGCGCCGATGATTCGGTAGGAGTCCCGGTCCGGGTTGCCCGGCCCAACCACCAGGAGGCGGATGTTGGGGAGATCCCATTTCAACCGGCTGTAGGCTTCCAGGAGATACTTGAGTCCCTTCCGCTTCTCCAGCCGGCCCACGAACAGGATATTCGTCTTCCCGTCCTGGTATTCCGGCCAGGGAGTTGAGTTGCGGGTAAAGTGGTCCACGTCGATGCCGTTGGGTATTATCCGGTAGTCGGCGGGGAAGGAGTTGTTCACGTAGCGGCAGGCTGCCGGTGATACCGCGATACCCCCATCGAGACGTTGGTACCACCGCTTGATGATCGGGTGGGTCAGCCGGTAGAGGTGTTGATGGCTGTACGATGCGTGGAAAGTGCCCACGTTCACGGCGTTGGAAAACTCCAGCACGCAAAGGGGAAGGATCGGGGCCATGGGCTCGTGCAGGTGGATAATGTCGAAGTCTTCCTGTTGGAGCAGGGCCCGCACCTTTGGATACAACCACCAGGAGAGGGAGACCCGGGCGATGGAGCCGCCGCTGGGCAGCGGGACCGACCGGCCCAAGGGGACGAACTGGTCGGCATCGAGTTGCTGCCGGCTGGGCGAATGGGGCGCCAGCACCTGTACCTCGTGCCCGGACCGGCCAAGCTCACGAGCCAGCTGGGCCACATGAGCAGCCACGCCCCCGGGCCAGGTGAAGTCGTAGGGCGACACCATTGCGATCTTCAAGCAGTCTCTCCGAGCCCGAGCGCCGGAAACAGTTTCCTTTGGCCGGGCTAGCCCTCACCGGCAATAAAGGCCTCTACCATATCCCTGGCAACGTCATCGGTATATTGTGTCGGTGGGGACTTCATGAAATACGCGCTGGGGCCCGCCACCGCCCCTCCCAGGCCCCGGTCCAACGCCAGCTTGGCGCACCGAATAGCATCCACCACCACCCCCGCGGAGTTCGGGCTGTCCCACACCTCTAGTTTAGCTTCTAAGCTGATCGGGGCGCCGCCAAACACCTTGCCCTCCAGGCGAACGTAACACCACTTGCGATCCTTGAGCCAGGGTACGTGGTCGCTGGGACCGATATGAATGTTGTCCGGGTCGATTTCGTCGTCCATCTGGGAGGTGACCGCTCCGGTCTTGGAGATCTTCTTGGAGATCAGCCGTTCCCGTTCCAGCATATTCAGGAAATCGGTGTTACCGCCGAAGTTCAACTGGTAGGTGTTCTCGATCTCCGCCCCACGGTCTTCGAACAGGCGCGTGAGGACCCGGTGAAGGATGGTCGCGCCCACCTGGGACTTGATGTCATCACCGATGATCGGCAACCCTCGCTCCTGAAAGCGGCCCTGCCAGTAATCTTCTCTGGCGATGAAGACCGGGACGCAGTTGACCATGCCGCATCTGGCGTTGAGTATCTGCTCCACGTACCACTTGGTAGCGTCCTCGCTGCCAACTGGCAGGTAGTTGATCACCACGTCAACTTCCCGGTCTTCGAGAATGCTTACGATGTTGGCCGTGGGATGCGAAGACTTCTTCACCAGGTGCTTCACGTACTTGCCGATGCTATCATGAGTCATGCCCCGTTCGACGGTTACCCCCATGTGGGGGACCTCCGCGAACTTCAGGGTGTTGTTGGGGCCGGCGAATATGGCCTCCGACAGATCCTTACCCACTTTGGTCTCGTCGACATCGAAAGCGGCCACCACCTCGATGTCCTCAATCCGGTAGTCGCCGATTCTCGGGTGCATCACCCCGGAAACTTCGCCTTCCTCCGGTAATTCGACGTACTTGTGAATGCCTTGGACCAATGAGGACGCGCAATTACCGACTCCGATAATTGCGACTTTTATTTTCCTCACAGAAATTGCTCCTTTTCGGGTGTTCCGCCAGCCACTGGCTCGCGAGGGCCAGACGGCTGAATTGTAGCAAGTTTCGAAATATGTCACAAGGGGCGGCGCTTCGAATTGCAGTCAATGCACCGACGGAGACGGCACATTAATGGCAGCTTCGATTCGGTGGGGCCTCTCCCCCGGAGGCTGGTTTGACCCTGAGCCGTCCTCCGGTCCGGCCCTAGAGATGTCGAGAATCGGAGGGATGTCTTAGATCACCGGCCCGCCTGCGCCAAAGAACCGGATGATCGCCGTCCGGTCGTCGTGGCGAAACCGCCCGCCCAACTGGGCCGGCACCCGGCCCTCCCGGAGGAGGGCTGCGATCGTCTGTTCAATGTTCCCGGCGGCTTCCAGAGGAGACGTTGCCCGCCGGACCAGGTCCCCCAGTTCCTCGCGCTGGATATTGTCGCTCAGCCCGTCGGTCGCCAGTACCAAGCGGGCGCCGGGCTCCACCTGAGCCTCCACCCTGGCTAGGCTCGCCAGGTGCGGGCCGGACCCAATGGGCTTGGCGGCGCTAGCCCGGAGAAGACCGCCAACGCGCCCGCTGAGCTGCTGAATAGAGCCGGGATTAAAGAGAAAGACCGGGCTGTCGCCGGCGCTGATGACGTCTAGCCGGCCATTCCGGTACAGAGCGGCGGAGATGGTGGTCAACAGATAACGCCCTCCCCCCACCTGGAAGAACTCCTCGTTGACGCGTTCCAGCACCTCCAAGATGTCATCCGGGGAGTTGACGGATACCCCGGCCAATGCATCCCTTACCGAGCGGCTGGCCTCCTCCCCGCCGCAGCCGGTAACCCCGTCCATGACCACGTCCAGGAAGGCCCTTCCGCCCAGGTCCCGGGTCAAGAAGCTGTCATCTCCATGGATCGAGTTGTCCTGGAGGGTTGCCACCTCACTGGCTAGCATATACCTCGTCCCTCGGGAGTCCAGGGGATCTCGGGCCGCCCCCTAAATTCAGCAGGTTGCCGGGTCCGGCGCCCCGGAGTCTGGTCGCGGGTTTCCTAAGTAACGGTGAAGGCCGAAAGCTCGGTTTCCGGTTGAAATAAGTAGCGCCGCCAATACTCGCCCCGGAGCCAGCCCAGGGCCTCGGCCCAAACTTGGCGAGCTTGCTCCAGGTTCGGGAGCCCGCGGTACCGCTCCTCGAGGATCTCCAAGTAGGTGGTCAGGTCGCGGCGGAAGCCGGCGAAATCCGCGTAAGACCGGCCGCGGACCTTCTCGATCATCGGGAGGGCCGCGTCACGGAGCGGACCGGGCGTGGCGCCGAAATCACGAGACATCTGGTCCAACTCCTCCTCAAAGCGTACCACGGGACGAAGCCCATGGGGCTCCCGGTATCCCTTGGCTTCAGCGGGAGGAGGCTGCGAAGTAGTGTAAAACTTTAGCATTTCCAGGTAGAAATCATGGATGTCCGCGGCTAGACTCCCAGGCACGTTCCCGTGGGATGCGGGCTCTTCGCCAATCTCGATCAGGGCGCCGCAATCCACGACGGTGATGCGCCTTGATTCCGGCTGGTAAAAGATGTTCTGGGGGCGGAGGTCCAGCAGGATGTATCCGGCCTGGTAGAACCCCTCTTCCACGTCCAGCAGCTGCCGTTGAATCGGGAAGGAAGGTTGGCGGTCCAGCGCGGCCAGAGGGAACAGGGCAAAGAGGTTTTGCCCTACCCCAACAGGCACCCCGGTGATGCGGGCCATGGGGTCACCAACCAGGGGAATGCCCAGGGCTCGTTCCTCCACGGTTACCCGGTATTCCTGCCCCAGGGATTCGCCAAAATACTCGTCGTGGAGGGTGCGCTCAGTGTAACCGAGAACCGGGACCACCAGGGGAATCGAATGGCCCACTTCACGGTGGGCCCGTAGAGAGCGTTCGGTGCGCTTTTCGATGCCGGCGTGAAGCTGGCGTCGGACCATTTGAGGCTGGGGCCGTTTCAGCACCACCTGCCGCCCGGTTTTCCGGTCGACGGCCGCCCGCACCTCGTAGTCGGCCCCGGAGCCCAAAGCTCCGCCCAGTTCGTAGCGGTTCAGGTCCACCTGCTCCATAAGCAACAGTCACGCTCACCGTGGCCTTGGGCCGTCCAGGCGTTCGAACGGATCCAGGACTTCGCCAAAACCATCGGGTCTAATCCACGGGTTGAACCTGCGGGTCAAACCTACGGGCCAGGCACGCCGCCAGTATAACACCCGGCGCGGCTCAGCCGGGAAGCCAGAGCATGGGAGTGGGCAATCTACGGCTGGCCGGAACCGCGCCGGAACGCCAGAGATGCCCAGTCCTCTTGAGACCACTGCCGGATGAGAGTGCAGCCCAGCGGTTCCAGGACCCTCAGCACTTCATGCCGTTGGGTCTTCAACAAGCCTGAGGCGATCAGGATTCCCTCGGGCCGCAAGGTAGACAGGATGGATGGCCCGCGGTCGCAGACGGCCCGGGCCGAGATGTTGGCCACCGCCAGGTCGAACTGCTCCGGGCCGGCCAACGGATGGGGCACGGTGCCCTGGGCCAAGCCCACCTTTTTCGCGGTGCGGGTGCGGCGGAAATTCTGCCGGGCGGCCCGTATCGCCTCCGGGTCTATGTCCATGGCGACGACGCGGTTCGCCCCCAGTTTGACGGCGGTTATCGCCAGTATTCCGGAGCCGGTTCCCACGTCCAAGACCGACATTCCGGGCTGCACGAAGTGATCCATCGCCTCCAAACAAGTGTACGTCGTCGGGTGGTACCCAGTTCCGAAGGCCATACCCGGGTTGATCTCGATGACGATGTCGCCGGCTTGAGGTGCGTGCTCGATCCAGGTCGGCTTTATCACCAGGCGCCTGCCCACTCTCAGCAAATCGAAGTGGGATTTCCAGGACTCTTGCCAGTCTTCCTTGTCGTCCAGTTCTCGGATTCTCAGTTCTCCCAGGGGTTCCAAGATTGAGACCAGTTTGACGCCAACCTCGATGCGGGCCAGGCGCTGCTTGGAGGTGGCCGGCACGAAGGTACGCAGCAAGATGCGGTCGGGTCCGTCCGCCTCCATACTCAGGCCGCGGCCATACCGGCTAAACAGGTACGAAATGGGCTCCACGTACTCATGGGGTACGCCGATGCTAAGCTCCCGCCAAGCCACTTCTCCTCCTAGTCAAGAGCGCAATTAACCGGCTAACGCAAAAAGCCCGGGAGCCAAAACTACCCGGGCGTTGAAAACCGCAGGCCGCGGACCAAGTTGAAGCCACGCAGCTTGGGCTCGCCCACTCCGCCACGTCTCGCCGCCCGAAGATGCGACGAGGCCCCGGCGGTGCTTAGCCCAAAGCCTCTTTGATCCGGTTTATCAGCCCCTTGTCTTTGTCCCCGTCCATTTCCAATTCCACGTCTAATGCCTCGTCTGGCTCCCCATCGGAGTCCATCGAGCTAGCCAACGCCTCGAGGAGCTTGCGCTGGCGTGAAGTGAGGGTTCGGGGGACCTGTATGTCAACCAACACCTTCAGGTCGCCGCGCCGGGAGCTGTTGATATGGGGAACGCCCTTCCCGCGAAGCCTGAATTCGGCTCCGGGCTGGGTTCCGTGGGGTATCCTGATAGCCTGTCCGCCGCCGTCTTTCTCAAGGACCGGTATCAGTTTCTCCACTCCCAAAGCGGCTTCGCTCACATTTATGATCAGGCGGTACACCAGGTCATTACCATCCCGGTGGAAGAACTCGTGTTCCCGCACGTCCACGTGAACATACAGGTTTCCAGCCGTCCCGCCTTCGTCCCCGACATCCCCCTCGCCGCTCAAGCGCACCTGCATTCCGAGCTCAACGCCGGCAGGTATTCTAACGGCTATCTTGCGCTTACGCCGTTCCAGGCCGCCGCCCTGGCAGTCGTTGCACATGGTTTGAACAACCTGGCCCCGGCCCTGGCAGGTGGGGCACACGCTGACCTGGGTGAACTGGCCAAAGATGCTTCGCTGGGCCCGGCGCACCTGGCCGGCGCCCCGGCAGGTCTGGCAATTGTTGAGAGGGGTGCCCGGCTCGTTCCCGGCGCCCGAGCAGCGCTGGCACCGTTCCAGGCGGTTGACCTCAACTTGGTGTTCGGCGCCGAAGACCGCCTCCTCGAAGGAGAGGACTACGCGGTGCTGCAGGTCGCCGCCCCGCTGGGCCTCGCGGTTCCGGCGACCTGAGATATCCCCGAAAAAGGAATCGAAAATATCCCCGAATCCGCCGAATACGTCGAACCCTTCGAACGGGCGGTCGAAGCCACCGTTCGAGCCCGCTCCGGCGTGGCCGAAGCGGTCGTATTGAGCCCGTTTGTTCCCGTTGGACAGGACCTGGTAGGCCTCGTTGATCTCTTTGAACTTGTCTTCGGCGTCGGGACTCTTGTTACGGTCCGGGTGAAACTCCATCGCCTTTTTGCGAAAGGCCTTACGGATATCCTCCTCGGAACCGCTTTTAGGTACTCCCAGGACTTCGTAATAGTCCAGGTTGGCCATGTAATATCACCTGCGGCGGTTGGTGAAGCGAAGTGCGCCGCACCAGTCGATAGTATCCCTCCCATTATAGTGCAGCGGAATGGGAGGCTCAAGAGAAGAACAGTCACTATCTCCCCGTGATCTCGACGAAATGAGAAATCCGGGGCGGTTGAAACGGTGCCGGTCCAGCCCCACGCGGGCCGATAGATGACTCCAGCAGGGCATAAAGCGATCAGCTGTGAAGGTACTGAATACCCGATGTAACGGGGTCTGGAAGCCAGCTCTCCTTGACAGGGTTAACGCTTATCGCTACGATATTAGCACAAATTTGAGGACTCCTGACTAGGCCAACTAGCGGGAAGGAACGGGTGATACCGTGAGAATTATCATCGTTTTCCTGTCCGCACTGGCGGCCGCAGGGAAAGAGGTAGTAACCCGGCTATTCGGTAGAGCCAAAGCAGACGGTACCCAGGCGCTGGAGGCCAATGAAACGGCCAAAGGCATTGTTTCCCAGGGCGAGGAGGAAAAGCGAAAGCTCCTTCTGGCGGCCCAGGAAGAGGTGCTCAATCTACGCACGGACGCTGATCGAGAAATCAAGGAAAATCGGCAGGAACTCAGCCGGCTAGAACGAAGGTACCTCCAAAGGGAAGAGCAGCTAGAGCGTAAGGTCGAGGCTCAGGAAGAACAACAGCGTGACATCGCCGCTAGGGAATCCGCGGCGCGAGAGGCCCTCACCGAGGTTGAGGACCTGAAATCCCGGCAACGTCAAGCGCTGGAGGAGATAGCCAACCTCACCATAGACGAAGCACGCCAGCAAGTGGTGAAGAGGGGAGAAGAGGAGGCCCAACACGACCTGGCGCGCCGGCACTACGAACTCGAGAAGGAGTTCCGCACAAGAGCCGACGAGAACGCTCGCAAGATCATTACCACGGCCATAAACCGTCTGGCTACTGATGTCGTTTCCGAAATAACTACCACTGTTGTTTCCCTGCCCAACGATGAGATGAAAGGCCGTCTCATCGGTCGCGAGGGGCGGAACATAAGAACTCTGGAATCACTAACGGGCGTGGACGTCATCATTGACGACACTCCGGAGGTGGTTACCGTATCCTGCTTCGATCCGGTTCGGCGGGAGGTCGCGCGCCTCTCGCTGCAGAAGCTGATTGCCGACGGACGGATACAGCCTGCCCGAATCGAAGACATGGTCCACAAGGCTCAAGCTGAGATCGAGCAGACTATCTGGAAAGCCGGCGAGCAGGCCACTTTCGAGGTGGGCGTGAGCGGGCTGGACCCAGAGCTGATCAAGCTGCTAGGCCAACTCAAGTACCGGTACAGCTACGGCGAAAATGTTCTCAAACACTCCATCGAGGTGTCGCTGCTTTCCGGTATGCTGGCGGCCGAAGCGGGAGCAAACGTCATGGTGGCCAAGATCGGTGGCTTGCTCCATGACATCGGCAAAGCCGTGACCCATGAGGTCTCCGGCCCCCATGCTGAGATCGGGGCGGAGATAGCCCGGAAGTACGGCGTCAACCACAGCTCCTACCGTGGCATCCTGGAACACCACAGCGACGAGCATGAGACCATCGAGTCGTTTATGGTGGCCTCCGCCGACGCCATCAGCGCCGCCCGGCCCGGGGCCCGGAAAGAGTCCTTGGAGCTGTACGTGAAGCGCCTCCGCGACCTGGAGGGCGTGGCCACCAGCTTCGGCGGGGTCGAGCGGGCCTTCGCCATCCAGGCGGGCCGCGAGGTCAGAGTCATGGTGAAACCCGATGACCTGACAGACATCGAGGCTGCCTCATTGGCCCGGAACATCGCGAAGAAGGTTGAGGACGACCTGGTTTTCCCCGGGCAAATCAAGGTCACCGTTATCCGGGAGACCCGGAACGTGGAATACGCCAGGTAACGCCTCCGCTGATCTTCCGGCTTGCCACCATTACCGGCCGGACGGGGCACCCGGTGACCAAACATACCAAACGGTATCGGATACAGTCCTCGATAGGGGATCCAGGGCGCCGCTGTAGCCGGGACTGGGTCCCCTTCGACTGTCGCGGCGGCTGAAACGGGGGAGCGATCACTCTTGCGCATATTGATGATCGGTGACGTGATTGGCAAGCCGGGGCGGCGGGCCCTCCAGAAGCTGGTGCCCCTGGTCCGGCAGGAATGCGGCATCGACATGGTCATCGCCAACGCCGAGAACACGGCCGGCGGGTTCGGGCTTACCCTGGACACGGCCTACGAGTTGCTCGAGAGCGGCGTGGATGTCTTAACCTCCGGCAATCACATCTGGGACCAGCGGGAGATCATTCCCCACATGGACGGGGAGATCCCACTTGTGCGCCCGGCCAACTACCCCAATGCGCCCGGCCGGGGCAGCCTGGTCTGGGGCGATGTGATGGTGGTCAACTTGATCGGCCGCGTCTTCTTGCCGCCTTTGGACTGCCCTTTCCGCACCGCGGACCAGCTCCTGAATGAATCCGAGGCCGCAGGTGGCCCCCGGGTGATTATCGTGGACTTCCACGCCGAGGCCACGTCCGAAAAGCAAGCCCTGGGTTGGTATCTGGACGGCCGGGTGAGCGCGGTCGTGGGCACCCACACCCACGTCGGCACCGTGGATACCAAGATTCTGCCCCAAGGTACGGCCTATGTCACCGATGTGGGGATGACCGGGCCGGCGGACTCGGTTATCGGTAGCGATCCCAGCGCGGTCTTGGAGAGGTTCCTCTCGGGATTGCCCCAGCGGCTCACGGTAGCCCGGGGACCGGTGTTGATGAACTCGGTGCTGCTGGACATTGACGTGGAAACGGGGAAGGCCCAGTCTATCGAGCGCTTGGACCGGATGGTGAGCTAGAATGGGCGCCCTCGTCGACCTCCATTTACACACCACCGCTTCCGACGGCCGGCTTTCCCCCACCGAGCTGATCCGGCTGGTGGCGAGCCAGGGGCTACAGCAGATATCCATATCCGACCACGATACCACCGAGGGGCTGGCCGAAGCCTACCGGGCCGCGGAGGAGTTCCCCAACCTGCGGATAATCCCAGGCATCGAGCTGAGCACCGACATTCCCGGCGATGAGATTCACATGCTGGGGTACTTCATCCACTATGAGGATGAGGAGTTCCAGGAGATGCTGCGAAAGTTCCGCGCGGGCCGTTTGGAGCGTGGCCAGATGATGGTGGAAAAGCTAGCCAGCCTGGGGGTTCACGTGGAATGGGAGCGGGTCCTGGAGATCGCCGGCGACGGAGCCGTGGGCCGCCCGCACATCGCCTTGGCCATGGTGGAGAACGGTTATTGCAACGAGCCCCGGGACGCGTTCACCGAGTATTTGGGCCGTGGCGGGTTGGCCTATGCTGAGCGGGAGAAGGTGACACCGGAAGAGGCGGTCCAAACCCTGACCAGGGTCGGCGGCGTACCGGTGCTGGCCCACCCGGCCTACTTGAAGAACATGGAAGCCTCGATCGCCAAGTTGAAGACCGCCGGCCTCCTGGGGTTGGAGGTCCACTACGCCCAGTTCGACGCGGATACGCGCCGAAAACTGGAGCGGTTGGCGGCGCAATATGACCTGATCCCCTGCGGAGGCAGCGACTACCACGGGCTGGGCAACTCCGGCGAACCCCTGCCGGGCACCCTGGGACCGCCTCTGTCGACGGTGGAACGCCTGGAAGAGGCGGCCAGTAAACTGGCGCGAACCTTCCGAAGCTAGCGCTTCCCAGGAACCTGGCTGCACTTCGGCTGTTTTCTATGGAAATAGCAGGGCTGTACATCTTTTCCTATCTGGTGGGGTCCATTCCCAGTGCCTATCTAATGGGCAAGCTGGTGAAGGGGGTGGACATCCGGGGCTACGGCAGCGGCAACGTGGGGGCTGCCAACCTCTTTCGTCACGTCGGGAGATGGTGGGTGGTCCCGTTGTCGGTATCTGAGGTCTTTCTCAAGGGAGCTGCCCCGGTTTGGATCGGGCGGTATTTGCTGGATTGGGAAACCTCCTCGGCCCTTCTGGTGGTCGTTCCGCTGTTGGCTATTGCTGGAAACAACTGGTCGGTATTCCTGAAGTTTCAGGGAGGCCGAGGCATCGCGGTCACGGTTGGCACGCTTCTGGCCCTCTCCCCCTTGTTGATGGCGACGGCTATCGCGATTGCCCTCTTGGGCTGGGCCGTGACTCGAAGCTCGGGAGTTTGGGTGCTGATTTCCCTGGCATTGCTGCCGCTCTGGGCATTCCTCTCCGGGGCGCCGGGCATGTTAAGCTGGTATTGTGCCGGCTTACTGCTGCTAATATCTTTGAAGCGGCTGCTATCCAACTGGACTCCACTGCCGGAAGGTCTTCCGAAAAGGAAGGTGATTTTCAACCGCCTGTTTCGGGACCGGGACGTGGACGATCGCGCCGATTGGGTGCACCGACAACCCCAAGGCGCCAAATAGAGCGATTCAGGCCTGAGTCGAGGGTTATGGACCATTCAGCGCAAACCGAGCAGGAACAGGAGGCGGTCCACCACTGCCATTGGCACCCGGCCGTGGAGACGGGGTTGTTTTGCAGCCGGTGTGCGAAGTTTGTTTGCACCCAATGCATGGTGCAGGCGCCGGTGGGAATCCGCTGCCGGGAGTGCGGCAAAGCGGTCCGGATGCCCACCTACGACGTGCGGCCCACCTACTACGCCCGGGCCGCGGGCGTCGCGGTAGCGGTGGCAATCGCCGGTGGCCTCCTGTGGGCCCTGTTCACCAGCATCTTCGGGGCAATCCCTTTCTTCCCCTCCCTGGCTGCCATTGGGGTTGGCTACGGGGCCGGGGAACTCATCAGCAAGGCGGTCAACCGCAAGCGCGGCACCGGACTGGCTTGGATCACCGGAGGCTCCGTCGCGGGCGCCTTCCTGATTAGCTGGATCATCAGCCCTTTCAGTTTCAGCATCTTTGGGCTGCTATTCCTCGGTTTCGGCGTCTACGCCGCCGTCCAACGGGTCCGCTAGCTCCCGCCAGATTCGGTTGACCGCGTCCTCGATGACCGGCCCTTCGAAGCCGCGCCGATGTAGGTACGACCCGACCCGGCGCAAGAAAACGGGAAACTCGCTCCCCTTCAGCTTACCGGCTACGGCCCGTGCCGCGCGGTAGGCGTTCTCGCCGGCATCAAATCCCTCAAGGGCCTCTCGGACCACCTCGGCATCTACTCCTAGACCAAGCAACTCCTGGCGCAAAACACCCGCGGCCCGAGGCCGGAGTCGCTCGCGGTGCTCACGCCACTCCCGAGCGAACGCAATGTCGTCGAGATAGCGTGTTTTCTTGAGATAGGAGATTAACCGGTCGAGGATGTCCGAGGAGTAGTTCTTTCCGAGCCGCCGCCGGACCTCAGCCTCGCTCCGGGCCCTGTAGGCAAGCAACCGTAGGGCGTCTCGCTTGGCCCGGGCCAGAGCACCGTCCGAGTCGCGGTCGACGCAAGACTCCCCTGAAGGCATCATCTACTCATCTTTGGCCAGGGTGGTTTGCAGTTGCAAGGTTCGTAGCTGGTCTTCCGGCGGGACGTATCGAATCTTCGCCTTGGGGTTTTCCAGTGGGTCCGAGCCGGTCCATCAAAGACCGACGGGTGCCGGCCGAGGTAGACCCGTCCCGGGCATTCCAATTTCGAAGCGGCCGTGGGACGGGGGCCGGGTGACCTTAGGCAATCCCGGCGAAGGGGGGCGGCCACCCGGTGCGGCGGCGATGGCCCCCCTTCGCCATGAGGTGGTCCATTTACTTCGGCGGCTCCGGTTCGGAGGAGGCCGGCACCGTATCGCCGGATTGATGATGGTTGTCTGAGTCTGTTTCGCCGGTTGCCGGCTCGTCCGGATTCGAGGCGTGGCCCCGTACCCGGGCTTCGATAGAGTCAGCGATCTCGGGATGTTGAATCATGAATTCCTTGGAGTTCTCCCGTCCCTGGCCCAACCGGGTATCACCGTAGGAGTAAAAGGCCCCCGCCTTCTTGATAATTCCTTGAGCTGCCGCCAGGTCCAGGATGTCGCCCACCTTGCTGATACCTTGGTTGAACATTATGTCAAATTCAGCCACGCGGAAGGGAGCGGCTACCTTGTTTTTGACGACTCGAGCGCGTACCCGGTTGCCGATTGCCTCGGGACCCTGCTTTAGCGATTCCACCCGTCGCAGGTCGATCCGAACGGAGCTGTAGAACTTCAGGGCCCGCCCGCCCGGGGTAACCTCAGGGCTACCGTAGGCGATACCAATCTTCTCGCGGAGTTGGTTGATGAATATCACCGCGGTCCGGGACCGGTGAATGGTGGAGGTCAGCTTCCGAAGGGCCTGGGACATCAGCCTCGCCTGCAAACCGACATGGGCGTCGCCCATGTCTCCTTCAATCTCCGCCTGAGGAACCAGGGCGGCCACGCTGTCGACCACGATCGCGTCCACCGCCCCGCTGCGGACCAGTTGCTCGGTAATGTCCAGGGCCTGCTCGGCACTATCGGGCTGAGCAATGAGGAGGTTGTCCAGATTCAGGCCGCAGTTGGCGGCGTAAGTGGGGTCCATGGCGTGCTCCACGTCCACATAGGCCGCGATGCCGCCCGCTTTTTGAGTCTCGGCCATGATGTGGATGGCCAAGGTGGACTTGCCGGCGGATTCAGACCCGAAGATTTCGGTGACCCGTCCCTTGGGGATGCCGCCGATGCCCAGCGCCATGTCCAGCGCCAAAGAGCCTGTAGCGATCGCCTCGGTCATCAGCTGGTCGCTCACCTCGCCCAAGCGCATTACCGCGCCCTTTCCGTGATCCTTTTCGATTCGCCCCAGCGCAATTTCCAGAGCTGCGAGTTTGTCTTTATCCATTCCCGTCATCCTCACGTTATTGGTCTATGGTGGCCTGCGCAGCATCCTACCATAGGCTTACGGAGCCCACAACAAGCGGATGTCAGTGACGAGGGTTCGGCCCCGTGGCCGGGACCAGGGAAGATGGGGTGTGCCAGGGGTGCGGGCCTAACAGGCCCATAGCTAGAATTCTCAATATCCCCCTTTGAAACCGATGGTGACGTCGCCGTTGTGGACGATCACAGGGGTGACCCGTTCGCCTCCGGTCAGCCGTTCTAGGCCGGGGATCTCATCCGGTTGCAGGGACAGATCAATCTCGACGAATTCCACCTGGCGCTTGCGATAGTCCGCCTTGGCTGCCGCCGAAAAGGCGCACGAGGGGTGAGTGTACATTACAATTGCCGGCTCGCTGGTTTGCGTCACATTGGACTCCCACGTTAAGAAATAAACACACCAACTTTATTGTAAGGGCGGCGGCTGAATTCATCAACGGGGACGCGCCGTTCCCCTGAGCCACGCCCGGTGTTATCCTTAAAGCCAAGATGGAACTAACCGACACGCTGCTATCCTCTCTGTCCGAACTGCTTGACGAAAATGAGATCGGGGTCACCCGCCTCACTCCCCGGCCTCGGGGGGCGAGACTGACCGATCAGGCGCAGCAGGAAATACAGCGGGTGCTGGCCGCTCTGGAGGCTGCTCCTCCGGCCGAAGCCAGCCTGGTGTACGCCAACGGCTGTTTCGCCGCCCGGCGGTTTGCCGACGCGGCCGCCGTGTACCAACAAATTCTGGAACGCCGGCCGGCCCATCCGGACGCCGGTTTCAACCTGGGGCTGGCCTACCTCCGGCTGAAGAAGTTGGGCGAGGCGCTTGGCGAGTTTACCAGAGTCACCGAACGCCAGCCGTCCCTGGCTGAGGCCTACTACCAGCGGGGCAATACCTATGACGACTTGGGCGAGCATGAGCTGGCGTCCGCCGACTATGGCCGGGCCGTCGGGTTGAAGCCGGACTATCTCCAGGCCATCTATAACCGGGGCCTGGTCCTGGCCCGGCTGGGACGCCACGACAGGGCCATCGAGGACTTCGATAGGGTCATCGAGCTGCGGCCGGACTTGTCCAACGCTTTCCTCAACCGGGGGGCTTCCCTGGACGAGCTGGGGCAGCACGAACAGGCGATTGCCGATTACTCCGCCGCGGTGGAATTCAATCCATCGAATAGCAACGCGTTCTTCAACCGGGCGAGAACCCACTACTACCAGGGTCATCTGGAGGAAGCGGTATCGGATTACACGGATGTGGTCAGGCTCTCGCCCGAGGACGCCGAGGCTTTCAACAACCGGGGACTGGCCTTCGATGAGCTGGGAGACTACCCGCTGGCCATTGCGGACTACCAGCGGGCGCTGGCCTTGCGTTCCGATTTCGCCGAAGCCCGCAGCAACCTGGGGGCGGCGCTGGAGGCCTCGGGAAACGTGGATGGAGCGTTGGCCGAGTACATTGCAGCCTTGGACTTGGCTCCGGATTTCGCCGCCGCCCACTACAACGCCGCCCGGTTGTACTCTCAGACCGGCGATCTCGACCGGTGCGCCCGGCACCTGGAAGAAGCGGTGAGCTTGGCGCCTCAGCTCCGGGAAGAGGCAGCCGACGACGCCAACCTGGGCTGGGTCATGAAGCTCCGGCGGCTCCAGTGGAGCTGGCAGCGCACTGGGGAGGGGAACGGCTAACGGCCCTCTTGGGTGGCCGGTCCCATTTCGGGATCGGGGTCGGAGTCTGGGTCCGTTTCCAGATTCAGGTCGAGGGCCAGGTCGAGTTCACGTTCGAGTTCGAGGGTCAGATCGACCGGTTCCTGGTCCGGAATACGTATCCGGCCCCGGCGACCCATGATGCTGTGAAACAGCACCAGCATCGCCAAGGCCACCAGCCCCATCACCAGGTCGCGATCTACCTGGTAGTACTGGCTCACTCCCAGCATCGCCAAGAAGCAGGCAGATACGCCCCACGCCGAACGCAGGGGCGAGCGGTGCAGGAGCAACAATACACCGATGCCGATCAAGAAGCCCAGGGCCCCCATTCCAGGTTCCAGGGTAAGGGTGACGCCGATCAGCGGCGCCATCCCGTCGCCACCTCGAAAGCCGGAGAAGACCGACTTCCAATGGCCCAGGATCACCGCTCCTCCAGCGAGCAGGGCCACGGACCACGATACGTCCAGCAGCCCGGCGAATGCCACCGCCGCCGCCCCCTTCAGCACGTCCCCCGTGAAGACCAGGCTGCCGCGGCGCCGGCCGATGTTCCAAAACACGTTGGCGCTGCCCGCCGTTCTGCTGCCGGTATTGAAGATGTCGATTCCCCGGTACCGGGCCGCGATGTAGGCGAAGGGGATTGAACCGAGCAAATACCCGGCCAATATGGCGCCGAGGAGTTTTTGGAGTTCTATGTATTCGCCGAACACAACCCCCCCATCACTCTGTGGGAGATCGCCACCAACCTACCCGTGCCGGATTTGGCCGCGATACCTGGTTTCACTGGTGCGAGGGCCTGAGGTATAAGAATATTGCGGATGTCGATAAGACCCACGCTTATAATATAGCAGGTAACCGGGCAATAAGACAGGGCATTGAAGGAATCAAGGTGCTCCGATAAGTCGCGATAGAGGCGCTCAATCTCCCCGGCGGTCCGCGGCGAGGGTGCACCGGATTAGGGAAGGGGTCCTACTCCCGTCGAAGCTTCAGGAACCGTTCCAGTATCAGCGCGGCGGCCGCTTCATCCACGGAGCCCTTCTCTCGAGAGGGTTGACGTCCCGCCTCCCGCAGCAGACCCTCGGCCTCCACGGAGGTGAAGCGCTCGTCCACCGTGTAGACCGGGAGACCGGTGTTTTTCCGGAGGGAGCGGGCGAATCCCCGGGCCCGCCGGGCGCCCGGACCCATTTCGCCGCTCAAGCTGAAGGGGATGCCGACGACGAATCCCTCGACTTCCCGGTCTCGGGCAATCGCCAGGACGCGCTCTACGTCGGGCTTCAAATTGGAGCGCACCAAGTGGCCCGCGGGAAAAGCCAGGGTCTCTGCGGCGTCGCTGACCGCCAGACCGATCCGGCGCTCTCCCAGGTCAAGTGCCAGTAGTTTCAGCGTCCCTACTCCCGTAAATAGGCTCGAATGAAACCCTCAAGACAGGCCCTTCCGGACCAGCCCCGGCACCGCTTGCAAAGCCTCTTCCAGCTTCTCGACCTCCTTGCCGCCTGCTTGGGCCATCTCGGGCCGGCCACCGCCGCCGCCGCCCATGACCTTGGCGGTATCGCGGGCCAGGTTGCCGGCGTGCAGGCCCCTGCCCACCAGGTCCGGGGTGACCATGGTAATCAGCAAGGGACTGTCGTTGATCACCGCCGACAGGACCACGACCACGCTGGAAAGCTTGGCCTTCAAGAAATCTCCCATCTCCCGCATGGCTTCGGGGCTGGTGGCCGAGGTGCGGCCCGCCACCACTTTGACCCCTTCCACGTCCTCGAACCGCTTCAGCATCGCCTCCGCTTCGGCCCGGAGCGCGGTCCGCTCCAGTGAAGCCAACCGGCGCCGCAGCTCTTCGGTGTCCCGGATGAATGTGTCCAACCGGGCCTCCAGATCGACCACCGGGGTTTGCAGCTTGTGGGATAGGCTCTCCAGCTTGGCGGCATAGTCGACGAACAATCGCTCGGCGGCCTGACCCGTCACCGCTTCGATACGGCGCATCCCGCCGCCGATGCTGGACTCGCCCAGGACGAACAGGGTGCCCACCTGGCCGGTCGCCGTCACGTGGGTACCGCCGCAGACCTCCAGGCTGAAAGGCCCGCCCTGACCGCTTTCACCACCCTCAGGTTGATCTCCGCCGGCCATGGACACCACCCGCACCACGTCCCCGTACCGGTCCCCGAAGAAGGCCAGCGCTCCCTCACGCACCGCTTCGGCGTAGGTTGTTTCATGGGCAGACACCCGGAGGTTGTCGCGGATCCTCGCGTTCGCCAGGTTCTGGACCGACCCGACCTCCTCGGCCGAAAGGGGGCTGACGTGGCTGAAGTCGAACCGCAGCCGGTCCGGCGACACCAGCGACCCGGCCTGACGCACGTGGGGTCCGAGGATCGACCGCAACGAAGCGTGGAGCAGGTGGGTGCCGCTGTGGTTCCGGGCCGAATCCAGGCGGCGGGAGGGTTCCACTTGGGCGGATACCCTTTCACCCAGGGAGATATCGCCTTCCTCGACGACGCCCCGGTGCACGATCAGCCCGGCCACCGGGCTTTGGGTATCCTCCACCCGGACCCGCCCGTTGGGGCCGCTGATGGTCCCCCGGTCACCGACCTGCCCGCCTCCCTCAGCGTAGAAGGGGGTCTCCTCCAAGACAAGCTCCACCTGCCGGCCCTTGACGGCCTGACCAGCAGATTCCGCTCGCCCTGAGCCTGTCGAAGGGTCCAACAACAGAATGGCGGCCACCACAGTCTCCTGGTGCAGCCCGTCATAGCCGACGAACCCGGTCCGATCCACGCCCAGGTTTTCGTAGGCAGTCACCACCTCCATGCTGCCGGTGAAGGCGTGGGCGGCCCTGGCCCGCTCCCTTTGGGCGTCCATCTCTGTTCGGAAGCCCTCCAGGTCCACTTCCAGGCTATGCTCCCGGGCGATCTCGGCGGACAGTTCCGGAGGGAAACCGTAGGTGTCATACAACACGAACGTCTCTTGTCCGGAGATTTGAGCCGGCCAGGCCGCCACCGCATCAGCCTGCTTCTCGGTTACGGCCCCAGCCAATGCATCGAAAGCCAGGTCCTGCCCAATTGCCTCGTTTGAGTCTTCGACTAGCCCCGTCCCGCCGATTAGAAGTTTCAACACATCCGACGGGTCATCAGCACCCCCTCGGACACTCGTGATGACTCCGGCCAGGTGGGGCTCCGCCGCGCGACGCCTGGCGATCATTCCTCGCAAGATGGAATTCCCGTCGTCGTAGGTGCGGGCGAACCGCTCCTCCTCCAGGCGGATGACCCGGAGGATGAAGTCGTGGTTTTCCAGCAACTCCCGGTAGACGTGCCGGAATAGGGGCAGCACCGATTCGGTCACGTGGGTCAGGAACGCTTCTTCGAGGCCGAGCCGCCGGCCGTAGCGGATGGCCCGCCGGATGACTCGCCTAAGCACGTAACCCCGGCCCTCATTACCCGGCACCACGCCGTCGCCGATTAGAAAGGAGGCGGCCCTGGCGTGCTCCGCCACCACCCGCAGGGCGTAGTCGGTGCCGGTGTCCACTCCGTAGGACTTGCCGCTGATCTCGCAGATCTTCTGGATGACCGGCCAGAACAGGTCCGTCTCGTAGATGCTGGACTTGCCCTGAAGCACGGTGGCGGCCCGCTCCAGCCCCATGCCGGTGTCCACGCTGGGGGCCGGCAGCGGGGTGCGCGCGCCCGTAGTGTCCTGGTAGAACTGCATGAACACCAGGTTCCACAGCTCGACGAAACGCTCGCAATCGCAGTTGGGATGGCAGCCGGGCACAGGTTTGGGATCGGCGCCGGCCACTTCCTCTCTGAACATGGCGGTCAGCACGTCCGGCTCCACCATGGGGCCGCAGCCCTTCTCCGCGCCGCCGTCGTAGTGAAGCTCGGAGCAGGGTCCAGTCGCGCCCTCGTTCCCCGCAGGGCCCCACCAGTTGTCCTTGTCCCCGTAGCGGTAGATGCGCTCCACGGGGACGCCCACCTGGTCCCGCCAGATTTGAAAGGCCTCATCGTCGTCCAGATGGATGGTGACGAACAGCCGACCGGGATCCAGCTCAAAGACTTGGGTAACCAGCTCCCAGGCGTGGGCGACGGCCCCCTCCTTGAAGTAGTCGCCGATGCTGAAGTTGCCCAGCATCTCGAAGAAGGTCAGGTGCTTGTGGTCGCCCACCTCGTCGATGTCGGTGGTGCGGAAGCTCTTCTGGCTGCTGGTCAGCCGGCGGGAGGGCGGCGTCTGCTCCCCGGTAAAGAAGGGCTTGAACGGGACCATACCCGCGCTGGTGAACAAGAGGGTCGGATCGCCCGCCGGAATCAGCGACGCGCTGGGCATGTGCAAATGCCCCTTGCTCTCGAAGAATTTGATGAAGGAGTCCCTGACCTGATCGCCGTTCATTGCCCTGCCTTCGGCCTGCCGGCCCCAAACCGCCTAGGTCCCAACGATGTCCCGGAGTTCCCAAACCAGGAAGGAAGGGGCAAGATCTCGGGCCAGAGACGGATCACGTTGAACTGTCTGGAATTGTATGCCAAGGCAGAATGAGCGTCAATTCAGCTTCTTGCATATTTATTGGAGGCTTGATTGATGGAACAGCAAATCGGACAGGAGATTGATATACTCCCCGCAGACGGACAGGGGGAGGGCGAAATGGCAGTCGTTGTTAATTGTGCCGTATGTGAAAAAGGAGCTGGAACTGACCACTTGGGCAGGCCACATTACAGCAACAAAGCAATCCTTTCATTGAGGCCCAGGGACGACCTAAGCAGAGGTATGAGGTTGAAGGGTGTCCTTACATGCCTTAAGGACGACCACCGCTGGCCCATTTCAATGCACAACGATGAAGTACGTGATGTACAGGAAGCCATGCCCGTTACTGAATCCAGAAAGCTCATATCTCAGTTGTGTGAGAGCAGACCAGATATTGCTCAAGAGATTGAAGAGGCTGAGGAATGTTACTTTCAGGGGGCCTATAAGGCCGGAGTTGTAATGTGTAGGCGGGCCATCCAGTTGGCATTGGAGTTCCACACCGGCGAAACCCACAAAACCCTTGGTCCGCTCTTGGGCCATGGCAGGGCCATGACGCCTCCAGCCCTAACGCTGCAAACAGACCAATTCGCTGAACGAGTGCATAGGCTTGGTGACGAAGCGGCCCACAGGGTAGTCACCTATGACGCGGAAGACGTGAAGGTGGCAATCCACGATACCGTTGTAGTGGTTAACGAATTGCTAGAGAAGCCGCCTGCATCGCAATCAGAGACAAGTAGCAATGGGCCGTAACCTTCCGCAGCCGCCGAACAGTGATGTGGTTCAAAGAGCGTTGGCCCTTGAGTCTAGCAAACGCACGCTCAACAGATTGCCGTTGCTTGTAGAGAGCCGCCCACTCCGGCGACCACTGCGACCCCGCACGAGCCAACCGCTTGTGCAACTTGTTGGCTTGGATAATGGGTTCCGCTGAGTACAGCCTGCGAAACAGGTCAATGAGAAGCTTGATAGAGCGTCATGCTAATTCAAGCCAGGGTTCCACGGTCGCGATCCCTCCAGTAAGTTAGACCCTGCCTTTGCTTGCAGCCCATGCAAACGGTTGTAGAATAGACCCGTTCACCAGCAGAACCAGCAGGCAGCACGGGAAATGCAGCAGAAGAGGAGCCACCGATGACTGAATACGAGACGATGACCTACGAGCGCAAGGGCAAGATCGGCTACATTATGTTCAACCGCCCCCGGTCCCTCAACTCGGTAAACAGCCAGGTTGAAATCGACCTTACCGACACGTTTCTGGAGTTCGACTCCGACGAGGAAGCCTGGGTGTGCATTCTCTATGGAACGGGCCGCTGCTTCTGCGCCGGGGCCGACATCAAGTCGCAATTCGTTTCCATGACGCCGCTTCAAGCGGCGGCCGCCTCGCGGGGCCGGAGCGCAGAGCGATACCTGGGCCGCTCCATCAACTGGAAGCCGGTCATCGCCGCCGTTCACGGCTACGCTCTGGGAGCGGGTATCTCCATCGCCATCGAATGCGACCTGATCGTCGCCTCGGAAGAGGCCATGTTCGGCATCACCGAAACCAAGCGAGGCGTTTACGGAGGCGGCGTCTGGGCCAAGATGAACGCCTTCATGCCGTCCAAGGTCCTCACCGAGATGGCCATCACGGGGGAGCCGGTGGGCGCTCCGGAGATGTACCGGTTGGGGTTCATCAACCGGCTGGTCCCCACGGGCAAGCACCTTGAGGCAGCCGAGGAGCTGGCCGAGAAGGTGCTGAAAACGCCGCCCCTGGCCTGCCGCGCCGGCGTCCGCCTGTCCCGCCGCCAGTGGGTGCAGCCCGTCGCCGACGCCGACATGTACGGCCAGCCTTTGCGCCTGCACCTCAGCGAGGACTTCAAGGAGTCCAGTAAATCCTTCGTGGAGAAACGGGTGCCAATCTATCACGCCCGTTAAGCCTTCCCTCTAGATTTCACCCTTCCGGCCCTGGACCGCGTCGCGCCGCCGCCGGACCGCGGGACCCGCCCGTACCGGCAGCGCAGCGATTCGGTAAGGCCGGTTAGGCGGCGGTGTTTGGGGAGGATTCCCGGCGCGCCCATAGCAAATCCATGCCACGGCCGACTCCCAGTCGGGGCCGCATACATCCCATGGACTGGAATCGGCACTGCCTTAGAACTGTCATTCCGAGGAGCGAAGCGACGAGGAATCTGGTGTGGGGTTCCTTCAATAGGGCTTAGACCCACCACCCCAGACCCCTCGCTTCACTCGGGGTAACATACTCCAGAGCACTTTTGAGGCAAGGCCGGTCCCAAACCGTCCAGGTCCCGCCGCCCTTCCTACCCATCGCAAGCCAGGGAGCAGGTGGCAGATTCACTGGCCAAATACGGATTACGCTGAATTGACTGGAATTGGGTGCCGGTTGACGCGCCCAGGGTGGAGATTTATGGTACCCGGTACTCTGAATGATCCCTTGCTCACGGAAATCAGTTTGGTCTGGTAAATCCCCTTCAAGCCAAGGCAGAAGTACCTGGAACAGACAGCATGCGGGAGGAACATGATGGTTTACGTCCTCAGGCGTCACCTACCGTGGATTACCACATTACTCGTCGGGTTGGCATTGGTTGCCGCCGGCTTGTTTTTTGTCATCGAAGGCCTCAACACCAGGGACGAAGTAAAGCAGCAGTTGGTCGACGAGCAAATCACTACCACCGACGACTCGGCCATTCCCGGAGTCCCAGTGAACAGCGCCGCCACCGCGAAGGCGCAGGCCGATGCCATCAAATCCCACACACTGGGCAGGTGGGGGCCCTATTCCCAGTTGGACCGGGATGACCCTAGGCGGGCATCCACTATCGACGGAGTCGCTCTGAGGACGGCCTTGAATCTCGCCGTGGTTGGGTTCGGAGTGACCGATCTCGTGATCGGAGCGGGATTAATCATCTTGATGGCCGGAGTGGCGAGCGTGGCGCTCGGGACCCCAACCGTTTACTACATGGCGGGTTTGGTGGTGCCGCGTCCATCGGGTGAGTGACGCGCTGGGAACCACCACAACCGGCCTCCCATCAATCCCTTC
Organism: Dehalococcoidia bacterium; assembly: GCA_030740155.1. Lineage (GTDB taxonomy): Bacteria > Chloroflexota > Dehalococcoidia > Lucifugimonadales > UBA3495 > CAJWBT01. Next base: position 27,015 of record JASLXV010000008.1, on the reverse strand, counting down.
CTTCCTGCTCGTCCGCCTTGACCCTTACCTGTCAGCCTCGTACAATTATGTTGACAGGGTTGAGTTTTCGGGAGGTGCTGATGGACTCTGGCATTATCGGCAAGATCGAAAAGGCCAAGAGATACGCAGAAGAGAAAGAACGGGTAAACATCACCAGCTTCAAAGCCTCGTTCCAGGGTAATCATGATACCTACGATGTCGACTTCGACTCCGGCGCTTGGCAGTGCGGGTGTCATTTCTTCTCCACGCGAGGGGTTTGCAGCCACACCATGGCGCTTCAGAGAATCTTAGAGGGTATGTTCGTCCGCGAACCTCACCCCACCGAAGCTCTTTAGCTCAGACCGGGCGACTTCAGAGGGAGGCAAGACGGCCCGCCCGCCCACCTGCCTGCCCCTTGAATAGGCTCCGAAACTCGATCGAGGGCTTGATTGATTGGTGAAATCCCCTTTCTTCCCCCTTTGTAAAGGGGGATACAGGGGGATTTCGGCTGCTGCCATCGATGCAACCGTCAGTAACTCCACCCCCCTCTTATGTCAACTCTTCGTGCCGTACGGACGCCGCACCGGATCAACCCCCACTCAACCCGGTTCCCACGAACGTTGACAGTAATGGTAGTCCCTATTAAACTCGCATCTGTTCGATGTGATTTCTCGCTCAATACGAATTCATACGGTGTCGCACTATGGCTCGAAAGAGTCTACCAGCTGTCAAAGACGCTGCGGTGCCCCTCCGGTAACGACATGGATACACTGATAGGGTGCTCAAAGACTGGTGAATGGTCCGGGAGATCTGCTTCGCCACGGTCGGCAGGTCTGGCGGCGCCGGGGAACCGCTGGACGGAATGAGTTCCAACGAGGCGTCGCCGTCGGAATTCCTGGTCATCGGGCTAAACCATCGCACCGCTCCTCTGGGAGTTCGGGAGAAACTTTCGCTGACCAAAGCCCAGTTGCCCGGCGCGCTGAAGATCATGAAACGCTATGGGGTGCCGGGAGTGATCCTCTGCACCTGCAACCGCTCTGAGTTCTACGCCATGGAGCCGGAGGGCGCGTCGAGTTCACACCGCCACCTGGGGGGAGGGGAGCAGCGAATCAAGCAGTTCCTGGCGGACCGGTTCGACATCTCCCTGGTGGACATCGAGCGCTACCTCTACATCGACCGCGGCCAGGAGTGTATCCACCACCTTTTCCGGGTGGCCTCCAGCCTGGATTCAATGATTCTGGGCGAAGATCAGATCATCGGCCAGGTCAGGGCCGCCCTAGACACCGCCAGCCGGTTGGACACCATTCCAGGCCCCCTTTCGCACCTCTTCCAGCGGGCGTTGGGTGTAGGACGCAAGGTACGTCGCGAGACCGAAATCGGCCGCAACGCCTCGTCGGTCAGCCGGGCCTGCGTGGAACTGGCCAGATGCGTTTTGGGGGAACTCCACAAACTTCGAGTGACGGTCGTGGGCGCCGGGGACGCGGGGAAACTGGCCGCTTTAGCGCTGAGCCGGTCCGGGGTGCGGGAGATAACGGTGATCAACCGCACCTATGAGCGGGCCGAGGAGCTGGCTACCAGTTTATCGGGCCGGGCAATACCCTTCCAAGACCTGGCAAAAGCCCTGCGTCGCGCGGACATAGTTATATGCTGTACCGGCTCTCCGGGGTACATCTTGGAGGCCGGTGTGGTGCGCGAAGTCATGGCGCTGCGCCCGGAACGGCCCCTCTTCCTTCTCGACATCGCCGTCCCCCGGGATATTGACCCCGCCGCTGGCCGGATCGATAATGTTCACCTACACGACGTCGATAGCCTGGAGACCGTTTCCGAAGCCAACCGTCAGGAGAAAGAGCGAGAAGCCCGGCGGGCCGAAGATGTTGTTGGCGAAGAGGCGGTACATTTTCAGGAGTGGTGGCGCACCCTGGCGGTATTGCCGACGATGCTCGCGCTGCGCGGCCGGGCGGAGGAGATACGGGAAGGGGAACTGGGGAAAACCCTTAGAAAGCTGGACGGCAACCTGACCCCCGACCAGCTCGCCTCCGTGGAGGCCATGACCCACGCCATCGTGAACAAGCTGCTCCATAGCCCGACGGTCTACCTGAAAGGCCGGCGTGAACCGGCCGACCTCCGAGTGGCGAAAGAGATATTCCGGCTGGCCGACGAAAACCAGTAGGGCCCCCTCGAAGCCCGCAAGCCGAATACCCGCGGGAGCTATGTCTCTAGTAGAAAAATACGCCCTTCTGCCCGATGAGATCGACCGGGAGAGCTTCAGGAGAGTCGAGGCCAGCCTGCCCGATTCCCTATCCCTGTCTCCCGACGAACGGTACCTGGTGTGCCGCATAGTGCGGGCCGAAGGGGACCCAGAGATCGCCCGAGCGGTCCGGTTCAGCCCCGGCGCCGTGGAACGGGGAGTGGCCGCCCTACAAACCGGAGCCCAGGTCATCACCGATGTCCGGATGGTGGAAGTTGGGATCTCCAAGGCGTTGCTTTCTAGCCGGCGGGTGTCCACTCGATGCGCAATAGCTACCCCCGAGGTGGCGGCCAGGGCCCAGAAGGATGGGACCACCCGGTCCGTGGCCGCAATGCGTGAACTTGCCCCGTACATGGATGGCGCGGTCGTGGCGGTGGGCAATGCCCCCACCGCTTTACTGGCCGTGTTGGACCTGGTCAACGAGGGGCTGGTTGCGCCCGCGTTGGTCATCGGCATGCCCGTGGGCTTCGTGGCGTGTGCCGAGTCCAAAGAGGAGTTGCTACGCAGCTCCGTTCCTCACATCTGCATCGAAGAATATCGTGGCGGCAGCTCAGCGGCCGCGGCCACGGTGAACACGCTGCTGTCCCTGACGAAGGAGGCGGACACACCGTGACCAGCGAGGTTAGGCGGGCCCCAGCCATTGCCGGACCTGGCCCCGGCTCCAGCCCTTCCACCTGGGGCGTGGTGTTACTGGGCCACGGCAGCCAGCGAGGCACGGACCGGAGCGAATGCTCTTGCTCTTGGAAGCACTCGGAGGTGCCGGAATGGTGCCAGCAATGCCCCAGCACCCCCCAGGGGCTTAACGAGGCAGCGACCCGCCTCCAGGCACTTTTGGGGCTCCAAAGCAGCCAGGTCGTATTATCGTGTCTCGAGTTCATCCAGCCGTTTCCGGAGCAGGCCATCGGCCTGCTGAAAGACCGGGGATTTCGCCGGGTGGCGGTGATGCCCTTTCTGCTGGGCCACGGCAAGCATGCGACGCTGGAACTGGACGAGATGCTGACGGAGCTGCGAGTCCAATCCCCCCAGGTGCAGATCTACCTGGCCGAAGGGCTCGGCGCGGACCCCCAACTGGCCGACCTGGTGGTGCAGCGGGTGCTCGGAATGAGGGGTCTTCTGCCATCTCCCAATGGCGGAGACCGCACCGCCGGGATCCTGCTGGTAAAGGCCGGCACCCAGACCCAATATGATGATTGCCTGTGGTTGGAGGAGTTGGGCCGGCTCGTCGAGAAGCGTTTGGGGCCGGGCTACGCGGTGGCGGCGGCCCAGTCCCACTACGGCGACCCGACGATGGAGTCGGCCGCCCGATACCTGGTCGAAGAGCGCCACGCATCCGCCGTTCTGTGTGTCCCCTACCTGTTTTTTCCGGGTCTGATCCTGAAACGAAACGTGTTGGGCGGTATGGACCAGTTGCGCCAAAAGTACCCGGATGTGCCCATGGCGGTCGCCCCTCCCCTTGGCGTGGACGACCGGGTGATAACCGTGGCGGCGGAACGAGTCCGGGAACTCTGGGAACGGGCGGAGACCAACGGGCCCTGAGACGTGCGGCCAGAGGACAAGACGCGCTGATGAATGATGGCCAGGCCGCGAACGGAAGGCAAGAAAGCGAATACAGCCTCCCGACGGTTAGGGGACGAGGGCTTCGCACCGGCTACACAACCGGTGCCTGCGCCGCAGCGGCAGCCAAGGCGGCCACCTTGGCGCTGCTCACCGGCAACCCCGTCGGCGAGGTCTCGATTCATCTCCCCATCGGCCGGGACGTCACGATGCGCGTGCATCGGTGTGAGTGGGCCGGCAACGGCAAAGCCGTCCTCTGCTCGACCATCAAGGACGGCGGCGACGACCCCGACGCGACCCACGGCGCGGAGATTTGCGCCACCGTTTCCTTAGACCCTGAGGCTACAGGGGAGGTCCGAATCGTGGGAGGCCTCGGCGTGGGAACGGTGACCCGGCCCGGCACCGGCATCGCTATCGGCGAGCCCGCGGTCACGCGCGTGCCCCGGCGGATGATCATTGAGTCGGTGCGGGAGGCCGCCGGCAGCCAGGGACTGGGAGCGGAGGCCGGCTTCATCGTGCAGGTTTCAGTCCCCGGCGGAGAGGAAATCGCCAAGAAAACGACCAACGCCCGCCTGGGAATAATGGGCGGCATTTCCATCCTGGGCAGTACTGGCGTGGTCCAGCCTTACTCGACGGCGGCGTGGCGGGCCAGCGTCCATATGGCCATCGACGTGGCGTCGGCCAACGGGCTGCCTCACCTGGTACTGTCCACCGGCACCCAGAGCGAGGCCTTCACCAAACAGTGCCTGGACTTGCCTGAAATGGCCTACATCGAAGCCGGCATCTTCAGCGGCCCGGCACTCAAGCGCTGCGTCACCCGGAAGGTCGCCCGGGCCACCCACGCGGGCATGGTGGGAAAGCTTTCGAAAATGGCCATGGGCTATTTCGTTACTCACGTCGCCGGCAACAAGGTGGATTGCACGTTCCTGGCGTCGCTGGCCGCCGAGTGCGGCGCCTCCCCACAAGTCCAAGAGGAGATGCGCCTGGCCTCCAGCGCCCGCCACTTTCAGGAGATTGCCCAGGCCCACGGCCTGCTGGCGGTGTTCCCCCTCATGTGCCGGCTGATCTGCGACGAAAGCCTGAAGCTCCTGGGCGCGGACTCCGCCGCGCTGATCGTCGATGCTCTGTGCTTCGACTTCGACGGGTCGTTGCTGGGGTGGGCCTCCACTTCTCCCGGCGGCATCCCGCTGGTGGCTTCATCGGGCGCGGCCCCCGATGGTTAACGAACAACCCGGCGCCGCCTCCCCGGAGCGGGAAGTGAGTCCCGAGATTGGATTTGACCGGGCCCTTGGCCTGCCCGATGAGGCGTTCGAGCAACGCCGCCCGAAACGAGGCCAGATCACCAAACGAGAGGTCCGGGCCTTCGCCCTGTATTCGTTGGGCCTGCGCCCCGGCAGCGTGGTGTGGGATATCGGCGCGGGGACCGGGTCGGTAGCCGTGGAGGCGGCCCTCATCGCTTACCAGGGAACGGTGTTCGCCGTGGAGCGGAACGAAGACAGCCTCCCTTTGCTGCGCCGGAACGTGGCCCGATGGAGTTCCGGCAACGTTCAAGTGGTCCCAGGCGAGGCGCCGGGGGTCCTGGAAGGACTGGCAGCCCCCGACTCGGTGTTTGTCGGAGGGAGCGGTGGCCGTCTAGCGACGATCCTGAGCACGGTGGCGAGCCGGCTCCTGCCTCAAGGCCGGATCGTGGTCAACCTGGCGGTACTGGAGCGGACTCAAGAGGCTTACCACCACCTAAAGGGGCTTGGGTTCACCGCAGAATTGACGATGGTGAGTTCGGCTCGGGGAAAGGAGATGACCGACGGGACAGTGCGCCTGGACGCACAGAATCCGGTGTTCGTCGTCAGCGCCCGGCGCGATGAGTGACCCGATGGCCAACGACCCGTCTTCAGTGAGCTGCGGCCGCCTGTATGGAATCGGCGTGGGGCCTGGCGATCCGGAGCTGCTAACGCTCAAAGCTCTGCGAGTCCTCCAGCGCACTCCGGTCATCTGCGTGCCCCACGCCGAGACGCGGCCGGACAGTTACGCCCTCGGCATCGTGAAGGAGTTCCTGAATGAGGGAAAACAGGAGGTCCTCCGCTTTGCCTTCCCCACCGACGACGCTGCAGCGGCGGCAACGGTGTGGCGCCAAGCCGCGGATACCCTCGCGAAGCGGCTTCAGCAAGGGCAGGACGTGGCCTTCATCACCGAAGGGGACCCGATGCTATACAGCACCTTCTCCTACGTGCTGGACGGCATCCGCTCCGCTTACCCCGGCATCCCAGTGGAGATCATCCCCGGCGTCTCTTCGGTGATGGCCGCGGCGGCCAGCGCCACGATACCCCTGGTGACTGAAGGGCAGCGGCTGGCCATCCTGCCGGCGGTCTATGGGATCGACGACCTCTCCGAGACCATCGCCAACTACGACACCATCGTTCTGATGAAGGTAAACCGCACCTTGCTGGGCGGGCTGTCCGATCCGGAGACCCTGGGGTTGGCCGGCAAGGGCCTGTACGTGCGGCGGGCCTCCACGCCCCAAGAACAAGTCGTGCGTGACCTCCGGCAGCTTGTAGAGGACGACCTGGACTACTTCTCGGTATTGATCGTCAAAAGGTAGGTCACATGGCCAGTGAAAAGGGAAAAGTCTATATTGTCGGCGGAGGACCGGGCGACCCGGAATTGCTGACCCTCAAGGCGAAGCGGATAATCGAGTCCGCCGACGTCGTCATCTACGCCAACTCGCTGGTACACCCGTCCGTGGTGGACTTCGCCCGACCCGGGGCGGAGGTGCACGGCAGCCAGTCACTCAGCCTGGACGAAATCATGGAATTGGTGATCACGGCGGTGGGCCAGGGTAAGACGGTGGCCCGCATTCAGAGCGGTGACCCAGCCATCTACGGCGCCATACTGGAGCAGATGCGGGTCCTGGAAAGGGAGGGCATCGACTACGAGATAATACCCGGCGTCAGCTCGGCGTTTGCCGCCGCCGCCTGCCTCAAGGTTGAGTTGACCGCCCCCGAGGTCTCCCAGACGGTGATCATGACCAGGGCCGAGGGGCGCATCCCAATGCCCTCGGGGGAGCAGCTACGGGAGTTGGCGGCCCACGGCAGCACTCTGGTGATATTCCTGAGCATACCCAGAATGGCCAGGATTGCCAGGGAATTGCGGGCCTCCGGTTACCCAAAGGAAACCCCGGTAGCGGTGGTATACCGGGTTGGCTGGCCCGACGAAAAAGTGATCCGGGGCACCCTCGCCGACATCGCCACGAAGGTGAGGGCAGCCAAAATTACCCGGCAGGCGTTGATTCTGGTAGGCAAGGTGTTGGACCCGGCGTTGCGTCAGCCGGACCCTTCGGGGGATACCCAAGCCTCATCGCATCTCTACTCGAAGAGCTACACCCACCTGTACCGGCAGGCGGAGTCCGATTCGAAATCGTCTGACGCCACCACCCGTAGCCAGGGTGCGCGGTGAGGCCGCGGCCATGACCCGCACTGCCATCGTGGCGGTCTCCCGCCAGGGCTCGGTGCTGGCGCGCTCCTTGGCCGCGTCCCTGCCCGGTGACACGACCATATACCTCCCACGCCGCTTCTATCAGGACGATACCCTGGATGACAGCGAGTCCATGCCCTTCGACCCACCGGCTCGGACCCTGGTCCACCAGGTTTTTGAGGAGTACCAACGCCTGGTGTTGTTTATGACCGTTGGAGCAGCGGTGCGGCTCCTGGCACCCTGCCTCAAGGACAAGCGCCAAGACCCGGCCGTGGTTTGCGTGGACGACGCCGGCCGTTTCGCGGTGAGCCTGCTGTCCGGACACCTGGGCGGGGCCGACCTTCTGGCGGAAGAGGTGGCCCGAGCCCTGGGCGCCACGCCGGTGGTCACCTCGGCCTCCCACGTTGCCGGAACGCTGGCGGTGGACCTCTTGGGCCAGGAATTCGGCTGGACGCTGGAGGCGAAGCCGGTGGCGGTGACCCGGGCCAGCGCTGCTGTGGTGAATGGGGACCCCGTGGGGGTCTTCCAAGAGGCAGGAGAGCCTAATTGGAGGCCTCAAGACCGGCCGTTGCCCGGCAACATCACCGAGTACCCCACCCTGGAATGCCTGGTCCAGTCCAGTTGCGCTGCCGCGTTGGTCATCACCGACCGCCAGGACCCCGTTCCCGGTCAGCCGGGAAGCTACCAGTCCGCGTTTGGGGATCGGCCCGCGGTGGTCTTCCGGCCGCGCACCTTGGCCGCGGGTATGGGATGCCGGCGCGGTGTCCCGGCTCAGGAGTTGGAAGACCTGCTCACCGACACCTTCCGCCGCCACAATCTGGCGCTGGGAAGCCTCCGGTGTGTCGCCACGGCGGAGCTGAAGCAGGACGAGCCGGGGCTGCGCTCCCTGGCCGGCGAACACGGTGTACCGATGCTTTGTTACAGCGCCGAGGAGCTGAACAGCGTGTTCGGCCCGCGGCCGTTGCCGGCCGGGGGGTTGGGGGGGATCCCCCCCAACCCCCCTTTACCAAAGGGGGGCGAAGCTTCTGCCGGCGGTAAGGCATCAAGTAGGCCGACCCCTTCGCCGGTGGCGCACCGGCTGCTGGGTTTGTGGGGAGTATCGGAGCCCGCGGCGCTTCTAGCCGTGGGGAGCCAGGAGCTGCTGGTAACCCGGGTCAAGACATCTCGGGCCACTATAGCCGTCGCTAGGGTGGTTTTTCCGGGCGGTGGGGGATAGGCTAGCCACAGAGGCACAGAGGCACAGAGGTACGGAGATTTAAGGGTCAAATGAAATTAGCGAAGAGGTCACCGGGCACAATCCGCTCCACTATGCTAACGCACGGCATCAGTAGATTTATCCTCTAATCTCTGTGCCTCCGTGTCTCTGTGGCAATCAAGGACGGGTCGATGGTAAAAAGTAGCGGGAACGGCAAGCTCTACCTGGTGGGACTCGGGCCGGGCGCCCGTCAACAGCTGACACCGGCCGCCCTGACCGCCTTGGCGGAATGTGACGTGGTGGTCGGCTACCGGCCCTACGTGGATCAGGTGAGGGACCTGCTCGACGGCAAACAGTTGGTCGCGATGGAGTTGACCCAGGAGATGGAGAGAGCGGCCGTAGCCGTGGACCTGGCGTCGTCGGGACGCCGGGTAGCAGTGGTCTCTTCGGGCGACATCGGTGTCTTCGGGATGGCTGGCCCCGTCTTCAAGGTACTGGTGGACCGGGGCTGGGACGGGGAAACCCCGCCGGTGGAGGTAGTACCGGGGGTATCGGCGATGCAAGCCGCGGCCGCGCTGCTGGGGTCACCGCTGATGCAGGACTTTTGCGCTATCAGCCTCAGCGATTTGATGACCCCTTGGGACACGATCCGCCTCCGGCTGGAATCGGCGGCCCGAGGCGATTTCGTGGTCGCCCTCTACAACCCCCGTAGCCGAAAGCGCGACTGGCAGTTGCTGGAAGCCCGCCGTATCCTGCTGGAGCACCGCTCCGGGCAGACGCCCGTCGGGGTCGTGCGGGAGGCCTACCGACCGGAGCAGCGGATAACGCTCACGGACCTGCAACACCTTGAAGAGCATTGCCAAGCAATCGACATGGTCACTACCGTGGTGATCGGCAATTCCACCAGCTACTCTCATCAGGGTTTCATGGTCACCCCCCGGGGCTACGAGCGGAAAGAGTCACCGATAGGAAGGTCAACTGAAACGCCGCCATCGAGTGGATAGGATGCGGGCCGGTTGCCTCTCCGGCTTTCGCCCTGCCAAATTGGGGCACGCACCGTTGCTCCAATCTACCGGCCGTCACGGCGCCGCCCCACTGCCTGCCCACCCCTCTCTGCTCAACTCGGGCGAATCGGCGCCACGAGCAATTGCACTCCAACCCGCACGAAACTGAGGGATGGCGCGCTGTTCTGAGTTCCTCTTCAAGGCTACCCTTTAGCCAGACCCGCAACTCGAGAATCTTGCCGGTAAATGACGCACGGCTTCGTGACGCTGTCTGGTGGCTGGGTTCTATGTCAATCTATAGAACCCAGTTCTGGAACAGGTCCGGCCGCATTCTCTCGCGATCGACCCGCTGCCCGAAGCAGGGGGCGTCAACGTCGTGTGAGTCCGGTCAGGCGCCGAGGAGGATGACCGGGGCGGGTGTGGGGCGCGACGGCTCTCCTCCGGTGGGCCGCTGGAGATGGGTGGGCGAGCAAATGGACGTTGAAGATGCTCCGAGGGGTTTTTTATGTCAAGCTCGATGACCGGCGCCCATCGCTCCAGTGTTGAGGTGGTTTACGATATACTCTCGACTTGCGACAACGGTGGCCTCAACAAGACCACGGTCATGGACAGCTGCGATCTGAGCGACGCCCAGCTTCACCAGTACCTTTCCATCCTCTGCGAGGGAAGCCTTATCGTGGAAACTGGTGAGGGCCTCTTACGGATCACGCCTGCGGGGCAAAAACCCTGGGGCGGATGTCCGGCGAGGTAAAGACGCTTCGCGGCCTGAGAAGCGATTTGTCCCTCAGCCAAGCCTAGCGGCCGGCGGTTCCCTACGTCATTGACCGCGCCGCCATGGTCCTCCCGGTGAAACCCGGGTGTTCGTCAGTTTTCCGCGGCGCGGGTTGTCGCCGCGCTGTGCTGTTGGTCGGCATGGTAGGAGCTGCGAACCAGCGGGCCCGAGGCCACGTGCTTGAAGCCCATGGCTTCTCCGGCTCCCTGTAGCTCGGCGAACTCGTCCGGGGCGTAGAACCGGGCCACCGGAATATGCTTGGCGGACGGGCGCAGGTATTGGCCGATGGTCAGCAGGTCGCAGCCCACGGCCCGCAAATCTTCCATGGTCTCCAGCACCTCTTTCGTGGTCTCTCCCAGGCCCACGATGATCCCCGATTTGGTGACCGTCGCCGGATCGATCTCCTTGGCTCTGGCCAGCAGCTCCACAGAGAGCCGGTAGTCACCCTTGGGTCTCACCTTGGGGAAGATGCGCCGGGCCGACTCTATGTTGTGGTTCAGCACCTCGGGGCGGGTTTCGACAACCTTCTTGAGTGCCGTGTATGAACCCTCGAAGTCGGGAATCAGGACTTCGATCTTGCAGCCGGGGGCCAGTTGGCGGACCTTCTTGATGCAGGCGGCGAAGATAAACGCGCCGCCGTCGGGCAGGTCGTCCCGGTTGACCGAGGTAATGACGCAGAAACGGAGTCCCATCGTTCTAACCGTTTCCGCCAGGCGGGTGGGTTCCAGGAGGTCTATCCCCGTGGGACGGCCCGTGGTGACGGCACAGTAGTGGCAGCGGCGGGTGCAGATATCGCCCAGGATCATGAAGGTCGCGGTGCCCCACTCCCAGCACTCACCGATGTTGGGGCAGCGGGCCGACTCGCAGACCGTGTGCAACTGGTGGCCTCGCAGCACCTGTTGCAGCTCCAGGTAGCGAGGGCTGCCCGGAGCCCGTACTTTCAGCCACTCCGGCAACCTGGGCTTGCTGGCAGCTCTCCCGCCTCGCTCCGCCATCACTTCACCATTGACGCCAAGACCTTGGGCAAGCACGTCCCTTCAGGAGCCGTTTCGCCCGGGAAGAGGCACGCCCCTCCCGGCCAGAGGGCGCCGGTTTCAAGAGAGTTGGACGCTTCGAGGGACCACGCGACACTTCTCGGCGGAGATGATGGCGGCGATGTCCGCCACGGCCTGGTCCAGGCAGTCGTCGCAGTTGGTCACCCGGTAGTCGAACTCGTTGACCCGGGCAAGCTCCTCGCGGGCGACACCCAGGCGTAACTCCAACTCATGGGGGCTTTCGGTCATGCGCTGGGTCAACCGCCGTTCCAGCTCTTCGAAGGTACCGGGCACCATGAAGATAAACACCGCTTCGGGCGCCAGCCGCCGGACCGTCTCCGCTCCCTGCACGTCCACCTTGAGAATCACGTCGTTCCCAGCCTCGAACCCCTCGCCGACCTGGCTGCGGGGCACCCCGTACCAGCGTCCGTAAACCTCGGCGCACTCCAGGAACTCACACCGCTCTTTCATGCCGAGGAAGGTGTCCTGGTCGAGGAAAATGTAGTCCACTCCGTCCCGCTCCCCCGGACGCTGCGGACGCGTGGTCGCGGTCACCACGAAGTGCCAGGGCCGGTCTAGCTTCCGCAGTCCGGTCAGGGCGGCGTCCTTGCCGACCCCGGACGGCCCGGACAGAACCACCAGAAGCGGTGTCCCGGTTTTGATGTCCGGCATATCCCGCACCTAGACCGTCGCCCCCTCATCTGCGTCATCCTCGCCGCAGAGTTGGGCCAGGTGCTTCCAGAAGCCTGGGTAGGACACCGTGGCGTCGTCCGCCCCGGCGACGGCGGTCTCTCCGCCGGCCAGGACCCCGGCCACCGCCAAGGCCATGGCCAGCCGGTGGTCCCGGTGGCTCTGGCACGCCGCTCCGGAGAGGCGCCCGTTACCCTGGATCACCATACCGTCCGGCCGGGCTTCGATCCGTGCGCCCAGCCGGCGCAACTCGCTGACGGTGGTCTCGATACGGTCGGACTCCTTGACCCGAAGTTCAGCGGCGTCGCGAATTACCGTGGTACCCTCGGCAAAACAGGCAGCCACCGCCAGCACCGGCAGTTCGTCCAGTATCCGAGGGATAATATCTCCTCCGAGTTCGATTCCTTTCAAGGGGCCTGATTGCACCGCTATATCCGCCACCGGCTCTCCACCGGCCGTGCGTTCCTCCACCAGCCGGAGGTTCGTCCCCGCGCCCATCGCCCGCAGCGCCTCGAGTATCCCGGTGCGGCTGGGATTGAGGCCCACTCCTCGCACCAGGATGCGGGCATTGGGGTGGCACAAACCGGCAACCAGCCAGAAGGCGGCTGAGCTGATATCCCCCGGCACGGCGATATCCACCGCGTTGAGCTGGGCCGGATGCAGCACCAGCGTCAACCCATCGGCTTCGACGGCTGCCCCCATGGCCGTGACCATGCGCTCGGTATGGTCGCGGGAAAGCGCCGGCTGATGCAGGATGGTGTCGCCATTGGCTGACAGCCCGGCCAGCATGATGCTGGATTTAACCTGGGCACTGGCCACGGGCATGGTGTACTCGATGCCTCGCAGGGACCCGCCGCGGATAGTCAGGGGGGCCAGGGTGTTGTCGCTTCGACCGAGTATCTGGGCTCCCATCTGTTGCAACGGTTGCACCACCCGGCCCATGGGACGGGCACGGAGGGAGGCGTCGCCGGTCAGCACCGATAGGAAGGGCTGGCCCGCCAAGAGGCCGGAGAGAAGCCGCATGGAGGTGCCGCTATTGCCGGCGTCCAAGATGTCCGCCGGTTCTCCCAATCCCTGGCCGGCGCCGCGTACCACCACGGCGCCCGGCTGTTGGCCCGGTTCAATAACGGCGCCCAATGCCTTGAGGCAGGTCATGGTGGAGATGACGTCGTCGCCATCGGAAAGACCGGTGACCAGGGCATCACCCTGGGCCATTGCGTTCAAGATAAGGGCCCGGTGGGAGATGGACTTGTCCCCGGGCACGGCGAGGGTCCCACCCAAAAAGGCGGGACGTTGGACCGTCCTCTGCAATGCCCCGTACCTCCCCGTGCCCGTTGATCGAGCACCAATGGGTTTCCACCTCTCCGGAGCGCGAACGCGGGTCAGCGACCCGGGGCCCGGCGCCGAACGTTGAAGGGCGGCCCCGCCGCTACTTTTTTTTGCGACCGAAACCGTCCGTCTCTTTGAATAGCTTCTTTTGGGCTTCCATCCCCCGCCGCCCCAACCGACCCACGAACATATCGCCCATGGTTTCGGCGAAGGACGGAATATCCGAGTGGGAGCCTGCCCGCCGGACCTGAGGATTCAACGCTCCGGACTGCCACATGGAACGGGCGACGAATGCCTTCTCGAAAACCTGGTGGACCTCATCATTATTGGGACCGCCCTCGCTGTCCAGCAGTTGCCGGACCGCGTGGAGTTCGCGGATGAAAGCGTCGATCCAGGCCACGATTGGTTCGGGGTTGCTGACACATATATCCCGGTGCATGGCCGGGTCCCCCGATGCCAGGCGAGAGACGTCGGTGTAACCCGAGGCCGCCAACTGGGCGATGTCTTCCCAATTCGCGCTCTTGGAGGTGCAGCCGACCAGGGCCACGGACAGCAGAAAGGGGAGGTGGCTGGCGGCCGCCACGAAACTGTCATGCTCGTCCACGCCGATGAAGAAGGGGCGGGCGCCGATGGCCTCGGCAAGGGTCGTTATCTCGGAAACCGCGGCCTGACGGGCCCGAGGACTGGGGACTATGCAGTAGGCCCGATCGCGAAACAGCGCCGCATCGGCAGCTTCCGGGCCAGAGGCTTCCTTCCCAGCCATCGGGTGCCCGCCGACGAAATCCACACCCTTGGGCAGGAATTCGTCGGCCCACTCCAGCACCATCTTCTTGGAGCTGCCAACGTCGGTCACCACGCAGCCATCCTCCAAGTTCGGGCCCAGCGTCTCCAGCAGGTCCCGCATCCCCATAACTGGTATGGCCATGATGACTATGTCCGCGTCACGGACCGCCGAACTCAACCGGTTCTCGACCTTATTAAAAGCGCCCCGTTTATGGGCGCCTCCTCTGGCGGCATGGTCATAGTCGGTGCCCACTACCTCTAGGTTCTTCAGGTGGGACTGCCGCAGCGCGAGGGCGAGTGATGTTCCGATCAGACCGGTGCCGACGATAGCTACCTTGGCCATGGGTACCTCCGTGAAGGGCGTATAGCGAGGCCCAAAAGAAACGCCGGCAGGGCCTAGGCACGAAGCGCCCGCACCTACGACGTAGAAGCTTTTGTACGACTTATCTTACACCATTCTAGGAAAGGCTGGAACGGCTCACGCGGACTCGAACAGCGGACCGCCGGCGGGGAACGGCGCCCCGGGACTCAGCCGGCGTGGGCCGGGCGGAACGGGGTAGTCCCCCGGAGCCCTCCGGGGTTCAGCCCTGCAAAGCCTGGTAGAACTCGGGGCGAACGATCCGGTCGTATTCCTGACGCGCCTTTACCAGTCCAGCATCCAGCAAGATATCCTGCTGCGCTTCGAACTCAGGCCGGTCCAGCCGCGGGTCGGCGGGCCAGGTTTCCTGGTCCTTCAACCTGGCCACCGATAGCACGACCACTTCCTTGTCGATGTCAGGGAAGAATGAGGCAACAGCGTCGCCAACCGCCGCGGCATCGTTCCCGGCTATCCAGCCCAGCGCCCGGGCGAAGCCACGGACGAACGCGGCCGCCACCTCCGGCTTGGCATCCAGAAAACTGTTGGTAGCGCAGAACGAGGAGTAGGCCACGTGGCCGATGACCGGACCCAATGCCACGGCCATCTGGGCCTGCCCTGAGGTCAACAGTTGCTCGGCCGCCGGCTGTGGCAGGTGGATGAAATCCCCCTCCCCTCCAACAAACGCGGCCGTCGCCTGGTCCAGCGACAGTCCCGGCACCAGCTTCAAACGGGCCGGATCCACACCGAGCCGGCGTAGCGCGAACTGGCAGGAGGCCCAGGGCATGTCCGTGAAAGAGATCGGTATCAACGACGCGCCCCGGAGGGACTCCAGGTCGAACTCTTCCTGGGGCCGGCGGCCCAGCAAGAAAAACCCGTCCCGGGCGTTGATCTTAGCGATGTGGGCCGGCACCGTCTCCGCTCCCCAGCCGAAGGCGATGATGCCTCGCATGATGCCACTCTGGGCGATGTCGGCCCCGTCGTGGATCAAGGCGTCAAGGGCATGGGAGAACTTGGGAGGGCAGGTGGTGAAAGTCACGTCCAAGCCCTCTTGTTCCAGGAATCCCCCGGCTACGGCCACGTAGATCGGTGTGTAGAAAAGGCTGTGCCAGGTCTCCATCAAGCGCAGTGTTTGGCGGGGCTTGCTGGCGGTCACGTTGCCTCCTTGCTAGCGTTGATTCTAAGGTTCATCCCTCCGCGGCAAGCGGGCCAATAGCCGCCGAGGCGCCGGTATGGTACATATGTGTGAACAACGTGTCAATATTTCGCCACAGGCGTGCCGGCCGTTTGACCTTTGCGACGGAGTGTGACAAAATATTTGGAGTGTTTTTGTGCTCCCCACGACGCCGGGAAACCGGTTCCTATTTTAGTTCCCCCCTAACGGCGTTTCCCCCAGAGTTGGACCAATTGGTAAGGGGTAGGGTTGATGGCCCCCGAATGTTCTTCGGGCTGGAGTGGTAGGGTGATGAGCGTACCGGTTTGGGGCAAAGAGGATCTACAGAGGTTGGCCAGGCGGGAGATGGGGGACTATCATCTGATCGTCGTCTCCAACCGCCAACCCTACATCCACAACCTGATCGATGGAGATCTGCGATACGTGGTCCCCTCGGGGGGGCTGATAACGGCGCTGGACCCGCTGATGCAGGAGTGCGGAGGGTCGTGGGTCGCCCACGGGGGCGGCAATGGCGACTGGTACGCGGTAGATGACAAGAACCGGGTCATGGTCCCTCCGGATGATCCACGGTACACCATGCGCCTGGTCTGGTTGACCGAAGAAGAGGAACGGGGCTACTACTACGGATTTTCCAACGAGGCTCTTTGGCCCCTGTGCCACAACGCCTATATCGAGCCCGCCTTCGACGCCAATGATTGGGAGACCTACAAGGCCGTCAATCAGGTGTTCGCCGATCAGGTGCTGGAAGAAATCGACGGCCGGCCGGCGGCGGTTTTCACCCAGGACTATCACCTGGCGCTGCTACCCCGCCTCATCCGGAATGCCGACCCCAATATCGTAACCGGCCAATTCTGGCATATCCCCTGGCCCAGTCCCGAGATCTTTCGGATCTGCCCCTGGCAAACCGAGCTGCTGGACGGGCTGCTGGGAAACGACCTCTTGGGGTTCCACATCGGGGATCACTGTAACAACTTTCTGAACACCGCGGCCCGGTTCACGAATGCGATGGTGGACGGAGAGTACAACCTGGTCAGATACCGAAACGAGCCCACGGTCGTCCGGCCGTTCCCGATCAGCGTCGATTTCGAGCAGATCAACCGGGATGCCCAGAACGACGACGTGACCGAGGAGATGGAGCGTCTTACCGATGAACTGAACCTGGGCGGCAAGGTGGTTGGCCTCGGCATCGATAGAATAGACTACACCAAAGGCATCCCCCACCGTTTCCGGGCGGTGGGACGCTTTCTCGAAAAACACCCTGAATACGTGGGCAAGGTGGTCTTCATCCAAGCCGGGGTGATGAGCCGGGTCAATATCGACGCTTATCAGGAGCTTTCCGAGCAGATCGATCAACTGCTGGAGAAGATAAACGGCCGGTTCGCCCGCCTCGGCTGGAAGCCCATTATCTACATGCCCGACGATCTGCCCGACGTCACCTTGATGGCGCTGCGCCGGCTGGCCAATTTCTGCGTCGTGAGTTCACTGCACGACGGAATGAACCTGGTGGCCAAGGAGTATGTGGCCAGCCGCTTCGACGAAGACGGCGTCCTCATCCTGAGTCCGTTCACCGGCGCGGCCCAGGAATTGACCGAAGCGATCATCGTCAACCCATACGCCACCGAACATTTCGCCGACGTCATTTATCGCGCCGTGGAGATGCCCTACGAGGAGCGCCGCTCGCGGATGGTCAGCATGCGCTCCACCGTGCGGGAAAACAACATCTACAAGTGGGCGGCCCGTTTGCTCGTGGACCTCGCGCACGCGGCCCGGCGCTCCCGGCGGCCCCTGTTCACCTACTGATCCCCCGGCCGATCATCCGGCGGCGGAAACGGCCCCCGGGACTGCGCTGATGCCCCACCTTCTAAACGTATGGCCAAGCGCCAGCCGGCGTCTGCGGGATGCCCAAGGGGTGCTGCTGCTGTTCGATTACGATGGGACTTTAACGCCCATCGTCGACCACCCAAGCCTGGCCCTTCTACCTGCAGCGACCCGGGAACTGCTCTTCAATCTGAGCCGCCGGGATAAATTCGTCGTCGGCGTCATCAGCGGGCGAAGCTTGAAAGACGTCGCCGCCATGGTGGACATCGACGGGTTAATCTACGCCGGCAACCACGGTCTGGAGATCAGCGGGCCCGGCTTGGATTTTGTCCACCCCGAAGCCGCCCGGCTGGAGGGGACCCTCACCGAGGTCTACTCGCGCCTTCACTGCAGCTTGGCCCATTTGCCAGGGGTGTTGGTGGAGCACAAAGGGCTAACACTGAGCGTTCACTACCGCCTGGCCCCCGAAGCGGCCGCCGCCGAGGTTGAGACAGCAGTGGCCGCCGCAGCCGGGGCTCCGGTGGCCTCGGGCCGGGTGAACGTCACCCACGGCAAGAAGGTTGTGGAGGTGCGCCCCGCCGTGGCTTGGCACAAGGGAAAGGCCATCTCCAAGCTCCAGGCAGCCTACCCTCAGGCTTCCCTGCCGGTCTTTTTCGGCGACGACCTCACCGACGAGGACGGATTCGCCGTGGTCCAAGACGCAAATGGGATAGCGGTGTTCGTCGGCCCGGCTCGGACCCCGACCTGTGCCCTGTACCGGGTAGATTCCCCTCAAGAGGTGGCCGATACCCTCTGGTTGGTGGAGCAGCTGTAGGGTATCCCCTCTGTTTCTCTTGAACAACCACCCGGCTGAGCAACCGGCCGGCCAGCCGCGGTGTACCCCGGCTGGTAGGGCTTATTTCAGCCGCCGGCTGAACCCGGTCAGCATCAGGATGTTGAACAGAGAGGATACGACGGGACCTTTCGTTCCCCGAGAAGAAACTTTACTGGGCGAGCCAGAGAAAGGGTCACCGTCGCTTAGCGAGAAGCGGATGTCCCGGCGTTTCCGCTAGGAACCTCTCGACTCCAGCGAACCAACCCCCAGGTTCTCCACCTGAAGCAGCTTGTCCAAGCGGCGCTGAAACCTGGGCTCGGCGATGAAGTTGGCCGATAGAAAAGCCCTGAGGACTTCCTTGGCGAGTTCCACTCCGATGATACGGCCGCCCAGGCAGACGACATTCATATCGTCATGCTCGACGCCCTGGCGAGAGCTGAAACTGTCGTGGCAAAGACAGGCCCGTACGCCGGGCACCTTGTTGGCGGTGATACAGGCCCCGACGCCGCTTCCACAAACGATGATCCCCCGGTCCGCGTTCTCGCCCCGGACAGCGCGGGCCACGGCGGCGGCGAAATCCGGGTAGTCGTCGTTGGGCTCGAACTGGTAAGCGCCCAGGTCGGTGATTTGATGGCCGGAGTCCTCTAGCCAGGGAATGAGCAGTTCTTTCATCTCAAACCCGGCATGGTCCGCAGCAACGGCTATTCGCATATATTTCGATCCCCGGCCGGCCCATTGGAAAACCACTGCACCAGGCGGCCCAGCCTCCCGCAACCGGCCCCGGCGTTCGCAATTCTGCTCACCCTGACCGGCCGGCACCTCTCAGCATACTTTGTAGGGTCCAGGGAAGCAAGCGACCCAGCCCACGGTTCACAACCCGGTCCAGGTATGCTAGAATTTCGGCACCCGGCTTGCCGGACGAGGTCGTGTGCCTCGTTACTGGCAGGCCATATCCTTTCGGGAGGGACAGCTTGGTTGAGCCGGCAACCGGCAATTTCAGATGATCAAGACCATATCTTTTGACTTCTATAATACCCTGGCGCAGTTCTGGCCTCCGCTGGACGAAATTCAGCAGGCCGCCTGCCGGGAGTTGGGCTTGGATGTGTCCAAGACCGCCATTAACAAGGGTTACGCGGTGGCCGATGTCTACTTCAACCAGGAAAACGCCAACCACCCCTTGGCCTTGCGCAACGACGGCGACCGCAGCAGCTTTTTTGCTCAATACGAGCAGATCATCCTGAAGAACGCCGGCGTACCGGTGTCGATAGACCTGGCTCAGCAGGTCTGGGAAATGGCCATGTCCGTCCCAAAGGACTTCATCCCCTTCGAAGACGTCATACCGGCATTGACGGCACTGCGCTCCGCGGGCTACCGCTTGGGAGTGCTCACCAACCTGCGGCGGGATATGAATCAGCTTTGCCAGCGATTGGGTTTCGCTCCCTTCCTGGACTTCTGCTTCAACTCCTCCGGCGCCGGCGCCGAAAAACCGGACGCCCCAATTTTCATGGCGGCCTTGAAACACGCGGAAACCTCCCCCGAAGAGACGATGCACGTGGGCGACCAGTACCGGTCGGACGTACTGGGAGCCCGCGCCGTCGGTATTCACCCGGTGCTGATCGACCGGGGAGGCTGGAACACCGACATCAGCGATTGCCCCAGAATAGCGAGCTTGTCGGAGCTGCTGGGGCTCCTGGCTGAAGCCCCCTATGTGACCAGCGGTGATGACCGCAGGCCCTGATAACACTGGGCCGGCGGCCTCGGGCCGCCAAACCACTGCCGCACCACAGCTCCATTCCGCCGCCGGTTAGGCGTGCGCTTGGTTCTTTCGTTAAGGTTCCCGCCCGAAAGTTCCTGATTGGCGTTCGCCTCGTGACCCTCCCCGGCGCCCGTTCTATAGTCCACAGTGTTGCCATCGGTTACCGTCTAGTGGGTTACCACTCTATTTCCAATCGCTGGCGTGCCCAATAATAGGGATCAGCCCCGTTTGGGATCCTTTGGCCGGCGCCCACCCGGTTTGCGGGTCCAGAAGGGGACTAAGCAAAAACCGCCGGCTCGCCTGTCAAAGCGAACGTCAGCGCACCAGGCAGCCAGCAGCATGTGGTGTTGCCATGTCGGACGATTCACTCGGCCTTGAGGCCGGGAAAAGATCCAAGACCTTGAATACCGATGCGCGGCCTCGAGATTCCGGCGGACAATTGGCCGGCCGGGGGGTGAAACTCGTCGCCCAGGGTTCTCGAGAGAGCGTCATCGCTTTCGACGCAAACGGCGATTGCGTCTGGATCAACCCCGCCGCCCGCCGTTTCTTAGGCCTGGCGGATGGCGTTCCGGAGAACGGACGCCTGAACCTGAAACCCAGCTCTCTGGCCTCGGTGAACACCGAGCCGGCGGGGCCCCTTTCCGTTGGCGTCGCCCTCCGCCCCGAAATCCCTCACGGTGATAGCGAAGTCAGATTCCCCGCCAACACCGGTCAGAACCCCCGTCCCGAGAGTGGCGCCCGTAACGGCGGCGTCGATATTTCCAAACAGCCAGGGGACGAGACGTCAAAAGGCTCTCCTACGCCCGTGGACACCGGGCAGGAAATCCTCCTGAATCACAGCATCGAGACGGCCAAACGGATGGTTCGGCGCGTGAGTCACGATTTCAACAACCTTGTCGCCGTGGTGAAGGGGTACTCCGAAGTTTTCCAAGGCCGGCCGCAGTTGGACGACGACAGCAAGCAAATGGTGGCCATGATCGCACGCGCGGCGTCCGAAATCGGCGAACTGTCCGACCGCATGGCAGGCTTTGCCGACACCCCGCACTTTGAAGAGTGCCCGTCGAACCTGAACCTCGTCATCGAGCAAATGCTGGACTCGTATGGCGACCTTATACCAAACAACATCGAGGTTGAGGTCGAGTTTGGCGACCCGTTACCCAACGTGGCTGGGGGCGAAAAGCGCCTGCGCCAGGCCTGTTGGAACATCTGGAACAACGCAATAGAGGCCATGCCCCAGGGCGGCAGGATTATCTGCCAGTCCAGCACCCATTGGATTCGGCGCCAGGTTCAAGGGCAGTCAGACGGCATCGAACCGTCTCGCTTCGTGCGGCTCCGGGTGACCGATACCGGTGAAGGCATGGACGCCGAAATCCGGGCGGCCATGTTCGCCCCCTTCTTCACCACCAAGTCGGGGAAGTGCCGTGGGAATGGCGCAACAGCGGTATATGAAACCGTGCGGGAATGTGGCGGATTCATCGAGGTTTGTTCCAAACCTGGCTCCGGCACCTGCGTCGACCTATACTTCTCCGCTTTGGAGGACACCACATTGCCAGCTGCCACCCAAGGACGACCAACTTCCCCGTGAGGCCTCTCCCAGGCTGCTGGTTGTCGACGACGATAGCATGGTGCGGATGGCGACCCAGCGCATGCTGGCGCACTTGGGATACGAATCTATTGCCGCGTCCGGCGGGGAGGAGGCCTTGACCATCTACAAGCAGTCGGCAGCCAACATCGGCGCCGTTCTCCTCGATGTGACCATGCCGGGATTGAGCGGCCTGGAAACCCTTCGCCTGCTGCGGGAAATTGACAGCCGGGTCAGGGTTGTCGTCTACACCGGCGACCCACTGGCCCCGGGACTCCAGGAGTTGGAGCCCCAGGCCGTGTCCACCGCGCTCTCCAACCCGTTCCGGATCGAGCAACTGGCCCAGGCCATGGAGCAGGCGCTGGCGGCATAAGCACTGGGCATCCACGGCATCCGCTCTGGTCACGAATAACGCGCCTGGATTCCGGCCTTCGCCGGAATGACGCTGCCGGGGCGTAACGGCGCCCAGGACGAACGGGAACCAACGACCGCTTTCCGGACGCCACCCCCCCTGGTTCTCCTCGCACGCGTGGTTGACGCGGGCCAGAGGACGCTGCTAGACTCCGTTGCAACCTGAGCGAGACCGCTCTCACTCCAGGAAGAGAGGACCATGAGTCAAGATATAGCTTTGCCGGCCCAACCGACCGGAACCCCCCCAGGCCAGATACAGGTTGCCTTTTGGTACGACTACGTTTGACCCTGGTGCTACGTCGGCCTGGAGAGGGTCGACAGGCTGGCAGAGGAATACGACATCTCCGTCTATGGTCTAGCCTACCTGCTCCACCCAGAGACACCCAAAGAGGGGAAGCCGCGGCCACGCAGGCCGGGTGAGACGGACGACGAGCTTGCCGAGCCGTTGCGAAGCGGCGTCAGGGATGCGGGATTGATAATGCGCCCTCCGCCGAAATCCCCCAACACCATGTACGCCCTAGAAGCGACCGAGTACGCCCAGCAGCAGGGTAAATTCATGGAGTTCCACAAGGCAGCTTACAAGGCTCTCTGGGAGGACGGCAAGGACCTGGGCGACCTTGCGGTGATCGAGTCAATCGCGCGGAACG
Organism: Dehalococcoidia bacterium; assembly: GCA_030740155.1. Taxonomy (GTDB): domain Bacteria; phylum Chloroflexota; class Dehalococcoidia; order Lucifugimonadales; family UBA3495; genus CAJWBT01. Next base: position 4,402 of record JASLXV010000008.1, on the reverse strand, counting down.
TGGATCTAGACTATACGGATATGATGGTCAAGCTGGAGGACCGGTCCATGTCGTCGACGGTGATAAGCCAGTACCAGCAGGCTTTGAAGCTCGGCGTCAGTGGAATCCCCACGTTCCTCGTCGGCAACTTGCTGTTTACCGGGGCCCACCCCTACAGCATTTTCAAATCGGCGATGGAGAAAGTCCTGGAAACAGGATAGGGCCGGAAACCGTCGAACCCCACCAAACGGCGGCCGCGGTTCATTTCGACGCTTGCCTCGGACCCGCCTCCACTGGTTCCACGCCAGACCGCTGCTAGCCGTCCTCCGCGGGGGCCGGAGCGGGCTCGGTGGAAGCGCCGTGAGTCAGACCGTAGTTCACCGCGTACAGGCGGGCGTAGACGCCGCCGCGCTCGAGTAGCTGCTGGTGGCGGCCCACCTCGACCACCCGCCCGTGGTCCAGCACCACTATCTTGTCGGCGTTGCGGATCGTCGAAAGGCGATGGGCAATGACTATCGAGGTGCGGCCTCGCAGGATAGTCTTGAGCGCATCCTGGATGATTAGCTCGGTCTGGGTGTCGATGTTGGCGGTGGCCTCGTCGAGGATTATCACGCGGGGGTCTCCCACGATCGCCCGGGCGAAGCTAACCAGCTGGCGCTGTCCCACGCTCAAGTTCACCCCTCGTTCCGCCAAGACGCTCTCGTAGCCGTCCTCCAGCGCCATGATGAACGTGTGAGCCCCCACTGCCTTGGCGGCGGCCACCACCTCATCGTCGCCGATATCCTCGTGGTTGTACCGGATATTCTCCTTCACGGTCCCGGAGAACAGGTAGGGCTCTTGAAGCACCATGCTCATCTGCCCCACCAGGGACCGGCGGGTTACCTCGCGAATATCGTGGCCATCCACGGTAATACGGCCCTGCGTTACGTCGGCGAAGCGGTGTATCAGCGTCACCATCGTGGTCTTTCCAGCTCCGGTAGAGCCGACGAGAGCCACGTTTTCGCCAGGATTGATCTCCAGGTCCACGTCATTCAGAACATCGATGCCGGCTATGTAGTGGAAGCCCACCCCTTCAAATTTCAAATGCCCCCGGACCAGCGGTATTTCGATGGCTCCCGGCGCATCGATGACGTCGGCCTTGAGATCCAGCACCTCGAATATCCGCACTCCGGCGGCCATCGCCCGTTGCAGCTGGCTGTACTGCATGGTAAGGTGGCGAATCGGCTCGAAGAAACGTTGAATCCAAAGGGCGAAGGCCACCAGGACTCCCCATTCCACCTGGCCGTCCAGCGCCATGATTCCACCCACCGCGACCACACCAAAGCCCATGGCAACGCCGATCAGCAGCTCCACCAGCGGCAGGAGGGCCCCGGAAAACCGGCTCGCCTGGAGGTTCGCGTCCAGATGCTCCCGGTTCAGCGCCTCGAAGTTCCTCAGATTCAGTTCCTGCCGGTTCAGGCTCTCCACCACTCGGACGCCGGTGATGTTCTGGTTGTACTCGCCGTTCACCATGGCCACGGCCCTTCGGATGCGCATGAAGGAGTGCCGGGCGAACCGCTGCCAGTACGCCAGGACGAAGAAGAGCACCGGAACGATACTGAGGCTCACCAAGGCCAGGCGCCAATCGATGACCAGCATGATCACCACGATGCCCAGCAGACTGAGTAGATCCGACAGGCTCTGAACGATCAGCTCGAAGGTCTCCTGTAGCTGGAGAACGTCGCTCTGGCTCCGGGACATGATCCGCCCCACCGGAGTCCGGTGAAAAAAGGATGGGGAGAGGGACTGGAGATGATCGAACATGGCGGTGCGCAGCGAGTATAGGATCCCCTGTCCCACCTTGGGGATGAAGACGAATTGGACGTAGTTGGCAGCGAAGTGGATCAGCGTGACGGCGATGAAGCCGGCGCCAACCACGTGCAGCCGCCACAACTCCCCTTCGTTGATGGCCCAGTTGATGCCCAACATCATCAACAGGGGAATGCTCACGTTACCCAAGGTGTAGAAGAGGACGGCGGCGACGCTGATCAGGGCGTTTTTCTTATACGGCCCCACGTAGGTGGCCAGCCGGACTACCACCCTATGGTCATAGGCCTTCCCCACCAGGCTCTCGTCGCTGAGATTGTCCTCAGTTGGGGCTTGCGGCCCGGCGGCGTGCATACCGCGCACCCCTCCCAACATGCCGCCGGACATGCTGCCGGGCCCGCTATCTCGCATCTAGCTGTCTCCCCCGTCGTCCGCGGTGATGGCCGCATCCAGCATAATTTCTTCCTGGGGGCGAAGTTGAAGGTCGAATATCTCCCGGTAGATACCCCGCCGCGCCATCAACTCCTGGTGGGTCCCCCGCTCCGCTACCTCTCCATCCCTCAGAACCACGATGAGGTCGGCTTCCCGCACGGTGCTCAGCCGGTGGGCGATGACAAAGGTGGTGCGGCCCTTCATCACCCCGACCATGGCCTGGTGAATCAGCCGCTCGGTCTCCACGTCCACGCTGGATGTGGAGTCGTCAAGCACCAAGATGGGTGGGTCGACAAGAATGGTTCGGGCTATGGCCAGCCGCTGCCTTTGCCCGCCGGAAAGGGTCGTCCCCCGTTCTCCGACAAACGAATCGTAGCCGTCGGGAAGGTTGATTATATGGTCGTGAAGCTGGGCGATCTTTGCGGCGTTGACTATCTCCTCGTGGGGAGCGTCGACGGCGCCGTAAGCAATATTCTCTTTGATGGTGGCGCTGAACAGGAAGATGTCCTGCTGCACGATCCCCACGTTGCTCCGAAGGGAAGCGAGGGTGAAATCACGGATATCCCGGCCGTCGATGGTGATACGCCCGTAGGTTGCGTCGTAGAACCGGGGCAGCAGGCTGACTATGGTGCTCTTCCCGCAGCCCGGAGCCCCCAGGATGGCGATCACCTGGCCGGGGGAGGCGGCCAGGTTCACGTCTTTCAAGGCGGGGAGCCGGGAGTCGTAAGAAAAGGAGACGCCGTCGAAGTCCACGCGTCCCTGCGCCCGGCCCATGTCCTCGGCGCCGGGCCTCTCAACCACCGGCGAGCTGGCATCCAGCACCTCGAAGAGCCGCCCGCCGGAGGATATGGCCCGAGAGAAGCTGTTGATGATAAACGCGCTCATGCGGATGGGAAAAGTGAGTTGGCTCAGGTAAAGGATGAACTTGGTCAGCCCCCCAGGCGTCAGGTCTCCCTTGATAACTTGCCAACCGCCAAACCACAAGATCATACCCAGAGCCAGGGTAAAGTACAGGGTCATCCAAGCGCTGTTGGTCCCCTGCAGCCGCTCGGAACTGTAGTATTCCCCCCGTAGCTCAGAGGCCTTCTTAGCGTATTTCTTCTTCTCGTGCTCTTCGGAGGCGAAGGCCTTTACCACGTGGATGCCCACCAGGTTTTCCTGTAGGACCGTCACGGTCTGCCCCATGACCTCTTGCACGTGAAGCCACATGGCCCGCAGCCGGGTGACCACCAGGGTAGACCGGAGCACCAGGAAGGGGACGAAGGCCAGGCTGAGCAGGGCTAGCTGCCAGTTCAGGTAAGCCAAAATGATTGTGACGATTACTATTCGAACCACGACTTCCAGGGAGCGGACCAGGCCCATGTTGACGAAACGCCGGACCGCTTCGACGTCGGCGGTGACCTTGGACATGAGGTTGCCAGTGTGCTCTTTATCGTGGTAGCCGAAGCTGAGGTGCTGAAGTTTGTCGTAGATGCGATTGCGAATATCGTAGGATACCTTCTGCGACAGGGAGTCAGTGCTGTAGGTGCGGGCGAAGTCGAAAACACCCCGCGCAATGCTCGCGCCCAGTATGCCGAGGGCCATCACGACCAGGGTGCCCCGTTCCACATCCCCACCGACAATGCCATCGTCACCGAACTTGACCAGCTTGTCGATGGCCTCGCCGAAAAGGTGAGGCAGGAGCAGGGAAAAACCTACGGCGGCAAAAAAGCTTAGATAAGCTAGAGCCAGGCGGGCGCGGTATTGGAACGCCATCCCGGTAATTCGTATCAGGATTTGCATGTTTGAGTCATCATAAACCCTATTTCCAGCCTATACAAGCGCACGTAGCGACGCACCGCCTGTCCGCGGTCGCGGCGGCGTCGCCCCACCGCCGGCTCGTTACGCGAGAGGCTCCGGTCCAGCAAGGGAAATGGGCCTCCCCCAGATCCAGGGTCGGCCTCCCAGAACCGGCGGCCGGCAAAGATTGCCGGTGGATTATCTCGTAAATAGCTTCACGGCGGCGAGACAGTGCGCCATTTCTTCCCCACGCACTGTGGACCGTCAGCGATAATGGGACACATTGGGGTGTAAGAAAACCCGAGAAAGTGGAAGTGGCGTGAGCTCCTGGAATGAAGGTACATTACTTCCAGAAAGGAGCAAATGTGTCCCAGTCAGAAAACATCAAGGCCAATGCAGCAGAAGC
>JASLXV010000007.1:0-22533 GCA_030740155.1 Dehalococcoidia bacterium | reverse complement strand
CCCTCCCGCCGACAGAGGTCATTCACTGTCACTTCCCGGCGGAAGCCTTCCAGCACGATACGGATCTTCTCTTCAGGAGGGTACTTGCGCCGAGTGGCACCCTTCACCGTGCGAACGAAGGAGCGGGTCTCCTCGGTCCGGGCTTCTGCTGCATTGGCCTTGATGTTTTCTGACTGGGACACATCTGCTCCTTTCTGGAAGTAATGTACCTTCATTCCAGGAGCTCACGCCACTTCCACTTTCTCGGGTTTTCTTACCCCCAATGTGTCCCATTATCGCTGACGGTCTACAGCAGGGGCAAACCGCCAACACGGGTCCTCCTGGTTGACGACCACGGCGCTTTCCGCAGACAGCTACGCCGCTTGCTGGAATCTGGGGGTGAGTTAGCCGTGGTCGGTGAAGCCCGCGATGGACTGGAGGGGCTGGAGCTTGCCCGCAGCAGCAGCCCTGAGGTTGTGGTCATGGACGTTTCCATGCCCGTGATGGATGGCATTGAGGCCACCAGGCTTATGAAGCAGGAGATACCGGGCGTCAAGGTGATTCTCATCAGCGCCCTCTACGCCCGCGCGGAGGGCCGCCCGGCAGCCGAGCACGCCGGCGCCTCGCTATTCATGGAAAAAGCCAGAATAAGCGATGAGCTGGTTTCCGCCATCAGGCGGGTCTGTGGGCTCGCTTGACCCCGGATCCCCTGCTTTAAGAAATAGAGCGCAACTCCGGCCGGGTGGCGGTTCGCCGGGCACTGGTCAGAAGCGTGAGTCGTTCTCCACGGTCATCATATGCCGCACCAGGTCGTGGTGATCTCGATCGGCTCACGCTCGCTCTGCACGTTGTTAGCCGGATAATCCCAGTCGGGATAGCCAATGGCTAGATTAATGCTGAGCCGTTTGCATTCAGGGATTCCGGTGAACTTTCTGATTACATCCGGATACATCAGTCCTTGTCCCTGGATACAGGTGCCCAGTTCATAGTGCATTGCGGCGAGAGCAATAGTTTGGGTGATGGTGCCGATGTCGAACTGAGCCACGTCACGCATCGATTCGTCTATTGAAAGAATGATGGCGGCTGGTGCGTCGAAGAATCGGAATCCTTTCTTGGTCCACTCGACCTTCTTCTCTGTGTCCTCTCTTGCAATGCCCATCAGTTGAAAGAGTTGAATCCCCAAAGCTACCTGGCGCTCCCTGTACCTACCGGTCAGTCTTTCGTGCCAGGATAGGTCCGGGTGAGGAGCTACCCCGGAGGTAAACTGCTCCATGCTGGCCTGCTTGATTTTCGCGATCACCTCGCCGGCAACGACAGTGCATTCCCAAGGCTGGGCGTTCAATGAAGATGGGGCACGGCAAGCAACTTCTATGATTTCTTTCAGTACCTTTCTCGGAACAGGATCGGGCTTGAATCCCCTGATGCTTTTCCTCGATTGAATGGCCTCAATTACATCCACTCAATTCCTCCTTTCCGCCTGGATTTCCCAGATCGAACCAACTCCCCCCGGTAAATGACGCTCTGGGACGCCTCGAAACTATAGAACGGTATCCGTAGCGCGTCAACTGCTATCCGTTTCACACAATGGCTCCACTCTCATCAAGTTGCCCTGGTTATAGGCCAGGGCGAAAGGCAATTGCCTTGCCAGAGTAGCCACGATCCGGTGGGGCGTTCCACCGGCTTCGGCAGAATCATCGGGACAACCCCAGAGAGACGGTGCTCACCCGGAAGAGCAGTGGTAAACTGTGGCGGGACAGCAGGGCTCCCGCTCAATTTGGCCCAAGTCCTGTCTAGACGATTGGGTCCACTACATTGAGAAGGGATAGCTCTAACGCGGTCATTTCTTGGGTGTAGAATTGGGCACGCCAGTGCCAACTCATCTTGCCTGATTGCCTGATTGGATAAAGGGAGTACGAACCGTGAAAGTGGGAGTCATATCGGACACGCATAATCCCAGCGTCGGGAGGGAACCGCCACCGGAGGTTGCCGTGGCATTTCGAGGGGTGGACGTGATTCTCCATGCCGGGGATATCTACATCCCCGCCTGCCTGGACTGGTTGGAAACAATAGCACCGGTGTACGCCGTTGAGTTGGGGGCCGGCGGTCTCTTCAAGGAAGATTCTCGCGTGGTGGACAAATTCAGAGTCCTGCAACTCGAAGGACACTCGATAGGCTTGATCCATGATTTGTGGGTCCCTGGGATGGAGCATGAAATCACGGAGCACACTCCATTATCCAAGCATTTCTCCCCGGACGCCGATTTGTCCGCGGCTCTCGAGACTGTATTTGGTGCCGTTGTCGATATCGTGATATTCGGCCATACGCACTACGCCACGATTGAGGAATGCCAGGGAATTCTGATGGTGAACCCCGGGAGCCCGAGTCTCCCGAAACAGATGCGACGCCTAGGCCAAGTAGCCATCATGGAGTTGAGTCCAGACCACAAGAGTGCTGAACTGGTTGAACTTTCCGCGTTCAGCTAAGAATGCGACACGTATCGATCAGCCGTAGGTCTTGATGATCCCCAGGCTTTCCCAGGGGCCTTGCCGCCACGCCGGTTGGTTGGGGGCCACGTTCGCCCACGGTGGGGTGGACCCCATCAGGCTCGACGATAGCCTTGTGGCTGGTTGCTATGCCCCTCCCGCCGGGATCGTCCCCCTGGCTCGCTTTCGGTTTCCCAGGGTTCCCGAGAAGGGCGCTCGACCGCCAACCTCGGCTCAGCTCGCGGCCGGGGGCCGAAAGGACAGGATGGCAGAGGAAACGTGGACCAAGCGGCAACATCGTGGTGGATTCCCTTGGAACCTACCCAAGGCCAAGCTCCCCGGCTGAAAGGCGGACCCCCCAGAAGTGCACGCCTCCGCCCGATAGCGGGCCCGGCGATTATCTCCCGCCGAGGGCGGAACCGGCTACGGCGAGAGTCACGGAATGACCCGGTCCCCCCACATGGAAGAATGGTCCAGGCGAAAAGCTAGGCTTGGCCTGCGGCCAACGGAGCTTTGGCGAAGATTCCGCCGGCAACCCGTGCCCGAATTCCAAAGCGATCCGAAGCGCCCCATTTAGGGAACACCACCCGCCTGCTCGGGTACAGGCACCCTGCTTAGTGCCTCAATCACATTGTACCGTCGATGTTGTAGGCGAATTGCTGTTGGGTGCTAGGGAACGGGCGGCCCCGGCTTGCCTTCAGACCCAGCTGACCCGTAACCCCTGGACGCGCGAAGCTCCCCACGACAACGCCGGTAAGTCAAGAACGGGCCGCCACCCCGATTAGGCTCCTAGATCCGAAACAAGGTGGGAGCGATGTCGCAGGAATCACGGCGCTCCATGTCTTTGGTTGAGACCATGGGCGGGAAGGCCAGGCCTTCCAAGCCGAAAAACCGTGCCGCGATGCGACCGTCCGGAAGGGCAAGCGGTGCGCTGCCCGCCCCCGAACCATTGGGCGGGACGCATGACATCCGGTGGCCCCATTGCCCTTACGCCAACAGGACCTGTCTCCTGTACGACATGGCCGGTACCATGGGCCGGAATATCCACGAAACCCCCATCACCTTCATCCTGGCTGCGGAAGAAGGCGCCCGGCTGACCCTCCAGCGCAACCGCGACGGATTCACCGTACAGGTCACGAGGGCAGTGCTGAAGACTGCCAAAGACCCATCTGACGCACCGGGTCTATGGGCGCTTCGCTCGAACCTGGGAGTATCGGACCCGACCGTGCAGGAGGGCTAACCGGGAACTGAGCCAGATGTGCCTCGGCCCCTAGATCCTGCATACGGCGGGGGGTAACAATGGGAATCACCTCCCAAGACCAAGGGCTTCAGGCTGGTGGAGGTTCGGTTAAGCCCGTTCTTACCCATCCGGAGGTCTTCGAAAAGTTCTCAATGCGCGTAGTCGCCGTTATTCCCCACCGGCAAGCATGGCAACTTCCGGAGAGACCCATAGATTGAGGGTTCACGGTCCTCCCTGATCAGTCCGGGCTCAAGATTGCGGTGGCCACAGCCACGGATCGGAACTCGCCGGTTTGCCGGCTGCCGGCACGAATATAGCTACCACCCAGCCGGGAACGAATGTGTCCGACGAGCGAACCGAGGCCCCACAAACCGCCGGTGGAAGACGAGGAGGACCCGACAATGGAACTACGGAGGCCATCTGGATTCCCGGGGCCGCCAGGCCAAGGCTCTTCTTCTTCATTTCCAGCCCGGCCCTTGTTCTTGTTCGCTGGAGAGGCTTGCCTCGGCTCCTCCGTCAACGTCTTTCTGTGGGCCGCGAGCGCCGCCGTCATCCTCGGGGCGAGCCTGGTGCTCTACGGCTGGGCCCTCGACATTGAAGGAGTGAAGAGCATCATCCCCGGCTTGCCCAGGATAATGCCGAACACGGCTTTGGGTCTCCTGGTTGCCGCCGTGTCCATATGGCTGATGCGAGTAGAGCACCCGCAGTCCCATCTCCAGCGGCTCCAGCGCCGCGCCGGGCAAACGGGCGCGCTCGCTGTTGCCCTGCTGGGTTTGCTTACGCTCGTCGAGTACGTGTCCGGCCGGGACCCGGGATTCGACCAGCTGTTATTCGGGGACCCGGTGGGAACCCTGGTCTCTTCCATACCCGGTCGTTTATCGCCCCATACCGCACTGTCCTTCGTCCTGGTTGGCTTCGGGCTCCTGCTTCTGGACGCGGAGACACGGCTGGGTCTGCGGCCGGCCCAGATCATCATTCTCACCGGCGGCTTGGTGTGCCTGGTGCCTCTCACGGGCTACCTCTACAGCGTCGCGGGCCTCTACGGGATCGATTCGTACTCAGGGATGGCGTTGCCCACGGCGCTCTCCTTCCTGTTGCTGCTTGTTGGCGCTCTGCTGGCCCGCCGCGCCAGCGGGTTGATTCCATTCCTCGCCGGAGACCGCCCCGGCAGCCTGATGGCGCGGCGCCTGCTGGTCGCGGTCATCGCGGTTCCGGTCGTGCTTGGCGGGATCGATTTCCTGGGCGCCCAAGCAGGGTTCTCTAGCGCCGCCCTGGGGGCGGGAGTCAGCGTCTGGGCCACCGTCGCCGCGTTGGTGGCCGTGGTCGCGCTGCACGCCAGGACACTGGATCAAGGAGAGGCGGAGCGCCGGAGGTGGGGTCAGTCCCTGGAGTTCAATCAGCCGAGTTTCTCCAACATCATTGAAGAGAATCCCAACGGAGTCCTCGTGGTGGACAGGAGCGGTACCGTGCGGTTGGCCAACCGGGCGGCGAAGGCCATGGTGGACGTGAGGGAAAGGCAAGGGATCGGTGAGTTGTGGAGGTCCGCGCTGGCGCCGGGCAGCACGGCGGAGATAGACATCACGCGCCACGACGGGCGCCCAGGCGTAGCAGGAATGCGCGCCGATCCAATCGAACGGGAAGGGCAACTGGCGTACATGGTGTTGATTCGCGATGTCACCGAGCGCAAATGGGCCGAGGACCGGCTGGAGCACCGGATCCGAGAGCTGGCCCTCTTTCCTCAGCTAAGCCCAGCTCCCGTGCTGAGCTTTGATCCCGATGGCCTGGTCCTCTCCGCCAACCCCGCTGCCGTCGATTTTCTGGGCGAGGGAGCGAACCGGCACGCACCGCTGGCATCTCTTGTTGCCGGCACCGCGGACCTGGACCTGGACCGGTGCATCCGGGATGGTCTGATTGTGTCGAGTGAGGCCCGGGTGGGTGAGCGGCATTTTCAATTTGTGATCCAAGGCGTGCCTGAGCTTGGCATCGGCCATGTTTACGGCAGCGATGTCACCGGCCTGAAGGCAGCGGAAGGGGCCCAGAAGGAGTGCGAGGAATCGGCGCGGCGACTGGCCCACGAGAATGAGGTGATCGCCGCCATCGGCCGCATTGTCGGCTCGACTCTCGACATCGGCCAGGTGTACGAGATGTTCGCCGCCGAAGTGAAAAAACTGGTGGACTTCGACCGAATTGTCATCAATGATGTCGATCCTGATGCCGGCATTATCACCGCACAGTATTTGTCCGGGATTGCTGTCGAAGGATCCGGCGTCTCCGCCCAGGTGGCTCTCGAAGGAACAGGGGCGGAGCGGGTGCTCCGGACTGGCCAGCCCGTTGTGTGCGAAGACCTGCGGACCGGTGAGGGTTACTCAGGTGACCAGGCCCGTCTCTGGGCGGGTCTGCGTTCCAGTCTTGCGGTGCCCCTATTCAACAAGGGCCGGACCATGGGCACCCTGACGGTGCACAGTGTCAGGGTGGGCGCCTACGGTCCAACGGAACAGGATATCCTGGAGCGGCTGGCGAGTCAGATCGCCCCGGCGCTGGAAAACGCCCGGCTGCACGTGTCGCTGCAACAAGCTCACGACGATCTGGAATCTAGGGTAGAAGCTCGCACTGCGGAGAATGCCAAGATCTACCAGGAACTTCAGGCCAGCACCAAGGAAAGGGCCGTTGTCGATGAGATAGCGCGTATCGTCTCCTCGACCCTGGACATCGACCAGGTTTACGAGGAGTTCGCCGCCGAAGTGAAGAAGTTGGTATCCTTCGACCGGATTACCATAAATGTTGTAGATGTCGAAACCGCAACTTTGACAAATTTGTACATGTCCGGGGTCAAATGGGAAGGCCGCGAAATCGGAGTCGGCATGCCCATCGCGGGGACCGTGGTGGAACAGGTTTTGAGGACGGGCCGAACCTTCCTGCGGAAGGAGATCAAGGTTAGTGACGGCCTATGTGGTGACGATCTGCGCCTCCGTACGGGCCTGAAATCGATGCTTGCGGCGCCCTTGACCAGCAAGGGCTGCGTTGTGGGAAGCTTGACCGTGCACAGCCGGAGCGTGGGCACCTACGGCCCAAGCGAGCAGGCCATTCTGGAGCGGCTGGCGGACCAGATCGCTCCGGCGGTGGAGAATGCCCGGCTGTACCAGCAACTTCGGGCCAGCACCGAGGAAAAGGCCGTTGTCGACGAAGTGGCGCGCATCGTAACTTCCACCCTGGACATCCGCCAGGTGTACGAACAATTCGCTGCCGAATTGAAGAAGCTGGTGGGCTTCGATCGGATCAACGTCAACGTGATAGACCATGATGCGGGTGTCTTCGTGGACGCCTTCGTGTTCGGTATACTCTACGAGGGCGAATCGACTCAGTCCATTGCGCGCGTCCCTCACAAGACCCTCCAGGGAAGTGTCACGGAGTGGGTGATGCGGACGGGGCGGCCCTTGCTCCGCGAGGACATCATGCCCAGTCAGACCTTCAAATTGGATCCCCACCGCCTCCGGGCCGGCCTGCGCTCCAGCCTCGCGGTACCTCTGTTCAGCAAGGGCCGGGTCACGGGCATTTTGAGCGTCCATTGTTGTAAGGTCGGCAGCTTTGGACTACGGGAGCAAGCCCTCCTGGAACGGCTGGCGGATCAGATCGCCCCGGCGGTGGAGAACGCCCGGCTTTACGACGCAGTGCATGAAGCTCACGACGAACTGGAATCGCGGGTTGAGGCCCGTACGATGGAGAACGCCCGGCTGTACCAGGAACTCCGGATCAGCGCCGAAGAAAAGGCGGTGGTGGACGAGGTGGCCCACATTGTCACCTCCACCTTGGACATCGACCAGGTGTACGAGAAGTTCGCCTCCGAGGTGAAAAAGCTGGTGGGCTTCGACCGCATTTGCATCAATCTGATCGACCGCGAGGCCGGAACCTTTACGGTCAAGTACCTTCTTGGCGTGGTCCAACCGGGACGCCGAGCTGGAGATGTGATAGCCCTCCAGGGCAACGTACCCGAACAGACGATGGCGGCGGGAGAGGCATCGATCTCGGAAAACCTGGCGGCCCGCGCCGAGTTCCCCGTAGATCAGGAACTGCTCGAGATGGGGTTGCGCTCCCGTATCATGCTGCCGCTGGTCTCAGCGGGGACGACCATCGGCACCATATCTCTGCACTGTTGCCAGGTCAACACCTACGGGCCCCGAGAGCAGTCCATCCTGAGGCGGCTGGCGGACCAGATCGCACCGGCCGTGGAGAACGCTGAGCTGTACCAGGCGACGGACCAGCTTGCCCAGGCGTTGGCCAGCATCGGCGATGCTGTCACCTTTTCGGATTCCTCGGGGCGGGTGCGGTGTAGGCCGTCAGCGAAAATGGGACACAATTGAGGGGTGAAGACCCCCGAGAGGTTCGTGATCTACGGGCGAGAACTGGGACTTCAGTTACGATAGGCGGCGAGTACCGCTCCAAAAGGGGGACGCCTGGCGGCATTGCCACAGAAGGCGCATGTCGTTGTTCAGGAAGAATGTCAGGGTTAAGTGTTCAGCGATTCTGTCGGTGGAACGTTGTCGTCTCCATCTCAAGAGAGCAGGAGGTAGTGTCCGCGGGTATTGGAGTGGGTGCAGGAATGTCGGAGCCTGTCGTCAGGACGCCACCGGCCGGTCGGCCGCACGAGGAGCTATTGTACGAGACCATAGACGACGGAAGAATTGCGATCATCACTCTCAACCGTCCGGATCGCCTGATTTCAGCAATCCGGGGATGGCGCAGCGTTGGGTGGAAGCGTGGACGACCTTTGCGGATGACGATAACTGCTGGGTCGCCATCATGACCGGGCCCGTCCCATTCCACTAGTGCAACCAGCCTGTTCTTAGATGGGGGACTCGCGCTTATCGACCTGTCCGAATTTCCGGGTCCACCCCAGTTGTGACTGCAAGTTCTTCCGGTCAGCCTCTTCTGTCTCAAATGACAGCCCAGGATCGCCGGCTGGGGGAGCGAAGGGTTGCTGAAAGAGGAGTTAATGGAACATGGCTCACAGTCTGACGGCCTGATGAGACCGAGTTCGGTGCCAGCGGGATTGACAACATGATGGGGGGGGGTCATATTAGCGCCATCAGCGCACCGCGTGGCGCCGTGGGGCTGGCGGCGCGGGCGGACCGGCTGCGGAAGGCGGGGGTAACGCCCGCGGCCACGGGTAGCACCTGGGTCCACCGGAGGTGACCGATGCTGCCGAAACAACCGCCACTTTACCCGGGAGGCTCTCCACCAAAAGGCTAACATCTCAGGAGGACGTACACATGAGGCAAGAATATACTTTCGAAGACTGTCCCGTGGGTATCGAGACGGAGCCCATTGAGGAGGTGCTCAGCCGCGAGACCGTTCTGTGGTATGCCCATGCCCTGGATACCCCCAACGACGACTGGTACCGCTACGGCTCCCCTTTGGGAGAGCCCATCGTGCCGCCGGCGGTTTTGCGAACGGTGGGCATGGGAATGAGGACCATTCGCATCAGCGCTCCCGGCGGTAACGTAAATGCCGGCACCGCGGTGGAATACAAGAAGCCGGTGAAGGTGGGCACCAAGATCAGCGCCAGGGGAAAGCTCACGGAGAAATACGAAAAGCGGGGCAAGTATTATACGGTGTGGGAATTTACCGTACGGGATGAAGGCGGCGACGAGGTAATGGTGATCAGGCACCTCCAGTGCGCCCTGCCCGCCGGCCAAAAGGTCCAGTATCGCTAGACGGCCGTTCGGAATGAATAACTACCCAACGGTCCAAAGGAGGAGTGTAATGACCACCGGCGTAGCGAATATTGCAGACATTGAAGTAGGTTTTGAACTTCCGAGCCTGTCCTGGCCCATGAGCCTCGGGCACATGCGCCTTTTCTCCGGCTGGCCCGGGTTGAACAAGTACGGCCATGACGAGGTAAACCAGCACACCAGCGTCGAAGTGGCGAAAAGGCTGGGCCGCCCCGCTCCCATAGTCGCGGGACCCCAGATGTTTGCCTGCTTGGAGGAAATGCTGGTCAATTTCTTCGGCATGGACTGGTTTACCGGGGGCAAGCTGGACACGCATTACGTCGGCGTTCTGCTGGCAGGGGATACTATCACGACCGGCGCGAAGGTCATTGAAAAAGTCCAGGAAGGTGACAAGACCCGCCTGGAGATGGAGGTGTGGGGGGAGAACCAGCGGCAAGCCAAGGTGGTGGTAGGCTTCGCCTCCATTACAAAATAGCTTATTTGAGGGACGCTGGCCCTGGGCGGCCCTGCCGGCGACGCCAATCGCAAGGTGGGGGCCTATCCGAGAAACCCGCAAGTGCTCCCTTCTGATCCTTCGGCAGGCTCAGGGCCTGCTCCGAGCTTGCCGAAGTGATGAGAGGGGGACTCCGTCCGTGGTGAGCTTTCGAACCACGGCGGAAGGTTATCTGTATAAATTCTGATTGACGCTGCCTCCATTTGCCTGCGGAACGCCGCCCGGTTCGTCGACGCTGGGCCGAGGTTGCAGAAACCGGGGCGGTCGAACTAAGGGGCGACGTAATGGCTGCTTGCGACGAAAAACTACCCCTGCCTCTGGAGGGTACCCGGGTCCTTGACGCCACCCATATCTTGGCCGGGCCCTTCTGTTCCATGATCCTGGCCGATATGGGGGCTGAGGTAATCAAGATCGAGCGCCCCAATGGCGGTGACCGCCGCCGCGGCACCGAGCCTATTATCGAGAAATCCGACGGGCGGCGCGTTAGCGCCCCCTTTCTGGCCGTCAACCGGAACAAGAAGAGTGTAACGCTGGACCTCCGGGTCCCCCGGTGCAAGCAAGTCTTTCAAAATATGGTGCGGGAGGCCGACGTCCTGCTGGAGAACTGGGGCCCGGGCGCGCTGCGCCGCTTGGGCCTGGGGTTCGATGACCTCCGCCTGCTTAACCCAAGGCTGGTCTACGCCAGTATCACTGGGTACGGCGACGGCGAGGGATTAAGGGGTCCTTACTCCCAATGGCTGGCCAACAACGGGGCCGTCCAGGGGATGGGCGGCTTAATGCAGGTCACCGGCCCTCCGGACGCTCCGCCTCAAATGGTCGGCGAGCCCATCGGAGACACGGTCCCGGGGTTGTGGACCGCCCTGGGGATTGTGCTGGCCCTGGAGACGCGGCGCAAGACCGGCCTGGGGCAACACGTGGACATGGCCATGTACGATTGCTTGGTGGCGCACACCACCGAATCCGTGCCCAAATACCAGGCCACTGGCTACGTAACCGGCCGCTCTCACAAGGGGGAGCAAGGCCGGGCGATCTCCCAAGCGACCAAGCTGGAGGCCAATGACGGATTTGCGGCGCTTTCCGGCACCGGGGGGGAGGAGAAATGGGCCGCGTTGTGGCGGCTCATCGGCAGAGATGAGTTGAGCCAGGACCCCCGCTACCTCTGCGATGGTGTCAGCGGCGAGTTCTACTTCGATCAGATTATCCCCACCATCGAGGCCTGGTCCCGGCACCGCTCAAAATGGGAAGTGGCGGAGAAACTGAATGGTCTCGGCTTTTCCATGGGCGTGGTGCAGGACCAGGCTGATCTGGACCGCTGCCCTCACCTGGAAGCCAGAAACATGTTCGTCCGCACGGGTGACGGCCTGGGCGGCTCCTTCCGCATGGTCAACACTCCGATCCACCTGGTCGGCTGCGTCAGTACCCCGGCCCGCACCCCTCCTCTCTTGGGAGAGCACAACCGGGAGATTCTATGCGGCATCGGTGGTCTCACCCCTGGAGAGTTGGACCAACTCCAGGCCGATGGGGCTGTCTGAGGTAGACGCGGAGATTCGACAGGTAGCCGGCGAGAACCCTGCTCCTAGAACCCCGGCAAAGGGCCTTGTCTTTCGCGCCGTTGCGGCTAGCGGGCATCCTTGATTGCCTGGATCCCCTCTCCCAGAGTCGAGCGGTCGAATCCCAAGTCAACGGCCTTCTCAAGGTCTTGCTCGATCCGGTCATCATTGCCCAATTGAGCGTTGGCTAGGGCCCGGTTCGCGTAGGCCAAAGGGTATCGGTCATCTAGACGAATCGCTTCGTCCAAGTTTTCGACCGCCCGCTGGTATTCGCCCAATGAAGCGTAAGCCGCACCCCGGTTGCCGTACGCCATGGTATATGTGAGGTCTAAACGAATCGCTTCATCATAGTCTGGAATGGACCGGTCGAACTGGCCTTGCCTTGAATAGGAGACGGCACGGTCGTAGAAGGTTTCGGCAGACGTCGGATCCAGACGAATCGCCTCGGTAAAGTCCTCGACGGCTTGCTGGTATTCACCGAGGTCATCGTGGGCGGAGCCCCGGTCAGCATAGGCTGGTGCGTATTTGGGGTAAAGGTCTATGGAGATGTCGTAATTTTGAATAGCGGCTTCCATTTGGCCGGCAACCGCGTAGACATCACCCCTATGGTAGTAAGCTGGTGCGAGAATGGGGTCGATTCGAATGGCCTCGTTGAGGTCTTGAAGAGCCCGGTCGAGCTGGCACAGGCTTCTATAAGCAACTCCCCTGCGGAAATGGGCCACTGCATCTTGAGGATTCAACCGGATCGCATCGTCGAGCGCGGCGATCAGGTCAGTTATGCCCCTATCGTCCTGGCTATCCCCTCTGTCATCTTCGGTGGATGCACCATCCTGATGCTCGGGGCCCGCGTCAGTGGGGTGTTCCGATCCGCTCTGGCCGCCCGCGGAAGCCCCGGGTGAAATGAGCTTGGATAGGAAACGTCGGAAGTTCACGGTTGTTCCTCCATAGTAAGGAGCCACGGGTCATACCAGCATCGAGTGTTGCGTCCTTGACTCCATTGCCCGGTTATTGGACTCAACGTTAGTCTCTTCTTCGCGCCTGACCTGATTGTCGGCCAATTATACTCGATCGAAGCAAACTACTATCTAAAGGACGGCCCGGCTGGAGGGCGGTCCGGAAGTTGAGCCGGCGTCTACGTTTTGGAGTTGCCCCGATACGGTGGACCTTTGGGGCAGAGAAGGCAGTTGCCCCAAAACAATTCAGTTTTGAAGGGGCTTGAGGCAAAACCCGTATGCAGGAACCCCGAGGGATGGACGTTGTTCCCGGATTCGAGGATCAGGTCCAGCAGTCTGGATCTGCTCAATGCAGCGCCCCGGGTTTACGTTGGCTCGGGCGTCTCCTAGCTGCCGGTGTTATTTCACCGGTCCGCGGGAGGTGCCGTGACGAAGACCTTTCCGGATCTACCACCCGGCCCGAGGGCTACTCATCGTTGCGGGTGGCCTCCATGAGTTCCTCCGCCGTGCGAGGCTTGAGGTTCAACCGGTCTCGGCCCCGAAGGCCCGTGGACGGGCTCACCACGTCATCCCTAGAGGTGAAGATAGGAGGCAGGTCGGATGGCGCGAGGGGTCCTCGATTTTGCCAGAGGTCAAGGGCTCGCTCCGCATCCCAGGGGATAAGCTGTTTCTTGCCATCGCGGGGCTTGAATACCACCGAAGGCCCGGTGGTCTCTCCGCTGGGCAACTCGTCCAGGGTGTTGAGGCTGCCGTACTTGCCTCGCAGCTCCTCGATGGGGCCGAATTCCAGGGCCCTGAGGGAGCAAGACAGAACGCAGATGGGGGTTTGACCCTCCTCGAGGCGGTCGATGCACATCGTACAGTTATGCGCCTTCTCTCCGGAATCGTCGCTGGCAAACACAATGGAGCCGTAGGGACACGCCTCCCAGCACTCCCTCTGGCATACACTTTCCGCCTGGCAGCGCTCCTGGTCGATCAGGACGGCGCCGTAACGGTCCTCCTTGAAGATGGCGCCCTGGGGGCACTCACGCAGGCACACAGGATTCTCGCAGTGGTAGCAGTTCACGGCGAGGAAGCCGAGACGGAGGTTGGGAAAGGTCCCCTGCTCCCACTGGAACACCCGCATGTACTTCAAGGGCCCGGGTGCAATGTCGTACCACCCCTTGCAGGCGATGGAACAGGCGTGGCAGCCGGTGCACCGGCTCTGGTCGAAAAAGAAGCCGTACTGAGCCATGTGACTACCTCCCTGTGTATTTCTCGATCTGTACCAGGTTGGTGACATGGGGCGCGGTCACGGGGCTCTCGGAGTCGCCCAGGAAGACGTTCGGAGTGGCGCCCCTATCCACGCCATTCTCGTCCGGTTCGTACCACCCTCCGTGGTGAATGGCGGTTATGCCCGGCATGATGCGCGACGTGACGTAAGCCGGGAGAATCGCCACGCCATGATCGTTGGAGATCCTGACCTGGTCCCCGTCCCGGATCCCCCTGGCCTTGGCGTCGGCGGCATTTATCCACATGGCATGGCGGTAGCAGTCGCCCCGCAGCAGAGGAACGTTCCAAAAAGTGCTGTGGTTACGATAGCGAGAGTAGGAGGTCAAGAGCATGAGAGGGAACCGGTTGATGTCAGCGTGGTCCATTCCCCGGTACATCTTCTGAAACGCCGGAATGGGTGGCAAGTCTCGCCAGTCATTGGGTAGTGAATCGATGATGCGCCGGGAGCCGTCGATGTGCAGCTTACCTCGCTGGGTCTCATCGGCGATTACGTCACTGTGCAGCTCGATCTTGCCGCTCCGGGTGAGCAGGGGTTTTCCCTCTTCCGTGAACGACGTGTAACCGTGCCACGGCTCATCGTAGTGCTCGTTAACGTTGATCAAGCCAATCTTCTTGAACTCCTCCCACGTGGGAGCCTTGACTCCCTGCTTCACCAACCCCTCGGCGCAGGTCCGGTACTCATCTTCAAGGTAGCGCTCCCAAGCTTCGTCCCAGTTGTCTCCAGCGTAGTAGCGGTTGTACTCCTCTCCGATGCCCAGTCGCCGGGCCAGCTCCGAGTACACCCAGTCATCGGGCCGGGACTCTCCCAGCGGCTTAACGACTCCAGGGAGCCAGGTGATGTTGGTGATTGATCCGTATCCGCTGTTGCCGCCGATGTAACGGGTTTCCAGCGTCATCTCGGCAAGGGGAAAAACCACGTCCGCATAGCGAGCCATGGGGGCCATCTGAGTTCCCGCCCAGACCACATACTCCATGCGCTCCAACGCCTCCAACTGCAGGTTTGTCCCTTCTGCGTTGTTGTTGAGGGTGTTGGTGCCCGGGCCGTAATAAGTCCCCCACATGAGCATCTTGGGGTTGGGCAGAATCGTGTCGTCGTTATCCCCGCCGGTTGAGGTCACCTCGGTATACCCTGCGTTGCCACCCAGGCTAACGTGGCGTCCCTCCACCCTCAGCGAGGCCGGGGCTCTCCAACCGATGAGCCCCTTGTACTCCTCCACGCTCATTTCACCACTGTGAACCTTATCCAGTTGGAGTACCATCTGAGCCCACTTGTGGCTGCGGTACATCTTGGGCACCATGCGCCGGGGGATATCACCATACGGCATCATGACCGGCGGCTTGGGGCGGGACCCAAGCATCAACGGAACGGAGCCGCCGGCCACGCCCCAGTTGCCCATGATCGCCTGAAGGGCCGCTGCTGCCCGAGCGGTGTTTTCTCCCCGGCTCTTTCGGGCTACGCCCCACCCCTTCCAGAGCCAGGTCGGCTTCATCGAGCCGTAGAGGCGAGCGAATTCTCTAATGGTGTCAGCGGGCACGGCGCAGATCTCCTCAGCCCACTCAGGCGTCTTCTCCTCGCCGTCTTCCTCGCCCAGGATGTAGGTCTTCCACTCTTGGAAGCCTTTGGGGTCCACGAACTTCTCGACATACTCTTTGTTGTACAGGTCCTCGGTGATAAGGACGTGCGCCACCGCCAGCATCATGGCGGTATCGGTGCCGGGTTTGATGGGGATCCACTGGTCGGCCAGGACCTCGGCGGCCACCGTGTAGCGGGGATCGATACAGATAACGGGGATGCCCCGCTCCCTGGCCATGCGGATGAAGTAAGCCAGTTGGTGACCCGGACCGAAATGGGTGATGGTGGGCTCAAACCCCCACAGGACCACCATCTTGGTATTCATCAAGATAGACCCCATGTCGTTGGACGCGCCCGCGGCGTAGGACCATCCCGGGACGCCGGACATGAGGTGTATCGCCAGGCGTTCGGGGTCCATGGAGCACCAGCCCCACCCCTCGACTCCGGCCCCCCACAGCCCGTAGAGGCGCTCCATGCGGGCGTTCGGGGCATAGGGCGTTATGATCGAGTAGGGGCCATACTTTTCCACGGTCTCCTTCATCTTGTTGGCCACCAGATCCAGCGCCTCGTCCCAGGAGATGCGCTCCAATCGCCCCTCTCCTCTCTTGGACCCTTCCACCCTCTTCATTGGATACAAGATGCGCTCTGGCGAGTAGGCAAGTTTGTGCCACGTCCAGGCCATGGGACAGCCGCGGAGCTGCAGCCGGTTCTTGATTAAGTCCTCGTCGGTTAGTACAGCGTCCTCCCGGCCCACTCCGGGATTGTAGTGGTCGTCGGGCTCGATAGCGGTAACCACCCCGTCGTTGACGCGTACCTTCAATATGCATTGACTCGCACCGCAGTTGATGCGGCAGCCGGTGTAGACCGTCTCCTCGCCGGAGTGAAGGGCTCGCAGCTTGCCAACTACTGCCTCCCGCTGATCCGTTTGTACAGACCCCTCGCTGGTCATCCTTACCCCTCCTGGTTGTTGGAGTAACTCAACAGCTTGGCCGGCCGTTTTCCGGCTACATATCCCCGAGGAACATACGCGGATCGTAGGTCAGTTCCTCCTCTAGATACCTCTCGGGATCTTGTCGAAAGGCTTCCTGGCACTTCGGGGAGCAAAAGTAAACGGTCACTCCCGAAGATTGCACCTCATCCCTGGCCGCGCTCTCCTCGTCTACCTCCATGCCGCATACGGGGTCACTAGCCATCATCGGATCTCCTTTGACTGGATCTTTGTCGACCTTGTACAACGATTGCGCCTTTTTGTCCAGCCCCTCCTCGCATTGGACTCGGCGCATTACGATAGCTCTATTTCACCCGTAGAGGGCTGCATTTGCGATGGCGGTCACTTTTGCCGGTACGCGAACGCGAAAGCCATGGTCAAGGCCAACATGAGGAGGACGACGCCAAGCCCCACCGCACCAACCCAACCTACAGGCACAGGCTCAACCGACGCCGCGACCGCAAGTCCGGTCAGACCGATGACTCCCACCAGAGACGCGGGCGCGACGGAGCGGGCAAGGGTCTTTCTGAACATACTGTGCGTGACCCACTCCAGCCCCATGAACGCCCCGTGAATCACCGCCACTCCCAAGACGACCAACACCAGCAACACGATCAGTCCGAAGAGGCCCGGATCGGAGAGCCAGGAGAGCCACATCCCCGAGACCCTGGGGGTTAGAAACAGGTGATATACCAGGACCGCCAGCATGATGATGAAGGAAAGCCGGTGTATCTTTTTCGACAGCACGTAGTCGAAACGCCAGACGGGCAGACGGGTGCCCGGCCGGACGTTGGCGTAGAGAGACACTCCGCTCACGGCCAGGGCTATTGTCGCGATGGTTAGGGCGATGATGGGCCACGCCAGAACTGTCCAACCTCTATCGAGGAGGAGTTGCGAGAGGGGGATGCCCGAGTTCAACTTCTGCTGGAACCACAAAGCGATGCAGGCAAGGCCGAGCAGCAGGATGAGCGCTCCGGACCCGACGTGAGTCAAAGTCATGACATCCCTTCCCCATCGGGAGGCCAACATTCTGAAGGGGAGGGTTAGGAGGGCAGAATAGCTCGTATCCTGGGAGAACAGGGTAAGCGCAGTGGGGATCTGAACGAACACCAGGAGGGTGATCAGCGCCCATAATGGCCCCCAATACTGGTATACGCCCGGATAGTTGAGATCGAGTCCCATTGATGCCTACGTCTCCTCTACGTTTCCCCTTATATCCCCAATGTGAGGTCCTGAAATTCGCCCGAGAAGGCCTTCAGAGGGCCCCGCTCCCTGCCGCCGCCCTCCCACACCGCGAAAGAAACAGTCAGCACGCGCCTTCCCGCCAGGTTCACAAACTCGATCCCATCCCCCTTGAGCCCTCGGCTCATCACGACCCTCCACCTCCCCCCGGTGTACACACCTTTGCCGGAAAGCCCGCTCGCCGATGGGTCGCGCCGCGTGGTACTGCCAATGCCCCGGCTCAAGACGTCGAAGGGGGCCTCTCTGCCCGCTTGCCAAAGCCACATGTTGACCGGCGCCTCGGGGGAGCCCATGGTCATAACCGAGGAGCCGGGCTTTACCGGAAACATGACGGCCGCCCCATCCGGGAAGCTGGTGGTGCCGCCGGCGTGAGCGTCCTCCGTGGGGTCCTCCCACTCCAGGCGAAAGTTGAGGAGCCTGCCGTCGCACACCGCCTGTACATTTACGGAGCCAATGGCCGCCGAGCCGGCGGCCCCAGCGTCGACATTTCGAAACGCCCGGCGGATGTAGGGTGATGTATCCACTGTAGCTACCGGCGCCGGGCTCAGTTTCAGCCCGTATGCCGGTACGCGCGACCATAGGTCCGAGTCCGGTGAGGCGTCACTCGGGGTCAGCGAGGATACCTTGGCGGCCCTCATTTCACCTTCTCGAAGTCAACACTGATGTGCCGGTCCACCTGCTGCGGCTGCCAGTTGGACACCCAGTAATTGAGGTGGCCGTACCCGCCCGCCAGGTGCAACGGTTTGATCTGACCGGGAATGATGTGGTCGTAGCTTCGCCACCCGGTGTATTGATGGGGGTCCCATGCGTGGTACATGATGAGTTGGCCCCGCGCCGGCAGGGCGCTCAACTTTGCCTGAACGATGAAGTCCCCAAAGTCGTTGAACACTCTGATGCGGTCCCCGTCGGCCACTCCCTTGTGCTGAGCGTCCATCTCGTTGACGAAAATAAAGGGCTCACCTCTATGGGTCTGGGCCATGAGTTCGTTGGTCGCCGTCGAGGCATGGATGCTCCAGCGCAGGTGCCCGCCGTCCATCCGGAAGGAGTAGTTCCCGCCCTGCCGTGGGGGGGCCTTATGCGTGGGGAGGGCCTCGCCGGACTCCAAGAACCAGGGATGGTCGATGTAGAACTGGGCCCGGCCGGTGATCGTAGGGTATGGGACATGGTCTCGGGTATGCAGCAGCAGAGAGGTGACGGCGGAGTCGGGATGAACCTCGGTGGCGATGTTCCGCGCCTGGGCAGTGGTGCCCAGCCCGTTATACTTCACGAAGCCGCGCTCCCGTATCTTTTCGAGGCTCTCCTCCCCTTCGAAAATTCCCGCGTCCTTACACCGTTCCACCATGTCCTTCAACGCCTCTTCCACATCATCCTCGGAGTATTTGCCGTTCATTGTCAGCAGATCCGGGATTTCATTGAAGCGGCGGAGCACCCCGAGGATGGGGCGGAGCGCGTCGGGGATGGAGAGGGCGCGGCCCAACACCGCCTTGCACCTCTCCGGGGTGACCCCGTGTGGAACCCGGTACTCGTCCAGCCCCCTTTCACTGGCCCGCTGCGCTATCGTTCGGGCCAATCCGTTGGCAATTTTCCACTCGCTACGAGAGTCCCCGACCGGGTCGATGGCCTTCTGCCCGTAGGCCCAGAAGCGGACCTCGCTGGACGTAAGCGTATGGAACTGCTCCTTTTCGTAGAAGAAGGCCGCCGGCAGCACGATGTCTGAATAGAGCGCCGTGGTGCTCCACCGGAAGTCAACGGTAATAACCTTGCGCAGCTTCGGCCACAGCTCCTTGAGCAGCGTCCTGGTGCCGCCACGCAACCGGCGCAAGGGGTTGTTGCCCATAACGAACAGGACCCTGGGCTCCACGGATGGGCCGGGTCTGACGAAGCCCTCCCACCACCCGGCCCGGAGCGCCTCATCCACGTAGTCGGACACCTTGCGTGGCAGGCCCATCTCCTCAGCGGGCATGGCGTCCCAGACCTTCTTGTAGCCGCAGTGATAGTACCAGAAGAAGAATGGCGGCACCGTGGGGGAGTACAGCTTTGCCTGGATCATGTTGGAGCGTATAGAGAGTTCTTCCGCCGTCGGGTTTGCTTTGTTTATGATGCGGCGGGCCAGGCCCTCGGAACTCCCGCCCCCTCCACCAAAGGGCACACCCGGATCGGGTATGACACCCCAACTCCCGATGCCGCTGCCGGGCCGGCCCCAGTTTCCGGTCAGAGCGAGCAGGAGGCACATGGAGCGCTCTATCAAGTCCCCGTGGAAAACTTTAGGGGTGTTGAGCCCGGCCAGGATGTTGGTGGGCCGGGTGGCCACCTTCTTCGCCAACTCCTCGACAACGTCAGGATGCAGCCCGGTGATCTCCTGCACCTTCTCCGGGGGGAAGTCGTCGCGCAGACTTTCTACGAGCAGGGCGAAGACGGTCTTCACCCCGACTCGCGTCCCGTCTTTCAGGTTCACGTCGTGGCCGGCATCGAGGTCGGGCTCAAGGGCGCCCAGGTCCAGGGTATCTTGAGGAGCTTTGACGAGGGAGCCGTGGGTGTCCCAGATGTAGAAAATCTCGTCGCTTGCGCCATCCTCGATATCCGACTCTCGCAGGAACCGGCTTGTATCATCTCGAACCAGCAAGGGTAGGTCGGTCTGAGTCTTGATGAACTCCCGGTCTTCAAGCCCCTTCTCCAGAATCACCCTGCACATCCCCAAGGCTAGAGCCGCGTCGGTACCCGCGCGGATCGGCACGTACTGATCGGCGTGGACACAAGAGGGGCTGTAGTCCGGGGCTATGACCACCAACTCGCCACCTTTGTACTTGTTCTCGCTGAGGAAATGGTAGCCTGGAATGCGGGTGTACACGGGGTTCATGTGCCACACCAGGTTCAGCCCCGCCTTGAACAACGTGTCCTGAGTGCCCGCATGGTGGTACTTGCCGAAGGTCATGTATTGGCCGATGCTGATGTCGCTGAACTCCCCCACCGCATCCAGGGCGCAACCGCCGAGCGCGTTGATAAGCTGTACGATGGGCGCCCTTGCCTGGAAGCTCCCACCCTGAGCGGGTGTTTCCAACACGATGGACTGCGGGGTCTCTATCATCTCATCCACGAGGGCATCGGCGATCTCCCGATAGGCCTCTTCCCAGGAGATGGGCTTCCACTCCCCGGACCCGCGGGCGCCCATCTGTTTCATGGGCTGAAGGACCCGCTCCTTCCCGTAGGTCACAGCGGAGTACATGCAGCCCTTGTTGCAACCCCGGGGATTCCAGTCTGGCGTGGAAGGGTCCACGACGGGGTATCTCCCCGTTTGCTCTTCCCGGACTATCTTGCCGTCCCGGATATAAGCCACAAAGGAGCAGTTACCGGGATAGCAGTCTTGGGGGTGGGTCACTCTAGCGGTGCGGTCCCAGGACCAGATGTCTCGATACTTCTGCTCCCACGCCCTTTCACCCTGCTGCTGCTTCACCGGTCACCTCCTTGCGAGGGGACTTTGCCTCGTCGGGGGCCTTTACGAAGGGAGCGAAGAAGTCATCCGGCCATCTCCAGCCGATGAGAATGTCCATAAGGGGTGAGCTGCCGCCGTTCCTCATCTTCTGCCGCTCTTCTCTCAGCGTATTGAGCGCTCCCTCCACATCGTCTCCGAAGAGGCTCTTCAGATAGTCCAGGGGTATTCTGGGCTCACCCGTTGGCCGCCCCGCATCGTCCAGGCGGGACGAGGATAAGACTGGAATGTAGAACACATTGGGTCCGGTGCCGAACTTGGGCTGCAGCGGGAGCGCCACTTTCCACTCCCTCAGCTTGTACACGGTGCTTTCCGGATCGTCCACGTAGCCGTAGAAGCGCGCCCTGGCCGGGCAATGCCGGGCACAGGCCGGCGCCACTCCCACCTCGACGCGCGGATAGCAGCCGATGCATTTCTGCGCCACATTCTCCTGGGGGTTGAAATATATGACCTTGTAGGGGCAGGCCTCCAGGCAAAAACGATACCCCTCACACTTGTCCTCGTTGATGAGGACGATTCCGTCCTCATCCCTCTTGTAGATGGCATCCCTGGGGCATGCCTCGAGGCAGGCCGGTTTGTCGCAGTGGTTGCACAGCCGGGCGAGGTAGAAGAAGAAGGAGTTGGGGTGCTCTCCGGCCCCCCGGTCCTCATCCCAGTTGTACATCCAAGGGGGACGTGCCTCGGGGGCGGTGGTGCGCCGGCCTTCGCCGGAGCGGGCGACTTCCTCACCGGCCGGGAGTTCCACATACGTACCGAACTCCTCATCCTCAGGAAGTCGCGATGGACGTGGTTTTCCCGGTCCCAAGCGCAAACCCATGAAGGATTGGCCGCTATCGAAACCGCCTCCCATGCCGTCCCAGCCTCGCGGCGAGCCCTCTCCGGGCATGGTGTTGACCTTGTTCCACCACATGCGCTCCTGCCCTGCTCCACCGGTCCATAGCCTTTTGCAGGCGATTGAGCAGGTCTGACAGCCAATGCACTTGTTAAGGTCGATAACCATGCCTATTTGACGCCGGGGCTTCTTCACCGTGCCGTTCCTCTGTCCATGGACCTTCGCCCCTTACCCCTGGTGCTTTGAGATAGTGTATAACCTAACACCAAAAGAACCTCTGTGTCTCGCTGCCCTGGGGATGCGTCTGGGGTCCTTCGATTATTTATCCCCAGTTGTCCGGGAAGCCTACCCGTAGGCGACGGACGCGACTCCAGCCTAACTCAGATGTGTTGGCAACCAGCACAAATGGGACAGTTTGGGACCCGAGAGATCAGAGGTGTGGAAGAGCTTGGGTGAGCTGCCTGAGGGTCCGGTTATGAAGTCTTCGCCTATCGATCGTTTGAGCCTTCACCTCCTTTCTGCGCTGTAGAATCCGTTCCCTTCTCCCTTCAAGCACATCTGCGGGTGTTATGTTGCCCAGTGCCTTGTGATACCGCCTGTAGTTGTAGTAATTGACGAAGGCGGCAAGAGCTTCTTCCAAGTCAGAGGGCATCTCGTATGGGACCTGGTTCACGTCCCGTTTCAGGGTCTGGTGATAGCGTTCCAGCTTGCC
>JASLXV010000006.1:0-54259 GCA_030740155.1 Dehalococcoidia bacterium | reverse complement strand
GTCGCCGCGTAAAGCAAGAGAGGAAGCAATGGTGGGTGACAGGTTGGCTGTCATTACAGTTGTTGAGGACACCTCTTGTCCGATATCGGTCTGGCTCGCCCCACCGCAAGCAAGAAGGACAACGGTCACCAGGAGAATCGTTAACCTCGTTGCAGGGTTGAAGAAGTTCGATTTCATCGCTAGATATCTGGCATTCTGCGCCATTAACGCCCTAAAGCCCAGACTTGATCATCCTCTCCATTTCAGGAGCACATGCTAAAACCTTCCCCGGCCCTGAGTAGGCCGTGCCGTCCCTCGCAGTCCAAGGCTGTGCGCAAGTTCCTCCAGGTTGCTAGTCGTGGCCTTTATTATACCCGCGGTAGATGCCGCTTGCTTAAACGGACTCCGACCCCATGATGGCTTTCCTGCCACAACTCCGCGGCCAATCAGGTGAGGCTATGGCTGTTCGTCCTGGCTTACAACCTGGGCAACTTCATGAGAAGGCTGACTTTGCCAAAGTCAGTGAAACATTGGTCACTGCGGAAGCTGTTCAAGTAACCCAACACTCTCGCCATTCGTATCTGAGTCCGCTATGAAATTTTGCCGACATTTTGCCGACATATTTGGCATGATAGGGCGGTATTGAAGGGTATGGGCCAGACAGATTACGGGTAGGTTTAGCTACGGAACCGTACCAGATTGGACTGAGTATTACAGGGCGAGACGGCCACCACAGAACTCCAAAACCAGTGGTCGGGGGTTCGAATCCTCCCGCTCCTGCCAAATATTGAAACCAAAGAGAGGGCCGCAAGGCCCTCTCTTTGGTTGCCGGAGATTCTTGACAATAACTTGCGTCGCCGGGATATTCCTGGCGGCGCACTCATCATTCCAGATTCCAGCTCCAGCCTACACGGCGCTGGCCTGCCCCCTGGCTGTGTTGGCTCGTTGGCGGGACCGGGCGTGGGTGGACAACTGCTTCTTGCGCATGCGGAAGCTCTGTGGGGTAACCTCCACCAGTTCGTCGGCGGCGATGAAGTCCAGGGCCTCGTCCAAGCTCATCCGGACGGTGGCGTTGAGCCGCCTGGTGATGTCGGCGGTGGACGAGCGCATGTTGGTCAGCTTCTTCTCTTTGCACACGTTGATGGGAATATCCCCCTCCCGCCGGTGCATTCCGACGATCATGCCCTCGTACACCGGTGTGCCGGGCTCGATGATGGTGTCACCCCTTGCCTGGGCATTCAGCAGGCCGTAGGTTACGGCCACTCCGGGACTCCAGGCCACGAGCACCCCGGTGTTTGCCAACTTTATGTTCCCCTCCATGGGCCGGTAACCGGTGAAAACGCCGCTCTGCATCCCGTTGCCCCGGGTGGTGCGCAGGAAGAAGGCGGTGAAGCCGATCAGCCCCCGGGTGGGGATATGGTACTCCAAGTTCACGTTGCCGGAGTCGTCGTACCTCATGTCCACCAGTTGGGCCAAGCGGCCGGACAGGTACTCGGTCAACGCGCCGATATACTCGTCTCGGGTGCTGATACTCAGCTGCTCGTAGGGCTCGTGGACCTTTCCATCGACAACCTTGGTCACCGGCTCGGGCTTCGACACCTGGAACTCGAACCCCTCCCGCCGCATGGTCTCCACCAGGATTGACAGATGCAACTCGCCTCGCCCGGAAACCAGGAATACGTCGGTGACGTCGGTGGTCTCCACCCGCAGGCTGACGTTGGTCCTAAGCTCGTTGATCAATCTTTCATGGAGCACCCGCGAAGTGGAATGGGTGCCCTCTTTGCCCATGAAGGGCGAGTTGTTGACGCCGAAGGTCATCTTGACCGTCGGCTCGTCGATCTGAATGGTGGGTAGGGCTTCGGCGCCTTCCGGGGCGGCGATGGTGACGCCGATGGACACGTTCTCGACCCCGGTCACAGCAACGATATCCCCGGCCCGGGCCTCCTCAACCTCCACGCGGTCGAGGCCACGGAAGACGAACACCCGCTCCAGCTTATGGTACGAGATCTGGCCGTCCACCCCCAGTAGGGCCACCTGGTCGCCCAGCCGGATGGTGCCGCGAAATACCCGGCCGATGGCCACCTGGCCCAGATAGTTGTCATAATCCAGGGCAGCCACCAGCATCTGGAGGGGCGCGTCCGGGTCTCCCGTCGGAGGCGGGACGTATTTCAGTATGGCCTCGAATAGGGGCTGCATGTCCTCGGGCGTGGCATCCGGGTCGCCTGCCGCGTAGCCGTGGCGGGCCGAGGTGTACAGGACGGGAAAGTCGAGCTGCTCCGGCTTGGTAGCCAACTCCAGGAAAAGGTCCTGCACCAAGCTGACCACTTCGGCGACACGAGCCTCGGGCCGGTCGATCTTGTTGATAACCACCATGGGGGTGACGCCCTGGCTGAGGGCCGTTTTCAGCACGTAGGTGGTCTGGGGCATCGGCCCGTCAACGGCGTCCACCAGCAGCAGGCAACCGTCGGCCATGTTCATGATGCGCTCGACCTCGCCGCTGAAGTCGGCATGGCCCGGGGTGTCGATGATGTTGATCTTGACCCCTTGGTAGGTGATGGAGGCGTTCTTGGCCAGAATGGTTATGCCTCTCTCCCGCTCCAATGGGTTGGTGTCCATTATCAACTCGCCAACCTGCTGATTGGCCCGAAAAACCTGGCTTTGTTTCAAAAGAGCGTCCACCAACGTGGTCTTGCCGTGGTCCACGTGGGCGATGATTGCCAGGTTGCGAATGCTGGGGTTGGCGTGGGTTTGCATTTTGCTCCAGACCGACAGAATTCAAAGATTTACGGGATACGGTCAAGCATTTCGCCTACTGTCATCCCGGTATTGCTGCATCTATCATAGCATTTCGCTGCCAGCTCCGGCGCGTTGGTTCACCCGAAGAGGCGCATTTACGGATGACGGCTCGGGAACCGGAGACCGGATTCGGCGGAACCCGGGAAGCAGGATAGCCGAGAGGCGTGGTACCGGCGGAAATATCCCTGGCGACAACAAGCTTCGAGGGCAACCGCTACGGAGCCTTGGATAGACAGCTAGACTTGATCGAAAGTATGATCGTGGGCCGAACCCCCATATATCCCCTACATAGAGGAGGACTGAGGTTGATTTTCTCCTCGTAAAGTTTGGCAACTTGTTCAGGGGCCCGTTCTTGCCGGAGCGGGTCCCCGGCTGCGTGTACAATGTGGCCCAACGCGGCATGTCGTCTCCCGCCCAACATCCACCTGCTGGAACGGCATGTTCGAAGGAGGCCGATGGCAATGGACGACCTGATCATTCGCGGCGGTGAGATTATCGACGGCACCGGCGGGCCGGCCTATTCCGGCGACGTCGCCGTGCAAGGCGGCCGGATCGTGGCAATCGGAGACAGCAGCGGCCGCGAGGCTCGCCGGATTATCGACGCGACCGGTCAGGTGATAGCTCCGGGATTCATCGATATTCACACCCATTCCGATTTCACCCTGCCCTTGAACCACCGGGCGGAGAGCAAGATACGCCAGGGAGTGACCACCGAAGTCGTCGGCAACTGCGGTTATTCTACCGCCCCAGTACTGCCCGGAAAGGTGGCCCTGCTGCAAGACTACCTGGCGGCCGGGGCGCCCTGGCTGGAACTGTCCGAGACCAGCTTCGGCCAATACCTGGAAGACTTTCCCGCGATCTCAGTGAATACCGTGATGCAAGTGGGCCACGCCACCCTGCGCTTGATGACCATGGGAATGGACGACCGGACGCCCACCTCCGAGGACATGGCCCAAATGGAATGGCTTTTGGATGAAGCCTTAGAAGCAGGCGCGCTGGGAATGTCCTGCGGTCTGTTCACCGCGCCCGGCAATTACGCCGCCACCGGGGAGCTGGCCGCCTTGGCCCAAGTCCTGCGACGCCACGGCGGCACCTACGCTTCCCACGTACGCGACGAAGCCAACCGGGGCTTCGAGGCCGTCAACGAGGCGATTTCGGTGGGCGAAGCCTCCGGTGTGCGAGTTCAAGTCGCCCACCTGAAACTGTCCGGGACGGATAACTGGGGCCGGACCCAAGAGCTGCTGGAATTGATTTCCAACGCCCGGGAGCGGGGAGTCGTTGTCCACAGCGACCAGTACCCATATACCGCCGGCACCAATCCTCTGCGCAACCTGCTCCCGCTGTGGGTCCAAGCCGGCGGCGTCGAGGCCATGCTGGCGCGGCTCACCAGCCCCCAGGCCTTGGACCAAATAAGGACTGATATTGACCGGGACGGCCTCACCAACTTCGGCCGGGTGGAATCCTGGGACGCCGTCCGGATCGCCATTTCCCCCAGCCAGCCGGAAATCTCGGGCCGCAAGATGGGCGTCATGGCGTCGGAGCGGTCCGACGACCCGCTTCAAACCGCGTGCGACATCCTGGTGGCGGATAAGGGCCACACCCGCATTGTGGTTACGTCAATGGCCGAGGAAGACGTTCAAGATATCCTGCGCTCGCCCATGGTCATGGTTGGCTCCGACGGAAACTCACTGGCTACCTACGGCGTGACCAGCCAGGGCAGCCCACACCCCAGGTTCTACGGCACCTTTCCCAGGGTTCTGGGCCGCTACGTTCGGGAGTTGGGAATTCTGCCTTTGCCCCTGGCGATCTACAAAATGACCGGGGGCTCGGCTACCGCGCTACGCCTGAGAAATCGGGGGACTCTACAAGAGGGCCATTGGGCGGACATCACGGTGTTCGACCCCCTGTTGGTTGGGGACCGGGCCACCTACGATGATCCCCACCAATACGCGGCGGGGATCGGCGCCGTGGTGGTCAACGGCCAATTGGTCATCGAGGGCGGTGAGCACACCGGAGCGCTCCCCGGAAGGGTATTGCGGCGGCGGGCGGACGGTGTGGGATAAGGGCCTGCGAAACCCACCTACGGGCTTCGCTCGCCCAGTGTCTCGTAATTGGCTCGATACCTGGGTCGCCATCCGGAGAAGGCCGGGTCCCAGGTAACGCTTCGGTGGCTTCCCGCTCAGGAGGCCGATTGGCGCCCGTGGGCGCATCACCTCTCAAACATGCAACTTGGGCCGTTTCGAGCCCAATGCAGGACTCGAAACGGCCCAAGTTTTCTGGCTTCGCCTTCCGCGAAACTTCAGTGCGCGGAGACGGACAGGACCTGCCCGGCGGCCCGAGCTATCTGGCGGTCACCCGTTGCTCCACCATCTGTTGCAGGTTCTGGAGGGTCTTTTCCATCCCTCGGATCACGTCGGCGCCACGGGTCTGGTTGTAGTTCTCCGTGCCGCCGAACATCTCCCGGCCACCCTCGCCCAGGTCCACTTCGGCTTCGTGCACCACTTTGGTGCCCTGACCGTCAGGGGTCAGGTGGAACCACCACTGGATGCGGCGCACCGGCACGGGTGGAGCGGGCACCCACGAAATGGTGTTGGGACGGTCGAAGGCGACCACCACGGAACGGGCGGCAAACTCCATGTGCTGGTCGCCCAGGTGGATGGACTCGTCCGCCTCGACCATCGTTCCGAGTCCCACGGGACCGGGGGTCAATAACCGGATGTTCACCAACTCCCCACTGCCCGCCAACTCCCTGTGCCGGCTCAGGTCGCTCACTACATCGAAAACAGCCTCGGGTGACGCGTTGATCGTGGTCTCCTTGATGGCATGAAAGTCGAGCATATCCTACCTCCACAATAGCGGGAAAAGCTTCTCCATCACCGAGAGGGGATCAACCCGGTTCGGACCGTTGGAGTTTCATGGTTCGCGCTGGTTTCGTAGCCAAGACGCGGTACAATCCGCTTCAGGCCCGGCCGATTGCCGTTTTGTAGGGAGGTGCGCCCAGAGTGGGTGACCTTCTGGGGCAACCCGTGCCGAGGTGAGCCATCCAACACCATCACGCTAGGCTGGTGCGGGTGGGCGATGCTTCCGGCGGACTAGGGTGAACCCTGGGCCGGGGCCGCGGTTCGTACGGGGGGCCGGGCCATGAGCAGCGGCGGAATGGCGGCCAGGCCCACCCCGGAGAAGATGACAAAGGCGATGTGATAGCTGCCGGTAACGTCGAAAATGATGCCCGATGTCAACGCCCCGATGGCGCCCCCCAGGGAGACAAATGGCTCGGTCGCTCCCCGGATGGCGCCGAGGGACCGGCGGCCGAAGTAGTCGGCGTAAGCCACCGCCGGCACCACCAGAATACCGGCCACCGAGATGCCAAACATCGAAGCGTAGGCCATCGCCTCCGCCGCGGTGTCGGCGGTGGTGAACAGGGCCGAAGTAATGGCCATCAACAAGCCCACCATGGCGAAGGTAATGCGCACCGGCAACCTCTCCAGAATCCAACCCCATAGAATGCTGCCCACGCCGGTGAATACGGCGTTCAGGCTGATGCCCACCGCCGCCACGGTTACCCCCAGGCCCTGGTCGACGAAGTAGGCGGCCTGGTGGATGTTGGTTCCGGCCTGCACCACGAACAGGGAGCCAGTAGCAACGGCCAGCAGCCACAGGGTGGGCGTGGCAATTGCTTCCCGCAGGGTCCAGGCCGGTTCATCCGCCACGGTGGCCGAAGGGGTCTCGTCCACTCTCGCGGGGGCCGCGCCCCCATCGGGCAGCAGCCCCACGTCCTCGGGCCGCTGGACGATTAGCAGATACGCCGGTCCCAGCGCGACGATCCACACCAGGGCCCCAAGCAGCATCCAGGCTTCCTGCCAGCCCCGGTGTTGGATGGCCAGGGAGGCGATCAACGGGAAGAGCACCATTCCCGCCGATTGGAACAGGAACAGGATGCCCATGGCCCGGCCTCGTTGCTGCACGAACCAGCGGGCCACCACCACAGTTGCCCCGATTTGAACGGAGCTGGAGAAGATAACCCGGCCGATGCCGTAGGCCAGGTAGAAAGCGACCGGCACCGTAGCCCAGGCCAGGGAGATGGTGGAGATGCCCAGTATCAAGACGCCGGAGGTTAACACCAGCCGGACGCCGTAGCGGTCGGAAAGCCAGCCCACCGCCGGTGAGGCAACCGACGACGCCAGGCCGCCGAAGCTGGCCGCCCCGGCGATGAGGGTTCGGCTCCAGCCCAGGTCCTGAGAAACGGGATGGACGAAAACGGCCAGGGTCAGGCTCGCCGCGGCGTTGCGCACGAACATCGAGCAGCCGGCCGTCAGCACGATCACCCAGCCGTAATGAAAGGGGAGCTTGCGGGCTAGTCGTTGCATGTCGTGTGATCAAGCAACAAACTGTTGAATATCACCTTCAGGCCGGCGAGGCGTGACCGGGGTCTCATCCCAGCGCGATTGATGATCCACCCTCTGGTCTTGTGACGCGTTGGGTCGCTCAAGCCTCCCCGGTCCAAATGCCGGCTGCCGGCAGTCTAACACAGTACCTTGGCCCGTTGGCGGGAACGACCCGCCGGACACCATTCGAGGCTGCTGAAGACCTTGAGCAAATGCCCCGGGCGGGGCGCCAGCGTCACCCGGGCCCGAGGCCGCTCCAGGGCTTCAACCGGATACGGGTCCGAGCTAGCGGCCGGAGCTAGCCCACGGAGCCGGCCGTGGGGGCTTGCCGGCAGGTGGCCGTCACTCGGCGAGGTAGGCGAACCGGCCTGGTGAAAAGGCTTCCGCGGGGACCGGCACCTCGGTCTTGCCACGCACGATCTGGTCGGCCACGATGCGCCCCGTGACGGCGCTGAGGTGAATCCCCTTGGTGCCGTGGCCGGTGGCGATGTAGGCGCCCTGCCAGCCCGGCACCGGCCCGATCAGCGGCATCCGGTCGGCGCAGAGGGGCCGCACGCCGGCCAGGTGGTCCACCACCTCCGCCTCTTCCAGGGCCGGCATGATCTTGAGCACCCGCTCCAGCATGAAGTTTCGGCCCCACTCCGAGGGGTTCAGGTCGAATTCCCAGGGGCCGGTGTCTCTGGGGTCGAAGACGTGCACTGAGTCGACGTCGAGGCCGCTCATGCTGACACCTCCCAGGCTGCCCGCCATCAGGATTCCGTCGCGCCGAGGCAGGACCGGCCCATGGCGGGCGGTGATGATGAACAGCCGCATCGGCTCCCCCGGCATGCGGAGGTGCAAGACTTGGCCGTGGAGCGGGCGCACCGGAAGGGGATAGTGGAGCCATTCGCGGGCCGCGCCACTCCACGCCCCCATGGCGATAACCACCGCGCCCGCTGCGACCTCACCGCCGGGATAGGTAACCCCGGTGACCCGGTCACCCTCTGTTTTCAGCCCGGTGGCTTCCCGGAGCAGGATTTGGCCGCCCATTCGCTCCACCGCTTGGGCCGTGGCCAGGCTCAGCCGGTAAGCGTCCACCTGGCCGTGCCGGTACAGGACCGCGCCGAGGGCGTCCGAGGTGATGCGCGGCTCCATCCTGCGCACCTCATCTCCGTCGATCCACTTCATCTCCAGGTATTTGCTCTGGCCGGCGATGGCCTCCTTGAAGATCTGCTCCTCTTCCTCCACAACCGCCAGGCTCACCCCATCCGATTCGTGGTACATCGGGTCGATTCCGCTGTCCTCCATGACGTTTGCCACGAAGTTGGCGTACATCTCCATGCCCACCAGGCCCAGGGTAAAGTGGGGCCCCGGCCGGAAGTCCTTTCCAACCATGGACATGGCGCCGTGGCCGTGGGCGGAGGCGCCGCTGCCGACGGCCTCGCGGTCCATGATGCACACCTTGAGCCCTTCCTTGGCCAGGTAGTACGCGGTGGCGCCCCCCAGGACGCCACCACCTACGACAACGGCGTCAAATCTATCCATCAACGCTCCTCCTGCTCTCGGCCCCCGGGCCGGCGCTCTTATTCATCAAGCAAGGGTTATTCCCGGGTGCTCTGCGACGGCGCGTCAAGGTCCGGAGCAGCCGGGCGGGTATAAAACCCGCCCCTACACGCTGGGCCTCTTCCGTTCCCCGAGGGTTTGGCGGCACTAAACGGTGACGCGGGTCAGTTGGTCCAGCAGGGAGCCGAACCCGGGCTGGAGGCCGGTGATGCCCAGGCGGGTGAATGCGGCCCAGATGGTAGCCTGGTTGGCCGAGACCACCGGCTTTCCGGTGCGTTGCTCCAGCTCGGCCGCCACTTCCATGGACCGCCAGGCGGTGCAGGAGCAAAACAGGACGTCGGCCTCCGGGCGGCATACTCCCGAGGCGAACTCCACCACCGACTCGGGGCTAAGGTCACAGTGCCCCTGGCCGCCGGCCACAGCACCGTGAGGGTCCCCTTCCACGTTGAGCACCTCGAACCCTAGCGCTTCGTAGTAGGCGCGGAGCCTATCGTTCTGCCACTGGGCGTAGGGTGAAGCCACTGAAATCCGTTTGGCCCCAAGGAACCGAAGGGCCTCGACCGCCGAGGGCGCCGTGGCCACCGCGGGCACGCCGGCAACCTTTTCAATGCCCTTGATCAGCTCTTCATCGTAGCCCGGGCCCTTGAAAAAGCTCCCGGTGGTACAGGCGTACACGATGAAATCCATCTTCGCCTCGGCCAGGTACCGGGCCGCCCGTTCCACGTCCGAGTTCATCTCCTCCATGACTTCTACGGTCAGCTCGTTCACGTTCCACATGCGCTGCGAGTGGATGCTCACGTTCTTTGGGGCAACCATGGCAAAATCGGGTTCCGCAGTGCTGTTGGTGGCAGGCACTATCAACCCGACCCGTGTCCTGATGCTCACGTGACACCTCCTGGTGCTGGGCCTGACGTGGCCGGCGGTAGTTGGGCCTCCAACGGGCGTCTCAGCCGGCCGGCGAGGGTTGGGACTATCCTATTCCGGGCGACCTGGGCTGTCAACGCGCTCCACCACGCCGGAAGCGATGGGTCCCGTTGGTGAATGCCAAGGCTTGAGTCTACGGCCCGGATCTCACCTCCGCCGCTTTCATTTCCCTTGCCCACAAGCTCGAGCCCACAATGGTGATCCCGCGGACCAGGCCGCACACCGTGCTCCCGGCTGTCCGGCTTGAATCTGCCCGGCACCGTGTCCAGCGCAGCGGGGCAACCTGACCAAATGGACAGGTAAAGACTGTCCCCTAGGACGGCGCCGGCCTCGATGATGGAAGAACCATCCTGGGTTTGATGCAATCCGGCGATCTAGAGGCAGCTGAGAATCACCTTGAGAACTTCTTGGGGGCCAGCGGGGCCGCCATGGACATGGATATGGAAGGAGCGGGCCACGACGACGGGACGGCGGCCCACGACGAAGCCGAGGAGAGCCACGACGAAGGGACGGCCGGAATGCCGTAGCCGACGCGCTCTTAGAGGGCCAAGCCGGCGCCCCCCTTGGCTCAAGTACCCGGCCCTTACAATAGAGCCCATCGGTCACCGGCACGGCAACAGCCCCAAGCCATTGTTGCTCCCGGTCACCAGGGCGGAATCGAGCAAGGCGTAGAGTCGCCCGAGGAAACCACCTCCCCCCTCGGGGCCGGCGCCCGTCAGCAGTTCGTCCACGGTACCCCGCTGGATGGCAGGAGAGTAATCTCTCGCTCCAGTCACGGTTCGAGAACGCATGGTTGATCACCTGGAAAGACGTTATGCGATCGGCCACAAAAACACCTTTGTCGGTTCTGCTACAATCCTTGTGGAGCCCCTTGGGCCGGGGCTCAAGTCGTGCGGAGCCGCTCATTCTCCGGTCTGAGCGGCGGGAAGGGGATGGTGATGGCAATCGGGAGGCGAGAACCACCCGGAGAAAACATCGTGCGCTCCGTCACCTGGTCGGCGGGACCCGGATGCCACGGCGGCTGCGGCGTTCTGCTCGATGTGGGGAACGGCAGGCTCGAAGGCATCGAAGGCGACCCCGAGCACCCGTACAACCGGGGGAGCCTCTGCCCCCGGGCGTTGACGATGCAGGAGTACACCTATCACCCCGATAGGCTCCTCCATCCCCTGCGCCGAGTGGGGAAGCGGGGCGAAGACCGCTGGGAGCGGGTGAGCTGGGATGAGGTGTTCGACGAGCTGGAGCGGCGCATGGCGGCCGTCAAGGAGCGCCACGGCCCCGAGAGCATGGCCTTCATCCAGGGCACGGGCCGGGACGTGGGAGCCTGGCTTCTCATGCTGGCCTACAGCTACGGGAGCCCCAACTGGCTCCAGGGCGGACTCACCGGCAACTCCTGCTACCACCCGCGGCTGGGCGCCATGAAGGTGGTTCAAGGCGACTACGCGGTGCCCGATTGCGGACAGTTCCTTCCCGGCCGCTACGACGACCCGGACTTCCGCCTCCCGGAGGTGATCGTCTGTTGGGGGTACAACCCCCCGGCCACTTGCACCGACGGCTTCTACGGCAACTGGATCGTCGACTGCATGAAGCGAGGGACCAAGGTCATCGTCATCGACCCCTACTACACCTGGACCGCCTCCCGGGCCGAGCATTGGCTTCAGATCAGGCCCGGCACCGACGGCGCGCTGGCCCTGGGCTTTCTCCACGTTATTATCGAGGAAGGCCTGTACGACAAAGAATTCGTGGAACGGTGGTGCTCCGGGTTCGACAAGCTTCGCCAGCGGGCGCTGGAGTATCCCCCGTCACGGGTGTCGGAGATCACCTGGGTCCCGGAAGAACAGATAAAGGCGGCGGCCCGGCTATTTGCGGCCGCGAAACCGGCCTCCATCCAGTGGGGAGTTCCCATCGATATGTGCCCCGAGGGGTTCGGCGTGGCCATGGGGGTCATCGACCTGTGGGCCATCACCGGGAATATAGAAGTGCCCGGCGGCATGGCCTTCGCCAAGCCGGCCTTCGGGGTGTGGCCTTACCCCATGGACCAGGAATCGGTCCGGGGCTTCACCGGTAACGTGATGGACCCGGAGGTCTTCTTCGAGAAGCGGGTCGGGACCAAGGAGTACCCCATCACCCGGAATTTCCACTGGCGGGCCCACTCCGACGTACTCATCGACCAGATCTTTTCCGCGGAGCCCTACCCCATCAAGGCCGCGTGGATTGCCGGGAATAATTTCCTGGTGGACGGGGCGAACCCGAAGAGGCTGCTGGAAGCGTTCAACCGCCTGGACCTGATCGTCGTCGTCGACCTGTTCATGACGCCGACCGCCGCCGCCCTGGCGGACTTCGTGCTGCCGGCGGCGACCTTCGCCGAGAAGGAGGGAGTGCGCGCCTGGTGGGCGCCGCTGAACGCCATCAACAAGGCCATCAGCGTGGCCGAATGCAAGCCGGATTCCGAAATCTGCTTCGAGCTGGCCCGGCGGTTCAACCCCAGCCTGCCGTGGAAGAGCATGCGCGATTTCTGGGAATCCTTGCTGAAGCCGGCCGGCGTGACCTTCGAAGAGCTGAGCCGGGAGCAGTTCATGTGGCCGGACAAAGCGGACAAGTCTCTCCCCTACCACCGTTACACGAAGGGGGAGCTTCGGGCCGATGGCAATCCCGGCTTCAACACGCCCAGCGGCAAAGTGGAGCTGTACAGCTCGCTCATGGAGCAGTGGGGTCACGATCCACTGCCGGTATTCGTGGAACCGGCGATGAGTCCGTACAGCGCCCCGGAGCTGGCCGAAGAGTATCCGCTGATCCTCACGACGGGCGGCCGCACCATCGCTTTCTTCCACTCGGAGCACCGTCAAATCCGGTCGCTGCGGCAGATCCATCCGTATCCCGAGGTGATGGTCCACCCCGGCACGGCGGGACCCCTGGGCATCCAAGACGGCGATTGGGTCTGGGTGGAGAACCACCTGGGCCGGTGCAAACGAAAGGTGTCGGTCACGAACCTCATCCACCCCCGGGTGGTTGCGGCCTCCCACGGCTGGTGGTTCCCGGAGAAGGGAGCGGATGAATGGTTTGGCGTGTGGGACGCGAACCTGAACCTGTTGATCCCCCACAACACCCAGTCGTCCCACGGCTTCGGTGGAGGCCAATACAAGGCCCTGCTGTGCAAGCTGTACAAGGCTGACGGCGGGATTCCCGGCATTATTGAGAAGCAGGACCTCCATGGCTAGCCAACAATACGCTCTGCTCATCGACTTTGAATGGTGCACCGGTTGCTACTCCTGCGTCATTGCCGGAAGGAACGCGAACCAGCTGGACCTCAGCCGGGCCTGCATCACCATCGGCTCCGGGCTCCGGCAGGACGGCGGCCGGGTGGCGCTCGACTTCTTGCCGGAGCCGACCAGCCTCTGCAACCTCTGCGGGCCGAGGACCCGGCGGGGACTGGACCCGGCATGCGTCCACCACTGTCCACCTCGTGTCATCAGGTACGGGCCGAGGCCGGAGCTGGAAGAGCTTCAGAAGCAGAAGCCGAACCAGAGCTTGTGGCCAATCTAGAGGCCGCACACTGAAGGTTAGCCGAATCTGAATCCCGGACGATTTGTACCACTTCTATGCCTGGACCTCATACAGAGACCGGTGATGCTTCTTAACCCCACCCCCGGTCCGGTGTCTCGTAAGCGGCCTGCTACCGGCCCGTCGTCCCGGCGAAGGCCGGCGGCTGAGGACTGGAGGCAGTCGAATGAACGGTTCTCTGATATCATCGTTCGCGTTGTAGATAGCGAAGCGATAGCATTATTTCAACCCGAACCGGTTCCCCATCTCGGAAATAAAGAAGCCCCGGGATTCTAGTTCCGGGGCTCCTGAATACGTCGCTGGAGGCGGCGAGTTGCTACTCTCTCGGACCGGGTTCCTTCGGCGGATCCACCTCTGGGGCCGTCTCACCTGGGTCCTGACGCTCTTCGCCCCTCTTCTGGCGCTCCCGAAGATTGGACACGGCCCGGTCCAGGACGCTAACGGTCCAGCTGTTCAACGATGTGCCGGCCCGATGCGCCGCGTCCGTGGCTCTGGATTTTACTTCAGAAGGCATCCGAACGAGAACCTTGGAAATGGAATCGCTGTCTATCACCACGGCCCGTCTCCCACCTACTTCCTCGGCTAAAGTGACAACCTCCGGCACCAGCTTGCTGCCTTCTTGCACCAGCCGGATCCTGGCGTGGGGGGCAAGCTGAGCGTTCATCTCCTCTACGATCTCATGAAGGGCGTCACGCGCCGCTGATTCGACCAGTGGCCCGGAGCTTTCCAAGAACCGCTCCAGGGCTTCCCGTTTTTCCGGAGTTTCAACCAGGGCCAAGGCCTTTTTCTGAGCTTCTACGATTCGGCGAAGGTCGAATGACATGATGTACTCTTCCTCACTTGCTATCAGAATACCTATTTATGACATCTTTAATCTAGCATAATGATAGCACAAACGTCAAGCCGCCAAACTCGCGGGTGGCAATACCGCGCACCCGGAATCCCGCCGGGCCTCCGAGTTCCGGGGCCAGCGAGTATCTAGGATCGCTGGATCGGTGTTGGCCCTGACAAGCGCGGAGGCAAAGCCGGCCGGGCGGCTAGTAAGATGAACACCCCGGCCGTAAAGTAAAGGCCGGCGACGGTCATGTACAGGAGATCATAGCTGTCCACCACTTCTACAAACACGGACGCGACGGTCGGCCCCGACCCCAGCATCATTATTTTGAATAGATTGTAGGACCCAGAGATGGCTCCGAAAGAGTTCCGCCCGAAGTAGTGGGCCAGGACCATGTTTTCCAACGGGGTGAGCGCTCCCGAAAAGACTCCGAACACCAGTGTGAAGATCAGGGCCATGGGCAGGGAGTTGACCGTCATCAAGTAGAGGGACGTCGCACCACAGGCGACCACGGCCAAGGCCAAACAGCGGCGCGGGGTTAACCGGTCGGCCAGCCAACCCCAGCCGAGGGTGGTGATGGCCAAGAAAGTGCCCAGGCTCAACACGCCGGCGGCCTGTGCCTTGGAGATTCCGCCCTCGTCCGAAAGATAGGGAACCAGGCTGAACACCAGCGAGGCGTTGGCCAGAGTGCTGGCGCCCGCGGTCAGGACGACGAGCCAGAAGGCTCTGGTGTGCCAAGCCTCGCGGGCGGTCCAACTCAGATCTGCATCCCTGCCGCCGGCGGGTCCCCTTCCGCTGATCGCAGCCCCCGTCGTCTCTGCTTGCTTGGCCCCGTCGGGCAAAAGCCCGATGTCCTCCGGCCGGCGCCGCATGAGCAGCACGATGGGAGCCACCAGTATCAGGCTGTAAAAGCCAAGGTATGCGTACGCGTTTCGCCAGCTTTGGCGGATGGCGATAAACGTGATCATCTGGATGTTGATGGCGCCGCCGATGGGACGGTAGGAAGGGACCAGGGCCAGGACGAGGTTGCGCCGGCGGCGGAAAAAGTTGACCGCGGTGGTGCGCGGGACCACGTTGACGAGAACCGGGTTGCTCACGGTGCGGCCCAGGATGTAG
The DNA here is from genome assembly GCA_030740155.1 of Dehalococcoidia bacterium. Taxonomy (GTDB): domain Bacteria; phylum Chloroflexota; class Dehalococcoidia; order Lucifugimonadales; family UBA3495; genus CAJWBT01. The sequence continues at coordinate 39,124 of JASLXV010000006.1, read as the reverse complement.
GCCGCGAAGAATAGCCAAGTGGCATGACTGCCGGAAAGGGCGAAGAAGGCCACCGCGGCGGTGACGAGCCCCACCGGCATCAAGGCGCGCGGGCCATAGCGGTCGGCCAACCACCCGATGAGCGGGGACAGCAGCGCGGAGCACCAGGTGCCGGCGGTGACGGCAAGGGCCAGGGTGCTCATCTTCCAGCCGGTGTCCTCGGTGATGAAGACTTGGATACCGCCCAGCGTCACCTGAGAAAACCCGGTGGCGGCGAAGGCGGCCAGGAAGGACATGCCCAGGATCAACCACCCATAGTAAAAGGGCGTCCTGGGCCTCCAGTCGACGACTGCCTTGACCAGAGAAATCACCTTATGTTTCGGATTGCGGACCGGCCGCCCCCACGATTCACCCGCCTCAATTGGTAGATAGGTTGGGACGCAGGATCTCAGGCCGGGCGGGACCGCGCTTCCGGCCCAAGGCCTGCCCCGGCTCCTTACCATTGCTCTTCGCCAGGTTCAGCTTAGGCCCTCTAATCGTTTGCGTTGCTTCGGCTGTTCCATATCCGCCTATGATGCCTCGAAGGACCCCTGGCCGGCTACTGCAACTCTCCGAGATCTACGCCCGGTGCTGATGCCGGGGAGGTGCGGCCCGCAGTATGAGGACCGCTTTGCGGTTGTCCGGGATGCTGGCGGCTTCTATTGGCCGGATGATGGCTGTTTGCATCGTCCCGGGATCAGCATGACCGGTGTCTCTACCCTTCGGGCGATGCGTGGCGCGCGTCTAATTTCGTAAGCGATTATGCGCCACGCGGATACATCTTTCAAGGGAGGGGTTCTATCCTGAAACCTGTCCGTGAATGAATTGCCGGTGACCTACCGAAGATATGTCGGACCCGGCCCGATGAGTAGGCTTGAGGGCGCCCGCGTCGCCGGGGGACTGACACGGTGGAAGGTCGCGGATCGGGTACCTATTGCGTTCCATACCCCAATGTCGATAGGTTCAGGACTTATGAACCGCCTTCTTAGCTGACCTTAGTACGAAATCCAGGTAGAATCAACGGGTAGAATCAAGTAGACGACGAAGCTGAAGGGCCTTCCCGCGTTTTCTCTTGCCGGTCGCCTGCGAACCCGATATCCAAAAGGCTCCGGAGTTTGATTCGCAACCGCATAGTAGGCCTATTCCGGCATGCCCGGAGGGTGTATCTCCCGCCCTCGTCGGCGCCGTCGCCATTGCCTCGGTTTCAGCCCACGTGGCGATAGACGCCTTAACTATTGGCCGCCATCTGCCGTTGTTGGCCCCCGTTACATTCACGGCGATAGGAGATTCCACGCCTGTCGGCGATTCCGTTTGAGCTAGGCGGGGTGCTGCTTGTGTGGGCCGCTTCGATCCGATACAATCGCCGCCTGATACAAGCGCCACCGGTAGCGACCTAGCCAGGCTCAGGCCCGGGAAGGCTCCGTCAATAATTCGGGTCGTCGCGACGAGCCGGCGCGGACGGGGATAGTCGAGCCGGTCCGCGGAGAGGCTGCCGAGTGTTTGAGTGCGTTCCGGACATCCTGCCCTGTGCCCACGCCGCGGTGAACCTGGGCAACACCGGGAAACAGATACTTGGAGGAATCGATGCGCATCCTGGATAGTCCGGGGTTGTATGCTTCGCTGGACCCGACCGGGCTACTCGAGCGGATGCAGGAATTGCCCAGACATTGTGAAGTCGCCTGGAGCCAAGCCAAAGCGCTCTACATTCCGGAGGGCTGGACCCAGATCGATAAGGTCGTTATCTGTGGGATGGGCGGTTCCGCCATCGCCGGAGACCTGGTGGCGGATCTGGCATCTTCCCAAGAGACGGTCCCCGTTTTGGTGGTCCGGGACTTCCGTCTGCCCTGCCACGTGGACCAACGTAGCCTGGCCATCGTATGCAGCTATTCGGGGAATACCGAAGAGACGCTGTCTCTGTACCGGCAGGCGGTCCGGGACAACGCCCGGGTACTGGTGGTTGCGGGCGGCGGATGGCTGGCGGAGGACGCCACCGCTCGCGGGATTCCGCTACTTCGCCTGGACATTCCGGGAGAACCCCGCGGCGCGGTGGGTTACATCCTCATGCTACTTTTGGGCGCGCTCCATCGCCTCGGTCTGATGAAAACCACGGAGCAGGACCTTCAGGCCATGGTCGACGCAGTGCGGCAGCAAGCTTCCCGGCTCGAAGGGAAGGTCCTCACTCGGGATAATCCGGCCAAACAGTTGGCCTTGGCGCTGGAGGCCAAGATCATCGCGGTATACGGTGGCGGTGTTTTTTCCGGAGTGGCCCGGCGTTGGAAGACCCAGTTCAACGAGAATGCCAAAGCGTGGGCGTTCTTCGAAGTCATTCCGGAGATGCTGCACAACTCGGTGGAAGCTTTCCGCGCCGTGCCCGGCATGGGTGACAAAGTGGCTGCCCTGCTGCTGCAACCCAGCGGGGGGCCGGAGGGCCTGCAAAAGCGCTTTCCGGTCGTTTTGGAAATGCTCGGGCAAGGCAACATTTCCTGTCAAGTGCTGCGGGGGATCGATGGCCCTCCTTTGGCGGAGGTTATGGCAATGCTCTCGCTGGGTGACCACGTGAGCTACTACCTGGCCTTGCTTAATGGAGTGAACCCGTCTCCCACGCCCGCGATTGATTCGGGCAAAGCGCGGTTGGCGAACCCCTGAAAAAGTAGCTGGAAGCGGCCTCATGGGTTCAGTCGTGGATCGCGTGGAGTGCGTGGAGAGTCTGGTTGATGTGGCGCCCTGGACGATGTATAATCCATCTGAAATGGATATACTTCGCGCAAACACCGCCAAAATAGCCCTAATTGGTTAAATGCTTTATCGCTATCCCTGGATAGCGTGGAGTGCGCCGGGAGAGTGCAACATCGGGTTCTTGCATTGTGCCGGTTGATTCCCGCAGCTAGAGAAACCAATGACACCGCTATTTCGTATTGGTAGGTGAGTGCGCCGATCATCAGTTGCTAGCCAACTGTCTATCCAGCCGAAGGAGGCCGCAGGTAGCATCCGGCCGCTATGGGTCGATTGAGTAACTGCCCCGGTGACAGCAGGGGGCAATTGCTACCGGGTTGGAGGGTGTGTGTTTCGCCCTTCCTGATTTATGCTATGCGGAACTGTCCGAATCTGGGTCCGGTTGGGGTGGGCCAAAGTTACCGGAGCTTCGTAGCGTGTCATTATGAAGCTAGCTAGGGTGGATGCAATGCCCGAGAACCGGACACGTCGGCTGCGGTCCTGTCTCGAAAATGTAGCTGGTCTGAGCGAAGAGCGGTTGTTGCGATCTGAAAAACCCGGATGGCAGATTCCATAATGAAGATATATTCAACTTCATATCACCATCGAGACATGTTGGATTCTCCAAACTCCCCCTGCACGTCGATCGTGCTCTCCAACGGAGCAATATGCGCAGTGTGAAGATCGGTTTCCCCGGTTTGGGGGCTCGGCTCAAGTACGCCAGGTCTAGCGCCAATTACAGCCAGGAAGGGATCGCCGAACTGCTTGGCGTTTCACGGGTCACGGTCCATCGTTGGGAACACGACCAGCGGACCGTTTCAAAGGATCACCTGGCGCACATGAGCGAACGATACGGTAAACCCATGCGGTGGTTCCTCGCCTTTGAAGAAGGCGACGTCGACCCGCTGGATGGGCGGTACGATACAGCGCGACGGATTTATCGCCGCATCTCGGAGATGCCTGAGCGCTATCGGGCCATGGTGGAAAGGGTAGTCGATGAGATGGCGGTAGGGTTGAACGGGACGGAGGAGTGAGGTTCGCGGGATAGACGCCCGCTTCGGGTCCGGCGCTCCGCCGGGTCGGAAGCCCGGCTTCGCCCTGATGCTCGCGGGAATCAGCGAGGTTCCCGGAACCGGGCGAATCCAACCACAGCGCCGCCGCCTCATCCGCCCCATCACCGGGACCGTGGGGCTTCCCCATGAGACCGGCGATCTCCCCAGCGGCAGAAGGTGGATCTCCTCAACGGGACCGGGCTGCCCGGTCCCATATTGAAACTTGAATGGTGCCCGGTATTTCGTCACGAAAACCGGGTACCCCCTCAGAGCATTAAAACCAATAGAGTACGTTTCACCAAGTTAGGGTCATTACACTGGGGAACAGCCCTGGGCACTCCCACCGCCAGAGATCTCCCTCCCCTCGGCTCGCCCGCCCGAAGCGGCGGGCGAATGTGCCCCTTGATAGTTAGCGCCGCTATCGCCGTTATTGAACCGGCATGGGCTGGGTCCATCTTGGTGGGCCCGGCAGGTGTCGAACCTGCGACCCGTCGGTTATGAGCCGACTGCTCTGCCGCTGAGCTACGGGCCCGCAAATGAAGCTTATTCCCGGCTGTTGGCGGGTGTCAAGAAAGGCGGCGATACCCTGGGCCCAGTATATTCGGGGATTTCCAGGGAACGAACGTCGCCGGGCATCTTTATCCTGGACTTTGCCAACCAACGAAAAGAGGTCCGTGCTCCGGTTCCCGGCGGCGGCACGGCTCCCGGCGGGGCACGGGGCTGAGGGTGTCTCTAAAGGATTCCCAGCCTTTCCCGGTACTCCGGGTCCCATCCGGCCAGCAGTCCCTCCTCCACCATCTGCTCCGGAGGGAGTTTGTTGGAAGGGTCGCCTTTTTGCGGCACTTCGGCCACCACCGAGTCCTGGACCAGGGCCAGGTATGTCGTCTCGTCGACTCCGAGAAGGTCTCGGAGCGTGGTTTGGTTGTGCTGTCCGAAGGCAGGCGCGGGGCCCTGGATCTTGACCGGGCTTCGCGAGAACTTGTAGGGACGGCCAATGAAGAGCCGGGTGCCGATGTCTCGCTCCGGCGGATAGGTGGCCCGCTCCAGGAAGTTCCTGCTCTTGTAGTGCGGGTCGTAATGCAGGTCCATTCCATTTAGGACCGGCCCCGCGGGGATTCCCTCGCCCTGGAGGAGGTGCATCAGATCGTACCTATCGGAGCCGCACGTCCAGGCGCCGATGGCCTGGTCCAATTCGTCATGGTGGCGCTGGCGGGATAAGAGATCGGCATAGCGGGGATCGGCGGCCAGGTCCCCCCGGTCCATGAGCCGGCACAGCGACTGCCACTGCTCGTCGGTGCCCACCGACAGGGCAATCCAGCGGTCCTCTCCCTGGGCCGGGTAGCAGCCCTGGGGAGCCCGGTAGGGGTGCCGGTTGCCGATACGGCCGCCGTCCCGGCCGTTGACCACTCCGTCAAGTATGTACTCGGAGGCGAACATCACGCCGGCCTGGTACATGCCGATGTCCACCCACTGCCCCTGGCCGGTTCGGTTGCGATAGCGCAGCGCCGCGGCGATGCTGAACACCGCCGTCCAGGTTGAGAGGAAATCGACAAACGAAGCGCCCGCTTTGGATGGGGCCTCGCCGGCGTAGCCGGTGAACCAGCAATGGCCGTGGGTTCCCTCCTGGGTGGTGGCCTGCGCGGGGAACCCTGAGTACGGTCCGCCGCCGTGGCCGTAGCCGGTGTTGGACACCATGACGATATCCGGCTTGATCTTGCGAAGGTTCGGGTAATCCATCCCCCAAGAGCGCATCACCCGAGGGGTAAAGTTCTCCATGATCACGTCGCTGATGCTGACCAACTCCCGGAACAGGTCCCGGCCCCGCTCGTCGGTCAGGTCCAAGACCACAGATTTCTTGCCCCTGTGGAGCAGGTTATAAGTAGATGGGCGGTTCCACCAATCCTCGCCATGTTTCCCTTCGGGGAACATGCCGGCGTAGCCCCCGGTGCGGGTGACATCGTGGCGGCTTGGCCCTTCAATCTTGATAACCTCGGCGCCCAGGTCGGCCAGAAGGGCGGCGGCGTAGGGCAGGGCGAACACGTAGGTTGAGTCTATAATGCGGATTCCTTCGAGCGGCAAGTGGGACGTCACGGGGTACCTCATCACCTTTGATCTAAGAACTTCCTAACCGCGGAGACCGCGGAGAGCGCCGAGATGGGACAGAGACTCTTGAAACTACCTCGGCGGGCTACTGCCGCCGACCTATGTGCAACCTCTTGAACTCCAATACAGCAAACCTTGCTCCGAGCAAATCCCCCTGCGTCCCACTCTATGAAAAGGGGACCGAGGGGGATTATTTCACCCTCAACGCCTTGGCTTGAGATTAGCTGTCAATACAACGATCAGTGGGTAAACCTAAATTACGTTCAACTGGCGGAGCTGGCACATTTCCTGTTGGGAGTAGCCCAGGCCGTCGACGTAGATTTCCTGGTTGTGCTGCCCCACGGTGGGTGTGCACCAACGCAGGGCGTAGGGCGTCAGGCTGAGGTTGAACAGCACCGCCGGGACCTTGATCTTGCCGATCACCGGGTGGTCAACCTCCCGAAAGAAGTTGCGGGACTTCAATTGGGGGCATTCCGCCAGCTCCGACGGGGTCTGTACGATGCCGAAGAGCACTCGGGCCTCGCCTGCCTTGGTGAAAAGGTCCCACTTGCTCCGGTCCTTGATTGTGTTCAGGACGACCCGGTCCACTTCCTTGCCGTTCTGGTCTCGCCAGTTCGCGTCCGAGAACTTGGGGTCCTCCATCTCCGACGACCCGAAGAAGGCGGCGACGTCCATCCAGGTGCGGCCGGCTCCGATCTGGACGATGATCCAGCCATCGGCGCAGGGCATCGGGTGTTGGAAATTGCCGCCCCCTTGGCGACGGCGGGCCGAGATGCCACCCATGAAGGGGTACATGGACTGAGGGGCGATCATGCTGGATGCCACACACTCGGTCACGGACACGTCGATCTGCTGACCCACCCCGGTATTCTCTTGCATGAACACGCCCATGGCGGTGGCGGCGGCCGCGTTTAGCCCGGCGTCGTACTGGGCTTGGAAGCCACCGTGCTTCAACGGCTCCCGGCCCTGAAAGCCGCTAATGCTCATTATTACGCCCATGGCGTAGCTGACTATCTCCTCGCCCTGGAACTGGCTGTAGGGGCCGTCCTGGCCGAAGGGAGTGATGGAGGTCATTATCAGCCCGGGGTTGAGTAGCGCCAGGTCTTCGTAGCCAAGCCCGAGGGACGGCAGATAGCCTGGCCGGAAGGATTCGATGATGACATCGATCTGCGGCACTAGTTTCTTCAAGATGGCCTGGCCGGTGGTGGTCTCGAGGTTAAGGGTGGCGCCCTTCTTGTTGAGGTTCAGCACCAGAAAGAGGAGGCTTTTTTCGGGATGAGGGTCGTCATGGTAAAAGGGGCCCATCCGGCGCAGGCCGGCCCCGCCGGGAGGTTCGAGCTTCAGCACGTCGGCACCGTAATCGGCCAGCAGGCGGGCACAGAAGGACCCGGCGATGTCCTCGCTCAAGTCCAGCACCTTGACCCCGTCCAACGCGCCGACGGACATCGCGGCCGGAAACCCTTCTTCAACAACCACTTTGGGTCCGTGTCTCCTTTCCGAGCAGTTCGATCCGTGGGGAGGCAATGCCTGGACCTCAGGCTTGGGCCGCAATTGCGGGACCGGCGCCTCGCGCCGCCGGTCCACCGAGCCTCGAGCCAGAGGGATTGTAGCGGAATCCGCCAGGCATGGCAAATGTCCGGAAGCTGTCGGACCGGCCCTTATTGTCCCGAATTGGGGCTGAAATGGCCCTCCAGCATCGCCTGGAACTCCAACGGAGTGAAGCTGTATTCCTGGGTGCCGTGGGCCTGGACCGCGAAGTGGGCGCACACCGTTCCCATCTTCGCGGCCCACTCCACCGAGTAGCCTTGGATCAGCCCTTTGATCAAGCCACCGCGAAAGGCGTCGCCCGCCCCGGTGGGGTCGGCCACCTTACCGGTCGGCACGGAGGGTATCTGGACCGCGCCCTTCTGAGTAAGCACCTCACAGCCGCGCTCGGCCTTGGTGGTGACGATGGTATCCACGCCTTCAAGGAGTTGGCCGGCCGATAGACCGGTTTTGTCTTTGATCAACTCCAGTTCGTAGTCGTTGGAGACGAGCATCCTGGATTGTTGGATGCTCCGGGCCAGGTCGTCGCCCTGCCATGCGGGCAGCGATTGGCCGGGATCGAAGATGGAGAAGATACCGCGCTCGTGGTATGCCTGGGAATAGACCGCCATGTCCTCCAGGTTACCCGGGGCCACTATCGCGATGGATTTCGCGGGGTCGATCTCGGTGAGATCGCAGGATGAAACGTGTTTCATCGCGCCCGGATTGAAGCTCGTGATCTGGTTGTGGTCCCTGTCGGTGGTGATGTAGGCGGAGGCGGTGAACTCCTCCGGTATTACCCGGATATCCCTGGTGGCAATACCGTGCTGTTCCAACCATTGGAAATACTGCTGGTGATCGGGTCCGACGGTGGACAGGATCCGGGGCCGCTCCCCCAATAGGGCCAGCGCGTAGGCGATGTTGCCCGCGGTGCCGCCGAACCTCTCCGTCAGACCGCTCACCGTAAAACTCACGTTGAGCAGGTGAATCTTGTCCGGAAGAATAGAATCGGAAAACCGGCCAGGAAAGTCCATGATCCGGTCGTAGGCCATGGAGCCAGAAACCAAGATACTCATCAATAACAACCCTTCTTCCTAATTGGGGCGCCGGCCCGTTGACCACCGGCCAAGGACAGGCGCCACCCCACCGGCTTCACTGTAACCCGGCCGGCGGCGGGGCGCAACGTCCGGCGGGCCGTCAACAGCCGTGCCGGCCCGCCAGATCGCCGGTGAACCGCACCGGGTCTCCGGGTTCGATTCCCGCCGAATCTGCCTCTCCCGCGTTGATTTCCAGGACGTACCGGGCCGGCGCCCCCGGGGAGAACCGGGGCAACTGGTCCGGGGTTTGGCCAGGCTCCGGCGGCGGCGCATTGAAGGTGATGTCGACGACGGTGCACCCGGCGCCGATCCAAACCATGTCCAGGGAGAATAGCATGTCGATCATCCAGAAGGTGTACTTGCTCTCCCGCTCGAAGATGAACAACATTCCGCTGCCGGGAGTTAGCGGCGGGCTGCCCGACAGTCCTTGAGTACGCTGGGCGCCGGTGATGGCCGGCTCCACTTCGAAAGTGGCCGTACCCACTTTGATTCCAGGCTGCCGAGGGGTCTCCGGAGCGCCGGTTGGGGTGGCCTCCACTACTGGGGCGACCCCGGTGGTGCTTGCCTGAGCAGGGAAGGGGCTCGCCGTTGGAAAGCTGGTAGCTGCCGGAGCAGGCGTGGGAATCGTCGCGGAAGGGCTTGGCGTGGCCGCCGCCGGAGGAGACCCATCGGCGTCGCCGGGGGCGGTTCCGCCGCAGGCCACGGCAATCCCCAGAACCAGGAGGAACACCCAGCGCGTCATAGGGCGATGGTAGCGCAGGCAACCGAAAATCTCAAGGAATGGTCCCAGTGCCTCTGGGTCACCGCCGCTGCCCCAGTTTCCCGGCAAGGAGACACCGAGACGGGAAGACAAATTCGGGGAGATGCCTCTCCCGCGGCGAAGTGCGTCCGGGAGGGTGACCGAGGGCCGCGGCTTATTGACTAACCAAAAGGGACTGGAGTAGTCTGTATGGCGTCAAGTCCGTCCAGGAGGGTTAGAGTATGACTCAAGAGACCCAATCCGCGCTAACTCCCGAAGTGAAAGCGATGATCGGGGTCAGCGGAGAAATAGTCGAGGCCTGGGGAGTGGTTAACGAAGAGTACCTCCGTAGGTTCACCCAGGCGGTCATGGATCCGGATCCCAGATACTGGGACGAGGATTTCGCCAAGACCACCAGGTACGGCGAGCTAATTACTCCGCCGATCATGGTCAGCTACATGGCCACCCGCATCGCGCCGGGCAAAGGCGATCCGATAACCCAGGCTTTTATCGATGACCCCGAGTCCGACGGCATCGGCCGGGTGGCCAAAACCGGGGCCCTGCCCGCCGTCCCCACTCCCCTGGTGCGAGTGCTCAACGCGGGGAACGAGCTTGAAATCCGCAGTTATCCCAGCCTTGGCGACAAGATATTCTTCCAGAACAGATACGCGGATATTCGAGAACGGGTGGGCCGGGAAGGCCAGTCCTTCCTGATCGTCACCACCGAGACAACCTACAAGAACCAGAACGGCGAGATACTCTGCATCAACCGGTCCTCGAGTATCCGTCGCTAAGCCCCCCACCCGTGACGTCCGAGAGACACTCCCTATGAAAGTGAGGTGGCACCAATGAGCGCTCCGCTGGATGAACTACTGAAGATGTCCCCCCAGGAAATCCTGACGCACAACGACAGGCCGACCGGGGACGAGTTGCGCACCAAGCAGCAGCTCTACTATGAAGACGTGCATGAGGGGATGGAGCTACCCAAGTACATCTACAATCCCACGCCCACCCACCTGTTCCGGTGGAGCGCGGCGATTGAGAACTTTCACCGGATCCACTACGATCTGGACTTCGGCATGAACCACGACAAGAACCCCAGCATTCTGATCCACGGCTCCTGGAAGCAGAGTGTGGTGCCCCAGTTCCTCAAGGATTGGACGCTTCCCGGAGGTTGGCCCTGGAAGGCCCGCTTCGAGCACCGGGCAATGCTGGTGCCGGGCGACGTCGTGATCATGTGGGGCAAAGTAACCGGCAAGCAGGTTAAAGGCGGCATCGGCCTCATCGACCTGGAGATCGGAATGAAGACCCAGGACGGCATCGAAAGCATGCCCGGCACCGCCACCGTGGCACTTCCCCTGAGGGACGGACCGGAAATCCCCTACCCGTTTGTGCCTCCGGCCGATTAGGGGAGGGCTCTCGCCCAGGGCTTGCTGGGAAACGGGGCCCGGGTGCGCGGCTCGCAGCCCGCCGTCAGCAATCAGCCATACCATTTGACACGAACGGCATGAACCGTCGCCCACGGTCCCCGGTTCCCTCCGGTGTGAGTGGCCCGAGACCTCCTCGCGGATAGACCAACGCTGACGGCCAGATGCTCATTAAGAGGTAGACGAACGAAATGGCCCGATTTATCGCGATTCACAATGTATCCGGTGTCACGGAAGAGCAATTCCGGGAGAAGCTGGGCGGCGTCGCCAAATGGCGCCCCGACCGCCGCACCACGATCCTCAAGGTGTACGCTGATTTCAAAAGCGGCACCATGGTGTCGGAGTGCGAAGCTGCGGAGCAGTCCCACTTCGAGGACTGGATCAACCTGGCGGGGTGGCCCGCCGCTTCCATTCACCGGGTGGATATTATCTGCCAGGTTGGCAACTTCTGGAAGATGTGATCCCGGCTCCAGCCGCCTGAATCCTGCCCAGACCGTCTCCGGGGACTGCGAAATGGTCAAACCGGCCGGTTCGGGTCCCTAGACCTCGTTAAATCGCGGGACGGGCGGGTTCAGCCCGGTTCTTCGCCGGGGAACCACCCCCAGACCCAGAGTGGCCAGCAACGGAACCAGACCCTGCCCAGGATGACATGCCGGTTGACCGGACCGAAGGCGCGGCTGTCCTGGCTGTCGTTGCGGTTGTCGCCCAGAACGACGTACTCCTCCGGCCCAGTCCACCACTCCCGCCGATCCCCCTTGGGTGCCGCGGTCCCCCGGTTCAGATAGGTCTCTTCCACTGGGACTTCGTTGACGTATACCAGGCCGCCCTCAAGCCGGATGTCCTCGCCGGGGAGGCCGATGATCCGCTTGATGTAGAAGCGGCCGGTCCCGGCCGGGTTCCGGAGCACCACGACGTCACCCCGGCGCACCCGGCCCCCCGGGAGCCGAAGCCGCACCGCCAACACCGACTCACCGCTCGACAGAGACGGCAGCATGCTGTCGCCGTTCACCACGTATCGGGCCGAGGAGAACAGGCGGATCAGCGCCTGGAGGATGCGTGACGGCTTTGTCATGATCGATTCGAGCTTCAGCTCCAGCCGGACCGGGCCTCGGATCCGGAATCGTTTCCCAATGACCGGCAGAGTGCCGGCCGCCTTCGCCAGTATTGTAGGTTGCCCCACGCCGGCCGGCAACCGCTCTTCCGTGGCCTCACCCGTTTCATTCCGCCAAGCCCTCGCCCTTTGGGAGAGGGACGACTCCGGCGCAGCCGGGGTCCGGGTGAGGGCCCGCAACCCCATCTCTCCTAGACTGCCGGCAGACTCCGCCCTATAATTTGGGGTATTGGACGGCTGGCAGGAGCCGATCCCGGCAGGCCGGCCGTGCTGCGTCGCATAATCCGGCTTGCCAACACAACTCTAAGGGGGTTTCCCATGTCCAACGGAACTGTCCGAGTGGGTCTCATCGGCGCGGGGCGCAACACCCGTGACCGTCATATACCCGGGTTTCAGAAGATCCAGGAGGTGGAAATCGTCGCCGTGGCCAATCGCAGCCGCGAGTCGGGGCAGCGGGTGGCGGAACAGTTCGGCATCCCTCAGGTTTATGACAATTGGCAAGCGCTGTTGGAAGACGATAGCATCGATGCCGTCTGCATCGGCACCTGGCCCTACATGCACCGTGCCATCACCCTGGCCGCGCTGGCGAAGAACAAGCACGTGCTGTGCGAGGCGCGCATGGCCACCACCGCCCAGGAGGCCCGCGACATGCTGGCCGCCTCCAGGGCCAATCCCCATCTGGTGAGCCAGATTGTCCCTTCCCCATTGAGTTTCAAAGTGGACGGCCTGCTCAATCAGTTAATTGGCGACGGCTATCTGGGAAACCTGCTGGCGGTTGAGCTGCAGGCACTGGCCCCCGGTTTTGTGGACCTTGACGGCCCCCTCCATTGGCGCAATGACCGGGACCTGAGTGGCTACAACATCCTCAATATGGGCATCTGGTACGAGGCGATGATCCGGTGGGTGGGCCGGGCGACCGAGGTAATGGCCATGACCACGGTTACAGTGCCTTTCCGGAATGACGACGATGGAAACCGGGTCGGCATCACCATCCCCGACCACGTCGATGTCCTGTGCCGGCTGGCCGATGGAGCCCAGGCCCACTTGCGGGTCAGCGCCGTCACCGGGCTGTCGCCGGGCAATGAGGTCTGGCTGTACGGCAGCGAGGGCACCCTCCGCTTGGACGGGAAGCTCAACGTTTACGGAGGCAAGCGGGGCGACAGCGAACTCTCGGAGATCGCCAACCCTCCGGAGAAGCAATACTCCTGGCGGGTGGAAGCGGAGTTTATCGGCGCCATCAGGGGCGAGGAATTGGTTACCCACACCCCCTTCTCCGTCGGCGTCCACTACATGGAGTGGACCGAGGCGGTTACTCGCAGCGCCCAGACCGGGCAGGTTGTCTCCCTGCCGCTGTAGCGGGGCGGGCCCGGGTCCCCGCCAACTCGCCGACCGGTGTGCGTCGAAGCTCTTGCCGGCTCTACCGGGCAATCAAGTGAGGGAAGTTGCCGTTAGGCCTGAGGCCGAGATCGAAGAAATGACCGAGCCCTCGAGGAGGGGTCGAGGGCTCGGTCGTCGCAGAGAACCTCCGGGGGCGTTAGGGGGTAACGGCCCCAGTCAGTTTGGAGGGCTGTAGGGAAACAGGTCCGGGAAAGCGAACCCGGGAACGTTGGGTATCATCGGGTACCGGGTTGCGTGGGTCCCGGCGGACCCTGGTAAGGGAAAGGTTGGGTACTTGGCGAAGGGGTTCTCTCCCGCCGGCCAATCACCTAGGGTGACGACGATTTTCCCTTTGCCGGAGCCCCGGTAAACCGTGAGAGGAACATCGGTTCCAGGTAGGTGCCGGTCCAGCTCGGCAAAGAATCCGGATAGCGAGTCCACCGGAATCCCGTCCACCGCGATGATCGTGTCCCCACCTGCCGCCAGTTGGGCTTGACCCACGGTGCCCGAAGGGATCAGTCCAGCCAAATGCGCCGGACTATCGAGAACGACTCGGCTCACGTATATTCCAGTCCTCGTCGGCAGGTTCAGCCGCCGCGCCAACAGGTCGCTCACCGGAGTGCCGACTATCCCGAGATAGGTGGGCTCTGTCGATTGGCTATCTTTCAGCCTGGGCAGAAGGCGGACCAGCGTATTCACGGGCAGGGCGAACCCCATGGGGCGGCTGGCCCGCTGGTTGCCGGCCCCCAGGTCCTCTATTCGAACGGAGGTGTTGATTCCCACAACCTGGCCGGCCCGGTTGAGCAATGGCCCGCCCGAATCACCCGGATTAGTCAAGGCGTCGGTCTGTAGATTCCCGTGCATGGGCCGGGCAATATCGCTGCCCAGGACCCGGTCGATCCCGCCGATGATTCCGACGGTTACCGAGCCTCCCAGGCCAAAGGGACTACCGATGCCGATCGCCATTTGTCCGGGATTCGCCGCGGAGGAATCGCCCAACTCGACCGGTTCGATGTGCGCCACCGAAGCCGCATCGACCTTGAGCAGGGCCAGGTCATTGCCGGGGCTGGTTCCCAGAATAGCCGCCTCGGCGGTGGTGCTGTCTTGGAAGTCCAGCATCACCCTGTCGGCTCCCCGAACAACGTGATAGTTGGTGGCAATGTGCCCTTCCCCATCGATGAGAAACCCACTCCCGATAGCGATGCGGCCGTAGGATTCGCCGAACCGGAGGTCCGCTTTGACGACCACCACCGCCGGGCTGACCCGGCCGTAGATATCCTGCACCAGCCCTTCGTCGAACAGGGTGGGGAAGGAGGCCGCGGCAACTTCGTCCTCGGCAGGTCCCAGCCAGGCCTGGGCGAGCACCAAGATTACCACCGCCGAAGCCGCGGTAACTGCCAGCGCGGAGAATTTGGTAATCCCATACATCGTTCTAGTGGTTCCCGTGACTTGGACCACAAGGGCATTATAAGACATAATGTTTAAGTTCTGGTTAAGAATCCAGAGGACTTCGAGGGATACTTAGCCTTGGGGCTTGATTTGACCAGCCGCGGGCAGGGCCCGATCTGGCGAGTTTTTTTCCCGAGGGCTGCCCTTGGGCGTGAAACCGGCGCGCTACCGCCGTATCAGGCGGTTGCCGAGCATTCTGCAAAACTTGCTCCAGCATCCGGCCCGCCGCGGAGGGCCGCCGCGAGAACGAAAAGGGAAAGCCGTGTTGCCCCACCATATCTGGGGCAACACGGCTTTGTGTCTTTCCTCTCCCCAACAACCTGTCGATGTGGTTCGACAGGCCCGACTTCGTCGAGACTCTCGATGGAATTGGAGATCACCGGGAACGGGCAAAGTCCGTTCGCCAATAGATCGTCGAAGGGCTTGGGCTCAAACCCGCCGGAGCCGCTGAATTGTTATTCAGTCTAGCTGGGAGCTGTCCCCGCCACCGGCGCTCCGGTCGCGCCGCGGGCGTTCTCCCGAGAAGAAGCTCCCGTCAAAGAAGCTCGCGGCGCCCTCCGGAGTGATGTAGATCAGCCTGGCAACCACCAGGCCGTCCTCTCCCAGTTGTCCGATCACGGCTACCTGTGCGCCTGCCTGAAGGTCCTCCAGCTCCGCTACCGCGAATCTCTGGATCACGGTCTCGTCATTGATGGTTGCCTGCTGCGCTCCCTGGGCCGTTTCTACCGTCACCGTGTTCCCCTCGACCTGGTTTACAGACCCGGTCAACGCCCCCCGGCCTCCGAAACCCTGGCCGAACCGCTGCCTGATCTGGGACAGGTCATCCGGCGAGACCTCGCCCGATTGGAACTGCTGCCTGATCTGGGACAGGTCATCCGGCGAGACCTCGCCCGATTGGAACCGCTGCCTGATCTGAGCCAGGTCATCCGGCCCAAGCTCCCCCGATTGGAACTGCTCACGGAGACGGGCAAGCTCTTCCGGGCTGGCGTTTGCCCGCTGAAAGCCCTGACCGGACTGGTCGGAGCCCTGCTGCTGGAGACCGGCCGCCGGCCGCAGCGGGGAGCTGTCCGCGGATGAGTCGTTACCCTGGCTCTTGCCCAGCGCCACGCCGCCGATGAAGGTCCCTCCGAAACTGACTCCGAGAACCACAAATACCGTCAGCATCATCATGAATGACTTGGTCACGAGTGTATCTCCTTCTATCTGCGAGTCACCTTGAGCTTATCCAATAATCAGCTACTATGGATCGACAGGTCCGACTTCATCGAGACTCTCGATGGAATCGGAGTTCACCACGAACGGGGGAGAGCTGCCCAAGCGGGGGAAATCCGTTCGTCCTGGGCTTGTCGAAGGAACATGAGCGACCTCCTTTGGAGTTGTTGGATAGGTGCTCAATCGTACCTCAAGGCTTCGATGGGGTGCAGCCTCGCCGCCCTCATGGCCGGATAGATGCCAAAGAACAGGCCGATGGCCGCTGAAACAACCAGCGCCAGGATGGCGATGTCAGCGCTGAACGCGGTCTGGGTGGGCGAGTTGCCAAACAATGTCCTGCCATCCAGCACCTTGGTGAGCACCACCCCCAAGGCGACCCCCACCCCCCCGCCGCCCAGGCTGAGGAAGGTGGCCTCCGAAACAAACTGGAACAGGATATCCCTTCGTTTGGCGCCCATGGCTTTGCGGATCCCTATTTCCCGGGTCCGCTCCGTTACCGACACCAGCATTATGTTCATGACACCGATGCCGCCCACCAGCAGGGAAATGCCGGCTATGGCGCCCAGGAAGACCACGAAGGTCTCGGTGGTCTCCTCCAGGGTCTCGATGGTATCTTGCTGGCTGCTGACGATAAAATCGTCGTCGCTGGTGATGCGGTGGCGCAGCCGGAGCACCGTGGCGACCTCGTCCATTGCCGCGTCCATCTGCCCCAGTTCATCCACCTGTATGTTGACCGTCTGGACGCTTACGCCGCCTCGGGCCGTCCGCTGGCGGGCCAGGCGATAGTAGGCCGTGGTGATCGGCACCATCACCCGGTTGTCGAAGGAGCCAAATGAGCTTCCTCCTTTGCTTTCCAGCACGCCGATAACCTGGAACTGGCGGCCGTTGACCCGGATTGGCTGGCCCACCGGGTCCCGGAAACCAAAGAGAGTCTCGGCCACGGTGGACCCCAGCACCACCACCTGGGAGTTGTTCCGAACGTGTCCCGCCGCGATGAACTGGCCGGAAGCCACGGGAAAGTTGCGCACGAACTCGTATTCCGGGGTCACGCCGACCACCTGAGTGGAGGTGTTCTCCCGGCCCGCCACCAACTGGGCGGAGGTGGTCAGCTCCGGCGCCACCATGGCCACCAATGGCGAGAAGACCGGATCCAAAAGGGCGTAGGCGTCGTCAAGGGTCAGGGTTGACGCGCTTCCCTGGCCGCCGAAAACCCCTCCCTGGCTGCTCTCACCGGGCCTCACGAAGAGCAGGTTGGTTCCCAACTCCTGTATCCTCTCGGTTATCGTCTGCTGGACGCCCCGGCCGATGGCCATGAGGGAGATGACGGCCGCCACTCCGATGACGATGCCGAGCAGCGTCAAACCCGCCCGCAGCTTGTTGGACCCCAGGGATGACAGCGAGATGCGCAGGGTCGTGAGCAGGTTCATGGACGCTGCTCCGGGTCTCCCGGGGCCCGGGCGCCCTCCCCGGACGCTTGGGCCTGGCGGGGCTGGGCCACGGCTTCATCGCTGACCACCTCTCCATCACGCACCGAGATGACGCGGCGGGTGGCGGCGGCAATGTCCGGCTCGTGGGTGACCAGCACCACGGCGATCCCCGCTTCCCGGTTCAACTTCTGGAGGATGGCGACGATCTCCTGGCTGGAGCGGCTGTCCAGGTTCCCCGTGGGCTCGTCCGCCAGGAGGAGGGAAGGGTCCTTGACCAGCGCCCGGGCGATGCCGACCCGCTGCTGCTCGCCCCCGGAAAGCTCGGCCGGCCGGTGCTTGGCCCGGTGTCCCAGCCCCACCTTCTCCAGGGCTTCCAGGGAGCGCCGGCGCCGGTCCCTGCCGTTGCCATAGAGCAGGGGCAGCTCCACATTGGCCAGAGCGGAAATTCGGGGCAGCAGGTTGTACGTCTGGAATACGAACCCTATCTTCCGGTTGCGAATCTCCGCCAGCCGGTCGTCCCCCAGGCGGCCCACGTCCTCCTCCTCCAGAAAGTACCTTCCCGAAGTGGGCACGTCCAGGCATCCGATAATGTTCATCAGGGTGGACTTACCAGAGCCGGAAGGCCCCATGATAGCCACCATCTCGCCCTGCCGGATGGACAGGCTGGCGCCACGCAGTGCGGCGACCTCCACCGAGCCCATACGGTATATTTTGGTCACGTTTTCTAACTCGATCATTGAATTCCAACTAATTGCTCCCCCTCCCTTGATGGGGGTCTGAGGTGCGCTGAGCCTAGCCCAGCGCACCTCAGACCCTTTTCGGGGCGGGTGGGAACTCGATTGCTGGTTCACCCGTTGTGTAGGTCTTCCCGGCGCCATCAGCCCTCGTGATGGCTTCTCCAATGTCATCCCGAACACTCCGAAGGAGAGTGGGGAACCGTGGGTGGGCGGCTTGGATGACCCTGAGACCCGTCGCTCCGCTCGGGGTGACATTCAAGAAACTTGCGCATCGGAATAGCAAGCAAACGAAGCACCTGGTAACGGTCACCTGCCGCCCCGCCCGATGCCGCCGCCACCGCCGCCGCCGAAGCCGCCTCGTAGCTGGCGGAAGGCGGCGAAGGGGTCGCTGGCCGCCTGAGTCACCTCCATGACCACCTGGTCTCCCTCGGCCAGCCCTTCGCGGACCGCCGTCCAGAAGTCGTCGCTGCTGCCCAGAACCACGGTCCGCTCCTGAATGCCGCTGCTGGTCATCACCCGGACCACCGGCGCTTCAAAGCTGCCGTAGAGGGCCTGCTGAGGCACGCGCAACACGTCGCTTTCCTGGCTGAGGATGATGTTGGCGACGGCGCTCAGCCCTTCCCGGATCTGCATCCCTTCGGGCACCTTCATCTGGACACGAATGGGATAGGTCACCACACCCTGCTGGTTCAGCGCGGCCGGGGCGATTTCAGAGATGATGCCCTCCAGGGTTTGGCCGGGGAAAGCGTCCATGGACACCACCGCCTGGGCCCCCACCTGGACCAACCGGACGTCGATCTCGTCCACGATGCCGTCGACCTCCACGACGCTCGAATCGACGATCTCGAGGATTGGGGAGTTGCGGTTGACATCGTCCCCTTCCTCTACGTGTACCACGGAGATAAAGCCGTCCATGGGGGCTTTGAGGCTCGCGCCGTCCACCTGCCGTAGGGCCTCCGCCGCCGCCAGTCGAGCCGAGGCGATGACCGCCTCCTGAAGCGCCAAATTGGCGGGGTCCGGGCCTCGCAGCAGCTCCGCCAGGTCGTCTTCGGCCTGGGCGAGGGCGGCCTGAGCCGAATCTACCTGCTTCACCTTTAGCGCCAACTCCGCGGGGTCCGGGTCCTGCAGCAGCTCCGCCAAATCCTCTTCGGCCTGGCCCAAGGTTGCCCGCGCCAGGGATACTAGGGCTTCACTCACCGCCAATGTCAAAGGGTCGAGCCCGGCCTCCAATTCCGCCAGCTTATCTTCAACCTCCACCAGGTTGGCGGCGGTCAGGGCCACCTCGGCTTCCCTGGCGGCCAACTCCAGCGGGTCAATTCCCGCGCCGGCGGCCGGATTGCCCTCTCCCGTGGCCGTTCCGGCCCCGGCGCCAAATTCCGCCAGCGATTCTTCCGCGACCGCCAGCTTGGCGCTGGCCAGGTCCACCGCCGCGTCGCTCTGCTGGAGCCGCAGCGGGTCCAGGCCTTCTTCCAGCTTGGCCAGGTCCGCTTCGGCTTTCGCCAGAGTTGCTTGGGCCAGGTCCACCTCCGCCGCCGACTGCTGACGTTCTAGAGGGGCCGGCCCCTGCCCCAGCTGGGTAAGGTTCCCGCGGGCCTCGTCCAGATTGGATTGGGCCAGCTCCACCGCCGCCTCCAGTTGCTGGCGTCGCAACGGGTCGGCTCCCTGCTCCAACACGGCCAAGTCTGCCCGGGCCTGTACCAGGTTGGATTGGGCCAGATCCAGTGCCGCCTCCAGTTGCTCCACCTGGGCGACGGTTTCTTGAGCGTCATCAAGTTCGACCTGGCGGAGGTCCACCAAGGTCTGTGCCGGGGCGATATGAACCGCCAGACCCGCTAAACCTGCTTGCTCCGAGAGGATCAGAGAGGCAAGCTCGTCCTGGGCTTCATGGAGAAGGGCCGCGGCGTCGATCTTGGCCTGCCGAGCCGTGTCTAGCCAGCCGGAGTTGGTCTGCTCGTAGCTGTCCAGGGACGACTGGGCTTGCACCAGGGAAAGCTCGGAGTTGGCCTTGGTTTGAATTGCCTGGACCAGCTGCTGTTCGTGATCCGTGGCGAAGTCGTTCACGGCTTCCCTGGCCTGCTCCAACGCCAGTTCGGCGTCGGCCTCGGCCTGGCGCTCCAGGACCAGCTCCTGGCTGTAATCCGTCGAGAGGCCGGCCAGGGCATCTTGAGCTTGCTCCAGGGCCAGCTCGGCGTCGGCCTTGGTTTGGCGTGCCTGGATAAGCTCCTGTGTGTGATCCGTCGAGAGGTCGGCCAGGGTGTCTTGCGCTTGCTCCAGGGCCAGCTTGGCGTCGGCCTTGGCCTGGCCTGCCTGGGCCAGTTGCTGGTCATAATCGGATGGGAAGGTGTCCAGAGCATCCTGGGCTTGCTCCAGGACCAGCTTGGCGTCGGCCCGGTCCCGTCGTGCCTGGACCAGCTTCTGGCCGTGGTCTTGCTCCAGGCCGGCCAGCGCCTGTTCCGCATCCTGCAGGGACAGCCTGGCGTCGGCCACCACCCGTTCCTGGGTCTTGATGTCCTGCTCTGTTTGGGGCTCCCTGGCGTCGGCCAGGGCCTCGATGGTCTGTTCGTGCTGGAACTTGGCGTCGGCTACCATCTCCCGAGCCTGGGCTAGGACCAGGGCTCCAGGATTTTTCATCTCGTCGAGCGCCTCTTCGGCATCTTGGAGTGCGACCCTTACCTGAGCTGCGGCCTGCTCCAGGGATGCCAGCGTGGTCTGGTCGAGCTTGGCCAACACCCGGCCTTCCGAGACTCGTTGGCCCTCCTTGGCCGGCACCTCTTCGATGGTGCCCTGGGAGCCGAAAGTGAGCGTCTCCCGGTTGGGGAAGGTCAGGTTGCCGTTGGTCGAGACCTGGTTCACCAGGTCGCCGTACTGTACCGGTATGAGTTGCTGGCCCTCACCCAGGTCTTTCGAGCCCGAGCTGCCGGCCCGGTCGTAGACGCCGTAGGTGGCGCTGGCCGCTCCCAAAAGAACGAAAGCCAGCACGATGATCTGCCAAACGTTCAGCTGTTTGAACACGTTCAGTAGTGCGACCACGGTCAGTTGACCCCTTTTCTCGTTTGACTACCGGACATCCGGCTCTGCCGATGGGTGGGCGATTGGCAGCTCGAAAACAAACCGGCTTCCCTGACCCTTGACGCTCTCCGCGCCGATGGCGCCCCCGTGGGCCTCCACCAGCTGCTTGGCAATGGTTAGCCCAAGGCCGGCGCCTCCGGTGCTCCGGGTCCGGGAGCGGTCCACGCGGTAGAAGCGCTCGAAAACCAGGGGCAGGTCTTCCGGGTTCAGGCCCTCCCCGGTGTCGGCCACGGTGATCCTGGCCGCGGCCCGGCTTTCCGGCGCCGTCATCTCCGCCGACACCGTTACCCGGCCGCCCTCCGGGGTGTGGACGATAGCGTTCTCCACCAGGTTGGCCACCACCTGGGCGATCCGGGTCCGGTCCATCTGCACCAGGGGAAGCCGGGGAGGGATCTCCAGGGAGAGGGCGACCCCCTTGGCCTCGGCTCGGGGACGGAACGGCTCCACCGCCCGCCGGAGCACGTCTTCCAGGGAATCCGGTTGCAAGCTCAGGGTGAGGGCTCCCGCCTCCGCCAGGGCGAGGAGGCTCAGGTCTTCCACCAGCCGGGTCAGGTGCAGTACCTGCTGGTAGATCGTATCCATGGTGGTGGTGTCGGGCTGGAGCAGCCCATCGTGCACGGCTTCCAGGTAGCCCTGGATATTGGACAGAGGGGTCCTGAGTTCGTGGGCCACGTCGGCCATCAAGCTCCGGCGCTGCCCCTCCGCCCGCTCCAGGTCTTCGGCCATGGAGTTGAAGGTGTGGGCCAGCTGGCTGATTTCGTTCCGTCCCGTGGTGGACACGCGCTGCGAAAGGTCGCCCCGGCCCAGGCGCCGGGCTGCCGCGCTCAGGCCTCTGGCCGGAGCCAGCACCCGCCGGGACAGCAGCCCGACCAGCATTACCCCCGCGGCCCCTGCTGCCAGGCCGGTCCAGAGCAGTGACCGGTTCGTAGTGGAGACCAGCCGGGACAGAGGTGGCTCAGGGGCAATTTCCGGCCCGTCGCTGGGAGCCACCAAAATGGAGCCCACTCGCTCCCCGCGGCTGAGTACCGGGAAGA
This sequence comes from Dehalococcoidia bacterium, assembly GCA_030740155.1. Taxonomy (GTDB): domain Bacteria; phylum Chloroflexota; class Dehalococcoidia; order Lucifugimonadales; family UBA3495; genus CAJWBT01. The sequence continues at coordinate 17,036 of JASLXV010000006.1, read as the reverse complement.
ACCGGGTCCGGCGCTTGGGCCCGCCTTTGATGCTGCCGGCCGGATGGTGGGATTCCGCCACCATTTGACCCTGCAAGTCGCTGACCGCGATGTGCCACCCGTAGAGGGAGCCGGCCCGCTCCAGGACGGGCTGAATCCCCAACCACCCCTTGCGGGCGGCGTAGTAACGGGAGACGATGAGTTCAACACGGGCGGCTCTGGCCTCCTCAACCTCACGCTGGAACCGGTCCGTCTCCTGCTGCGCCGCGAATCCAACGTACCAACTGACGCCGCCCAAGGCTAGTGCCAGCACCAGGGCGAACCCCAACACCAACCGGAATTGCAGGCTGAAAAACCATCTACTCATCGCCGAACCTGTAACCCACTCCATATACGGTGTGGATGTGCCGCCGGTTATCCATGACCGGCTCCAACTTCCGGCGCAGGCTGGAAACGTGGGTGTCGACGGTGCGGTCGAAGCCCTCGAATTCGTAGCCGAACACCCGGTCGATGATCTGGTCCCGGGTGAATACTCTCGCCGGCTCCCGGACCATCATGGCCAGTAGCCGGAACTCGGTGGGAGTCACCCCCACCCGCGTTTCGCCGACGTGGACCGACCGGTTGCGCAGGTCCACGGTCAGTCGGTTGTAAACCAACTGAGGTGGTCCCTGGCCAATGGGGTCGTTGGCGCTGCGGCGGAGCACGGCTTTGACCCGGGCGGCCAGCTCCCGCGGGCTGAAGGGCTTGGTCACGTAGTCATCGGCGCCCAGTTCCAACCCGGCGAGCCGGTCTGCTTCATCCACCCGGGCGGTGAGCATGATGATTGGAACGTCCGTCTCCTCCCGGAGGATGCGACCCACCTGCATTCCATCCAGCCGGGGCAGCATGAGGTCCAGAATCACCAAGTCCGGCTGCGCTTCCCTGGCGAGCCTCAGTCCCTCCAGCCCGTCCGGCGCCGACAGCACGGTGTACCCGTCCCGGCGCAGGTAAAGGCTCACCAACTCCACCGTCTCAGGGTCGTCTTCCACGATGAGGACTGTATTGTCCACAGGTTCTCCGCGAATCGGGCTCACCGGGTTCCACCCCCATTTTACAGGAGTCCGGGGGCAGCAGGATGCCGGACCAAATCTATTACCGGAAGGGGTCAAGCCCCTTCCAGCATTGAAGATCCGGCGCTGGGTGTAAATCGCTAGCTAATAAGCGAGCAAGGGGTCTGCCGGCAAGCTGCTTCCGGAGTAGCTTTGCCCCGTCCCCTCTTCCGGCGCGGGATGAGAGAACTTGAACCCCTTGAAGAAATGGTGACCGGGCATCCGGCCGCCGAACCCACCGTGCCTGCCGTGTCCGCGGGATTGGAACTTGGGCATCACCCCGTCGGGCCTGGCTTCGAACCACTCGGATTTCTCATCTGCTTGTTCCTGGGTGATCCTGCCTTGCTCCACCATGCGGTCCAGCTTCATCTGAAAGCGCTCTTCTTGGGCTTCTCCTTTCGCTTGGGTCATAGCGTCCTGAACCTGGCCTTCATCCAGGCCCAGGATTGCCGCCAGGCGGCTGGCGAAGGTCTTGGCCCCCGAGGAGCCATCCTCGCCGTCCCCTTGGGCCATCACCGCCCCAGCGCCGAGGGCCAGAGCCATCAAACCCACTAATAGGGGGGCGAACAACCACCGTTTCCTCATCTTAGCCACCTCCTCTCCTTTCCGATCAATATCTGGTTCATCGATTTCATGGATTCGCCTACGAGTACTCGTTGGGTATTATTCTGACACCATAGTGTGAAGGAATTTTGAAGACCGGCGGCGAGATTTCGCCGAGTTCCAGCATGATCGCAATGGCAAAACCCTGGCGTCTAGAATCCCGAACCTGGCTGGGCGTGGAACGTTGCCGTTCAAAAGGGCTGGGAAAGGCTAATCTCAGAGGGAAACCCCATTGGGCCGGGCATGGAGGCAGCAAGTCTTGAAGGCATGGCGCCCGGCATTTGGCAGGCGCAGATACGGGGAGGGAGAGGAACGGTGAGCTTGATTGGGTTATCCGGGGACGGTGGGGGGCGGCCCGCTTCCCCCGCTAACCTAGGGCCACGCCGTTCCGGGGAAGGCGGACCATGAATTCGGTGCCTTGGCCCGGCTCACTGCGGGCCTCAATGTTGCCCCCGTGGGCCTCAACCAGCCGCCGGGCGATGGTCAAGCCGAGTCCGACGCCTCCGGTGGCCCGGGACCTCGACTTGTCGACCCGGTAGAAGCGCTCGAAGATGTAGGGCAGGTCCCTCTCTGGAATGCCCGGGCCGGTATCCCGGACCGCCAGCTGAATCACCGGGCCGTGCTCCCAGGCCAGGAGCGAAACCTGGCCGCCGGGGGGGGGTGTACTCCACCGCGTTCACCAGCAGGTTGCGCAGGACCTGGCTGATCCGCTCCGGGTCTGCCTGTAACGGAAGCTCGGCCGGCACGTCTACCCGGAGGGTTATCTGCCTGGCTTGGGCCCTCTGTTGCACGGCGGCCAGGGCCCGCTGGGCGATGCCGCCCAGTTCACAGGATTGCCACAGGAAGGGCAAGTGCCCCGACTCAGCCAGGGCCAGGTCTTGAAGGTCGTCTATCAGCCGGGCCAGCAATATAACCTCGTCATGCATCGGAGCCAGGGTGGTGGTGTCGGGCGTCATGACCCCATCGGCGATGCCTTCGATGTAACCCTGGATGTTGGTGACCGGGGTGCGTAGCTCGTGAGCCAGGTCGGCCACCAAGTTGCGGCGTAACTCTTCGGTGCTGGAAAGTTCCTCGATCATCGAGTTGAAGATGCGGGACAACTCCCCCACTTCATCTCGAGATTTGACCTCGGCCCGGACCGAAAAATCACGCTGGGCTACCGATTGGGCCACCTTCGCCAAGGACTCCACCGGCGCCACAACGCGCCGGGACAGGAAGAAGGTCAACACCATGGCCACCGCCGCCGCTAGCAGTCCGCTGAGGATCAGGAGCACGTTCAGGGAGGGGCCGGAGGACTCCAGGCCGCTTTTTACCGCCGACCTGGCCCCAGGGGGAAGGTTGGGATCGATGATCAGAGTTCCGAGCCGGCCCTCCGGCCCAAACACCGGAGTCGTTGACCGGCTGCGCGGGTCGAGTTCCAAACGCCGGCCGAGCAGCTTGCCCCGGTTGTCGGCGATTACGACGCCCTCCAGATCGGTCAGCAGAATGCTCCGCTGGTACAAAGCTCCGGCATCATCCACCAATTGTTGCGCTTGCGTCCAGTCCCGTGTCGAGAAATACCGGGAGGCCAGGACGTCGGCCAGTTGCTGACTGCGCACGGCATCGTCGCGTCCCTGGACGCGCTCGATCTCCGCATTGGCGGCCTGATTGGCGAAAAACGCGGTCATGCCCACGGTCACCAGGATTACGGCGACCATGCTCAGCAGTAGTTGCCAGCGCAGCCCGTAGATCAAGGCATGTCACCCAGCTTGTAGCCCCTGCCGTAGACCGTGATGATGTACTTTTGACGGTTGGGGCCGGACTCGATCTTCCGCCGCAGGTTCAGAATGTGCACGTCGATGGTCCGTTCCAATCCTTCGTAATCGTAGCCCAGGGCTTTCTCAACGAGCTGGGATCTGGTGAAGAGGTGGCCAGGGTCCTGCATCAGGACCTGTAGCACGCTGAACTCGGTGGGTGTCAGGTGCACCTCCCGGCCTTGGGCGGTGACGTTTTGCGCCCGGCTGTTCAGCGTCAGGTCCCGGTACGTGAGGGGCCCCGAGCTTCGCGGTAAGGTCTCATCGGAGGTGCGGCGGAGAACGGAGCGGACCCGAGCCACCAGCTCCCGGGGGCTAAAGGGCTTCGTAACATAATCGTCGGCGCCAAGGTCCAGGCCGGCCAGCTTGTCTTGCTCGGTGGTCAAGGCGGTCAGAATGATGATGGGCACGGACGAATACGCCCGCAGGGCACGGCAAACGGTCAGCCCGTTCAGCCCGGGCAGCAGCAGGTCCAGCACCACCAGGTCCGGAGCATCGCGCCGGGCGGCTTCCAGCCCCTCCTCGCCGTCATGGGCCAGAGTTACTGCGTAGCTGTCTTTCTCTAGGTAGGCTTTGATAATGCTGGCTGTCTTTTGGTCGTCCTCCACGACGAGCACCCGCTGACGCGAGGCAAGCATAGGCACCTCCAAACCGTGAATCCTGGCCGGTGTTGATGCACGGTCATACTTAAAGCTAGAGCCGGGCAGCGCTAAGTAATAGGGGGTAGCCCCTAATTCCCACCGGAGGAAGCTCCCCGAATCGCCCGATGACCTCCGGGATCCTCGACGATGGTTCGCCCCGGCGCGACCCGGCGTAGGGGTTCTCAGCCCGGCTGGGCCGGTTCGAGGTTATGGGTGACGGCAAACTCAACCGGAAAGGGGTGAACGGTTCATGCGCAGCCCATCAGGGATCAGGCGCGGCTCGGGGCTTGAGGAGAGGACGAGTACCTGGTTCTAGTCGAAGTAGCGGATAGGGCGGTGACGATGGTGATGCCGTAGGGACCTGGTCCTGAAGAGAACCAGGTCCCTAGTGGTGGGACGGCGGTGGTCTTCTGGTTCGAGGTGGGCGGGCGCCGGGAGGTGGGCCGCCCTGGTCCCGGCGCTGGTCCCGGTAATTGGGGGCCGTGATCGGCTCCCAGTCCACCACCATGCTGTCCACCAAGCGGGAGGCGATATTGGGTATGACCTCCTCCAGTTTCTCTAGCGAAAAGGCGGTGGTGATTACCGTGGGCAGCCGGGTTTCGTGGCGGTGGACCACGATCTGGTAAAGCTTCTCTTCGGCCCACGGGGTGCTGCTCTCCGCTCCCAGGTCGTCCAGAATCAGGAGGGGCACCGTCTTGATCTGCTCGAAGAGTTCGTCGTAGCCGATGGGACTGTTGGGACTGAAGGTGGACCTGAGGTGGTCCAGGAGGGCCGGAACGAAAGCGAAAAAGACCGGGCTGCCCCGGCGCACGCTTTCTCCGGCGACAGCCGCCGCCAGGTGGGTCTTGCCGGAACCTCGGGAGCCGGTGAACAGCAGCCACCCTTCGGGTTCGGTGGCAAAGGTCTCGGCGGCCTGCTTGGCCCTTTGCAGTGACTCCCGGTCTTTTTGGGAAGCATTGCGGCCACCCCGAACATCGAAGTTGGCAAAGGTCATCCGCTGCCGCATCTCCTCCGGCAGGTCCCCGATCCGGCGGTCCAGGCGGGTGTTGTATTGGCCCAATTGGAACACCCGGGAGAACCCTTCCGCGGACTCCATCCGGGTGCGGATCCCCTCATCGAGCCGCTGCAGCGGTCCCCGGATGGTGATGACCGTGGGCAGGCCGGCGTTGAAACGATGATTGAAAACCTGGAAGAGCTTTTCCTGGGCCCAGGGGGTGGTGCTCTGGGTCCCCAGGTCGTCCAGCACCAGCAGCGGGGCGTTGCGCACCTGTTCGAACAACTCGTCGTAGGATAATGGATTGTCGGGAGAATAGGCCGCCCGCAGGTGGTCCAGGAGGTCGGCCACCACGATGAAAAAGGTGGTCAGACCGCGTTCGATGGACCGGTTGGCCACGGCCACCGCCAGGTGGGTCTTGCCGCTGCCGCTGGGACCCGTTAGGGTCAGCCAGCCGGTGGGGTTTTCGGCGAAGGCCACGGCGGCGTCGAGGGCCTGCCGGAACAGCTTGCGGCTTCCGACGTCGGGCAGCGGGCCGTCCGGCCGGGTGCCGTCGAAGGTGATGCGCTCCAGCGGCCCCAGGTTGCTGTAGCGGCGAAGGGCGGCGAGGCGTGCGGTTGGTTCATCCGCGTGCTGGCAGCGGCACGGGAATGCTTGTCCGAAGTCGGGATGTCCTAGGTGGACCCGTTTGCTGACCCAGCCGGTGCCCTTGCAGATGGGGCAGAGGTCAGCGGCCGGCTCGCTCCTCGGGTGTGCGGCCCCATCGCCGTTCGTAGTCCTCGACGTGTTTCTGACGGTCATCCTTTTGAGAATGTCGCCCAGGCTTTCCATTGCCTTTTCCTTCGGCCGCCCATCGCCGCAGAATGCCGGCTATGTAGCGCCAACTCCTCTTGTTCTCGGTGACGGCGATTGCGAACGCCTCGTTGATCCAGGTCCAGGGATAGGCCTCCTCCGCCTCTTTGAGTTGCTCGGCCAGAAGCGGAGATAGGGTTCCCACGTTGTCCTCGTACAGGCCGAAAATGTTCGATTTTTCGCCTGCCGGCGCCTCCATCGAGTCTTCAAGTAAACCCGGGCCGTCCCCTGGAGGCAAGCCTCCGTCCCGCCGCAGCCGGAGCAAGGCGTTACGGCCGGTTTCGGTATTGAGAAGGTAGACCTGACCTTCGGTGGTTGTTTCGCCGGGCCGGTGCAGCAGAAATGTCCCCCGCACCACTGCCAGTTGGAGGCCTCGGAGTATCTCTTCGCGGGGGTCTTTTCCCGGTCCCTGGAGCCCCCGAAGCAGAGTCCGGTCGCCCAGAAACTCGGTCAGGCGCACCGCCTTGGGCTGGCCCCGTGCTCGATGCAGCAGCCACAGGCCGCGCAGGGTAACCTTCAACTCGGCCAAGTCCTGCACCTGCTCCAGCAGCGGACCGAGGATCGGATTGGGCACCGGCGTGTACAGCGTGCCCGGCGGAAACCCGGAGATCCCCCCGGAGATTCCCATGATCAGTAGTCGTCGTCCTTGGGGTTCGGGTCGAATCTGACCCAGTTGTCGTGGAAGTACAGCTTGATGCTGCCGATGGGGCCGTTGCGGTGCTTGCCCACGATGATCTCGGCGATGTTCTTGGGAAAGGGTAGCGCCGGGTTTTGCTGCTCCCACTCCTCTTCGGTGAAGTAGACGTCCTCACGGTGGATGAACAGAACGACGTCGGAGTCCTGCTCGATGCTCCCGCTGTCCCGCAGGTCGGAAAGCATGGGCCGGTGGCCGGGACGGTTTTCGATGCCCCGGCTGAGTTGGGAGCAGCACAGGAGGGCCACCCGCAGGTCCCGGGCCATGCCCTTCATGGAACGGGAAATCTCACTGATCTCCTGAACCCGGTTTTCGCCGCCGCGGCCCGGGTTCCGCCCCTGGATTAGCTGAAGGTAGTCCACCACCAGCAGGTCCAGGCCGTGTTCCAGGGAGAGCCGCCGCGCCTTGCTGCGCATCTCGATCAGGCCCTGCAACGGGGTGTCGTCGATAAATACCGGCAGCTCGGAGAGGTGGCCGATGGCGTCGATAATCCGGTGCTCTTCGGGATCGCTGTACAGGCCGAGACGGAGGCGATGGGAGTCGACCTCAGCTTCGGTGGAGAGAATTCGCAATGCCAATTGCTCCCGGCTCATCTCTAGGCTGAAGAAGCCGACGGAGGAACCGGTCTTGGCGGCGTTCATCGAGATGTTCAACGCCAGGGTGCTCTTGCCCAGGCCCGGCCGCGCCCCCAGGATTATCAGGTCCGAGCGCTGCAATCCACCCAGCAGCTCGTCCAGGTCGTTGTAGCCGGCCATTATTGGGCCGGCACCGGGGCCCAGGGGCTCGGTGATAGCTGCCCGGTCTTCCAGGAACTGGTCGTAGATCTGCCTGAGAGGTACGAAGCCCCTCTCCACCTGGCCGGAACGCACCTGAAACAGGACGTCTTCAGCCTGGCGAAGGGTGGAATCCACGTCTTCGGTATCCTGGTAGCCGATGGCCGAGATCTTGGACGCGGCGTCGATGAGCCGGCGCATCGTGGAGGTGCGGGCTACCGCCTGGGCGTAGTATTCCGAGTGGGCGGACGTCGGGGTGACGGACACCAGGTGGCTGAGGTAGGCCATCCCTCCAACTGTGTCCAGTTGGTTGGTCCGGCCCAGCTCTCGCGCCAGTGTTACCTGGTCAATGGCCTCGTCGCGCTGGAAAAGGGCGAGGCAAGCGGCGAAGCATATCTGGTTCTTCTCCCGGTAGAAGTCCTCCGGCTTGATCGTGTGAGCGACCCTGAGAAATGATTCTCCATCGATCAACAGCGACCCGACGATGGACTCCTCCGCCTCCAGGTCGTGGGGAAGAAGCCGCTCCGCATACATCCGCCTACTCCTCTACCTCCGCTATGATGCGGATCGTGGCTTGGATGTCATTCGTCAACCGCAGGACCACCTCGTACTCGCCGGGCTCCCGGATGGGCTCGCCGGCCTCCACCAGACGCCGGTCAATGTCCCGCCCCACGGTGGCGCTGAGCTGGGCGGCGACCTGGGCGCTGCTGACCGCGCCGTAATACCTGCCGGTGGGAGTGACCCGTCCCGACACGGTAACGCTGACATCGGTCAAAGCCTTGGCCAGATCCTCCATCACCTGCGTCTCCCGGATCCGGGTCGCGTCTCCGGTGGCCTTGATCTTATGCAGGCGTTTCAGGACCTCCGGGGTCGCAACCTCCGCCAGTCCCCTGGGAATCAGGTAGTTGCGGGCATAGCCGTCAGCTACCCGCTTCACCTCCCCGGCGTGGGCCTTGTTGGTGACATCTTGAGTGAACACAACTTCCATAGCTTAGTACCTTTCGTGATTCAAACGTTCGAGTGGGTACCATTATAGCCCCAGGAGGCTTGCGGCGATACCGGTTGCTTACACCGCAGCCCAATCTCCGGGCCGCCCGATCGTCTGACCCGCCCACCATAAGGCCGCCAACCATCCCCCTGTCAAGGCGGGGGAGAAGAAGTTCGGGGATTTGGGACGGCGGTATCCAAGACCCGGAATGACGGGCCGGCGGCGCCCTCGGCACGGATGGGCGTTGCCTCAAAACCGTCATTCGAGGTCAGCTGTTACAGGCCACTTTCCCGGAAGATTGACTGCCCCTGCTCCTCCCCCTACAATCAGCATCATCAGGCAAGGCCACATTGAGCCGGAGCGTCAACTTGAGCTTCGCCGACGACATCGAACTCCGGGCGCTGCCCTTGCGCCGAGCCATCTTGGCCCACCCTTTTATAACCGGCGTGGGCGATGGGACCCTGGATGCGGCGAAATTCAGATACTACGTGATGCAGGACTACGTCTACCTGATCGATTACAGCCGGGTGCTGGCGCTGGCCGCGGCTCGCGCTCCCGACCTGGAGACCATGGGTTGGTTCGCCGGGCTTTTGGACGAGACCCTCAACACCGAGATGGAGCTGCACCGGGGCTACTGCGCGGAGTTTGGCATTACCCGGCCGGAGCTGGAGGCCACGGAGGCCGCCCCGGCCACGCTGGCGTATACCAGCTTTCTCCTGAAAGTGGCCCACCAGGGCAGCTTCGGGGAGCTGGTAGCCTCTCTTCTTCCCTGCCAGTGGGGCTATTGGGAGATCGGAGACCACCTGGCTCGCCTGGGTGAGCCCCAGCGGGCCCCCCTCTACTGTCAGTGGGTTCAGATGTACTCCTCCGCGGAATTTGCGGAGCTGGCTCAGGCCATCCGCTCCCTGGCGGACCGCATCGGCGAGGGGGCCGGACCCGGCGAGTTGGCCGCCATGGGTGAGGCCTACCTGACCAGCCTCCGTCTCGAGCACCGCTTCTGGGAGATGGCCTACACCCTGGAGGACTGGGGCGTTTAGGATCGGGTGGGATTCACCGCGTGTCCGTCCATCTGATGGGTCCACTGATGGGTCCACTTCGGTTCGCGGGGGCTTGGGCGATTTGGGCACCGGCGCGCCAGCTAGATGATACGCTCGTACCGCAAGGGATTGATAGAAGACACCTAGCGTGCTGTCGACGGGTAGGCCACATGGCGCTGGTCTACGGCGATTTCTACTGTTCCTGATCTGGCTGGCCCCGTACTTAGGAGCGGCGGCCCGGCCCGGGTTCCAGCCCGTCCGGTGCCGGCGGGTCGAGAGAGCGTCTCGGGCGCCGAACACCTCCCGGAGAGAATGCACCCGACAGTAGCCCGGAGGTAGGTGGTAAGATATAGGTGGTGACCTCTCCGGCAGCCGAGTGGGGACACTCTAACCAGTCTGCCGCGGCGTGTTCAAAGTAGTCTTGTAGGGTCAGCGTGGACCTTCGCCGATGCCCGTTGGGGTCCCACGCGCAAGTTCGAGAGAAGGTGGTCTGGTGGCTCGCCAAGCCGGTGCACTTGCGGTAAGGTTGCCGATAGGAGCACCTGGATACCTCGTGCTGCCGAGAACGTCGTCAAGTCGATAAGCTCCTCGAGGCCACGGCCATTCAATAAGGGACTTGGCACCTATGGAGTGTCTTGCTTGCCGCGAATCCAACCCGCCGGAAGCTGACTGTAGACCGTCAGCGATAATGGGATACATTGGGAGGTAAGAAAACCCGAGAAAGTGGAAGTGGCGTGAGCTCCTGGAATGAAGGTACATTACTTCCAGAAAAGAGCAGATGTGTCCCAGTCAGAAATCAGCAAGGGCACGGCCGTCGAGGTGAAGACTACACTACTGATCCTCAGGGAGTTCACCCAAGCTCTTCCACACCCCTGATCTCGCGGGTCCCAAACTGTCCCATTTGTGCTGGTTGTCAACACAAGCACCCTCGCCATTCGTATCTGGGCCAGCTATGGTATGTTGCCGACGTTTTGCTAACCGACCCAAGAATACCAGACATGATGGGGCGGGACGGCGGATACAACCCCTCCCGTCGGTGGCATACGTGATGTTCTAATTCTGTATCTGGCAGTATGGAATAAGACGACTAACGCACAACTTTTAATCTGGCTATCCAAGGAATCTCCGCGGACGACGGAGGCCCTGATTTGCTAACAGTGCCGAACTGAACCAAATTCTGCTCTCTGAGTTGCCGTGATTAGCCGGTGGACTTCCAAGGGAACTAGTCGGGAGCGGAGACGGAACATCAAAGGAAGGAAGGTTCGAACGTGGACGCCTCGAAATACAATCCGCTTACGGCGGAGGAGCGATCGGTAATAGAAAGGAAGGGCACGGAACCGCCTTTTTCAGGAGAATACGACGACTTTTATGAGGAAGGCGTGTATATCTGCCGGCGGTGCAATGCAGACCTTTATCGATCCGATAACAAGTTTGACGCTCATTGTGGCTGGCCAGCATTCGATCGGGAGATACCTGGAGCCGTAAACCGATTACCTGACCCCGACGGTATGCGAACGGAGATCGAGTGCGCCAACTGCGGAGGCCATCTAGGTCACGTCTTTATTGGGGAACGCCTGACCGCGACCAACGCTCGGCATTGCGTGAACTCCATGTCCATGAAGTTCGCGAGGCCAACAGCAGACGGGCAAGTGTAGACTGTCAGCGATAGCGGGACCGCGCTTGTGGGAGAAGATACCCGAGAGTGTGGAGGTTGCGGGAGCTCGTAAACGAGACTCTAGCGGATTTGGAGAGGTCCTGAGCGGGCCTGCCCACGGCCCAAGCGAGGGCCACCAACAGCGCCAAGCTGTGTTCACGGTATCGTTCGACCCTCCCCCGTCTCCACCAAGAACACGAATCGGTCGTCTCAGGCTCATTTGTAGCTTGAGGCGGCTCTTTTATCAGGACCACTTCGCTGCCTTTCCGGGTCGTAGCTATCTCGAACAGTGGCCGGAACGCAGGCTTGGGCTGGATGGCAACCACCGACTTCTCTTCAACAGGACCCACGTAGACCGCGTCTAGCATCGTTGACCTGCCCCCGAAAACTGGTCCAGGTGTAATGTTAGTAACCTGGGCCGGAGAAAGGGGGAGAAATGCCAAGGAAGAAGCATAAACCAGAGCAGGTCATGAAGGAGGTGCAGGTATTGACAGAGACGTACAGGCAGACCTACAACCGGATCAGGCCCCACAGCTCCCTGGGCTACAGACCGCCGGCGCCACAGGCAGTCCTGGCTGCTGACACAGTCCCAGCCCTTGCCGGACTAACATAGTAAGTGGTACAAACTTAGAGGGCAGGTCAGTTTCACCGACCAATTGCAGGGTTTAATATCTAGGAGTCTTTCGGAGGACCATTGACCTGGCATCCAACCTATCGAGTCAATCAAAGATAACAAGAAAGTTGATTTTGTCTAGTCTCATATGATTCGGCGTTCTAGTGGCTCTCGCTATCAGTGTCGGTTGTGGATTAGGTTCGAGCGGGAGTTCTGACCAACCAAACAATGCTTCGAATCGGACGGTGATGCTTGATGTAATCACTGAGCCCTGGGATGGAGGCGATTACAGATTGGACCCGGGCAGCGAGACAAGTCAGTACCGATGGGGTGAATGGGTCGTAGTCCGTGCATTACCTGCGCCTGGTTGGAAACTACATGCGGTCGGTGGCGCAGAATGGGATGGCAGAAGTAACAAAGCCACAGTCTTAATGGATCGGGACCGTGCAGTAACGCTAGACTTTTCCCGTTTGCCTCCGGGTGCAGCCGATGCCGGAACCCCGGTGCCATCAGATGGAGAGAAGACCAGAAGCACTAAACAACTCGCCCCTGTAACACCGGTTCCCACGGCCCTGGTAACACCGGTCCCCACGGCAGGGCAACGCCGGAGGCGGGCGATGCTTGGTGCCGTTTTGTTGAAGGGCATCTGAGGGGCTAAAATGGCGCTGCCCCAGCCATGTTTATAAGCGCCCTGGGCAAGTGCAGTACTTGATCAAACCCGGCCCAATGGCTCTGAACCGGCACACACTATGGGGCGATCAAGGGTGAATTATGGACACCTATTCGGTAGCTGTTGACGTTGGCGGTACCTTCACGGACGTCGTTCTTTGCAACCTGGACACCAACCAGCAAAGTGTCTTCAAGACTCCCTCGACGCCCGACGATCCAAGCGCCGGATTCTTGACCGGCCTTCAGAAGATTCTGGAGTCCAGCGGGGTCGAGGCCGCTCAGGTTAAACACATCTATCACGGGACCACGATAGCCACCAACGCGATTCTGGAAAGCAAAGGGTCTCGGGTCGGTGTCTTGGTGCCGGAGGGTTTTCGATACGTTCTGGAAATCGGCCGCCATGGCACGCCGCGCCTGGTCAATCCCAACTCGTGGATCAAACCGGAACGTCCCGTGCGTCCCCGGGATATCGAGGAGGTGCCGGAACGGGTGAGTTCAGATGGGGAGGTCCTGATTCCGCTGGACGAAGCGGCGGTGAGGATGGCGGCCCGGAAATTTCGCGATGAGGGCATTTCGTCCATTGCCGTGTCGTTCCTGCATTCTTACGCCAATAGTGATCATGAGTGCCGCGCTCGGGAGTTAATCCTTGACGAGTTCCCCAACGCTCAAGTTTCCCTCTCCTCGGAAGTACTGGCGGTGTTCAGAGAGTATGAGCGGACCATAACCACCGTGTTGAACGCCTACGTTATGCCCCTGGTAAGCACCTACATAGGCAATCTAGAACAGGCGTTGGGCGGGATGAAGGTCGAGTCCACCCTGTCGATTATGAAGTCCAATGGCGGCATCGTCGGATCCGGCGTGGCGGTCCGCCAACCGGCTCACACCGCGCTGTCGGGGCCTGCCGCCGGCGTCATGGCGACATTGCGTATCGCCGAGAGCACCGGCGACCAAAATTGCATCTCCCTCGACATGGGGGGCACCAGCACCGATGTATCTTTGGTGAGAGAACGGCACCCGGTCACCAATTTGGCAGGGATCCTGGGCGACTGGCCCATCCAGTTGCCAATGCTGGACATAGTGACCATTGGATGCGGGGGCGGAAGCATCGCTGCGGTCTCCCCGTACGGCGGCCTGTCCGTCGGACCCGCCAGCGCCGGGTCGGTTCCCGGTCCAGTCTGCTATGGCAAGGGCGGAACGGCCCCCACCGTGACCGACGCCAATTTAGTGCTGGGCCGGATCAATACCGAAATTGCCGGCGGAATACTGTCCCTCGACGGCCGGGCCGCAACGGAAGCGATAGGACAACACATCGCTTCTCCGTTGGGGTTGGACCAAAACGCGGCTGCCAACGGGATTCTCAAGATCGCCAACAACACCATGGTTGGAGCTATTCGGAATATCAGCGTCGAAAGGGGCCACAACCCCAAAGACTTCACGCTGGTGGCTTATGGCGGCGCCGGCCCCATGCACGCCATCGACGTGGCTACATTATTGGGGATAAACCGCGTCGTTGTGCCCTTCAACCCCGGAATCGCTTCCGCTTTCGGCCTCCTGGCCGCCGAATTTAAGAACGACTACGCCAGGACCTTCTTGCAGCAGGCACCCGAATACGACCTGGATGGCATCGAAAGAGTCTACTCGGAACTCGAGACTGAGGGACGGGCTTGGCTTAACGAGGAAGGTGTGCCTCAACAGGTACACATTCTCTCTCGTTCGGCCGATCTCAGATACGCCCATCAGGGCTCGGAAGTGACGGTCCCACTGGGCGACAGGCAAGCAACAGGCGAGACCTTGGACGCTTTGATTCAAGCATTCCATTCCCAACACCAGCGGCTTTACGGGTTCGCCCTGGACCAGCCCGTCGAGATTGTGACACTGAGGGTCACAGTATCCGGCGACGTGGGCTCCGTTGATATTCCCCGGCAGCCCGGCGGCTCGGACTCTCCCAGTAAGGCGATTCTGGACCGCCGCCAGGTATATTTCGACCAGTCCAATGGTTCCGTCCCCTGCCACATCTATAGTCGCGACCAGCTAGCTCCAGGCGCGTCAGTTTCGGGCCCGGCAATTCTGGAAGGGATGGATTCCACGGTGGTCATTAATCCGGGGTGGGCAACCCTGGTGGACGACTACGGGAACTGTATCGTTCGCCCCAATTAACCCAGCGCGGTTGACTCCCGACTTCAAGAGGTGTACCGAGAATGACAAGGGTTCGACAAGACGAGCAGACAACTGGTCACAGCAACGCGGATAACGTTGTTGACCCGGTGACGCGCCAGCTTATACGCGGCTCACTTAGAGCGGCAAGGCTCGAGTGTGAACTCATAATTGAACGCACCGCCATGTCGGCGTTTATTCGTGAAAAGAAAGACTACACCGTCAGCTTTCTGGACGCCCAGGGTCACGAGATCTACGGCGACACCAAAGGAAGCGACATCATGGGCTGCGTGTGGGAGTACTATCCTCTGGAGACCATCAAACCGGGGGACCTCTACTGGTACAATGATCCCTATATTTCCCAGGGCAGCATTACCCATACGCCGGATATGGTATTCATTTCGCCGGTGTTCCATGAAGGGGCCTTGGTGGCTTATTGCCATTCCTTCGCTCATTTTTGGGACTTGGGCGGCGCGCGGCCGGGCAGCATCGGGCCGGCCAACACGGAAATATTCCACGACGGCACTCTGGTACCGCCCATCAAGATCATCGACCAGGGCTGGCTAAACGATGAAGCCTATCGAATCATCCTACGAAACTCCCGGTATCCTGACCTGCTGGAGGGAGATTCCAAGGCCTTGATGGCGGCCGCCCAGCGGGCCCAAGAGCGGTTGCTGGAGATGTTCGACCGGTTCGGCAACCAGACCATGCAAACGGCCATCGAACAAGACCAGCGCGATACCGCGGCGCTGGTTCGGGAAAAAGCGTTGGAAGTCATCCCCCAAGGGGACTTCAGCGTCAGAGACTACATGGACCACGCGGGCGTGGGAGACCGGTGGTATTCCTTCCATCTGCGGCTAAGCCGCCGGGGCGACCACATCGTATTAGACTCAACTCAAAGCGATGACCAAGCCGACGGCTCCATCAATTTCGTGGCCAGCCCAGGCGCGTTGAAGGCTTACTTCGGTCAGTATTTCCACCAATACGACACGTCCCTTCTGTCCAACCATGGCCTTCAGGAATCCATCGACGAAGTGCAACTTCGCTCGGGCAGTATCCTTCAACCCGAATGGCCGGCGGCTCTGGGGTGTCGCGCCCATACCTTTATCAAACTGAAAGGCGCGGTGCGGGCGGTCTTGGCTCAAGCAACCGATGGCCAGATTATGGCCGGGACTGCTGTTTACGTGATCGTTTATTGGAGGATGAAAGACAACACTGGGCAATGGCTGCTTTGTACCGATGGGATAGCGGTGGGACATGGCGCTAGGCCCTTCGCCGACGGGCTGGACGCCATATACCAGCGGCACAACGAGAACTACCCCGGTGAATTCATGGAAATGGAGTTTCCGTTGCGCATGGAGCGTTACGCCATCGCGCCGGACTCGGGCGGACCCGGGAAATTCCGCGGCGGCTGCGGGGTCATAAGAGATGTCCGGCTTCTAGCGGACGCCGGTACATTCGGTCTCCGAGTGGAAAATAGCATTTTCCCCACGTGGGGAGTCGCCGGAGGAATGGGAGGCGGCACCTCAAGGGTCGTGATGAACCCAGGGACCGGCCAAGAGAAAGAGGTCCGGGCCTTCTCCGACGATAACACTTGGTCTCGAGGGGATTTGGTTAGGATCTACACCGCCGGCGGGGGCGGCTGGGGCGACCCGCTGGAACGGGACCCCGACCTGGTGAATGACGATGTGAAAGACGGGTTTGTCAGCCTTGAAGCCGCTCTACATGACTACGGCGTGGTTATCGACCCCGTTACCATGGCGACCGATGAAAAGGGTACCCAGGCTAAGCGCAGCGACATTCGTACATCCAGGGGTCCTACCAAGCTGTTCCACCGGTTCAACTACTTCAATACCGCGGAAGAGGAATACGAGTGGATTAATGAACATTTTCCCCGATGACCGCGATTTCTAGAAATCCGCTTTTATCAGACCGCATTACTCCCTGGGACCTCCACCCAGCCACCTTGGAGCGGTCTCCTTCCGCTAGCCAGGCGCCAGACATAACCTGCCGATGCGGTCCAGCACGCCCACACCGGTACCTACATCCACACCTTTACCTACTTCAACACCGACGTCCCAACCGACGCCCAAGCCTCGACTGACTGTATCAGCAATCGAAGCCCTGGTGTATGATGCTCTTCTGCTCTGTCTTCGAGAGCATTACTCAAATGGCTTAATCTTATTGTCCGAAGCGGCCAAACGTTGGAACGCTGGGTTTGAAATGGCATGACGTTGATTTGGACATGGCTACACTCTCAGTAGTGCGGACTCTACAACGAGTCAGGGGAGAATTTATCCTGAAGGAACCCAAGACATCCCGGAGCCGTCGAGATATAGCTTTAACTTCAGATTTAGCTATTTTGCTGAGGGGCTATAAGAGACACCAAGAAGAACAATGAACTGAGGTGGACCCCCGCAGTTGGACAGGATTGGTGCGATCTTAAGCGAGAGTCCCGCTGTCCCACCACAGTTTACCATTGCTCGTCTGGGAGACCACCCCCT
>JASLXV010000005.1:0-4027 GCA_030740155.1 Dehalococcoidia bacterium | reverse complement strand
ATTGGCCTTAATGTTTTCTGACTGGGACACATTTGCTCCTTTCTGGAAGTAATGTACCTTCATTCCAGGAGCTCACGCCACTTCCACTTTCTCGGGTTTTCTTACACCCCAATGTGTCCCATTATCGCTGACGGTCTACAGTCACGTCGCTGCAGGGAATTGCGTCACCAAGCCAAGCAATCGGCGACAACCAGCCTGATTGGGACTGGGATAATACGCCTGGGGTTACCCTGGTACTCAAACACCTTAGCGCTGACAGGATGTCGTTTTGAGCCCTTCGTCATCGCTCAGGATAGATTCCGCGAAGAATCTCATCGTTACCCTGAGATTCTTCCTCGCTCAGTTCCTCAGAATGACATCCCGTTTGCCCACGTCCCGGAGCTTGGTATGATGGCACCTTGCCCCCCTCCGGGTAGTGCCGCCGATTCCCGCACCAAGCTCGGTCCGAGCCCGCTGGCGATTGCGGTCTGGGACAGCGGGGCCCGTCCCCGGCGGAGGTTCTCCACCTGGAGCCACGAAACAAGGGGGAATCAATGGACAGCAGACGCATTGTTCGCGCCGCCGCCGTGCAGCTCACCCCAGTTCTTTTCGACCGTGATGGGAGCACCTAGAAGGTCCTGGACAGCATCGCGGAGGCTGGACGCCAGGGTGTCCAGCTCCTAGTATTTCCCGAGACCTTCATACCGAATTACCCCTACTTCGCCAGCTGGCAGGCGCCCGCCACCATCACGGAGCAGCATCTGCGCCTATTCGAGCAGTCGGTTGAGATACCGGGGCCGGTAACCCGGGCCGTCGGCGTCGCGACGGCGGCTGCCGGGATCGTGGTGGTGGGGGTGAACGAGCGCGACGGCGGGAGCCTCTACAACACCCAGGTGGTGTTCGACGCCGACGGCACGTTGCTGGCAAAACGCCGCAAGCTGATGCCCACCTACCAAGAGCGGATTATTTGGGGTTGGGGAGACGGCTCGGACCTGAAGGTGTTGGACACCGCCGTCGGGCGGGTGGGCCCTCTGATCTGCTGGGAGCACTACATGCCCCTGTGCCGGTATGCACTCATGCTTCAACAAGAGGAGATCCACTGCTCCCACTTTCCCGGCTATATCGGCCGCTCCGGTTTCGCTGTAGAGGTGGAGGTGACCATTCGCCATCACGCCATGGAGTCAGGGTGCTTCGTGGTCAACGCCACCGGCTGGCTCAATCCGGACCAGCTGGTCGAGCTTTGTCCCAACCCAGACTTGAGGGAGCGACTGGCGCCGGACTCCTCTTACACCGCCATCGTCGGACCCGATGGGCGTCATCTGGCCGAGCCAGTAATCGAGGGAGAAGGGATGGTCATCGCCGACCTGGACCTGCAGGCCATCAATCGCCGGAAGCTGAGGATGGACTCGGTGGGCCACTACGCCCGTCCGGATGTGGTGCGTCTGCTTCTGGACCCGCGACCGCAGCACACCCTGGAAGAAGCGGCTTTCGGCCCAAATCTTAACACCGGCCAGCCAGGCCCTCAGCCGGTTGAATCGCCGGACTTGGCTGCGCGGGTAGCAGAGTTGGAAGAGGAACTGCGGAGGCTGAAAGGCGAGTGACGCGGGTGGGCTACCCCCAGGCGGTCCCTGGCAAGGTATGGGATGCTATTTCCAGGAGCCTGGCTACATCTCGACGACATCGCCCAACGTGTCAAAGATCCCAACCACCACGCCACCTCGGTATCCCCTTTCAGGTTTGACCTGCTTCGAGGTCAAGGGTTGATCGACTTTCGGATAGACGTTCGGGTAAGAGTAGCGCCCGCTGTGGATGCACCTCCACTCGTCGTCTTCCCTGATCAAGTCGCCGCCACACTTGCCACAACTCTTGACGCTCCACAGCATTGTATCTGTCCCACAAGTTGAGTGCTGGTTGATCCGAGTCCCGGCTCTGATTGTGGCACACCACCGCCGCCTTGGCATCACCAAACCGGGTGATACGCGGGTGAAAAAAGGGTCAGCCACCCTGGAGATGTTTCAAGTCTTGAAGGTAGGCTCCGTCCCCGGTTCGCCGGCCGATTCAATCAAGAACACAAACCGCGCGAATTTCCCAAGTGGGTACGCCGGCGTATACTAACGGAGAAGTTTGGCGGCCAGGAGCCGGAAATCATCCCGGTACCTCCGGACCCGCCGTGAAGAGCATTGCTCTAAAAGTGCCCCGGACAACGTCACCCCGAGTGAAACGAGGGGCCTGGTTTGGTGGGTCCAGTCTCGGATGGAGGACCCCGCACCAGATTCCTCGCTTCACTCGGAACGACAGGTTTGAGGCAAAACCGCCGTGAAGTAGGCAGACCGTCGGCAAGTATGTTGTTACCGGTGCTCAATTAACATAAGCCGATGGATGCCGTTCCGAGCGAAGCAAAGAACCTCATTGTTGAGCTAAGCTTCCGTCAATACCAAGTCAACAGAGTGCCAGGTGCCCCAAGTACCGATATTCATGAAGGCGTATCGGTCGCGGGCCTTAAAGCGCCGTCTTCTGGCCGCCCTTTTGGAGGAAACAGCGTGGCAGGGATGACCGGAAACCGCGCCTTCATTGAGATGCTCCGGGCCGAGGGAGTGAGGTGTATCTTCGATAACCCGGGGACCCGTGAAAGCGCCATCATGGCCTCCTCTCCCGCCTATCCCGGCATCGAATACCCGCTGGCCACCTAGGAAAGAGTGGCGATAGGCGTGGCCGACGGCTACGCGACCGCCAGGAGCCTGCCCTCCTTCGTCAACCTGCACATCGAGACCGATCTGGCCAACGGGATCAACCTGCTGCACCACGCCAAGGACGGCGGGACACCCCTGGTTTTGACCTCCGCAACAAGGACATTCGCAAGCTGACTGAGGGACACACCGACTTGGCGGAAATGGTGCGTCAATTCACTAAGTGGAGCGTGGAGGTCACTCTTGCACGAAGGAAGGAGGTGCAGCGAGAGACTTTCCAACGACGCAGGCAGTACAATCAACAGGTCCGAGATGCCCTCAACAGCGGGGCCTCATCGCCCTCTGTCTCCGGTCCCAAAGTGTCCAATTGATACTGACACTCTACACAAAGGAGTTCTGATGACCTTAGAACCCGATGGCAGAGGAGAACCTGGCAGTTTTTTGGCCGCCATCCTAAACATGCTAGGGGAGCCCAAGGAAGGCATTTGGAACCTACTCATAGGCATAGAGGCGGCGATAATCGCGATTCTAAGCGTCTACATAGTTCGCGGCCTCAACGTTCCGGAATCCGGGCTGGTTGCGATGGCCCTGGCCTCGGCTGCAATGATCCCGCGCTTCAATTCCATTCTTGCCATCAACCGGCGGCGCATCTGGTCAGAGGAAGGTAGCGGGAGGCGGGTAAACGCCAGGAGCATTGTTGCCGGGTTGAGCGTGTTCCTGGGAATGTTTTTGGGGTTCTCGGTGGTGGGCATTCTCACCGACAATGCCGCTATGGAAACCCATTTTCAGTTCATTCTTAAGGAAACTCAGGTGGACGCCAACTTTGTCCTTACTCCCGAACGGTTTTCTCTTGGCGCCTCCGTCTTTGTCCATAATGTGGCGGTCTTGTCGGCCTTTGCTGTGTTGGCCTTCTTATACCGGTCTTTGGGAACGATGATAGCTTTGGGTTGGAACGCCAGTGTGTGGGCGATTACGTTAGTGCTGTTCATCGGCGCCAGCGGCCAGCAAGACGCCAATACCATCGTCTACGGCCTGTTGGTGATAATCGCAATCATTCCCCACCTGGTGACGGAAGCCGCTGCCTACGTGGCGGGCGCTCTTTCGGCAATATTCTTGTCCAGGGGTATTACGGTGTATGGGTTGTCCGACCCTCGCCTGGTGAGGGTGTTGATTGCGGTGGTGGTGCTGGCTGTAGCGTCGGTGGCCCTGCTGGGGATGGGGGCCCTACTAGAGCATTACTATGCCCCGGCAATATTGAGGCTGATATAATTGACAACAGGGTATGCGAGGCTCGAAGACGGGAGGTTCCGACCGTTTCAACCCATCGTAGGATAAGGGTAAGTTGGTAGTTGCTGGCCCAT
>JASLXV010000004.1:0-2103 GCA_030740155.1 Dehalococcoidia bacterium | reverse complement strand
CGCCCCACCGTCCCCGGAAGGTCACCTCGCGATCGGAACGATAGGGGCACGAGGCGCGCCTGTCCCGGCCCGCGCCGCAACAGCAAAGCTCGGAAGAAACCGAGCCCCCTGCCAGGCTGACTCTGCCCGGACACGCGGATGCGTTGCCCGTAAGCGCGCCTATCGCCTATACTTCAGGTCGAGAGGTTCGCAAAGGGAACGGTGACGAGGGCCTGAGTGCCCGAATGGACGTCTGCCACCACGGCAGGCGGGGAGAAAGACGGCTGATGCGAAGAGGAAGTTTCGGCTCGTCAGTAAAAGTCGTGGGTAAACCGTGGCTCGGGTAGGTCGCCAAGTTGATGAAATGAGGCAGTTTGCAGCGCTTTGAAGGTACGGAATCCAAAGGCTTTTCTCACCGTCAGATTGAATTTCAGGTTGAGGCCCTCGACAATGCCGTTGTTGAACTGCTTTTTAGCGCGGAACCAGTTGAGCAGGAGCGGCTGATGGCGACGCAGCATCTTGGCGATGTCCTTCATCGGTTCGATCTGGCTTTTCATCGTGCGGGCACACCAGCGGTGGAGGAACTTCTCGGCCCAGGCCGGGTAGGTGTACTCCCAGAAACGCTGGAAGTCCTCCTTCAGGAGGTAGGCGCGGACGGTTCGTAGGTTCATCTGCAAGAGCTCGGAGAGCTTCACATCTTGGGTGTCGGTGAGGTTCTCTGGCCGCTTCAGAAAGCACCAGCGGCTCTTGCTCAGGACCGGATCTTTGCCCTCCTCTTTCAGCCTCCGGGCCTCTTGGGCACGGACCTTGTCCAGGGCCTTGCTGAAGTGCTGCATGATGTGAAAGCGGTCCAGAATGTGGACCGCCTGAGGTAGTCGCTGGGCGATGACATTCAGGTAGGCTTTCCAGATGTCCGTGCAGACCACGGTAATGCCGCCCAGGAAACTGGTCGGCGGCGACGCACCCACCACTCCGTGCTTGCGCTGGTGCTCTTGCTCCAGGGCCGTGAAGCCGGCGTCCAAGGTCTTCATGGTCCGTTTTTCGCCCATCCACAACAGCCGTCGGCAATGCGTGTCGATCTGGTACACCAAGGTCAGAAAATGATTGCCCTTGCCAAACTGGATCTCATCGACACCGAGCGCCGTGACCTGGTCGAGGCGGCGGTGCGCCAGACCGTAATCGACCACGTACCGGACCGAGCGGTAGACCTGATCCCAGCTGGTCCGAAAGGAGCGGGCCACCTCCGTCCACGACAGCATCCGGGCCCATCGCGCCAGGAAGCACCGGTAGATGTCGGTCAAGTGGTGCTTGCCGGTGCTCCATGGAACCCGCTCCACCACCACCCGGCCACAGGCGTGGCACGAAACCCGCCGCATCCGATAGCTCAGATAGACCGGGAAACCCCACAGGGGAATAAACTCGAACAGCCGTGGCTCCGCCGTCGTGTCATAAGTGGGTGACGACGCGCCGCAGTCGCTGCACTCCGCCTTGGAGTTTCGCCGCGGTCTCACCCTCACCATGATCCGGTCACGCACGTCCACGTGGCTGCCCTCAAACACAAAGCGCTTGAACTCCGTGCACCGATTCAGTACCGTAATCACGCGCATCATTCCCTCCAAGGTAGGTCGGGAGTCGTCTTGCTGGACTCTCCCAACATACCGGGAATGATGCGCCTGTGCTATACATCGCTTCTTCTATGCCCCTCCGCCAAACCCTGCTCTTTGACCCACAGATTCTGCGGAGGAGCCGGTATTCCAAACCCGGAGGGGAAAAGCTGGGATTTGGTATGGCCAGGCCCGGGCGTCGGGCGACGTCCTCGGAGGCCCCCGGCCCGGGCACGATGTGGCCGCGATCGGGCACATACGTATCGGTGCTCGAACGTTGCTGCGGCTCCTGCCGCTTCTCGTCGCCGCCTTTCTGATCGCAGGCCTTGTCGAGGTCCTCGTCCCGAGGGAATGGATCACGGGATGGCTGGGCCAGGAGGCCGGGCACAAGGGCATCCTCGTCGCCAGCGCGCTCGGTACGGTCAGCCCGGTCGGGCTCTGCGTGAGCTTCCCCATCGCCGCTTCCATCTACCGAGCCGGGGCAGGCATGGGCAGCATGGTGGCGTACGTATCGGCCTGG
>JASLXV010000003.1:0-11619 GCA_030740155.1 Dehalococcoidia bacterium | reverse complement strand
TTATGCAGGAGCGACGGGACTCTCGCTTAATATCGCCCAAATCCTGTCCCACTGACTGGGTCCATCTCAGATTGAGGTGGACCCGGACAATCTAACAGGTAGCTAAGCGAGAGTCTTGCTTCTGGAATCGGTCAGTTGCCCGGCTTCACTTGGTCCCACCTCACCGTAACCACCGTCCCGTCTTCTAGCACCACGTGATACCCGGGTGCAAATTCGTCGGGGTAGTCCACGGTCCTCTGGAACACGGCGCTGTCAACGACGCCTTGGTGCCCTTCGCAGCGCCCTGAGACGATGATAACCGGGTCTCCCCGCTTGAACCGGTAAGTGGCCCATGAGGGGACGGTGTCTAGATCGCATCAGCTAAATTAGTATTAAGATGGATTTCAAATTGGAGTTTCCACATGGATGAAGGGTCTGTCGGTCTGATAGGCCTCCTCTTAACAGGCTTCGGAGTTAGCATTGTCTTCAATCTTGTAATAAAGAAACCCTGGATTGCTGTACTAATATCCGCAATCCTAGGATCGGCCTTGTTTCATCTGTTTGCGTATATTCATGACGGCCCGGAAGCCATCATGTTTCTGCCCATCAGTTTTCCGATTGGAGCGGCTGTTATAGCTGTTATAGCCGTGGCGGATGGTTTTGTGATACGTAGAATTAGAAACCAGTGTTTCCCATTTAGTGTAATGGCGCTCTGAGATAGATAGTCAATATCAGTGTCTTGCTAACCCCGGGCATGGGCACCTAGCCGGGAAGGCCACCGGCAAGGCCATGCGGAAGCTGTTCAAGTAACCCAGCACCTCATCCGGATCAGGCTGGCGGTAATCCCACAAAATTTGACGAGAAGGGTATCACCAACATAGCTTTCTAGGTCGATGACATAGACTGGAATGACGGTAAATTACTTCCAGAAAGGAGCAGGTGTGTCCCATTATCGCTGACGGTCTACAACCCCCTTTCTCCGGCCCAGGTTACTAACATTACACCTGGGCCAGTTTTGGGGGGCAGGTCAGGTCAGGTTCGAGGGCACCGGGCAGACCTGCCAGCATGATTCGAATGATAGTATCAGCGGCCTTGGTTCGGGTTAGGGGATGGGCGAGGATTTGTTGCCAAGCAGATGCTGTTATGACAGCAGATAACTGGACGCTTTTGGAGGGTTTTGTAGCTACGCAGCCACACCGTAGACGGCTGTATAGATGCAAAGCAGGTGCTCTCCCGCTGAGCTACACCCCACGGAGTCCCCGGCGATGCGGTCGCCAGCCGCCGAAGGCCCGACGCACCCCGCTATCAGAGTATATGACAGATCAATTCATTATGCGACTACCTGGGATGCCGCTGGACGAGATCCTCGGGATGCCCTGCGCGCTGTGGTGGCCCAACATGGGCCAGTTCCCCGACGGCGGGCGTCGGGCCTCTTGGGCAGCCCTTTCATCCGCTGGGTCCTCCGTGGAGCGTCCGGCGGGTGGTGTCCCCGGAGTTCTTGGGAGACCTGTGCATCGCGCACACTCTGTTTGAGATGTGGTGAAGGCGCCGGCAGGTCGTACGCGAGCGCACACCTCGCTCTACCGCGTTGCTCAAGGCGCCGGGTACGCCCAAGCCTCCGGCGCCCCAACCGGGCTTCAGCGACGGCGAAGCCGGAGACAGAGGCGGAGAAATGCGACAACCTCTCCGCCCGAGAACTTGGACCGGCCATGCTGCCGTTCGACGAATGAGATTGGAGCCTCCAAGACCCGCGCGGTGCGGGCCCTGACCAAGATTTCCAACAGCAGCTTGAAACCTTTGGGCTCAAGTGACGGCAGCAGGGGTGCGATGGCCTCCTTTCGGAAGGCCACAAACCCCGAGGTGACGTCGCGCACGCTTAGTCCCAGCCACAACCGTCCAACAGCCGCCGCCAACCTGCTGGCGACCCTCCGGTGAAAAGACCATCCCACGATCCGGCCACCCTCGATATATCGCGAGCCAATCACGATATCGAACCTAGAAAGGCCCTCTAATAGCTGCGCCAGGTCCGGCGGCCGGTGGGACAGGTCCGCATCCATCATGACCCAGTGTTCACCTTTGGCCATGCCGAAGCCCGCGGCGATTGCACGAGCCAGCCCGGCTTTGTGAGGCCTCTCAAGCAGCCTCACGGCTGGATACCGGCCGGCTAGACTCCGGACGGCCCCGGCGGTACCGTCGGGGCTGTTATCATCCACCACGATTATTTCGTAGGTCCACCTGCCATTCAAGGCATCGGCGATCCCCTCGAACAACTCCGGTATATTTTCCCGCTCGTTGTACGTCGGAAGAACGATGGTGACCTGAAGTTCGCCCATATACTTTGGCGCAACCTGCCCGCCGGCAATTTAGGCGAGCTGTTGTCTTCGCCACCTCAAGTTGATGAAAATGGCCACGGGCTTGGCCGCGACCCGGCCCACGATGATGCCGGCGACGGCCGCTACCGGTAGCGCGCCACCTTCATTATCGACAACCACGGACGGCACTGGAGTGAGAGGTTGCGCGGCAGCCGCTGGGATCGTTGCGCTCATTCGAAGTGATTGAAATGTGACGTGTTCGCCTGGGATTAGCTACCGGGCCGGGCCGTTGCCAAGACTGTTGGCTTTCGGCTTCGGCGGCAAGTCGCGCCGCAAGCGGGGCAGGCGCTTCCGTTTCCCCCGGTTTTTCTGGTAGGTGGCGGCGATAGTGGCCGCCAGTTTGATAGGATCGTGACGCGCAGGGTAGGCCTCGTCGATCACATCAGCCGCCACGTATACCAGGTCATCGAGCCTGGGGGCCGTGGGCGCGATGTAGTTGAGTCCGGCGGGCGAAGGCCCCTCGGGCACGTTGCTGTTGGCGATAACAGCGTCGACTGAGTTGTCTCCCGAGTAATGGCGCACCACGCTCACGTGGTCTCCGACCGAAAAGCCCACGGTCTGGTCCATCTCCTCGGCCACGTTGCAGACATATATCTTGAGGCCACGAGAACGGTCCACCGCTTGGGCTATGTCACGCACCAACAGGTTGGGCACTATGCTGGTAAAGAGACTGCCCGGGGCGAGAAGTATCAGGTCGGCCTCTTCGATCGCGTGGACGGCGTCAGGATGCCCCGGAGCGTTCGGTGGCACGATCGCGATCGACTTGAGCCGGTCGGGGGCATTGCCCACCCGGGACTCGCCGATCAAACGTTGGCCCGAGACGGTGCTGGCGATCAGTATGATATCGCTATGAGTGGACGGGATCACCTTGCCGCGAATCGCCAAAAGGTCTCCGGCGGCTTCCACGCCGCTGTAGAAATCACCCCCGATCCTGGCCAACGCAGCGATCAAGATATTTCCGAAACTGTGGCCATCGAGCTGGCCGTTGGTCGAGAACCGGTAGTCCATGAGCTGCTGCATCACCGCTTCGGAGTCGGCCAACGCCACCAGGCAGTTGCGGATGTCACCTGGGGGCTGGATTCCAAGCTCAGATCGGAGCCTTCCGGAACTCCCACCGTCATCGGCAACGGTCACCACGGCGCTGATGTTGGAGGTGTAGTGCTTCAAGCCCCGCAACAAGCTGGGCAGCCCGTTGCCGCCCCCCAGGGCGACAATCTTCGGCCCGGCGCCCAACACCCTCTCGATGTACAAGAGGTCCAGGAGTGCCCAATGCCCTCTTCGCGACCAGGCTCCGGCGAGCGAGTTGAGCAAGCCGAGGGATGCACCGCCGACCACGAAGACGCCGAGCCCAATGAAAACCCCGCCCCGGATCGCCGACGGGGCAGCCTGGAGGCTCAGGGTACCCATGAAGGACTGGAATCGGGGTCCGACTGAAAGCTGGAGCACGAACACTATGCCAATGGCGACAGCGGCCAGGCCCAATACTCCCAGGGCAAGCCATCGCTTCAACGACAACCCTGGCAGGAGTAGTACGAGGAGGGATCTGATCAATGGATGATTGGTCAAAGCTCGGACGGCCTTCATCATGTCTCAGTTCCCGCCGAGCCTGCTAACTGAAAAGAGGCGAAGCCGTCGGCTCCGATCCGTAATACGATCAAATGTACCCAGAAATCTTTCAATTACCGCCACTATCAAGGCGGCTAGATATTGTCTTCGCCGCTGGATGGAATTCTAGGCAGTGCTTCTGCTAAGGTCAAGCCGCCTCATGCGCGGTCCCGGAGGGCGCATAGTGTTATCACGATCAGTCTACCAGGAAGTATCGAGAATTCCCATGGGCCGCCCTGCCGGTCATCGGCGTAGGTCCTCGATTCCCCGGGTGCCATCCCGCCATGGAAGTGGCCTTCCCCCCTGGAACAGTAGCACCCGCGAGTACAGTCCTCGGCATGAATGAAACATGTAAGGACGGCTCGTGGTTCGGAAGAGGTACACGGAGGAGCGGCTCTTCCCTTTGGCCTCCTAGCGACCTCGCCGCCTCGTGGCCGTTGTTGCTCACCTAGTGTTGAGGTGATTTCACCTTCACTGGATGCCCGTCGCCGGTGGCCCCTCGTTCGCTCTTGTGGTACCGACACATCGAGTGGTATAAACTTGGGGTCGAGTCAACCCGGACAGGGCGGAGACTAAAGGGAAATGAGAGAAAAGGTGAAGCTGAGAATTCCCAAGGGAAGCCTTGAAGCACCTACAGTTGCCTTGTTCCAACGGGCTGGCTTGAGTCTGGACCTCGACCGCAGGAGCTACTTCCCAAGAATCGATGATGCGCGGCTCGCCTGCATCATTTGCAGGCCTCGGAGATGTCCAGGTGCCTGAAGCAGGTTGTCTCCATGCTTCCCAGTCTGGACGCGCCTACGATGGCGCACCTCTATGGGGAAGAGTGGTTCTCCGGGGAGATCGTAGTCAACGTGGGACTGGCCAGGGACTTCATCCCAAAGCTTCTCTCCATTGGCGCTGAAGGGGTCATACGATACCCCTTGAACAAGGTGGTCCAGGGGCCGAACCCGCGAGCTTGGGCGGTCTCCTCTTGATACCGGACGCAACTGCCAGTACCGAAGACCGCTGAACCTGCCTGTACCCCTTCGACCATGGGGCAGGCCGAGAAGAGATTCGTTCGAGGGGATAACATGGGCACAATGAACGGGATGGTTGCCATAGTTACAGGGGCCAGCCGCGGTCTGGGCCGGGCCATCGCCAAAGAGTACGCTCGGGAAGGGGCCAAGGTTGTGGTATGCGCCCGCCAGGCGTCACCGACCGGTCTATCGGGGACCATCGAGGAGACCGTGAGGGACATCCGAAACACGGCGGGAGAGGCTATCGCCGTGGCCTGCGACGTGGCGGACGAAGCGCAGGTCTCGGATATGGTGCGGCAGGTGATGGAGCGGTACGGCCGCATAGACGTGCTCGTGAACAACGCCGCGATAATGGTCTTGGGCAAATCCTTCTTGGAGATAAGTCCCGACGCTTGGGACCAGTCGGTGGCGGTGAACATGCGAGGCCCCTTCCTTACCTGCCGGGCCGTCCTGCCGGCAATGATGAGCCAAAAGCGGGGCAGCATCATCAACATCGGCTCCCGGTCGGGATTCGACCACACCCAAGTGGGAAGCGTCGTTTACCCCGCCAGCAAGGCAGGCATGCACATGTTCAGCCTCACGCTGGCCCAGGAAATGCGCGAGCACAATATCGCCGTCAACATACTCAACCCCGGCGCTATGAAGAGTGAGGGCTCGGCGGCTATTCCCTGGGCCTGGAACGACTGGTCCGAACGCGTCGATCCCGAGGCGGCGGCCCCCTGCGCCGTGTACCTGGCGCTGCAGGACGCCCAGTCCTTTACCGGACAGCTGGTCGCGCGCGTCGACTTCGGCAAGACCTGGGGGGTCTAGCTGTCTCCTATCTGCCTTCCCGCTTGGACTTGTTGGCTGAGGCGTCTCGGGCGGTTTCTCCAAGGTCTACCCTCCGGGAACGGAGGGCACCGACAAGAATCGCGCGGCGGTTGCGATGACGGCGCACCGTGGGGTCCAATCTGGAGGTAGGCCGTTGGAGAGGGAGCTAGAAAGCGGGCTCAGGTACAGCTACGACAGCGTGGACCAGGAGATAGTGTGTGGCGTCGACGCAATCTCCACCATCGGCGCCTCGTTGGACCGGTTGGGCGTTTCCCGGCCAATGGTGGTCTGCGGTCCCACGATACTGCGGGAGTCGGATGTCGTGCAGCGGGTCCAGCGGGCCCTAGGTGCACGATGCGTAGGCCTGTTTTCCGGGGTGGAGCCCCACCCACCCCTGGAAGTTGTGTATGAGGCAGGTGATGCAGCCTCGGAGTTGCACCCCGACGCCCTGGTAAGCGTCGGCGGCGGAAGCACCCACGACACGTGCAAAGGCATGGCCATTTTGCTGGCTGGGGGCCGCGACCTCCACGACTACGAGATCCGTTTCGAGCCCCCCTTCAAGGTTTTCAGCCCCGACTTGCCGCCGGACCGGGTTCCCATCATCTGCGTTCCGACCACTATGGGGGGAGCGGAACTCGGGAGGAGCGGGGGCGATGTGACCGATAAAGCCCTGGGCCGCAAGTTTTTCTTGTCCGGGAAGGGAGCCAGCCCCAAGGCCATCATCATCGACGGGAAGGCCCTAGCCACCACGCCGACGTCTATCCTCGTGTCCACGGCCATTGGTCAGTTCAGGCTCGCCGTGGAGAGCGTCTATTCCCGGCGCCGCAATCCTATCTGCGATGCCTTTGGTCTGCACGCCATCGAAATGCTGGAACGTTACCTGCCGAGGTGCCCCGAAAAAGACCTGGACTGCCTGCTGAAGATCAAAACGGCGGCATGCCTGGCGTCCCTGGCTGGAGCTGTGGGCCAGGGCTTGAACACCGCAACGGCCCACAACGTAGGCGCCCTGTACCAGGTTGCTCACGGTGAAGCCAACGCGATCCTGCTGCCCCACACCATGAGGTTCAACCTGGACGCGAGCGCCGGCCAACAGGCGCGGGTCGCCAAGGCGATGAGAATAGACACCAGGGGCATGAGCGCGGAGGAGGCGGGTTTGGCGGCGGCCGACGGGTTCGCCCGGTTATGCCGGGAGATGGAAATGCCCGCCACCCTCCGGCAGGTCGGCGTGCCCGAAGAGGGCCTGGAGCGGATAGCTGCCGCGACTTTGCACAACCAGGCGCTCTCCACCAATCCCAAGCCCATTACTGGCGTCGGTCCCATCATGAAGGTGCTAAGGGATGCCTGGTAGCCAAGCCTAGCTTCCGCCGGTGGGTGCATGCTCAGACCCTGGTCCTTGGCCCGATTCATATCTCTCGCGCGACCTTTTGCCCCTCGAAGGTGGCCTCCTCAATCCCCCGCGGCGCCATCGCGTCGCCAATCAGGTATAGGTGCTTGACCTTGTCTTTCAAACCCCGGTACAAGGCATCGATGGCCCGAGGTGACACACTCGTCACCACGGTTGCGATACCGTCGATAGGTTCCTCCGCAGCGGTGTACACGTTCTTCACCGTCACCCGTTCGCCGTCAACCTTGCTCACGCTGGTCAGCGGATGGAACTTCACCTTGTTCTGCAAGAGGTTGGGGTATATCCCATACCACCCTATCCAATCGATGTTTCGGCCCGGATACGGAAACGGTGTTACATACTCCACGTCATGGCCTCGTGACGCCAAATAGTCCGCCACGCTCAGACCCGGCCGCAAGCCGGTCTCGTCCACGACCAGCACCCGCCGGCCCACCTCCACGGCGCCCTCAAGCACGGCCCAAGCATCAACCACCTGTGGCCCATCCACCGCCACGCTCGCCTGGGGGCCTGGAAGTGCGCCCGTCGCCACCACCACCACATCCGGGGCCATCCGCAGTACCTGCTCTACCGTGACCTCGGTATTCAACCGGACCTCAACGCCGGCTTTCCGGCACTGCTGGCTCAACCATTCGATTGTTTGTGCGAGCTCTTCCCGCGCGGGGGCTCGGGCCGCAACGTTCACTTGGCCCCCAAGAACCTTCTGTCGCTCCAGCAAGACCACCCGGTGACCTCGACTTGCCGCCACCCTGGCACACTCCAGCCCCGCGGGGCCGCCACCGATCACCACGACCTCTCGGGCCTGGGAGGCTGGTGGCGGATCTCCCCCCCACTCCCTTTCCCGAGACACCACCGGGTTGTAGATGCATCTAATTGGACGGTCACCCTCCCGGCGGGCGGAACACCCATCTTTGGCGCCGACACAGGGGCGAATGTCATCCACCTGCCGGGAGAAGGCCTTCGACGGGAAATACGGGTCGGCGATGAGGGCCCGGGCCATCACCACCATGTCGCACCGGCCTTTGGCGATCAGGTCCTCCGCCACCGCAGGATGATTGACCCGGCCCACCAAGAACACGGGCACGTTGACCAGATGTTTGATCTGGTCGCCGAAGTCGGCCCACACACCCGGTGTGAAGCTCATGTCCGGTATGTTGCGGAGGTTGCTCCGCAAGTCGGAGTAGTGACCCATGGTTACTGAGAAATAATCCAACATTTTCGTTTCGTCGAGCAGGCCCGCAATCTCCAGCATTTCCAACTGCGAGAGCCCGCCTTCGTCCAACTCGCTCCCGGTCAGGCGGCATCCCACCGCCAGGTCCCTTCCCACGGCCTCTCGGACCGAGTGCAGCACCTCCCGCGCGAACCGCAGCCTGTTGCTCAAAGAGCCGCCCCATTCATCGGTCCGTTGGTTGGTAGCTGGAGACATGAACTGCTGGGCCAAATTCCCATGGGCAAAGTGCAGCTCGATCCCGTCGAGATTTCCCTGCCGGCACCGCCCCGCGGCCGCGCCGAAATGGCCTATGATTGCCCGAATCTGCTCCGGCTCCAACTCATGGGGTATTCCCCAACCTCCCCTCACGGGACCCGCCGGCGGCACTGCCGACGGGCCGTAGGTTATGGGAGCGTCGAATGCCCCGGAATCCGGGCGGGCTTGGCGGCCGGCATGGGAGAGTTCGGAGAAGTAGTGGGCCCCGAAGAGATGGACCTCGGCCGCCACCTTCTGGTACCACGGGATGATGCTGTCGTCCGCGTTCGTAATGTCTCCGTGGTCTCCGGTGACCGGTATGGCCTGCGAAAGGATGATGGCCGCCCCTCCTCGGGCCCGTTCCTTCTGGTATGCGATCAGTTGGTCCGTGTAGACGCCGTCCCGGCCGAATCCGGTGCCGTGTGCGCTATTGACGACGCGGTTCTTCGCGGTCATGGGGCCAATCTTGATGGGTGAGAACAGGCGGGGAAACAGGGGATGTTCCGTGCCGGGAGGCTGTTGTGCGGGGAACGGAGTGGTCGCGTCCTTCATTTCGCCCTCCTCTTGATATGCTGACATGCTGCCATCTGTTTCGTCAGTTGGCAGCACGCGAGAAGCACTCTCTGGGACCGATGCCAGGCCACTTCGTCCGTAGAACCAGTGGCTGGAAAGGCTTGCTTTCAGATCATCAGGTTAACAAGGGTTGGCCGCGAGCACCCAGGCTACACCCTTTTGCCAACATTGATCACCCCTACCCTGTCCTCTCCTCAGGTGGACCTGATCGGTTGGACAGGTTTTGGGCGATATTGAGCGAGAGTCCCGCTGTTTCCGCCACAGTTTACCATTGCTCTTCTGGGTGGTCACCCCCCTCTCTGTTGTTTGTTCGGGTGATGTATCCGAGCCGCAGCCGAGCACTTCAGCCGGCGTCCGGTAGCCCAGGGCCTGGCGGGGCCAACCGGGCCACGTCTGCCCCCTTAGGTTGCCTCCGCGGCAACCCTGGCCCTGAACGATGCGCTGTGTTGTCTCCGTCCCTGTACCACACCCCGCTCCTCTGGTACTGGTGATCCTATTCTTAGAAGCAGGACCTTCGTCTAGCTGCCTGTCCGGTCTCTCGGGTGCACCTCATAATACGGCTAACCGGTCACGGTCAGGATGGGATCGGAGCGTCTGCAACTCCTAGAGGTCTTCGGTGGAATGAACCAGGTCGCCTCCCACCATTGTCAAGACAGAGTATAGACCGGGAAGCTCCTCTTCTGGGATGGTCAACAGGTCGCCGGAGAGGACCGCCAGGTCAGCCAGCTTGCCCGGCTCCAGAGCCCCCCGGCGGTCCTCCTCGAAGCAGCAGTAGGCGCCACCAATGGTGAAGGCCTTCAGGGCCTCCAGACGCGTGAGGCATTGCGCAGGGCCGATAGTCTTGTCTGTAAGACGCTCCCGTCGGGTCACCGCCGACCAGAAGGTTGCGAACGGATTGTATGGCTTGTTGTCTGAGCCGAAACAGAAGTCGGCACCCTGCTCCAGGTAGCTGCGGTGAGCATCCGCCCGGTCCGCACCACCGGGGTCATCCACGTACCGGCGACCGCGAAGCCACAGGTCGGTCAACGGGATGCTCTCGATCACCAGGCCCAGGTCTCGGACGAGCCGTAGTTGCTCCGGCGTCGTTTCCTGGACGTGGGTCAGGACCCACCTTTGGCCATCGATGGGCGTCTCCCGGTGCACGTCCTCGAAGACCTGCAGCACCTCGTCCAGGGTGTCCCTCACGATCGTGTTCACCCGAAGGTTGTGTTGGGCGGCTAGGCTCACCAGCCGGCGGTAGCGACCGGGGGGATTGTAGCCCTGGGCGAAGCCCGCCCAGCCGGTAAAAGGGAGTTCAGCGCACCGGGCCCGGGCGGAGTACCTGTCGCCGCGGTACTCGATGTAGCACCCGCTGATTCGCAGCATGGAATCTCCGAAACCGGAGCCCGAGGCCGCGTGGGCCCACCTCTGCATGTCGTGGGCCGCCTCTCCTACCGATTTCCAGGCCGGGCTCAGCACCAATTGGGCCCGCACCGTCATCTCACCCCTGTCCCACAGCTCTTTGTATGCCCTCAGCACTTCGGGGGCCACGCCGTGCCCTTCGTAGGCCCCTGTGGTGCCGACGGAGTTGTAGAGCCGCATGGACTCCTTCAGTGCTTCCACGCGTTGCGCGTGGGTAAAGCGAGGTACGGCCTTCATCAGGGTAAATTCCAAGGAAGGGGCCCTACCCCGGTCGATCAGAATGCCGGTGATCTCGCCGCTGTTATCCCGGTCGATGGTCACACTGGAATCGGGCGCCGGCGTCTGCCGGTCGATGCCCGCCATCTGCAACGCCATGCTGTTGGCCACGGCCACCGAAGGGGGCACGTTCCAGGGTGTCCAGATGCCCCTGATATACACGGGGTTGTGAGGAGATACCCGGTCCAACTCCCAGCGGGTGGGGTAGCGGCCTTCCCGGAGACAACCGGGGACGTCCGTGTAGTTGGGCGGGTCGCCGACCGGCATGGTGACCCCCCACTCACCCGCGCGCTTTTGCGCCACCTGTTGCTCGACGATGGCTAGAATGTCTGCGATGCTGGCCGCGCCTTGAAGAGAAGGGCAGACGTGCTTCAATCCCTCGCGGTCCATGTGGGCGTGGGCATCGATTATGCCTGGTATTACGGTGCGGCCGCGGAGGTTGACGGTGGTGGTACTCGGACCAGCCAGAGCCAGGACATCCCGGTTACTGCCAACCGCCTGGATGACCTCTCCTTTTATTGCGACGGCCTCCCGTATGTTGTGGTCGGCCGCGGGGATCACCTGGCCGCTGTGCAGGATGTGTAGACCGTCAGCGATAATGGGACACATTGGGGTGTAAGAAAACCCGAGAAAGTGGAAGTGGCGTGAGCTCCTGGAATGAAGGTACATTACTTCCAGAAAGGAGCAAATGTGTCCCAGTCAGAAAACATTAAGGCCAAT
>JASLXV010000002.1:0-4739 GCA_030740155.1 Dehalococcoidia bacterium | reverse complement strand
CGGTAGCAGAGGTGTGGCTAAGACGGGCACGTTTGGCTAGTGCGCCGTATTGTAGGTAGCTTTGAATCGGCGAAAGTGTGCGACATGCTGCTCCCGGCGCCAAATATCGAAATTTGCCGTTATGAATATCCGTTCACCCTGGGTTGAGCAAGCGCCACCTACATCAATTCTATCATCGGGCATTCACGTACTGTCGGTCGAAACATGGCTTTCCTCAATGAAATGACGACGGCGGACGAGTATCAGGCGAACCGATCGGACGGGGAGATGGAGCAGGGTGGACCCCGGCCATGAACACCGGCTTGCGCTGCCGGTAGCCGTCAGCTGGGCTGGATGCAGGCGGTCACCCGCTCCTCTCTGGCTTCACTGAAGCCGTAAGCCGGGACTTCACGCCACTACCGCTCTCTCGGGCAAATTCTCCCGCCGTCGCAGTCCCATTATCGCTGACGGTTTATTATGGAAACCGCTACCTTCCGGTAGCTGCTCCGCACACGGTGTCCAGAATCAGCCTAGTTACCGTGTAGGGGTCGCAGTTGGCATTGGGACGCCGGTCTTCGATGTAGCCCTTCCGGTCCCGGGCCACCTGCCAGGGAATCCTGACCGACGCGCCGCGATCCGAAACGCCCCACCTGAACTCTTTGTAGGAGCAGGTCTCGTGTTGTCCGGTCAGCCGTTCTTCGATCCGGTCACCGTAGTTGGCGATGTGGAGTTCGGCCTGAGTTCCTAGAGCCTCGGCGGCGGCGACGCAAGCGTCGTAGTCGTTCCTCATCTGGAACGTCGAGAAATTGGTGTGGGCGCCGGCCCCGTTCCAATCACCCCTCACCGGTTTCGGGTCGAGAGTAGCGCTGACATTGAATCGCTCCCCAATGCGGTAGAGCAACCACCGGGCCACCCAGAGGTGGTCGGCCACGGCTGGGGTGCCCACCGGGCCGATCTGGAATTCCCACTGACCGGGCATGACCTCCCCGTTTATTCCGGAGATGGCCAGTCCAGCTGTCATGCAAGCTTCTAGATGCGCCTCAACGATGGGACGTCCGAACACCTCATCGCAGCCGACGCCGCAGTAGTAACCGCCCTGGGGAGCGGGAAACCCGTTGTCCGGCCATCCCAGTGGCCTGGTGCCTTGAAAGTAGGTGTATTCCTGCTCGATCCCAAACCACATGTCCAGGTCGGCGTACTTCTTGGACGATGCGGCGCAGCCCGCCCTCGTGTTGGAAGGATGGGGGGTCATGTCGGTGAGGAGGACCTCGCACATCACCAGTTTGTTATCTCCCCCGCGCACCGGGTCGGGGCAGATAAAAACCGGATTCAAGACACAGTCGGAATTCGCGCCGGGCGCCTGGTTGGTGCTCGACCCATCGAAAGCCCAGATTGGCATCTCCTCGCTATCGGAAATCACTTTGGCCTTGGAGCGCAGTTTCGCGGTGGGTTGTTGTCCGTCAACCCAGATGTACTCAGCTAGGTAACTCATTACTCCACCGTCCTATATTTGTTCACTACGCCAAGATTCACATTTTGGAATGCGCGAGGTAGACCCAGTCAGATGGACAGGGTTGGAGCGATATCAAAAGCGTCCCGTTCTTGCCAGTTGCCAACACTGCGACAGCGGCATGATTCTCGTTTGGCAGGGAACCAGCAGGAGACAAGCGATCCGCCCTGGATGTAGTGGGCGTCACGACCATCATCCAGGCAGACGGGACACGGGAGTTGGAACTCCAGGTTCCGCGTCAATGCCCGGCTCTCTCGTTCAATTTACATGGAGTGAACAGCCGGCCAGAGCGATCTCCGTGAACACCGCTCGGCTCCGTTGCTGGCGCCCCGTTGGGCCGTGGACGGGCCCGCGTCAGTTCCTTTCCGATTCTGCTAGTTCCTCACTTCAAGAATTGCCGCCAACTGCGTTCCCTATTGCTGATTGCCAGCATAGCTGACACTCCACGGGTATTCGAGGAAACGCACGGAGGCATGAAAACCGCTACATAGCGGCTTCCCCACGCTCGTCCGTCCGCACCCTCACCGCATCATCTATCCGCGAGATGAAGATCTTCCCGTCGCCGATGGCGCCTTCGCCGGGACTGCGGGCGGCGTCACGGATGACCGAGATGACCTTTTCCTTCATATCGTCACTGACAACCGTCCGGATCACGGTCTTGGGCGATGAACTCCGGGTCGTCATCTGGCCGCCCCGGCCTATAAAGACCTCGACTCCGCCCTGACGCCCCTGACCGGTGACGTTGTAATAGTAGAACCCATGGCACCCGGCCTCTTGAAGGGCGGTAGTCACCATGTTGATACGCTCAGGCCTGAAGATCGCTTCGATACTTATCATAATCAGTATCCTTCGTCCATATTCTGCCCGTTCTGGCGGGCGGGCATTACCGGATGAATGCCCGCCGTTAATCAGCCCCGTCGTGCACGGCCGCCCGCTCGCCGTGCGCGGCGATATCCATGCCTTGGTCCTCAGCTAGCTGGGTAGCCCGCAGGCCCAGGCCAGGAACCCAATCGAGCACCTTCAGTATAATCAGCGTCACGATGCCCGACCAGAGTAGCGTCGCGAGAACGCCGATTGCCTGCACGCCCATCTGGCTCCCATTGCCTTCAATGAGCCCGGCGGTGCCCCCAATTGCGGCGACAGCGAAAATCCCGGTCGCCAAGGCACCCCAGATTCCACCTATGCCATGGACGGCGAACACATCCAGAGAGTCGTCCAGGCCGGTCTTGGGCCGCAGCAGCACCGCGCCGTAGCATAATACCCCAGCGCCGAAACCGATGGCAAGCCCGCCCATGACCCCAACGAACCCGGCAGCCGGCGTTATGGCGACGAGACCGCCCACGGCAGCCGTCGTGACCCCGACCGCGCTCATCCTCCGGTGCTGTATTTGG
This sequence comes from Dehalococcoidia bacterium, assembly GCA_030740155.1. GTDB lineage: Bacteria > Chloroflexota > Dehalococcoidia > Lucifugimonadales > UBA3495 > CAJWBT01. Next base: position 1,859 of record JASLXV010000002.1, on the reverse strand, counting down.
GACAGCACACCCCAGGTGAGAATGGAGGCCGCCGCCGCGGTGTTCGTTACAAGGAAAGCATTCACAGCTAGCCCGTTCGCGGCCAAACCGGACCCCGCGTTGAACCCGAACCAGCCGAACCAGAGGAGGGCGGCGCCCAGCATCACATAAGGGACGTTGCTCGGCTCAGCACCGGGATTGCGGCGTTTGCCCACCAACATGGCGGCAGCAACCGCGGCGATGGCGGCGTTGATGTGCACGACCGTGCCGCCGGCGAAGTCCAGGGCGCCCATATCGAACAGCCAACCGTTGCTTGCCCAGACCCAGTGGGCGATGGGCGCATAAACCAGGGTCAGCCAGAGCACCAGGAACACCAGATAGGTGGTGAACTTGAACCGTTCCACTATGGCGCCCGTTATGAGCGCGGGGGTGATGATCGCGAACATCATCTGGAAGATGACGAACAGCAGAGTCGGGATGCTGCCGCTCATCGAGTCCAGCTGTATGTCTTTGAGTCCGATGTGGGAGAGGTCTCCGATGAAACGGCCTCCCTCACCGAAGGCAAGACTGTACCCCCACAGCACCCACACCACACTCGCGACTGCCATGGCCATGAACGAGAACATCATCGTGTTGACAATGTTCTTGCTTCTCACCAGGCCCCCGTAGAAGAAAGCCAGCCCAGGCGTCATCAGCAGCACGAGGGCGGACGCCATGAGCATCCAAGCTGTATCTCCTGTATCCATGCGGTACGCTCCTAACGAGAATGAATATGTCCGGGGTTTCCCGATCTAACTTTCTACTCCAAGATGCCAGGGCAGTGTTACAAGCTGTTTTCAAACTTGTTAAATACTTGTTACGTTTTTCGTGAAGTAGGGTGTCAGAAATAACCGGACCTTGGCACAAAAGAGTCGGGGTGCGAGGCCGGAGCAACCGAATCAGGCGCTCCCGGACTCAGAACATCCGGACGCGCCTGATCTGTGTTCCTGGTGGAGACGGGGGAAGGCTCGGATGTTCGCTATTTGCAGACACGATTAGTTCTCCTCTTGTCTGGAGGGCGCTGAAAGGTTTGCCTGTTAGTCAGGTATCTTGGAGGCCACTAATCGCCACTCGCCAGATGGAGAGACAGGTTTGGGAGTGGATCTCTGCTGTGAACACGGACCGGATCTAATCCCGCTATAGCTGCACAGTTGGATGGCCAGCGAGTATGGCGCGCCAGTGGCGTCCGCATTTCTTGAATGACTGGGCGGACTTTTCGGAGTGGGTTGACGCTCCGCGGATTTGGAAATAGAATCGGGGCTCGCTGGTTTCTTAAGGACCTGGAACATTCAAGGACCCGGTGGACGGCGGATCAGCCGATTTTGGGCTGACAGGCGATCAGCTCGCCGGAAACTGCGAGTCTTACCCCCGATGTTCGACAGAGGGGGTTATCGATATGGAGTGGCGTCGATGCCCATCGCATGCCAATTTCCTTATGCTGGCGCTCGACCGGTTCTCGATTTCGAGACGCACTGCCTCCCAACGGGAGAACGCAAGTTCACCGGGAAAACCTTCCGATTGCCCAAAGGAAGCAACAGCATGCCTGTTTCTGTGGCGCTCGAAGCACCCCTACAGTCATCCCCTGAGTCCTAAGGGATTATGCACGATAAACTCGCCGACCCACCGCGCCCAATATGGAGCATAGTCGGTAGCCGGTCCTATCGTTACCTGGGTTCCGCTGGCGCGATGGTAAACATAGGTGTAGACCGTCAGCGATAATGGGACACATTGGGGTGTAAGAAAACCCGAGAAAGTGGAAGTGGCGTGAGCTCCTGGAATGAAGGTACATTACTTCCAGAAAGGAGCAAATGTGTCCCAGTCAGAAAACATCAAGGCCAATG
>JASLXV010000001.1:0-33025 GCA_030740155.1 Dehalococcoidia bacterium | reverse complement strand
GAAGCGTTCGACACCATGGGCTTCGACCAGGCCATGGGCATGGGCGGAGAAAGCCTGGCAGGGATGTTCGGCGCCATGGACCACGACCACGTCACGAGCTTCGACTCCGACCAGCTATTCGACGCCGCCGGGGCCATGAGTGGGGCCGACTTCCAACACATGGACGCGGACAGCGCCTTCGGCATGTTCGACACCATGGGATTAGACCAGGCCCTGGAACTGGAGGGCGACAGCTTGGCCGGCATGTTCGGGGCCATGGACCACGACCAGATAATGGATTTCGACGCCGGCCAGCTATTCGACGCCGCCGGGGCCATGGGTGGGGCCGACTTCCAACACATGGACGCGGACAGCGCCTTCGGCATGTTCGACACCATGGGGTTCGACCAGGCCCTGGACCTGGAAGGGGACCAGCTCGCCGGTATGTTCGGCGCCATGGACCACGACCACATCGGCCAGTTCGGCGACATCCAAATCCTGGATGCGGCCTCCCAGATGCAGGGCGCGGACTTCCAGTTCATGGACGCGGATAGCGCCTTCGGCATGTTCGACACCATGGGGCTCGACATTGCGTTGAACCTGGAAGGGGACCAGCTTGCCGGCATGTTCGGCGCCATGGATGACCGTCAGGTGGTCGGGCTCGGCTCCGGCCAGCTATTCGACGCCGCCGGGGCCATGGGTGGGGCCGACTTCCAACACATGGACGCGGACAGCGCCTTCAGCATGTTCGATACCATGGGGCTGGATACTGCGCTGGACCTGGAAGGGGACCAGCTTGCCGGAATGTTCGGCGCCATGGACGATACCCAGATCGCCGGGTTCGACCCCGGCCAGCTATTTGAAGCGGCGGCGGACATGAGCGGGGAGCACTTCGCGTTCATGGACGCGGACAGCGCCTTCGGCATGTTCGATACCATGGGGCTGGATACCGCGCTGGACCTGGAAGGGGACCAGCTTGCCGGAATGTTCGGCGCCATGGACGATACCCAGATAGGAGGCCTGGGCGGCGATCAGGTGTCCCAGGTGGTGGGCAACTTCAGCCAGGATAACCTGGCCGGGTTGGGTGATGAGCAGGCCTTCGCCGTCGCTGGCGCATTGGACACCGAACAGATGGGTGCCCTAGACTCGGGCCAGCTGTTCGGACTGGCAACCGCCGTCGACCATACCCAGATCACCGGCCTGGACTCGGACGTGCTCGAAGCGATGGTGACGAACCTCGAGGCGGGCGACTTCGGGGCCCTGGATCCCGGCGCGGTCAGCGGCATGGTGGCGGGCCTCGACGGCGACCAACTTGGAACGCTGGACGACGGCCACCAGGAAGCCGCCCTCGACGCCCTGGGTGCGGACCTACTGGGAGGCGGCGCGGCGAACTTTGATGACATCACCGGCGGGGCCACCAGCTTCGACCTGTTGGCCGATGTCGCCGGCCCGGCGGCCGGAGACGATGGGACCGCTTTACAGGGCGACGCACTGGATATCTTCGGCGGCGCCCTGTTCGGTGGCCAGTAGGCCCGGCTTCCCCGCGGGCCAGAGGCTGAATGCCCGGCCCGCGGAGCTTGGCCCTCACCTCCCTCGGACCCACCGGAGAAGGAAGGACGAGGGGAGGCCCCTTGGACCCGTAACCGACACCGGCCTCCAAGTGTGGGGCTTTCTCAAAATCGGAATAAGCCAGGGCTACTCAGCATCGGGTAGGTGGCCCAGACCAGGCGCACCAGGACGCGGCCGGTTAACGCCGGATATCGGTCTCTATACCGGAACCAGGAACGAGGGTATGACTGAAAAGAAATGTATCGGCCGATTTGGTGTAATTGTCCTTCTTACCGTAGCAACTCTTGCACTGGCAGCATGTGGGGGAGGGGCGGCGACGGAGACACCCGCGCCTCCACCGCCCACGGCAACCCTTGCGCCGGTTCCCACCGCGGCGCCGACGGCGGTTCCGGCGCCCACCCCGGTTCCTACCGCCATGCCCGCTCCAACCGTCATACCCACTTCGGTGGCGACGGCGACGGCCACGCCTGCTCCGGCGGCAACCGCTACCCCGGCGCCCACGGCCACGCCCGTTCCGGCGGCTACGGCCACGCCGGCGCCAACTTCCACTCCCACGCCGGCGCCAACTTCCACTCCCACGCCGGTGCCCACGCCGACACCGGCATTGCCGGACGCAATCGATGAGTATGGCTTCACCCTCAAGCTAGACCAAGACGCCGATGTCCGGGCCGCCGGATGGACCGGGCCAGAGCCGAACGCCCAGCAGGGCACCGTCAGTTTCGCCAACGGAGGGGTTAACGTGGCCCTCATCTGGGGCCCCCAGGAGGACCGTGAACCGCTGTCCTTCTTGGCCGACACTTACAGCATTCTCAGAAACAGCCAGCCGGATTTCACCTTTGACCCAATTCGCGACGGCGACATCGTCGTGGACCGGGAGCCGGGCGTCTTCGGCGGTTTCAAGACCTCGGATTCCGGCGGAACCAGCGGCGGCGGCGGCCTCATCGGCACCTGGGTCTGCACCCTGCCCCAAACCGCGTTTCGACTGACCCTGACCGGCGACGACGCCACGGTAGTGCAGCTCCGTTTCGACCGGCTGCTGGAAAGTTTTTCGTGCTCGTCCTAGAGTGGTGGCCCTAGATTAGCGGGCCTGAAGCCTCCACCTGGCTGGACCGGTAAACCGAGGGGCAGCCGGCTGATGGCCGGAGGATGACACCCTCTCACACCACTTGACGGGGCGTGACCCCTTGGGGAATCTCCGGGAAGAGCCCTGTGGCAGATTTTTTGGCAGGCATCAACTTGGCTGCCGGTAAGTTCAAACGCTGATGGCTTTGCCTGCCCTTTGCGGTGATGCCGGCGGCTGCCACGGCCCTTCTTCAACCTCCCGGTGCTGGTGACGGATTGAAGCTCCACTCCCCTTTCCCCCCACCCAGGTCCCCAGTATAATTGCACCCTCCGCCGCGGACAGTGCCACGGATCTCGCGGGCCGGACCCGGTCTGACCCGCCGGCGGTTACGGTATCGGAACGGCCGGCTCTCCCGTGGCGGAGATTCCGCGCCGGGAGCCTCAAAACAAGGGAGAATCAGGAGAGTCAATGGAAAGCAGACGCATCGTTCGCGCCGCCGCCGTGCAGCTCACCCCGGTACTATTCGACCGTGCTGGCAGCACCCAGAAGGTTGTGGACGCCATCGCGGACGCGGGGCGCCAGGGTATCCAGCTCCTGGTATTTCCCGAGACCTTCATTCCCAATTACCCCTACTTTGCCAGCTGGCAGGCTCCCGCCACCATAGCGGAGCAGCACCTGCGGCTCTTTGAGCAGTCGGTCGAGATACCGGGGCCGGTCACCCAGGCCGTCGGCGTCGCGGCGGCGGTGGCGGGGATTGTGGTGGTTCTGGGAGTGAACGAACGCGACGGCGGGAGTCTTTACAACACCCAAGTGGTGTTCGATGCCGACGGCACGTTGCTGGCCAAGCGCCGCAAGCTGATGCTACCTACCAAGAGCGGATCATTCGGGGCTGGGGAGATGGCTCGGACCTGAAAGTGTTGGACACCGCCGTCGGGCGGGTTGGCCTGCTGATCTGCTGGGAGCACTACATGCCACTGTGCCGGTATGCGCCCATGCTGCAGCGTGAGGAGATCCATTGCTCCCACTTTCCTGGCTACATCGGACGCTCCGGCTTCGCAGAAGAGGTGGAGGTGACCATTCGCCATCATGCGATGGAGTCGGGATGCTTCGTGGTCAACGCCACCGGCTGGCTTAGCCCGGACCAGTTGGTCGAGCTTTGTCCCGACCCTGATTTGAGGGAGCGGCTGGCGCCGGACTCTTCCTGTACGGCCATAGTCGGACCCGATGGGCGTTACCTGGGCGAGCCCATAATCGAGGGTGAAGGAATGGTCGTCGCCGACCTGGACCTGCAAGCAATCTCTCGCCGGAAGTTGAGGATGGACTCGGTGGGCCACTACGCCCGCCCGGACGTGGTGCGTCTTCTGCTGGACTCGCGGCCGCAGCACACCCTGGAAGAGGTTGCTTATGGGCCAGTCACCGACAGTCCGGGCTCCCCGCCGGCTGAATACCCGGATCTGGCGGCGCGGATTGCAGCGTTGGAGGAAGGGCTGCGGAAGCTGAAAGGAGAGTGACGCGGGAAGACCGCAACGGGTACCCTCAGGTAACGTTCGGAACGCTGTTGTCCCGCCCCCGGCTACACTTCGACGGCGTCGGCCAACGTGCCGATACTCCGGACCGCCACGCTACCCGCCGGTGCCCCTCCCCGGTCTTGAGCGGTTTCGAGGTCAAGGGATTGATTGACGGGCGGATAATAGTAGCGCCCGCAGTGGATGCACCTCCACTCGTCGGCTTCCATGATCAGGTCGCCACCACACTTGCCACAACTCTTAAATCTCCACAGCATTGCTTCTGCCCCTTATGGTCTAATGCTGATTGTTCCGAAACCTAGTTCCGATTGTGGCACAACGACGACGCCATGGCATCACTGAACCGGGTGATTCGCGGGTGAAAAAAGGGCTAGCACTAAATGGCGAAGAACCGAGTCACAATAGCCGAAGTTGAGGACTACCCCAACAGATACGAATCTCTCTAACGCTGAATTATGACAGCAAATACTAGCCCGTTTGGGAGAACTCCGAACCCTGACGGTAGGCTCTATGCCCGCTCGAATACGCGAATTTCCAAAGACCACACCCTGGCGAAACACCCCCGGCGTCTGCGCCGGCGTATACTCACAGGAGCGGCTTGACGACGAGGAACGAGGAGCAATCCCGGCGACCTCGGGTCCGGGCTTGGCGAGCGGTCCGCTGGCGAGCGTGCGCCTGCGCCGCCTTCTAGTCGCCGTTTGGCCGGGTTTCAGGAGGAAACAGCATGGCAAGAATGACCGGGAAAAGAGCCTTCATGGAGATGCTCCGGGCCGAAGGCGTGAGGTACATCTTCGGTAACCCGGGGACCAGCGAAAGCGCCATCATGGCCTCTCTTCCCGCCTACCCCGACATCGAATACTTGCTGGCCACCCAGGAAGGCGTAGCGATGGGCATGGCCGACGGCTACGCGTGCGCCACCGGCCGACCTTCCTTCGTCAACCTGCACATCGAGACCGGCCTGGCCAACGGAATCAGCTTGCTGCACCACGCCATGGACGGTGGGACTCCCCTGGTCTTGACCTCCGGCAACAAGGACATTCGCAAGCTGACCGAGGGGCGCACCGACCTGGTGGAGATGGTGCGTCAGTTCACCAAGTGGAGCGTGGAGATTACCCACGCCGAGCAGGTCCCCGGAGCCCTCCGCCGAGCGTTCAACGAGGCCAAAACTCCTCCAACCGGGCCGGTCTTCGTGGGCATCGCGGCAAACGCCTTGGAAGACGAAGCCGATGTCGAAATTCTACCCTCGCCACGAGGCTATTTCCGGACCTCCGCGGATCCTGACGCGGTGCAGGCTGCCGCCGGCCTGCTGACCAAGGCCGTCAACCCGATCATGGTGGTGGGAGACCGGCTGGCCCAGTCGGCCGGGACGGACCAGGCGGTGCGGCTGGCCGAACTGCTGGGGGCCAGGGTGTATACGACCTCTTACGCCAGAATGAATTTCCCCTCCGGACATCCCCAGTTTCTGGGCCGAATCAGCCCGGCCCTTCCGGCGTCGCGGGAGGTGCTGGCCTCGGGCGACGTGGTGCTGGCCGTGGGTACGGACGTGTTCTCCGGGTTCTTTTATTTCTCCGGGGGCAGCCTTGCGAGCGGGGCCAAGCTGATCCACGTGGACTCGGCCTATCGAGCGGTCGGCAGAAGCGAGCCGACGGCAGTGGGCATAATAGCCGATCCTTGCTCCGCTCTGCGGGATATCGCCGCCGCCGTGGACGGTGGCATGTCCGGTCCCGGCCGGGAAACCGCCCGGAGCCGCGCCTTATCCGTTGGGCAGATGAAAGCGGAGTTGACGGCTGCCTGGGGGCGGCGGCTGAAGGAAAAATGGGACCAGCGGCCCATGTCCGCCGAGCGGATGATGGCCGAGGCCGCCGGGGCCTTGCCACCCGAGACAATCATCGTGGACGACTCGATCAGCTCCAAGGATGCCCTGCACGGCGCTTTTACGTTCAACGGACCGGACTCCATCTTCGGAGAACGGGTGGGAGCCATCGGCTGGGGCATGGGCGGCGCCATGGGGGTCAAGCTGGCCCACCCGGACCGTCCCGTGGTTGGCATCGTCGGCGACGGCAGCGCCATGATGACGGTCCAAGCCCTTTGGACGGCAGCCAACGCCAACATCCCGGTGGTCTACCTGATCTGCAACAACCGGTCCTACCGTATCCTGAAGCTGAACATGGACGTCTACCAAAGCCAGGTACTCGGCGAGGACCTGTCGAGAAGCTACGTCGGCATGGACTTCCCGATACCGCTGAACATCGCGGGGATAGCCAACGCCATCGGCCTCTACGGGAGGACTATCGAGGACCCGTCGGAAATCGGCCCCGCGCTACGGCAGGCGATGGATTTGGGGAAGCCGGCGGTGCTTGACATAATCATTGACGGGTCTTCCTGAATGGCGCACGAGCTAATTCGTAACCAGTGCTCCTAGAACAGCAAATTGGATCGGTTCCCCAAAGGTGGACCGTCGTGAATCTCCGGCTAAAGAGCCTGTTTCCGTGACTTGCTTTGCGTCTTTCGAAGGCCCTTAATAGATATCTAACATTGTCCGGGTGTTGCCTCTATGGAACCACAGGGTAATTCTAGGGCATCATATAGATATAGAGATTCTGAGGTTGGAGAGCTACCAGAGATGGAGTGGTCTGAGTGGACATTCTTTGGGTTCGTCGTCGTAGGCATCGGCCTATCCTATTCACTGCTGCTTATTGCACTACACATGGAGCGCCTCGCGGCCGGTTTGCGCCGGCGGCGTCCGGACTGGCTGTCCCTTTCACGTCGATAACGGTCCGCCCTCCCGGTGATCTCCCCGGGCCTCTCGTCCCGGCTGAACCCGGAAGCAGGCACCGGGTCAACGTCACCCCTGAGAAGGCGCCCCAACAACCCCAGCCAAAGTGGACTTCCCCGAAAGCCCTCGGTACCGGCGGTGCCAACGGGCCGCCAGACCACCCTCAAGCCGCGCCGGGCAAGAAACTCACCCACCGCGTGGAGGCGGGTTTCGGGTGTGTGGCCCCTACTTTTCGTCGAGACCCGCGCTGGAAATGCTAGGCAAGGTTGTGTATTGATCCTCTACACTGGCAGGGATGAACTTCCGCAATTTGAAAATATCGAACGTCATAGGCGTAGCCGTCATAGTAGTGGCCCTTTTCGGCGGCGGCTTCGACATAATCCGCGCGCTGGTGGTGTCCGGCTTCGATTCCGGTGACTTCTTCCGGGGATTTGCAGTCGCCGTTATTGGGAGCGGCCTTGGGCTTGCCGTAATCAAGCTGGGGAAGATTCTTCAGCGGTAAGGCCTGCCCCGCCAGGCAAGCTTTTTTGCTCCGGTATGCCAGGCCGGCGTGGACCAACTTCCCCCCAGCCCATCCGACGTACAACGACCGGCCCTGCCGAACATTCAATCCCAACCGGGGCCGGGAAAGCGGCGATAGTTGACATAACCATGGATCGCCCGCGCCGAGGCCGCACTTGCCGGACCTGACCCCTCGGTGGCTGCCTCCGATGAACCTCGATGTTCCTGTTCTTCCAGATTACCGGATAAGATATTCGAGCAATCCGACCGGCCGCCGTCTGTCATTCTGGAACTGCGATGTTGCCCATGATAAAATGTTCAATAGCAACACACGAGCGATGTCTGGCGGCCATCCTCGGTCAACCACGCCTGGCTTCCCGGTGCTGCCGGTAGTGGCGCAGGGCAACGGCCCTGAAGCCGCCGATCATCTATCAAAGCCTGATGAAGTTGTGGTCAAAAGCAGGTTCTTGAAGCATGGACTTTCCCAGGCCGCCCCTGAGCGGGTCTCGGTCGAGGAATTAGGCAGAACCTCCCAACAAGGAGCGGGTTAATGCCCGAGGGCCTAGAACGTGGGACGAGCGTCCGGATCATTTCCGGCCGGTACACCAGGAGGATCAGCGTGATCGACAGCAGCATTTACGGGGAGTCGTTCGACTTCCCCGGCATCGCGGCTATGTCGTACGGCGTGGTGCTGGACGACGACGAGTGGATCGTTGTCAGGCAGGACCAGGTCAGGACTCGATTTCGCAAGTCCCTCGACCGGGACGGGTAAGCCCGAGGTCGATCGACCGGCTTGGCCGGCGTTTTGCTCTGCGCTGCCGCCTACCGATATTGGAGCCTTCCGTCCGGATGACGATCTGCTATCAGGCCTTCGGGCCTTTCGTTAATTGAACCTCACCGCCTATCCCCCCTTGGTGCCCTGCCCTCCGGTCACGGTACTACCGGAGCTTGCAAGGCCCGCGGCCCGGTCGATAATATCCGCCTCTGCCCGGTTGCATGTTTTGGCATTGCGGCGCGAGCCGGTCCACCGCCCGGAATAGCTTACTTCGAGCGCTTACGATATAATTTCTTCATGCCCGGATTCGTGAGACCGCGCTTCGATACCTACAACTTTGACGAGGAGAAAGCCTTATGTCCGAAGCAAACAAGACCCTATTTACTCGCTTCATTGGCGAAGTGCTTAATGATAAAAACGTGAACGCCGTGGATGAGCTGATGGCTGCCAATTACATCGACCACAACCCGGCGCCGGGCGTGCCCTCGGGAACGGAAGGCATGAAACAGTTGATGAGCATGTTTTTCTCCGCCTTCCCCGACCTTCATGCGACCATCGACGTCCTGGTAGCCGAAGGCGACCTGGTCGTGGGACGCATGACCAATACGGGCACCCACACCGGCGACTTCATGGGTATCCCGGCCACCGGCAAGAAGGTCTCGTTTACCGAAACCCACATCGTCCGCATCGCCGACGGCAAGGCCGTGGAGCACTGGGGCAACCAGGACGACATGGGCATGATGCAGCCGCTCGGTGTGATACCCGCGGAGTAGGGTTCGCCGGGGGTATTGCTCCCGTCTGCCAGAGATCCCCAGCCGGGAGTTTACATAAGCTGCAGGCAGCCAATGCCCGAGAGAACAGGCCCCCAAGAGCGATCCGGGGGCCTTCTTTCGTGCCTAAAAATAGCGCGCTTGGCGGGATTCGAACCCACGACCTCTGCCTCCGCAGGGCAGCGCTCTATCCACTGAGCTACAAGCGCGTGTATTAGCTGCCGGCTGCCGGCCCCATGGGTGAGCCGACCGCTGTTGGCTGAGAAGCTTTTTGGTGCCGCGGGAGGGCGAAATCGCACCTCAAGACCGGGGAGATGACTGTTGACGGGCTTCCAGGGCCGGGTGTAATCTCCTCTCGTCCCATCGGACTAGGCCGGAACTGGTTGAAATGGGAAATGTCGGATAAAACGAAGAGGGATACACTATGAAGATTACAAAAGTCGATGTGTACTTATTAGACGCGGGCGCGCAAAGGGCTGAAAGGAGACCGATCGTTTGCCGCGTGCATACGGATGAGGGCATCTACGGCGACGGAGAAGCAGGTGTCGCCTATGGTTCCGGATCAAATGCGGCGTTCGGCATGATTAAGGATCTTGCTCCTCTGATAGTCGGCAGGGACCCTATGAATGTTGAACCTATTTGGGAGTCCCTTCTCAAGACGACTTTTTGGGGGCAAGGCGGAGGAGCCATCGTCTTTTCCGGGATCAGCGCGCTCGATATTGCCCTGATGGATATTAAAGGCAAAGCGCTTGATGTTCCCTGCTATCAACTGCTTGGCGGAAAATACAGGGACGAGTTGCGCTGCTATGCTTCGCAACTACAGTTCGGCTGGACTTCAAAAACTGGGCCTTATGGTGCAAAAAAAGATTATGTCATGATTACAGAGCATGCTCTGTCGGAAGGTTATGATGCGATTAAGATTGACTTTACCATGTACGACCGAAATGGCATGGCTGTACCGAAGCATAGGGTTGAGGGCATTCTTGACTACGATTTTATGAACATGGTTGATGAAAGAATGGCCGCCATACGCGATTCATGTGGATATAACTTTGATATTATCGTTGAGAACCATTGCAGAACAGATGCCTGGGGGGCTATTGCCATTGGTGAACTGTGTGACAAATATAAATGTTTCGCTTACGAAGAAGTGACTACCATGCTCAATCCCGAGATGCATCGAGTCGTTAGAGAAAAGGTTAGAACCCCGATCGCGGCCGGGGAACGAATTTACTCGAGATGGGGGTTTATGAATTTCTTCAAGGATCATTCCGTCCAACTGATACAGCCTGATGTGTGTAGCTGTGGCGGACTTTCCGAGGCTAAGAAGATATGTGATCTCGCCCAGGTCTTTGATGCCACGGTACAGGCGCATGTTGCCGGAGCTCCAATTTCTACCGCTGCCGCCTTACATCTAGAGGCTGCTATCCCAAACTTCTCTATACATGAGCATCACTTCAGAAGCACACAGGAAGCCATCACCGCTCTCTGCAAATATGACTATCAGCCTGTTAACGGTAAATACCACATTCCTGATCTCCCCGGTCTTGGGCAGGAGATCTCGGATTTCGCCATTAAAACCGCCCTGGCTCATGAGGTAATAGATACCCCCGGTGAAGGAGAGTAGGGTAAGACGTATTCACCGGTCCTCCTCTGATACTCCCTGGCTATCCTTTTGTAGCCGTATCCGAGGCGGGCCAGTTCCTGGAGCAGATTCACATCCAAGAGGAGCCTGGGCCAGCCGGGTGCTTACATAATCTGCGGGCAGCCAAAACCCAAAATAACAGGCCCCCAGACTTCTCCGGGGGCCTGTTTTGTGCCTAAGAATGGTGCGCTTGGCGGGATTCGAACCCACGACCTCTGCCTCCGCAGGGCAGCGCTCTATCCGCTGAGCTACAAGCGCGTGTATTTTCTGCCGGCTGCCGGCCCCATGGGGGGAGCCGACCGCTATTGGCTGAGAAGCTCTTTGGTGCCGAGGGAGGGATTTGAACCCACACATCCGTAAGGACACTGCGCCCTGAACGCAGCGCGTCTGCCATTCCGCCACCTCGGCACGTTCGACCACAGGACTCGGCTGGATCACCGCAGGGGATCCAGCGTATGGTGGGCGATGGAGGATTTGAACCTCCGGCCTCCTCGGTGTGAACGAGGCGCTCTAACCGCTGAGCTAACCGCCCTTCTCCTTGGCCGTTCTCAATTATAGGCAGCTACCCTTTGCGGTGCAACCCCGCCCATGCTCTCCAGCCCCTGATTCTTGCGACTTTCGGCCCAATTGCAGAGGTGACGGCGGCCAAGAATACTCAGGTGGGCCGCGAGTCAATGTGCCCGGCAATTCGCGGGCCTGGGTCTGTTTTACATAACATGAGGTCCGCGCGAGCGGGGTCGCAGCCGGCGCTCGATTGGCCACAGAGGCACGGAGGCGCGGAGTTTGACAAATAGATGGCTTCCCCCGCAGGGGTCTCCAGCTTCGGCGGGCCGACGGCAAACTGCGGTCCCGCGGAGCTTATGTGGCGGTCATTCCGCCGTCGATGACCAGCTCGCTGCCGGTGACGAAGGAGGACTCGTCGGACGCCAGGTAAAGGATGCCGGGGGCGATATCCTCGGGCACCCCGAGCCGCCCCGCCGGGGTCCTGGAGAGGCGGTTCTCCCGCACCCCCGGACGGTCGTGAAACTGGGAGGTCAAAAGGGTCTCCACGAAGCCCGGGTGTACCGAGTTGGCCCGGATGCCTTCCCTGGCGTATTGGATGGCCGTCGCCTTGGTGAAGAGGCGGACCGCACCCTTGGAGGCGTGGTATGCGCCCGAACCCTCGCTGCCCACAAGGCCGTAGATCGATGAGATGTTGATAATGGAGCCGCCGCCAGCCTTCCGCATTTCCGGTATCGCCGCCTTGGTTCCCAGGAACACGCCTTTGGCGTTCACGCCCATCACCCGGTCCCATGCCTCGATGGAAATCTCCTCCAGCCCCCTCCGGTTGCTGATCCCGGCATTGTTGACCAGCACGTCCAGCTTGCCGTAGCGAGCAACGGCGGCCTGGACGGCGCGCCCCCAGTCTTCCTCGCTGGTGACATCCAGAGGGGCAAACAAGGCCCGGCCGCCCGCCTCGATTATCTCGGTCTCCGTCTCGCGGCCCTCTTTTTCCAGAACATCGCCGAGGACCACCGCGGCTCCCTCCCGGGCCAGCAGGCGGGCGCATGCGGCGCCGATACCTCGGGCGCCGCCGCTGATCAGGGCCACCTTTCCTGCCACTCGCATAAGCCGATTCACCTCCTGCTTATTGCACCGCCTCACCCATCGGCAAGTGTACCACTGCCAGGGAGCATCTCCATCCACCGGCAAGCGTGGCCGACGGTCTTTTCGCGGAGCCTTTTCTTAAAGGGGATCCGGTAACGCCGTCCTGGTTTTCTGTTTATGTAAGGTGCCGGTTATGTTAATAGCCCGGCGGGGACTCCTGTTACGCTACATAACCTATCTTGTGCGAACCAACGTTGACGTTATGTCAAATCGCGCCAGAACGCCAGGCTTACCTTGCAATTGGGCCGGGGCCCATGGCCGTGCGCTGTGATTAGAATTAGGGCGGTTCACCGAGGTCCGACCGTCCGGACCGGCCACTCGCCATGTTTTTCGAGGGGATAACGGCGCCAGGTTAGCGGCGCCAAGAATCGTGATAAAGAGGACAACCGGTTCGTCGGGCGTAGGGGCGCAGCATGCTGCGCCCCTACGGTGGTGCCAGCGCAACCCGGTTTGAAGGATTGGGCCCCAGCCGGTTATCGCTCGCTAGCGCCGTGCGGTGGAGCCGGCCGTCTTTCCAGCGCCGGAGGGGCTGCCGGAGGCCAACAGCCGCGACTCGATCTCCTGCAAGAGCAGGTCCAGGTTCCAGCCTTTGGCCGCCGAGATCAGCACGCTGGAGTGGGCGTCCCAACTGGGCCGGCGGGCCGGAGTGACGTTCTCGCTGTCCGCCTCCAGCAGGTCCATCTTGTTGATCACGAGCAGCCGGGGCTGGTCCGCCAGACCCAGGTCTTTGAGGACGGTCTCAACCACCTCGGTCTGTTCCGGGGCCTTGGCGTGCGTTATGTCAATCACGTGAAGAAGGATATCCGACTCGGCAAGCTCCTCCAGGGTCGCCCGAAAGGCCGCCACCACCATTGGCGAGAGCTTCTGGATAAATCCCACCGTATCGGTCAGCAACAACTGGCCTCCGGAGGGCAGCCTGATGCGGCGCGTCACCGGGTCCAGCGTGGAGAAAAGCTGGTCCTCGGCGTCGACCCGGGCGTCGCTCAAGGCGTTGAAGAGGGTGCTCTTCCCGGCGTTGGTGTACCCCACCAGGCTGGCGATGGGGATGGAAGCCTTCTTGCGGCGTCCCATGTACAGCGTTCGCCGGCGCCGGACCCCCTCCAGCTCTCCTTCAATCTTGCCGATCCGACGGCGCACCAGCCTCCGGTCGGTCTCTAGCTGAGTCTCGCCGGGGCCCCGGGTGCCGATGCCGCCGCCCAGCCGCTCGAGGTGGGACCACTGGCCGGCCAGACGGGGCAGCAGGTATTTGTGTTGAGCCAACTCCACTTGGAGCTGGCCCTCATAGGTACGGGCGTGCCGGGCAAAAACGTCCAGAATCAGGGCGGTGCGGTCGATGACCTTGGTGCCGAGGGCCTCTTCCAGGTTGCGCTGCTGGCTCGGCGTTAGCTCGTCATCGAATATGACGGTGTCGGCTTCCCACTCGACCGCCCGCTCCTTCACCTCCTGGATCTTGCCCTTACCCAGGAAAAGGGAGGTCAGCCGGTTGGCCCGTTGGGTGATTCGTCCGACCACCTCGGCGCCGGCGGTTCGAGCCAGATAGTCCAGCTCGTTCAAGGTGTCGTCCAGGCTCCAGAGATTGGTCCGGCCCTTCAACTCCACCGCTACCAGTATGGCCCGCTCCGGACCGGGTTCAGTGGATATCGTGTCTTTCCCGATGGGCTCAGCCTCCCTTTGGCGGCGGGATCTGCCAGGCTTCCAGCCGCCGACACCCCGTCTCCACGCGTTCGTCGGGAGTGGTCAAGGAAAAGCGGATGTATCCTTCCCCATATTTGCCGTAGCTGGAGCCCGGAGTCACCACGATATCGATATCTTCCAGCAGCCGGGCGGCGAACTCGGCGGAAGTAAACCCCTCGGGCACCCTGGCCCAAACGTATAGGCTCGCCCGGGGTACCGCCGTCTGCATGCCGATCTTGCGGAGGGCGCCGACGACACGGTCGCGCCGTCGCTGGTAGATAGCCACGTTCTCCGCGACCCAGTCCTGGGGGCCGGTCAAGGCTTCGATGGCCATTTCCTGAACGGCCTGGGGAATGCCCGAGTCCAGGTTGGCCTTGATCTGGAAGAGGGCCTTTATCATGTCGGCGTTGCCTGCCACCATGCCAACGCGCCAGCCGGTCATGTTGTAGGTCTTGGATAAGGAGTGAAACTCCAGCCCAATCTCCTTGGAGCCCTCCACCTGAAGGAAGCTGGTGGCCCGGTATCCGTCGTAGCCTACCTCGCTGTAGGCGGCGTCGTGAAGCAGGGCGATGTCGTTGTCCCGGCAAAAAGAGATTGCCGAGGCGAAGTCCTCGCCGGTGGCCACGGCGCTGGTGGGGTTGTTGGGGTAGTTGAGCCACATGATCTTGGCGGCGCGGGCCACGTCGGCGGGAATGGCGTCCAGCTCCGGGAGCCAGCCGTTCTTCTCGTAGAGGGGCATGACGTGGCTCTCGGCGCCGGCGAACATGGTGCCCACGGCATAGACCGGATAAGCTGGGTCAGGCACCAGGGCCAGGTCGCCGGGGTCCAGGAAACAGAAAGCGGCGTGGCCGATCCCCTCCTTGGCTCCAATGAGTGGCAGCACCTCTTTGTCGGGGTCCAGCTTGACGCCGAAGCGCTGGTCGTACCACTCGGCGACGGACCGCCGGAATTCCGACGTGCCGTCGGTCTCCGGGTACCGGTGGTTGGCCGGAATTTGGGACGCCGCGGTCAGCCGGTCAATAACCGGCTGAGGCGTCGGGATGTCGGGGTCGCCGATGCCGAAGGTGACCACGTCGGCCCCGGCGGCCCTTTTTGCAGCAATAATCCGGGAGATCTCCACGAAAGGATAGGGGGACAGTTTGTCCAGGCGGCTAGAAAATTTCATGTAAGCTAATCCTAATTCTTGAAACTAAGGGTGCCAAACAGCGGCCGCGCCAGTTCGAACTCCCTTCTTGATAATCCTGGGTATCCAGTCAACTTGATGCTGATAAATGTCATTCTGAGCGAAGCGAAGAATCTCTTTGTGACGCTGAGATTCTTCCAAACGGCGCTGCTTGCGCGTAAAGTAACAGTTGTTCAAACCGCAAGGAGCATCTCACCAGGTATTTCATTACCACCATGCTCCCATGACGCCGCCTCAATTTCAGCCGGAAGTGGATCCCCACTGTCCCGATAGGACTCAAGGAATCCAGACGCAACGCTTTGAAGATTTTCCAATACTTCGGCCGCAGTGTCTCCCCATGCCCTGCAACCGGGTAGCAACGGAATCTCGGCCATGTATTTGTTCTCAGTGTCTTCGTTGGGCTCGTGAATCACGAGGGGCAGTTTGTAAAGCTTCATATCCACTCCCCGCTGAACACTTCCTCAGCCGGACCCTCAAGGTACACCTCTCCCTCGCCGTCCCAGTCGATGTTCAGGGTACCGCCGGGCAAGGTTATGTCAAGGCGGCCCCGGCCGGACTTTCGCAGCCAGGTGGCCACGGCGATGGCGCAGGCCCCGGTGCCGCAAGCCATCGTCTCTCCGGAACCCCGCTCCCAGACCCGGGCGGTCGCCCGCCCTTCACCATTCAGATTCACCACCTCGAAGTTGACGCGGCGAGGGAACATGGGGTGGTGTTCCACCTTGGGACCTATGGTGTGCAGCGGGAACTCGGCTACCGGCTGCTCCAGGAACACGATGGCGTGGGGGTTGCCCATGGAAACGAAGGTTAACGGCAGACTGAGGCCGTCCATCTCAAAGGGATAGTCGATGATCGGCCCGGTCGTGCTGGCCGGCAGCCGGTCCAACGTCACGGGAACGTCTCGAGGATGTAGATCGGGCAGGCCCATGGAAACCCTGGCGCGAGTAACGCGGCCGTCATCGTAAACCGGCACGATGGTGCGGATGCCGGCCAGGGTTTCGACCCCAAGGGATTCGGTCCCAGATGGGACGATGCCGCGTTCGATGGCGTACTTAGCGAAGCAGCGGATGCCGTTGCCGCACATCTCGCCCTCCGAGCCGTCGGCGTTGAACATCCGCATTTTCAAGTCGGCAGCGTCGGAATCCAGGACCAGGATGATTCCGTCGCCGCCGATGCCGAAATGGCGGTCGCTCATCCGGCGAGACAGGCTGGGCCAGTCCTCTTTCAGGCCACGGGCATCGATGTATACATAGTCGTTGCCGGCGCCCTGCATCTTGGTAAATTTCATCGGCCAGGCTCCTGGCAAGGTGTGCCTATTGTATCATAGGGGCCGGGCAAAAACTCCGCGGCAAGATGTGCCGCGGAAGCCTCCAGGCCCAGGTCGGAGACATCCAGCCACCGGATCCGTGCATCGTCCGGCTTGAACCAGGTGTGCTGGCGCCGGGCCAGGCGATGGGTCTGGAACTTGGTCCTCCGCACCGCCTCGTCCAGGGTAATCTCCCCGGCCAGGTGCTGGCCCAACTCCCGGTATCCCGGGCTCGCCAGAGGGCCGCGCCCCATGGAGTATCCGCGGTCGGTCAAGCTCCGGACCTCTTCCAGCAAACCAGCCGCGAGCATCCGATCCACCCGGCCGTCGATGCGCCGGTAGAGTTCCTCCCGGTTCAGGGTCAGCCCAATCACCAGCACGTTCTCCATGGGCTGGGCTCGTCCCCGGAGGCCCGAGGCGGCGCGTTGTGAGGAGCGGCAAACCTCCAGGGCGCGGATGACCCGGCGCACGTTTCGCGGGTCCAGCTGAGCGGCCCGGCTGGGATCGATTGCTTGCAACTGCCGGTAAAGGGGCATCGGGCCGTGGAGGTCGGCCTCCTGTTGTTTCTCCCGGCGAAAAGCGGGATCGGGCGGGACTTTGGGCACCTGCCACCCCTCGATCAAGGCCCAAACGTACTGCCCTGAGCCTCCCGCGACCACCGGCAGGCGGCCCCGGCTCCGGATGTCCCGAATGCAGTCACGGGCCATGGAGAGGAACGAGGCAAGGTCGAAGTTGATACCGGGGTCCACGATATCCAGCAGGTGGTGGGGGGCCTGGGCCAGCTCATCAGGAGTGGGCTTCGCGGTCCCGATATCCATGTACCGGTAGACCTGGCGGCTGTCGGCGTTGATTATCTCGCCGTTCAACCGCCGGGCGAGGGCCACCGCCAGCCCCGTCTTGCCTACGGCGGTCGGGCCGACGATGAAGAGGACGGGTGTAGCAGTCTCCAGCAACTTATCCCGGATCAATCAACGGCCCCGAGGCCTGGGCCGCCTCGATGAGGTTAGCCATCCTGCCGGCTTTTTCAAGTTTCTCGCGGCTCATACACTCATATGTTGGGGGTACCCTTAAAGGATACCCTTCGCCTCAGCCGTCAGTCTCGCGATCTCCAGGAACTGGTCTGACTTGAGTGCGGCGCCACCCACCAGCGCACCGTGGACGCAGGTCTGGGAGGCGAATTCGGCGATGTTGCCGGGGTTCGCGCTGCCGCCGTACAGCAGCGGCACCTCTTCGGCGGCGCGGCCGTACAACGAGCGTAGGGTTTCAAGCACGGTGCCTCCCATGATCTCGGCGGCGCTCTCAGGGGTGGCGGCCCGGCCCGTTCCGATGGCCCAGACCGGCTCGTAGGCCACCACCAGCCCGGTTATGTCAACTACGTCCGCCAGCCCGGCCCGAAGCTGCCGGCCCACGACCTCTCCGGCCCGGCCCCCATCCCGCTGTTCCAGGGTCTCCCCCACGCACAGGATCGGCCGCAAGCGGTGCTGAAACGCGGCCTTAACCTTGCGATTAACGGAATCATCGGACTCGCCAAATAGCTGGCGCCGCTCCGAGTGACCCAGGATCACGTAGTCGCAGATCCCCCGGAGCATGGAAGCAGCGACCTCACCGGTGAAAGCCCCGGCCTCCTCGAAGTGCATGTTCTGCGCCCCTATTTTGATGTCAGTCCCCTTCACCGCGTCCCGGACGGGGATCAGCGAGACGAAGGGCGGGCAGAGCACGATTTCGACTCCGGAGATGGGACCAAGCCCATCTCGCACGCTGAAGGCCAACTCCACGGCCTCCACGATGCCTGTATTCATTTTCCAGTTGCCGGCGACTACAAGTTTAGCCACAGATCTACCCCCAATTGATGAAATGGCGCGTTCCCGGGTTCAAACCCCACCGGCGAGGTTACGAACCCTCGTCCGGGTCTCTAATTCTCTCTCCTCGAAGGGTACGAAAATAGCGCGCCGGGCCCCGTTCCCCGGAGGAACGGAACGCCGACGTGCTCCTGGAGGAGCTGGTGGACCTTCTCCGGACCCGGAGAGTGGCGCGCTCCGGGCGCGCCTGTCCACGGCAGGCGAGCTTTCGCCCACCCTTGGTCCCCGATGCCCTGGATTGCCGGCGGCGATCACGGCCCGAACTTGGCCAATTTTCCGGAGTGGGAGAGGGCCAGCAGCATGATTTGGGTGGCCATGATGCGCCCAATGGAACCCTGCGCGCAGGACTTTTCATTGAATCCGGAGAATCCGGACCCACCCTCACCTTTGGTCAGCCGCGAGTGAACCATGAAAGGGACCGGATGCCAGCTATGGCTGGCCATGATGGCGGGAGTAGAGTGGTCCCCAGCCACAACCAACGCTTCAGCCCCCAACTCCCGGATCTGGGGTATGAATGGGTCCAGGTCCTCCAGGCACTTGACCTTGGCGTCGAAGTCACCGTCCTCTCCCGCGGCATCGCATGGCTTGTAATGGATGAAGAAGAAGTCGTGGGCGTGCAGGTTTTTCCGGAGGGTTTCCACCTCATCGGCGAAGGTCCGGCCGGTGGGAATCACCTCCATGCCGGCCACGGTCGCCAGTCCCCGGTACATCGGGTAGGCGGCGATCCCCGCCGGGTTGAGGCCGTAAACCCGGCCCATGGGCGGCAGGTCGGGCAGTTGGGCAAACCCCCGCAACAAAACCATGTTGGCCCGCTCTTCCTCGGCAAGCATCTGCCGGGCCTGGGCCACGAAGCCGTTGGCCAGGGTGGCGGTCACTTCGGCCTTGGCATCCAGGGCCTCGACCGGCAGCGACGGGACCCCGACCCGCTGAGGGTCGGTCCCCGAAACGGCCTCCGAGAGTCCTTCCCCACGCAGCCGCAACACGAACCGATAGTCCTGTACCGGGAAGACGTCCACCTGTACGCCGTCAAGCTCGATGCGATCCAGACGGTGGCACAACGGCGCGCTCAGCTCGGACGGAATCCTTCGAGCCCGCCGGTCCACCAACGCCCCATCTCCGTCGACGGTGCAGAAATTGCCCCGTGCGGCCACGTCTCCCGGCTCCAGGGCCACGTCGATGCCCAGGGCCTCCAGGGCTCCCCGGCCGATCAGGTACTTGAGGGGATCGTAGCCGAAGAGGGCCAGGTGGCCGGGCCCGCTCCCCGGGGTAACGCCGGGCATCACCGGGGTGCTCAGCCCGCAGGCGCTTTCCCGGGCCAGGGCGTCCAGGTTGGGAATCCGGGCCGTCTCCAACTCGGATAGTCCGGTGTCGGGATGGGGTAGCCCTCCCAGCCCGTCCACGACCAGCATGATTATCTTGGATGGGGTCGTGGTATAGCAGTCGCGCAGCACTTCGAGGTCGATCATGTTTCAGCCCTTCCTCCAGTCCTGAAGAGGTTTAGGTGGCCGATAGTATCTCAGGCGTCAGGCAAGGCGGCGATACCCGGCAGTTCCTTCCCTTCCAGGAACTTCAGCGACGCTCCGCCGCCGGTGGAGACGTGGGTCATCCGCTCCATGAGGCCCAGCTCTTCCACCACCTCGGCGGTGGAGCCGCCGCCGACCACGCTGGTGACCTCGGTCAACCCGGCGATGGCCTCGGCCACGGTCCGGGTGCCCAGGCTGAACCTGGGCATCTCGAAGACGCCCATGGGGCCGTTCCAAACTATGGTCTTGCACTGGCCGAGTTCTTGCGAGAAAAGCCGGGCCGTCGTGTTTCCGATGTCCATGATGAACCAACCCTCGGGGACCTGATTCACCGGGACGGTCTTCACCTCGAACGCGTCGGCGGCGAACTGATTGGCTACCACCACGTCCATGGGCAGGTGGACCTGAACACCGGCCGTCACGGCCCGGGCCATGATTTCCCTGGCAAACTCCAGCCGTTCCCCTTCGACGGAGGACGCGCCGGTCCGGTAGCCCACCGCGTGCAAGAAGGTGACCGACATGCCTCCGCCGATGAACAGGTGATCCAGCTTGTCGAGCAGGTTCTCCAATACCATTATCTTATCGCTGACCTTGGCGCCTCCCAACAGCGCGGCCAGCGGTTTGCCGTCTTCCCTCACCTCCAGGGTCTGGCCCAGGGCCTCGACCTCCCGCTGCACCAACAGCCCCATGGCCGACGGCAAGTGCTGGGTCAGACCCACGGTGGAAGCATGGGACCGGTGGGCCACGGCAAAGGCGTCCATCACGAAGCGGTCGGCCAGGGTAGCCAGCGCTTCGCCGAACTCGGCTGCGTTCTTTTCCTCGCCGGAATGGAACCTCAGGTTTTCCAGCAAGGTGATTTCCCCCGGAACCATGGCCCCGACGGCCGATACAACGTCCCATCCGATGCAGTCTTTCAGGCTGCGGACCGGGCGCCCCAGGAGAACCGCCAGGCGGTTGCCAACCGGCGCCAACCGGAGGGTTTCGACCACTTCTCCCTCGGGACGGCCCAGGTGAGAGCACAGTATCACCCGGCAGTCGCGTTCCAGGAGGTAGCGGATGGTTGGTAGTGTGGCCCGGAGCCGCTGGTCGTAGGAAGCGATGGCCTCGACGCCCTGTTCTTCTATGGGCACATTGAAATCAACCCTGACCAGGACCCGTTGGCCGTGGACATCAAGGTCACTGAGGCGACGTTTTACCATGACTCTCCCAACTCCTCCGCCTTCGCCGGGACCGAGGTGACCCCGGCGCCCTCCGGCCCCTTTCGCGAGTTGCTTCCGAGCGATGGCCACGTGGGCCGTCACCGAGTCTCAGCCACTACCTTGCAGCGCCCATTGGCCCAGTTGGCGCAGGCCTTCCATCCCTGGTTCCGGCACGCCGGCGCCGGCGATTGCCTCCAAGGCCTGATCCACAAGGTCCTTCGCCTTCCCTTCGGCAAAGTGACGGGAGCCGGCCTGGTCCAGGATGCCGATCAGGCGAGACACATCCTCCGGCAACAGGACCTGCTTCTCGTAAATGGCCCCCAGCTCCCGCTTGGCTGCCACGCCGGCGGTCTCCATCACGTGGACCAGGGGCAAGCTCTTCTTCTTGTTCGAGACGCCGTTGGAGTTCGGGCCGTCCCAGCCCCCGCGCCACAAGTCCGCCACATCCCGGCTGACCTGCCGGGCGATGCCCAGCATCGTGCCCATCTCACGGAACCTGGCGCACCTGGTGTCATCCGCGCCCGCGGCGAGGGCGCCCAATTCGGCGGAGCAGCCGGTAAGCGCCCCGGCCTTGCGACTGATCATTTCGTGGAAAGCGGGCCTGGTGACCACCAATTGCTCCTGGAAACTCAGGTCCATAAACTGGCCTTCGCAGAGGGTGAGGCAGGCCTGGTCCAGAAACTCCACCGCGCGGAGCACCTGGTCCGGCGGCACCCCGCTCCGGGACAGGCGCATCACGGCGGCCCTTCCCAGGGCATGCAGGCCATCACCCGTGTTAATGGCCTGAGCCTGGCCCCAGACCGAGCAGATGCTGGGCCGAGCCAGAGCTTCCCGCCGGTCCGACTGAGCGTCATCATGCACCAGGACAAAATTGGACACCAGTTCCACCCCGGCGGCGGCGGGCAGCGCCGGACGAAAATCACCGGACAGCGCCTCGCAAGATGCCAGGGCCAGCACGGACGGGAAATGCAGAGGGACGGCATTGTCCTCCGGCGTCCCCCGCTGGTCGGTCCAGCCCAGATGGTAGCGGAGCACGTCGTACAGGAAGCCTTCGCGGGAGGAGAAGAGTTCCCTCAGCTCCTCATCCAGGGCCTTTGCATATGGATCGTAACGGGACAGAGAGAGAATGGTTTCCCTCCTTTAAGGGAGGCGCCCCGCGGGTTCATTGCCCGGCCACCGCCCAGAGGCAAACCCGTCTGCGAGCTACTCCCACGCCTGCAACACTTCTGAGAAGGGCACCGCCCCCTGGCGCAGCAACCGGGGCGTGCCGGTGGTGAGGTCGACCACGGTGGATGGGGTCCCTTGCGGCGCGGGTCCGGCCCGTATTATGTAATCTACCCGGCCGCCCAACTCGGCCTCCGCCGCCGCCAGGGTCTGGGGGTCCGCCTCTCCGCTCCGGTTGGCGCTGGTGCCGGTAATCGGTCCACCCAGCTCCTTGGCCAGGGCCAGAGGTATCGGGTGGCCGGGCATCCGCACCGCCACCGTGTCCCTGCCGCCGGTCACAAGGTCCGGCACACAATCCCGGCGCGTCAGGACCAGGGTCAGGGCGCCCGGCCAGAACCGGCCGGCCAGTAGGCGCCCGGACTCTGGCACGTCCCGAGCCACCAATTCCACCTGTTCCCAACTACCCACCAGGACCGGCAACGCCAGGTCCGGCGGCCGCCCTTTGATGGAGAAGACCCGCTTCAGGGCCGGCAACGAGAAGACGTCGGCCCCCAACCCGTAAAGCGTATCCGTTGGGAGCAACACCACGCCTCCGTCCCCGAGGCAACGGACTGCTTCGCCTAACTCTTTTTCGCCATTTGAGGCCGGCAATAGTCCGTCGCAAAGCCGCAGATTACGCTCGAATCATGTCTACGACTGAGTATAGCACAGCGGTTGGACCGGGGCGACTCGACCGCAACGGAAATACCCTCACCCTCGTTCCCTCTCCCGCGGGAGAGGGATGCCCTGGCGCAGCCTGGGCTGGGTGAGGGCAGGCCGCGATGGAGCCTATACTCCATCAGAAACAGCCGGTATAATACCACCAACCGATGGAGGACACCGCCGGCGATACCGGTCTTGGGGGATCTCATCAAGAGCGAGACGAGGGGCGTGAGGCGTGGGTCCGGCGATCGTAACCGCGTAAGCTTTACTCCCGGCCCTGGATGCTTCGCGGTTTGCCTTTTGCGGTCCCCTCAGCACGGCAAACCATCGGATCAGTGACGTTTTGGTCACCAAGGAGGCGTAGCCACGACAGAGAAGCAGCTGCCCCGAGGACGGCGGGTTGCCACCAGCGACGACCTGGAGGTTTCGGCGTACCTGGAGATCGCCAAAAGCCTGGAGGGCATCGGGTCGGAGGAGGAGGGCGGGCCCAGGTCGGTAAACGAGGGCATCGCCATCGTCGACTTCGGCTCCCAGTACAGCCACCTTATCGCCCGCCGGGTGCGGGAGTTGAAGGTGTACTCCGAGATCGTCCCGGCGTCAAGCACCTGGGAATCGGTCCGGCACATTAACCCCAGAGGGGTCATTCTCTCGGGCGGCCCGGCCAGCGTTTACGAGCCCG
Source organism: Dehalococcoidia bacterium (assembly GCA_030740155.1). Classification (GTDB taxonomy): domain Bacteria; phylum Chloroflexota; class Dehalococcoidia; order Lucifugimonadales; family UBA3495; genus CAJWBT01. The sequence goes on along the minus strand of JASLXV010000001.1, from coordinate 9,488 downwards.
GCGCCCCCATGGTCCCGCAATGGGTGTTTGAGCGCCGGTTGCCCGTCCTGGGTATCTGCTACGGAATGCAGGCGCTGGTCCACCAGCTCGGCGGCAAGGTGACCCCGGGGCTAAAACAGGAATACGGTTTCGCGGTACTCCACCAGAACGCCATCGAAACCCCGGTGTTCCAGGGTATGCCCACGTCGTTCCAGGTGTGGATGAGCCATGGCGACCGGGTGGAGGAGCTACCCCCAGGGTTCACCTCCCTTGCCTACACCGAAAACTCCCCGGTGGCGGCCATCGGCAACGGCGACGGAATCTTCGGAATCCAATTCCACCCCGAGGTCAGACACACGCCTTTGGGCAACTCGATTCTGGAGAACTTCCTCTTCCGAAGTTGCGCCTGTCAGGCCACCTGGACGCCCCGCAACTTTGTCAGCGATTCGATCGCCCACATCCGAGACCAGGTGGGAGACGGCCGGGTGATCTGCGCCCTCTCCGGCGGAGTGGACTCAGCGGTAACCGCCGTGCTATTGCAACAGGCCATCGGCGACCAGCTAACCTGCATCTTTGTCAACAACGGGCTGCTGCGGCTCGAAGAGGCGGAGCGGGTCCAGGCCACGTTCAACCGCAACCTGGGGCTGAACCTGATGTACGAAGACGCCACCGAACGGTTCGTGGCCCGGCTGGCCGGTGTCACCGACCCGGAAACGAAACGCAAGGTGATCGGCGAGGAGTTCATCCGGGTGTTCGAAGAGTCGGCATCGAAGTTGGGCAAGACCGATTTCCTGGCCCAGGGTACCCTGTACCCCGACGTGATCGAAAGCGAGACTCCGGAGAACCGGGCGTCGGCCCGCATCAAGACCCACCACAACGTCGGCGGCCTGCCCGAGCACATGAAGCTGAAACTGGTCGAACCGCTGCGGTACCTGTTCAAGGACGAGGTCCGAGAGGTGGGCTTGGAGTTGGGCCTGCCTCCGGAGATGGTCCACCGGCAGCCCTTCCCCGGCCCCGGCCTGGCTATCCGGATCATCGGGGAAGTCACCAGTGCGCGCCTGGACCTGCTGCGGGCCTGCGACTGGATAGTCATCGACGAGATCAAGGCGGCCAACCTCTACGGCCAGGTGTGGCAGAGCTTCGCCGTCCTCAGTGACAGCCGCACCGTCGGGGTAATGGGGGACTACCGGACCTACGGCTACGTGTGCGCCATCCGCGCGGTGAACAGCGAGGACGCCATGACCGCCGACTGGGTGCGCCTGCCCTACGAGGTCCTGGCCCGGATCTCCAACCGGATAGTCAATGAGGTGCCGGGAGTCAACCGGGTGGTATACGACATCACCAGCAAGCCGCCGGGCACCATCGAGTGGGAATAGCGGGCCCTTTGCCCTTTAAACCGCCGCCGTCCTTCGACAGGCTCGGGACGGGCCGGCGAATTTCCCCTCGCGGTGAGCTTGTCGAACCACCGCGGCGGCTCGTGAGCGAATTGGTATGGCGCCAGCAGCAAACCCAATGAACGAATTGCTTCATTCATGAAAGTCCTCGTAGTCGGCTCCGGGGCCCGCGAACACGCCTTGGCCTGGCGGCTGAAGCAGAGCCCGCGCCTGACTGGCCTCTGGGTGGCCGACGGGAACGCCGGCACGGCGTCAATCGCCACCAACCTGCCGGTCAAGCCGGACGATGTCGACGGCATCGTCGAGACCGCTAAATCCATCGGCATCGACTTGGTGGTGGTCGGCCCGGAGCAGCCGTTGGCCCTCGGCGTCGTTGACCGGCTGAGCGCCCTGGGAATTCCCGCCTTCGGTCCCACGAGGGCCGCTTCTCAGCTTGAAGCGAGCAAGGGCTTTGCCCTGGAGGTCATGCGAGAGGCCGGGGTGCCGAGCCCCGATTTCCAGGTGTTTCGAGAACAGCGGGAGGCGCTGGACTACCTGGAAAGCCACCCTGGGCCGGTGGTGGTCAAAGCCGACGGTCTGGCCGCGGGAAAGGGGGTTTGCCTGTGCGCCAACGCGGATGAGGCCGCCGCCGCGGTGCGGGCCTGCATGAGCGGCCGGATTTTCGGGACCGCCGGAGAAACCGTGGTCATTCAAGAGATGCTGACCGGGCCCGAGGTCAGCGTCTTCGCCTTCTGCGACGGGAAACACCTTTCCTCCCTGGCCGCGGCCTGCGACTACAAGCGGCTGGGGGACGGGGATCAAGGCCCCAACACCGGCGGAATGGGGAGCTTCACCCCGCCGGACTTCTGGAACGATGAGATGGCCGAGGAGATTGCCCGCACCGTCATGAGGCCGGTCATCGAGACCATGTCCCGGCAGGGCGCCCCCTACACGGGCGTGCTCTACGCCGGAATTATGTTAACCGCCACGGGGCCCAAGGTGTTGGAGTTCAACTGCCGGTTGGGTGACCCGGAGACCCAGGTGGTGCTGCCCCAACTGGCCACCGACCCGCTGGAAGTGATGTCCGCCTGCGTGGAAGGGCGCCTGGACCGGGTCCCGGTCACCTGGGAAACCAACTGCTACGTGGGCGTGGTCCTGGCCTCCGGCGGCTATCCGGCTAGCTACGAAACCGGTTTCGAAATCGACGGGCTTGATGGCGAAGACCGGAATACCATGATCTTCCACGCGGCCACCCGGCAGGCGCCGGACGGGGCGCCCGGACGGCTGGTCACCAGCGGCGGCCGCGTGCTGACCGTGGTCGGCCGCGGCGGTTCTCTGGCGGAGGCGCGGGCCAGGGCGTATGATAGAGTGCGCGAAATCCGCTTCCAAGGGGCCCAATACCGCACCGACATCGCCGCGTTGGAACAGAAGGGGAGGGCGTGGACTCCAGGCCAGATAGCGCCGAGTGGCTAGCGTTGCGGGTAGCTTGCCAGGAAGCCGAGGCCCAGGGCAAGCTGCTAGGTTACCGCCGGCGGCGTTGGCTGAGGTCGGAGGAATTCGCCGGGTGGCTCTCCGAGGCAACGTTGCCCACCCTTTCGATGGATCAGGCACTCTCGCTGTACGCCGCGTCGGGGGGCAACCGGCGCGCCGAATTCAAGGGCAACTCCATCGAGGAAGTCCGGGACTCGCTGGATTTCCTGCTCTACGATATGGTCATGCTGGAGGGCCGCTTTACGGAGTGCGCGGCCGAAAGTGGAGCCTACAAGCTGGCCGGCGCGGGGAAAGAGTTCGTGTCCTACCTCATGTGTCTCAAGGACCCCTGGGTATTCGCCGTGTGGAATTCCCAGACAGAAAGGGCGTTGCGAAAGCTGGGGATGTATCCCATGCGCTTGAAGAGTGGTCCCTTGGGAGTTCGTTACCTGGACCTGCTGGAGACCCTCGCCCAAGTGCGGCGGCACCTCGCTCTGGGCGATTTCCGAGCGGTGGACGAGTTTACGTACACTATAGCCAGAGCCGGCAGAAAGCCCGCCGGTTGACGGTTTTGGTATCATGCTCAATAGTTGCCGCGCGGCGGGCGGAGATCACTCGGGAAACCAACAGGACCCAGTTCCTGTAAGGTCTCCGGGGCCTCGGCACCGGAAAATTTGAATCGTAAGTAATCGCCGGCGGCGCGGCTACCCGCGGACCGGCTGGGAGGCAGTTCATGGCGTGGAAAGATACGCTCAGGGATCTCCGGGAGGAACTGGCGGAGGTCAGGGCCGAACGGCGGCAGCAGGCTGCCACGGAGGAAGTCCAGCTACAACAGGCGCGCAAGGAGCTGTCCGGTCTGGCCGGGTCCTTGGGGATTTCCGAGATGCTGTCCGAGATGAACGCCACCCTGTTGGAGGGCAAGGCAGACTTGGAAACGATCGTCTCGTGGGAAGTCAATGAGGGTGACCTGGAGGAGGATTACGACGGCCTGGACATTGTCGACGACGAAGATGAGGACGAGGACGACGCCATCACCACCATCCTGTCCTGGGAAGAACGGGGTGAGCGGGAGATAGTGGTCGATGTAATATCGGCCGAGGGGGGACCCTCCGTTCAGGTCAATGGCGTGGATATCCGTTCCGAGCGAGAGGCCTTGGAGCAAGCATTGGTCGAGGCATTCCGAGACGAGCTGGAACTTTAGGGAATGAACCCTGGAGGGATTTTGTCGTGCCCCTAGTAGGCGTGGTAATGGGGAGCGCCTCCGACGAGCCGGTGGTTCAGGAGACGATCAACACCTTGGAGCAATTGAAGATCGACTATGAAGTCCGCGTGCTGTCGGCCCACCGGACACCGGAGCGGGTGCGGGAGTACGCCGAGGGAGCCCGTGGCCGCGGTATCCAGGTGCTCATCGCCGCCGCCGGTGGCTCGGCGGCCTTGGGTGGCGCCCTGGCATCCTGGACCACCCTTCCGGTGATCGGCGTGCCCCTGGCCTCCAGCGAGATGAAGGGCTGGGACGCCCTGCTGGCCACGGCCCAGATGCCGCCGGGGATTCCCGTTGCCTGCATGGCGGTGGGATCGTGGGGCGCCCGGAACGCCGCCTATTTCGCCGCGGAAATCCTGGGTCTCAATAATGATGATATAAGGCAAGCGTATGAAGACTACCGGCGAGAACTCCGGGAGCGCTAACCTGCTCCCCGCGGTGCTCATCGACTTCGACGACACGGCTGCCGAGCAGAACGTGGCCGAGTTGCTTTTGAAACGTTTCGGCGACTCCACCTGGCCGGACGTTCGGCTCCGGTTCCGCGCCGGCGAGATAAACCTCAAGGAGTACCAGGAGATCACCTTCCGCGACATCCTGGCGGACCAGGTCACGATGCAAGATTATGTAAAGTCTCACGCCAACCTGCGGCCCTATTTCAAGGAGCTTCGGGAGTACTGCCTGGCCCACGACATACCGATGGCCATCGTCAGCCAGGGCCTGGATTTCTACATCCGGGCCCTGCTGGACGGGGAGGGGTTTCCCCAGATACCGGTGTACTCAGTCAACACCCGGTTCACCCCGCGGGGCATCACCTACGAGTATCGCCACACCAGGCCGGGACAAGAAGCGAGGGGCAACTCCAAGGGCCTGGTGGTGGACCGGTACCGCGAGAGCGGGCATTACGTCTTCTACGTCGGCGACGGCATCTCCGATTTTGAAGCGGCGGGCCGGACCGATGTGCTCTTCGCCCACCGTACCCTGGCCGAGGAGTGCGTCCGCCAGGGAATCCCCTTCCAGCCTTTCACCGACTTTTCCGTCGTCCTCCAAGCCCTCGAGGAGTACGTCGGCAACGGACATCGGCCCGGTGCGCCGGCGGCTCCCGGAGACGGACCGGCCGGCAGCTCGGGCAACCGGGGGGAGTCACAGCCTTGATCGACCGCTATTCCCGGCCCGCCATGAAGCGGGTATGGGCCGACGAGAACAAGTACCGCAAGTGGCTCCAGGTGGAGCTGGCCGTCTGCGAGGCCTGGACCGAAGAAGGGGTGATCCCCGTTGAGGACATGGCCCGGCTGCGGCAAGCCGAGTACCACCACGAGCGCATGATGGAGATCTTCGAGACCACCCGCCACGACGTGACGGCCTTCCTCACCTCCATCACCGAGGGTATCGGGCCCGAAGGACGCTGGTTGCACCTGGGGCTCACCTCTTCCGACATGCTGGACACCGCCCAAGGGCTCCAGATGGGGGAGGCCGGAGCGCTGCTGCTCGGCGACCTGGACGAGGCCCTGCAGGCCCTCCGCGGCCAGGCCCTGCAGCACAAGGACACAATGATGATGGGGCGCACCCACGGGATCCACGCCGAGCCCATCACCTTTGGGCTGAAGATGGCGCTGTGGTGGGAGGAGCTGCGCCGTCAGCGAGCCAGGCTGGTCGAGGCCCTGGAAAGCGTCCGGGTCGGCAAAATCTCCGGCGCGGTAGGCACCCATGCCACGGTACCGCCCTCGATAGAGGACCGGGTTTGCCAGCGGTTGGGCCTTCAGGTGGCCCTGGTGTCCAACCAGGTAATCCAGCGAGACCGCTACGCCCACTTCATGCTCACGATGGCCCTCATCGCCGCTTCGCTGGAGAAGTTCGCCACCGAAATCCGCGCCATGCAGCGAACCGAGTTACACGAGTTGGAAGAGCCTTTCGGCCACGGGCAGACCGGCTCATCCTCCATGCCCCACAAGCGCAACCCCGAGCTGGCCGAGCGCATCTGCGGCCTGGCCCGGCTGATTCGGGGAAACAGCATCACCGCGCTGGAGAATGTGGCCCTCTGGGGGGAACGGGATATCAGCCATTCCTCCGCCGAGCGGATCATCTTGCCGGACTCGTGCCTGGCTCTGGACTACATCCTGAGCATCTTCAGCCGGGTCATCCGGGACCTCCAGGTCTTTCCCGACCGAATGTGGACCAACGTGGAAAGCAGCCGGGGCCTCATCTTCAGCCAACGGGTGCTGCTAGCCCTGGTGGACAAGGGGCTGGCCCGTGAGGACGCCTACAAGATCGTACAGCGGAACACTGCCCGGAGTTGGGACCGGAACGAGGACTTCCGCGATCTGATCAAATCAGATGGGGAAGCGCTGGCAAGCCTTTCCGCGGAGGAGCTGGACGAGGTATTTGACTACCGCTACTACACCCGCTACGTGGACCACACTTTTCAACGCATCGGGTTCTTGCCCGCCGAGGGCTCCGCGTGACGGGCTGCGTGCCGGGTTCCCAGCAGCGGGCCCCAGTATATGCCCCAAATGCCCTACCCAATCCCCACGGTATATCGTATAGTATTAGCGGGCCGGGCACCGTCGCCTTGGAACGATGGTTGACCGGTGTGCCGGTGACTTGTCGAACTGAGAAACCGGCAGACGGCGTACCGGGGGCGAGACGCTAGGCCAACGGCCCCGGGAAAGACACCAGCCAATGCCCCAGATTCTTGCTCCGCCCGCGGCGGACTCGAAGAGGCGTTGGCGAGATTCGAAACCGACTCGCAACCGGACAGGATCACCAAATGCTAATGGAAACCGACTTGCCCGATCTTCTCCACCGGGGAAAGGTACGGGATACCCACCTCCTCGGCGAAGATCTGCTGTTGATGGTGGCCACCGATCGGCTCTCCGCCTTCGATGTTGTCCTTCCCAACGGCATTCCCAATAAGGGCTTGGTCCTGAACCACATGTCCGCCTTCTGGTTCGCCAAGACCCGGTATATTGTGCCCAACCATCTCATCACCCTGGCCGACGCTCCCCAGGCCGCGGCCATGGTCGGCGGCGCGCTGGACGCCCTGCCGCCGGAGGTTGCCCGCCAGGCAATGGTGGTGATGCGGGCCCAACGCATCGACATCGAGTGCATCGTGCGCGGTTACATCACCGGCTCGGCGTGGGAGGAGTATCTCCGGCAGGGGACCGTCTCCGGAAAACCGATGCCGGCCGGGCTCCTGGAGGGCCAGGCCTTCCCCGAACCCATCTTCACCCCCACCACCAAAGCCGAGGAGGGCCACGACCAGAACATGTCCGACGAGGAGGTCGTGGAGATGGTGGGCTTGGATCGGGCCCAACAGCTTGCCAAGGTGAGCATCTCCGTCTACGAGTTCGCCCGCGACTACGCTCTGGAACGGGGTATTATCCTGGCCGATACCAAGATGGAGTTCGGCCTGATCAACGACCGGCTGATCCTCATCGACGAGTTGCTTACCCCTGATTCCAGCCGGTTCTGGGACCTGGAAGGCTACCAGCCCGGCCGCTCTCAACCCAACTTCGACAAGCAGTTCGTCCGCGACCACCTGACGGCCCAGGGCTGGAACCGGGAACCACCGGCGCCCCAGCTGCCCGACGACGTGGTGGCCAAGACCTCGGAACGCTACCTTGAAGCCTATTACCGGATCACCGGAGAGCGTCTTCTTTAACCGGAGGGAAACAGTTGCCTGAATCGAAACGCCGCCGCGGCCGGGGCCAGGGCACGCCCAGGGGGGCCAGGTCCTCTGGGGCCCGGCCGATCTACCGGCCCAGAAAGCGGAAGACCAACAAGATATACCTGGTGGCATCGGCCGTTATAGCCATCCTGGTAATAGGCAGCTTCGCCGTGGGTGGATTGGGCGGAGGCGGGCACAGTGGCGCGAACACCGGAGACCGGCAGGGGTACGTTGAGGGTGTTGGGGCGCTCCAAGACATCATGCCTACCGCCAATCACCTGTCAGTCGGCGAGACCGTCAAATACAATACCACCCCGCCAACTTCGGGCGACCATTGGACGATCCCGGCAAGCTGCGGGTTCTACCCCGGAGGGATGCCCGACGAGCAGATTGTCCACAACCTCGAGCACGGCAACATCATCGTCAGCTACAACCTGACCGATGCGGACGAGATCGACCGGCTCAGCGAGGTGATAGACGGCATCGGTCTCTCCAATCTATGGGGCATTACCCGATTCTACGACCAGATACCGGAGGGGCAGGTGGCCCTGGCCACCTGGGGTGTGCTCGACACCATGGAGGGCGTCGACCGCGACCGCATCGAGGCGTTCTTCGACTATTCAGGGAATCTGGGACCGGAGGTCGGCCCCTGCTAACCCAAGGAACGAGAATTGTATCTGGCTAGAATATACGTAACGCTGAAGCCCGCGGTTAACGACCCCCAGGGCCAGACGGTATTGGGGAGCTTGAAGACCATGGGGTTCGCCACGGTGAACGACGTCCGGGTGGGAAAGTACCTGGAGGTCCGGGTCGACGGCCCAGACCGGACCCAAGCCCACGACGCGGTCGCCGATATGTGCCAAAAGCTGCTTTCCAACCCGGTCATCGAGGAGTTCCGCTTCGACCTAGAAGAGGTTCCCCCGGAGCCGGGATCAACGGGGCCCTGAGCCTGCATCAGCCGGCTTAGGGATCTCATTGGCCGGAAAGCCGCCGCCAGGGAGGGGGTTGCGGCATGTGCGCGCCGTGGGGGGCTGTGGGGCGCCTGGGGGGCCGTGGGGCGCTGCATGCAGCGCCCCTACACGACGGCACCTAACCGTACTTCTTGACGGCGTTTTCGATGCCGGGACCGCCCTTCTTCAGGTCTTCGAGAATCATAGCGGGCAGAACCTCCACCTTTGCGTTAAACGCCAGGAACCACGGTTCAGCCAATGCCGGTATCTCCGAAGCATCGTCTATGTTTACCACAATGGTAGCTCCCCTGGTCCCACCTTCCGCGGTGAAGTAGGCCGCCTCTGGCTTGGCATCCTCGAAGATCGACTAGATCTTCCTTCCCAGGCTGCCGTCTCGAATCGCCGCGTTACCCGCCTCTACCGGGAATGAAACCTTGAGTATGCAACGCATAACATCCTCCCGAATGTTGATTTAGATTCAGACCAGACGCTTTTCGCGACATGGCCGATTAAGGACATAAAAATGCTATCATTGGCCGCTTACGCTGGCAACCTCGGCTCGATCGCCGCTACACATCCGGGTCATCCACGACGAATCTTCCCTGTCGTACCAGCCTGCCCGGCAGCTTGAATTCAACACGCGGCTTGATTCCAATAGGAAACCCTTATGCTAGACTGTAGACCGTCAGCGATAATGGGACACATTGGGGTGTAAGAAAACCCGAGAAAGTGGAAGTGGCGTGAGCTCCTGGAGTGAAGGTACATTACTTCCAGAAAGGAGCAAATGTGTC